>NZ_CABEGA010000018.1 GCF_901521055.1 Cellulomonas hominis | reverse complement strand
GGCCGGGCGGCCGGCGGCCCGCCCCCGTCGCGCCGCCGGCCGCCCGGCCCGCGGAAGCCCCGGTCCCCCGCGCCCCGCCGGCCGCGGTGCGGTCCGTCGCCCGAGCGGTCCGCCCGGCGCAGCAGCGCGGCGAGCTCCGGGTTGATCGGCGGGTTCACCCCCGGCGCCGTCGGGTCGACGTGGCCGGCGTACAGGTCGAGCAGGTCGTCCCGCACGAGCACGTGCTGACCCAGCGGGACCGGCCGGTGCTCGCTGACCACCACGGCGGTGTCCCCGCGCACGGTCCGCAGCCAGTCCCCGAACTCCTCGGCGTTCGACACCGTGGCGGACAGCGACACCAGCTGCACGTCGTCGGGCAGGTGGATGATCACCTCCTCCCACACCGGGCCGCGGAACCGGTCGGCCAGGTAGTGCACCTCGTCCATGACGACGTACCCGAGCCCGTCGAGCGTGGTCGACCCGGCGTACAGCATGTTCCGCAGGACCTCGGTGGTCATGACGACCACGGGCGCCTCGCCGTTCTGCGTCGTGTCGCCCGTCAGCAGCCCGACGCGCTCCGCGCCGTACCGGCGGACCAGGTCGTTGTACTTCTGGTTCGACAGCGCCTTGATGGGCGTCGTGTAGAACGCCTTGCGCCCGGTCGCCAGCGCGAGGTGCACGGCGAACTCGCCGACGACCGTCTTGCCGGCACCGGTCGGCGCGGCGACGAGCACGCCGCTGCCGTGCTCGACCGCCTCGCACGCCTCCACCTGGAAGTCGTCGAGCGGGAAGTCCAGCAGCTGCCGGAACCGCCCGAGCTCGCTGCGCTCCGCCTGCGCCCTGCGGCGCGCGGCGGCGTAGCGCTCGGCCGGGGACAGCTCCTCGGGCTCAGGACGGGTGCGGTGGGGGTCGCGTCGTGCCACGGGCCCACCCTAGGTCGGAGTTCAGGCGAGCACCCGGACAGCGCCGGGATGCACCTCGGCGACCAGCGGCAGCGGGCCGATCCGCTCGCCGTCCGCGTGGGCCTCCGGCGGGGCACCGCCCAGGTGCGGGGCGGGCTCGACGACCACGCGGCGGCTGCGCAGCACCTGCACCTGCGGGTGCCGCACGTGCCGCCCGCGGTACATGCCCGGGAAGATCCGCACGACCCCCGCCTTGGTGAACGGGCCCGCGACCACCACGTCGAGCAGCCCGTCGTCCAGCCGCGCGTCCGGGGCGATGTGGACGCCGCCGCCGATCCACGGCCCGTTCGCGACGACGACCACCGTGCCGGCCGACTCCCAGACGCCCTCGTCGGTGGTCAGCCGGTAGCCGTACGGCTCGAACGCCCGCAGCTCGGGTACCAGCGCCCGGACGTACCGGGCCGCGCCGCGGGGCCAGGTGAGGGCGTTCGCGCGGGCGTTGATCGCCGCGTCGATCCCGCAGGACAGCGCGCCCAGGTACCACTCGCGGGCGCTGTGCCGGGGCGAGCCGACGCTCACCGCGTCGATCGCCCGGGGGCCGTCGCCCAGCCCGCGCTCGATCGCCGCGACCGCGCGCGCCACGTCCCCGCGCGGCAGCCCGAGGGCGCGCGCCACGTCGTTGCCGGTGCCGCCGGCGACGATGCCGAGCGGCAGGTCGGTGTCGGCGACCACGTTGGCCCCGAGGTGCACGAGGCCGTCGCCGCCGACCACCACGAGGGCGTCCAGGCCCGCCACCGCCGCGCGGCGCGCGTGCGCCGTCGCCGTCAGCAGGTCCTGCGCGGTGAGGTCCTCCACGCGGTGCCCGCGCCGGCGCAGCGCCTCCAGGGCCGCCGCGCCCACTCCGCTCCCGCGTCCCTTGCCGGCCACGGGGTTGACGACCACCCCGAGGTGGCTCACCGGGCGAGCGTCCCGTCCGCCGAGGCGGACAGGCGGCGCGCCGTGCGGCGGTCGTGCAGCAGCGAGATGCCGACGGCCGCCATGTACAGCGCCGCGGTGGGGGTCGCGAGGACGAGCATGGTGAGGATGTCCGGCGTCGGCGTCATGATCGCGGAGAACACGCAGGACAGCAGGATCGCCCAGCGCCAGCCCTTCAGCCACGACCGGCCCTCGACCAGCCCGACGATGTTGAGCGCGACCATGAGCACGGGCACCAGGAACGCGACGCCGAACGCCAGCACGAACCGCATGACGAAGCTGAGGTAGGTCTGCGCGTCGATGAGGTTCGTCGCGTCCTCCGGCACGAACTCCGTGAGGACCACGACCGCGCGCGGCAGGGTGTACCAGGCGAACGCCGCGCCCGCGAGGAACATCGGCACCGCGATCGCCAGGAACCCGAGCGCGGAACGGCGCTCCTTCGAGGTCAGCCCCGGCGTCACGAACGCCCACAGCTGGTAGAGCCACCACGGGCTCGACACGATCGCGCCGATGAACAGCGCGACCTTGAACTTCATGTCCATCGCCGAGGCGAGCCCGGCGAAGTTCACCGAGGCCACGACGCCCCGCTCCGCCGCGGCGTCCAGCAGCGGGTCCTGCAGCGCGTGGAACACCTCGTCGTAGACGATCCAGCCCAGCACCGCGCCGACGAGCATGCCGAGCACCGCGAGGACCACCCGCTTGCGCAGCTCGATCAGGTGCTCGCGCAGCGGCATCCTGCCGTCGGGGTCGACCGACGGACGACGACGTGCCACGGGCCGGTCAGGCCCGCGGGTCGGAGGTGTCGCGCTCCGTGGGGGCCGGGGCCTGCGGGGCCACGGGAGCCACCGGCGTGACCGGGACCTGCGGTGCGACCGGCGCGGCCGGCGGCGGCGTCACCACGGCGGCCGGTGCCACGGGGGTCACCGTGGCGGCCGGCGCGACCGGGGTGGTCGCGACGGGCGGCGTCGTGGCGTCCTTGCGCGGGTCGTCGTCGTCCGACAGGTCCCGCACCTCGCGCTTGAAGATCTTCAGCGACTGCCCGATGCCGCTCGCCAGGTCCGGGAGCCTCTTCGCCCCGAACAGCAGCAGCACGATGACGAGCAGGACGACGATCGTCAGCGGGTGCTCGAAGAGCCGCCCCATAGCAGTACTCCCTGTCGCAGGTTCGGTGGTCCGGCGAGTCTAGCCCCCTGGGCTGGGCGCGTGACCCACGTCACGCGCCGTGCCGCCGGAGCGGTGTCAGCGGCTGTACGCGCGCCAGGTCTCGCGGGTCAGCCGGTCGCGCTCCCGGCGGCGCTCCCGCCGCTCGGCGGCCTCGGCGCGCAGCTCCGCCCACCGGGTCCGCGCGGCGGCCGGCTCCGGGAGCAGCACCGCCTCCCGGGCGGCACGGGCGGCGCGCTCCGCCTCCTGCGCCTGCTCGGCGAGGGTGGAGGCCCGCTCCGCGAGCTCGCCCAGCACCGCCGACGCGCGCTGCAGCTCCGCGACCAGGGCGCGGAACCGCCGCCACAGGTCCCGCCCGAGCAGGTACGCACCGACGAGCGCGCCCAGCACGAGCACCACCCACACGACGACCCAGACCATCGGGCCAACCTATCCCGTCGCGCCGCCGGCCCTCGGGCCGCCGGCCGGCGGGCCGTCGGCGAGCGGGCCGTACGCGGCCAGGGCCGCCCGGGCGCGGCCGGCGACGTCCCGCGCGACCTCGGGCGGGCGCACGCCGAGCAGGTCGTCCGCCGCCTGGAGCAGCAGGCTGCGCAGGAACGCCGGCCGGCCGACCCGCACGTCGACCTCGAACGAGCCGTCGGCCAGGTTGCGCACCTCCTCGACCGGCACCGTCTCCGCCACCCAGCGGCCGGTGCTGCGCAGGTGCAGCGTCACGACGTCGCCCGTCGGGTCCGGCCGGAACTCCGCGGTCGCGCCGCGCCCCGCGCCCGGGTGCGCGGCGGCCGGCTCGTCGAGCACCTCCGCCGTCAGCACGCGGTCCAGCCGGAACAGCCGCTCGTCGCCGGCGCGCAGGCACCACGCCTGCAGGTAGGACCGCTCGTCGCTGGTCATGAGCCGCAGCGGGTCGACGTCGCGGTCGCTGGTCACGTCGGACGCGTTCACGTACCGGATGCGGAGCCGCCGGTGCTGCGCGAGCGCCGTGCGGATCGCGGCGACCACGTCGGGCCGCCCGTCGACCGCGAGGCGGACGTCCACGGCGTTCGCGGCGTCACCCGTGGCCGCCGTCAGCTTCGCCAGCGTCGAGCGCAGGACCGCCGCGCGCTCGTCGTCCAGCGTCGGCCCGAGGTCGGCGACCATCGCGCTCAGCGCGGCGAGCAGCGTCACCGCCTCGCGCGTGCCGAGCCGCAGCGGCCGCGTCATCCCGCGGGACTCGGTGAGCCGGATCTCGCCGCGGTCGTAGGAGTCGGCGTCGAAGTCGATGAGGTCGTGCGGGTAGTACCCGGGGGTGCCGCTCATCCAGAGCGTGTCGACGTCCGCCATGACCTGGGACGGCGTGACGCCGAAGTGCTCGGCCAGCTGCTCGACGGAGACGCCGTCGTTCCGGTCGAGGTAGCCGATCATGCCGAGCAGCCGCAGCAGCCGCTCGCTCGCCCGCTCAGCCATGGTGCTCCTCCTCCGCCGCGCGCTGTGCAGGGTCGTGGGGCGCCGGGTCGTCCAGCGCCGCGGCGACCCGCAGCAGCCGCAGCACCGCGTCGCGCATCTCCGGCGGCTCGGCGACCAGCACCGCGTCGCCGTAGCCCGCGACCTCCTCGGCCAGCTCCCACGTGGCCCGGTACGGCACCCGGACCAGGTCGCGGTGGGCGACGAGGTCGCGCAGGGCCGGGTCGGCGTCCTGCGGCAGCTCCACGGGCTCCCCGCGTGCGCGCAGCGCCTCGGCGCGCTCGGGGCGCAGCGCCAGCAGCGCGGTCCGCTCCTGCCCCGCGTCCCACGACCGGAGCGCGGCGGCCATCGCGTCGGGCGACGGCGCCCGGAAGGCGTCCTCCCCGCCGACCCCCTTCACGCGGCCCTCGATCCGGCTGAGCCGGAACGACCGGGTCGCGCCGCGGTCGACGTCCTGACCCACCAGGAACCAGCCGCCGCGCCGCGCGACCAGCCGCCACGGCTCGACCAGGCGCTCGCGCACCTCGCCGGTGTTGGCCGCGCGGTACGTGAACCGCACGCGCTGCCGGGCCTGCACGGCGTCGAGCAGCGGCCGGAACGCGTCGCCGCCCGCCCGGACCCGCGGGGCCAGGCCCGCCGCCAGGTCGGTCGCGCCCGCGCCGGCCCCGACCGCGCGGAGCTTGGTCAGCGCGCGCGTCGTGTCCGCCCGGACGGACCGGTCCTGCCAGAACTCCGCGGCCAGCGAGAGCGCGCCGAGCTCGGCGGGCGTGAGCTCCAGGGGCGGCAGCGCGTACGCCTCCTGGTCGATCCGGTACCCGATGTCGTCCCCGTGGCCCGCGGCGGTCACCGTCGCCACCGGGATGCCGAGGTCGCGCAGGGTGTCCTTGTCGCGCTCGAACATCCGCTCGAAGGACTCGTCGGACGGGGCGTCGCCGTAGCCCGCGACGGTGCGGCGGATCTGCTCCTTCGTCATCCGGCCGGGCGTGTGCACCAGGGCGATGACGAGGTTGAGCAGCCGCTCGGCGGGGTGGATCTGTTCGGGCATCGGGTCAACCGTAGTGGCCGGTAGCGTTGCCGGGTGATCACGTGGCGCTCGGGTGTGGTGGAAGAGGTCGGCCGGACGTGGCCGGGAGCCGTGGAGCTGGTCGTCACCGTCGCCGACGGCGTGACCGGGCCGGACCCCGTCAGCGTGCGGGCGCTGGCGTACCCCGCGCTCGTCGGGACGCCGGAGGTCGGCGACCCCGTGCTGCTGAACGTCTCCGCGCTCGCCCGCGGGCTCGGCACCGGCGGCTACGCGCTCGTGATCGCGCCCGGCTCCCCCGGCCGGCTGCCCGCCGACCCGGAGCCCGGGCCCGGCCACCTGGTGAAGGCCCGGTACACCCCGCTGCAGCCGATGGTGCTGGGCGTCGACGACCAGGAGTCCCCGCACCACGAGCTGCTGCGCGACGCCGACGACCTGGCGGGCACCCCCGTCGTCGTCGCCGACCTGCACTCCGCGCTGCCGGCCGTGGTCGCGGGCATCCGGTACGCCGACGCCCGGCTGTCCGCCGCGGGGTCCGGGGTCGCCCCGCTGCGCGTCGCGTACGTGATGACCGACGGCGGCGCCCTGCCCGCGTGGTTCTCCCGCGCGGTCGCGGGCCTGCGCGAGGCCGGCTGGATCGAGGCCTGCCTCACCGCCGGGCAGTCGTTCGGCGGCGACCTCGAGGCGGTCACCGTGCACACCGCGCTGCTCGCCGCCCGGCATGTCGTGGGGGCGGACGTCGTGGTGGTCGCGCAGGGGCCGGGCAACCTGGGCACCGGGACCCGGTGGGGGTTCTCCGGCGTCGCGGCGGGCGAGGCCGTCAACGCGACCGCGGTGCTCGGCGGCCGGCCCGTCGCGTCGCTGCGGGTCTCCGGCGCCGACGCCCGCGAGCGGCACCTCGGGATCTCGCACCACTCGATGACCGCGTACGGCCGCGTCGCCCTGGCACCCGCCGACGTGGTCGTCCCGGTGTTCGACCCGGCGCCCGGGCTCGACCCGGCTGCCGCGCTCGACGAGCCGGCCGGCGCGGGGGTCCCGGACCCGCAGGAGCACCTCGCCGCGCACCTCGACGCCGTCGGGCGGCGCGTGGGTCAGCAGGTGCAGGCGCTCGGCGCCCCCGCGGGCCGCCACCGCCTGGTCGACGTCCCCGCCGGGGAGGACCTGCTCACCGCACTGGGCGGTTCCCCGGTGCGGCTCTCCACGATGGGCCGCGGGCTGGGCCAGGACCCGGCGGCGTTCCTGGCCGCCGCGGCGGCGGGCGTCCACGCGGCGCACCTGGCCCGCGAAGCCTGACCCGCACCCCCCACGCCCACCACGCGCAGTGGAGCGTTCAGCCGGACACGCCGGCGCGTGTCGGGCCGGACGCACCACTGCGACGCCCCCGCCGAATCCGACCCCCCGCGGGTCGGGTCAGTCGTCGCGGGTGGTGCGCTGGCGCGCGGCGACCAGCGTCGCCAGGCGGCGCGCCTCCAGCCGGGCCCGCTCGCCGTCGGAGCGCTGCACGCCCATCACGGCGAGGGTGTCGCCGTCGTCCAGGTCGAGCTGCACCCACGGCCGGCCCTCGCCGAACCGCACCCACACGATCTGCGCCCACGGCACCGTGCGGGTGGTCGCCAGGTTCCGGACGCGCAGGCCCGCGGGGGTCGGGGTCGCGGAGACGGTGGCCTGCCGCCAGCAGAACACCACGATCGCCGCCCCGACCAGCGCGATGCCGAGGCGGTCCGCCAGGGTCAGCCCCTGGAGCCCCGTGCCGGGCAGCAGCACCAGCAGGAGCACCGTCGCCAGCGCGACCACCACGGCGAGCACCGCGGTGACCAGGCGCGCGGCCCGCGGCCGGAACACGGCGTCGAGCGCCGGCCGGTGCCCGGGACCGTCCCCGGACGGCCGCGCCGCCCCGGGTCCGCCCGCCCCCGTCACGAGCGGCGTCCTCAGAGCCGGCAGGCGTGGATCGACGTGACGAGGATGGCGCGCGCGCCCACGTCGTACAGGTCGTCCATGACGCGGTTGGTCTCGGAGCGCCGGACCATGACGCGCACGGCCGCCCACTCGCTGTTGTGCAGCGGCGAGACGGTCGGCGACTCCAGGCCGGGCGTGATGGCGACGGCGCGGTCCACGAGCTCCAGCGGCACGTCGTAGTCCATGAGCACGTACTCGCGGGCGGTGAGGACGCCCTGGAGCCGGCGGGTCAGGACGTCGAGCCCGGCCGGCTCGGCCACGTCGGCGCGGCGCACGAGCACCGCCTCCGACTTCAGGATCGGCTCCCCGAACACGTCGAGCCCCGCGGCGCGCAGGGTCGTGCCGGTCTCGACCACGTCGGCGATGACGTCGGCGACGCCCAGCCGGATGGCGGTCTCGACGGCGCCGTCCAGGCGGACGATCTCGGACGCCTCGACGCCGTGGCCGCGCAGGTACTCCGCGACGAGCACGGGGTAGGACGTGGCGACGCGGCGCCCGGCGACCTCGCGGACGTCGTTCATCTGGCCGGCCTGGGTGGCGAACCGGAACGTCGACCGCGCGAAGCCCAGCTGCAGGTGTTCGGTGGCGGGCGACGCGGAGTCCAGCAGCAGATCGCGGCCGGTGATGCCGACGTCGACGGTGCCGGTGCCGACGTACACGGCGATGTCGCGGGGGCGCAGGAAGAAGAACTCGACGCCGTTGTCGGCGTCGGGCAGGACGAGCTCACGGGAGTCGCGGCGCTGGCGGTAGCCCGCCTCGCGCAGCATCTCGGCGGCGGGCTCGGCGAGCGAGCCCTTGTTCGGGACGGCGATCCTCAGCACGGGGGTCCTCTGGTTCGAGAAGGCGGGGCGTGGGGCGGCGGGCGGCCGGGGGTCGGCCGCGGCGGTCACAGGTGGGCGTACACGTCCTCGAGGGTCAGCCCCTGGGCGACCATCAGCACCTGCAGGTGGTAGAGCAGCTGGGAGATCTCCTCCGCGGTGCGCTCGTCGCCCTCGTGCTCCGCGGCCATCCAGACCTCGGCGGCCTCCTCGACGATCTTCTTGCCGATCGCATGGACGCCGGCGTCCAGCTCCTTGACGGTCCCGGACCCCGCGGGGCGGGTGGCGGCCTTGTCGGTGAGCTCAGCGAACAGCGAGTCGAACGTCTTCACGCCCGCCAGGGTAGACGGTCGGGGCGCCCGTCCTCGTCCGGCGTCCACGCGCCCGCCTCAGCCCGAGACGCCCGCGGCCGCGGTGACCTGCTGCGGCTCGGCCTCCCGGCGGGCACGCCACCAGACGACGAAGCCGGACACGACGACCCCGGCGTACACGAGGTACAGGAACGCGGACGGGTAGTAGCCGGCGCTCAGCAGCAGGGGCACGCCGACGGCGTCGACCGCGATCCAGATCAGCCAGAACTCGATCCACCCGCGCGCCATGCCGTAGGTCGCCAGCAGGGACCCGACGAAGATCCACGCGTCCGCCCACGGCCCCCAGGACCCGAGCGCCCGGAACACCAGGGCGCACGCGACGGTGCCGACGACGCCGACCACGCCGAGCTGGATCCACCCGGACCGGCCGGCCCACCGCGGCACGACGGCCGGCGCGTCCGCGTCCCCGTGCTCGCGGGCCGTCCGCCGGGACTGCGACCAGCGCACCCAGCCGTAGACGGCGACCGCCACGAAGAACACCTGCCGCCCGGCCTGGCCGTACAGGTCGCGCGCCTGCGGCGTGTGGAACACCCCGCCGAGGAACACGGTGAAGAGCAGGACGTTGCCGACGATGCCGACCGGCCACGCCCAGATCCGCCGCCGCAGGCCGCCGAGCGCCGACGCGAGCCCGAACAGGTTGCCGACGACCTCGCGCCACAGGACCGGGTGGCCGGCGACGACCAGCTGGGCGTCGAACAGCCAGGTGAGGACGCTCACAGGCCGCGCAGCGCGACGACGGTCGCCACGGCGGCCTCCGCGGCCTCCGCCCCCTTGTCCTCGTGCGAGCCCTCCAGGCCGGCGCGGTCCAGCGCCTGCGCCTCGTCGTCGCACGTCAGCACGCCGAAGCCGACCGGCACGCCGGTGGAGACCGCGACGTCGGTGAGGCCGACGGTGGCGGCCTGGCACACGTAGTCGAAGTGCGGGGTGCCGCCGCGGATCACGACGCCGAGCGCCACCACCGCGTCCACGTCCCCGCCGCGCGCGAGCCGGGCGGCCGCGACCGGCAGCTCGAAGGTGCCGGGGACGCGGACCTCCCGGACGTCGGTGACGCCCGCCGCCGCCAGCGCGCGCCGGGAGCCGGCGAGCAGCCCGTCCATCACGGTGGTGTGCCAGCTCGCCGCCACGACCGCGACCCGCAGGCCCGCGCCGTCCGTCGTGATGCTGGGTGCGCCGCTGCCGCTCATCGTGCGTCCTCCTGGTGGTCGTGCTCGTGGTCGTGGTCGTGCGGGTGGTCGAGGCCGGGCAGCAGGTGCCCCATGGCGCGCGCCTTGGTGCGCAGGTAGGCCTCGTTGTGCGGGGTGCGCCCGACCTCCAGGCCGCGGACGTCCGCGACGTCGATGCCGTGCGCGGTGAGGCCGGCGACCTTGGCCGGGTTGTTGGTCAGCAGGGTGATGCGGCGGGCCCCGAGGTCCGCCAGGATCGCCGCGGCCGCGCCGTACTCGCGACGGTCCGCGGGCCAGCCGAGGTCGATGTTCGCCTCGACGGTGTCCCGGCCCTGGTCCTGCAGGTCGTAGGCGCCGATCTTCGCGAGCAGCCCGATCCCCCGGCCCTCGTGGCCGCGCAGGTACACCACGGCCCCGCCGTCCCGGGCGGCGAGCGCGAGCGCCGCGTCGAGCTGCGGGCCGCAGTCGCACCGGGCCGAGCCGAAGGCGTCACCGGTGAGGCACTCGGAGTGCACCCGGACGACGGGCTGCTCGGCGAGGCCCCCGGCCGCGACGAGGGCGAGGTGGTCGGCGCCGGTGCGCAGGTCGCGGTAGGCGTGCACGCGGAAGTCGCCGTGCCGGGTGGGCAGCACGGCGCTGTGCGCGCGGTGCACCCGGCGCCCGGGCGCGGTCGCCGCGACCTCGGCTCCGGTCGCGGGCTCCGTCGGCAGGTCGTCGTGGGTGGTCCGCCAGGCGATGAGGTCGGCGATCGTGAGCACCACCAGGCCGTGCTCGCGGGCGAGCTCGAGCGTCCGGGGCAGCCGCATCATCGTGCCGTCGTCGTTCACCAGCTCGGCGATGGCCGCGACCGGCTCGACACCGGCCAGCCGGCACAGGTCGACCGCCGCCTCGGTGTGCCCGGCCCGGTGCAGCACTCCCCCGGGCACGGCGCGCAGGGGCAGCACGTGGCCGGGGCGGATGAGGTCCTCGGTGCCGGACGCCGGGTCCGCGAGCACCCGGAGGGTCTGCGTGCGGTCGGCGGCCGAGATACCGGTGGTCACGCCGTGCGCCGCGTCCACGGTCACCGTGTACGCGGTGCGCCGTGGGTCCTGGCTCTGCGGCACCATCAGCGGGAGGTCCAGCGCGTCCGCGCGGGCCGCGGTCATCGGCGCGCACAGGTACCCCGACGAGTGCCGGATCGTCCACGCCACCCACTCGGCGGTGGCGTGCTCGGCGGCCAGGATGACGTCGGCCTCGTTCTCCCGGTCCGGGGAGTCGGCGACCAGCACGGGCCGCCCGGCGCGGAGCTCGGCGAGCGCCTGCTCGACGGTGCCGAGGTCCAGCGCCTCGGGTGCGGTCCCGGCGCTCATCGCCCGGCCCCCGACGTCGCGAGCAGCCGCTCCACGTACTTCGCGAGCACGTCGACCTCCAGGTTGACCCGGGTGCCGACGGCCGCGTCGCCGAGCGTCGTCCCGGCGAGCGTGGTCGGGATGAGTGAGACCCCGAACCAGTCCGGCCCGACGGCGGTGACCGTGAGCGACACGCCGGACACCGCGACCGACCCCTTCTCCGCGACGTAGCGCGCGAGCGACGGGTCCAGCGCGACCTCGACCTCGTCCCACCGGGGGCCGGGCGTGCGGCGCCGGACCGTGCCGACCCCGTCGACGTGCCCCTGGACCACGTGCCCGCCGAGGCGCGCGTCGGCCCGCACCGCCCGCTCGAGGTTCACGCGCGCCCCGGGCGCAAGGTCACCGAGGGCCGTGCGGCGCAGGGTCTCGGGCATGACGTCGGCGACGAACGTCCCGTCGCCCGCCAGCTCGGCCACGGTCAGGCAGACGCCCGCCACCGCGATCGAGTCGCCGTGCCCCGCGTCGGACACCACGAGCGGTCCGCGCAGGGTCAGCCGGGCGTCGCCCGTGCCCCCGTCGGCCCCGGGCGCGACGTCGATCGCCACCACGGTGCCGACCTCTTCCACGATGCCGGTGAACATCAGCCTGCCTCCTCGATGTCGGCCACGACGAGCACGTCGGGGCCCAGTCGCTGCACGTCCCGCGTCCGCAGGCGCAGCGCGTCGGTGATGGTCCGGGCCCCGAGGTCGGCGACCGCCGGCCGGCCCGCGCCGAGCAGGACGGGCGCCACGTACGCGTGCACCTCGTCCACCAGCCCGGCGCTCAGGAACGCGGCGGCGAGCGTCGGCCCGCCCTCGACGAGCACCCGGCGCGCCTCGCGGTCGTGCAGCGCGGCGAGCACGGCGCGCGGGTCGCGGGTGCGCAGGTGCAGGACCTCGCCGCCGGGACCGGCCAGCCGCCCGCCCGCCGGGAGGTCCCGGGTGCCGACGACGACCCGCAGCGGCTGGTGCTCGGCGAGCCCGCCGTCCGGCGTGCGGGCGGTCAGCGACGGGTCGTCCGCGAGGGCCGTGCCGGTGCCGACGACCAGCGCGTCCACCTCCGCCCGCAGGGCGTGGGCGTGCGCGCGGGACTCCGGCGAGGTGATCCAGCGGCTGGTCCCGTCGGCGGCGGCGACCCGGCCGTCCAGGGTCGCGGCGGTCTTCAGCGTGACGAACGGCCGGCCGCGCCCGACGGCGAGCAGCCACGGCCGCAGGAGCGCCCGGCCGGCGTCCTCCTCGACGCCCGTGGCGACGTCCACGCCGGCCGCGCGCAGCCGAGCGGCACCGCCGCCGGCGACCGGGTTCGGGTCCGGGACCGCGATGACGGCGCGCGCGACCCCGGCCGCCAGCAGCGCGACCGAGCACGGCCCGGTGCGGCCGGTGTGGTCGCACGGCTCGAGGGTGACGACCGCCGTCGCCCCCCGCACGTCCGCACCGCGCTCCCGGGCGTCGGCCAGGGCGGCGACCTCGGCGTGGGGGGTGCCGGCGCCCCGGTGCCAGCCCTCCCCGAGCACGTCGCCGTCCGCTCCGAGCAGGACGCAGCCGACGCGGGGGTTGGGCCCGTGGGCCGTACCGCGGCGCGCGAGGTCGAGGGCGCGCCGCATCGCGTCCCGCTCGACCGCTGCTCGCGTGTCCATCCCTGCACCCCTCCGGCCCGTCAGGCTCCGGGGTGGCAGGCGGCGCGCGGGTGCACGACGACCACGGTGCCCCCGGCCTGCGCCGGACGCACCGCCACGTCTCCTCCCATCCGGACTTTCACCGTCGGTCCTGGAGTTCCACCAGGTCAACCGCTCGCGCCAGAGGCGCTTGCGGGTCGCGGACTGTCACCGCCGGCTCGGAATTGCACCGACCCCGGAGCACGTGTGTGTGTTCTGGGCAACGATGATGCCACACGGCTCATTCCCGCCGGCGATCAGCGCCCGGCGATCGCCTCGTCTGCCAGGCCGCGCAGCGCGTCGATCTCCGCGCCGACGTCCGCCGCCCCGTAGACGGCGGAACCGGCGACGAACACGTTGGCCCCCGCGTCCGCGACCGTCGCGATGGTCGAGCGGGACACCCCGCCGTCGACCTGGATCCAGGTGGCCGCGCCCTGCTCGTCGATCGCGGCCCGCAGCCGGCGGATCTTCGGCAGCGTGCCGTCGATGAACGCCTGGCCGCCGAAGCCGGGCTCGACGGTCATGACCAGCACCATGTCGAACTCGGGCAGCAGGTCGAGCAGCGGCTCGACGGGCGTGGCGGGGCGCAGCGCGATCGACGCGCGGGCGCCCGCGGACCGGATCTCCCGGGCCAGGCGCACCGCCGCCTGCGCGGCCTCGGCGTGGAACGTGACCGACGCGGCGCCGGCGTGCGCGTACTCGACGGCCCAGCGGTCGGCGTCCTCGATCATCAGGTGCACGTCGACCGGCACCGGGGCGACCTCGATGATCCGCCGCACGACCGGGAGCCCGAGCGTGAGGTTCGGGACGAAGTGGTTGTCCATCACGTCCACGTGCGCGTAGTCCGCCCGGCTGATCCGGTGCAGGTCGCGCTCGAGGTTCGCGAAGTCGGCGGACAGGATGCTGGGGCTGATCAGTGCGGGCACGCGTCCAGCGTATCGGCGTGCGCGCGGCCCGCCGGGTGGACGGGTGCGACGGGTGCGACGGGTGCGACGGGTCAGGACGTCCGGCGCAGCAGCGTGAGGTGCATCGCGTCGGTCCCGTGCACGTGCGGCCAGAGCTGCGCGTCCTCGCGGTCCGGCAGGTCGAGCCCCGGCGCGATGCCGTGCAGGACCGCCGGTGCGTCGACGACCTCGACCGACAGACCGGCCTTCTGGGCCGCGCGCCGGGCGTCCAGCACCGCCAGCCGGGTCTCGGCGAGCACGGGCGAGCACGTCACGTAGGCCACGACGCCCCCCGGCCGCACGGCCCGGATCGCGGACGCCAGCAGGTCCCGCTGCAGGGCGCCGAGCGCCGCGAGGTCGGAGGGGGTCCGCCGCCACCGCGACTCCGGACGCCGCCGCAGGGCGCCGAGCCCGGTGCACGGCGCGTCGAGCAGCACGCGGTCGTACCCGCCGGGCTCGTCGTCGCCGACCTCGCGACCGTCCCCGACCCGCACGTCCTCGACCGACCCGTCCGGCGCGGCGGCGAGGGCCTGCCGCACGAGCCGGGCGCGGTGCGGCTGGACCTCGTTGGCCACCAGCCGGGCACCGCGCTCCCCCGCCAGCGCGGCGAGCAGGGCGGCCTTGCCACCGGGTCCGGCGCACAGGTCCAGCCACCGGGCGTCGGGACCGTCCAGCGGCGCGGCGGCGAGTGCGAGCGCCACGATCTGGCTGCCCTCGTCCTGCACCCCGGCGCGTCCGGCGCGGACCGCCGCCAGCCCGGCGGGGTCGCCGCCACCGGCGAGCGTCACGGCGGTCGGCGCCCACCGCCCCGGCTCCGCGTCGGGGCCGGCGGCGTGCAGCAGCTCGTCGCGGTCGGCCAGCCCGGGCCGGGCGACCAGCGAGACGCGCGGCGCCTCGTTGTCGGCGGCGAGCGCGGCGGGCAGCTCGGCGGCGGGCCGGCCGTGCCCGACCAGGGCCTCCCGCATCGCGCGGGTGACCCAGGCGGGGTGGCTCTCGACGACCGACAGCCGGGCGACCTCGTCCGTGCCCGCGGGGTCGGCGGCGTCGCCGATGCGGGTCAGCCAGACGTCCAGCGGCTCCTTCGACACGGCCCGCAGCACGGCGTTGGTGAACTGCGCCGGGCCCGCACCGACCTGCTCCCGGACGAGCGCCACCGACTCGGAGACGGCCGCGTGCGGCGGCACCCGCATGCCCAGCAGCTGGTGCGCCCCCAGCCGCAGGGCGTCGAGCACGGGCGGGTCGATCTGGGCCAGCGGCCGGCCCGCGCACTGCTCGACGATCGCGTCGTACCGGCCGCGCAGGCGCAGGGCCCCGTAGGCCAGCTCGGTGGCGAACCCGGCGTCCCGCCCGCGGATGCCGCGCTCGCGGAGCAGCGGCGGCAGGACCAGGTTGGCGTAGGCGTCGGACTCGTCGACCGTGCGCAGCACGTCGTACGCCGCGGTGCGCGCCGGGTCCCCGGAGCGACGACGCTGGGCGGGGGCGGCAGCGGTGCGGGCGCGAGGCCCGCGCCGGCCGCCCTGGCCGGACCCGCCGGACCTCCCCTGGCCGGAACCGCCCTGCCCCGACCCGCCCTGCCCCGAGCCCGCCGCGCGCGGCCCGTCCGGCCGGCGCCCGGTCACGCCGGCACCTGCTCGGCGTCGAGCACGGTGCCGGCCTCGAGGCGCGCCCCGCGTGCCCAGTCGGTCGCGGGCATCGCCCGCTTGCCGGCCGGCCGCACCTCGCCCAGGCGCACCGCGTGGGTGCCCGTGCCGACCAGCACCTCGCCGCGTCCCACGCGCACCTCGCCCGCCGCGAGGTCGGTGACCTCGGGGGCGAGCCGCACGGGGCCGAGCCCGAGCCGGGCGCCGTCGGGCAGCGTCGTCCACGCACCGGGCGCGGGCGTGCAGCCGCGGACCCGCCGGTCGACGGCCATCGCGGGGTGCCGCCAGCGCACCCGGGCGTCCTCGGTGCTGAGGCGCGGGGCCAGGCTGACGCCGTCGGCCGGCTGCGCGACCGGCGCGAGGATGCCGTCCTCCAGCGCGTCCAGCGTCTGCACCAGGAGCCCGGCGCCCGCGTCGGCGAGCCGGCCGAGCAGGTCGCCGGAGGTGTCGGTCGGACGGATCGTCTCGGTCAGGGTGCCGAACACCGGCCCGGTGTCGAGCCCGGCCTCCAGGCGGAAGGTGCTCGCCCCGGTCACCTCGTCGCCGGCGATGATCGCGTGCTGCACCGGCGCGGCCCCCCGCCACGCGGGCAGCAGGGAGAAGTGCAGGTTGACCCAGCCGTGCCGCGGCAGGTCCAGCACCGCGGGCGGCACCAGGTTCCCGTAGGCGACGACGGGCGCCGCGTCCGGGGCGATCTCGGCGAGCCGGGCCTGGAGCTCCTCGTCCCGCAGCGTCACCGGCGTCAGCACCTCGATCCCCGCCTCCAGGGCGCGCTCCTTCACGGGGCTGGGCGTCAGCGTGCGGCCGCGACCGGCACGGGCGTCGGGTCGGGTGAGGACGGCGACGACCTCGTGGCGGGAGGCGAGCAGGGCGTCGAGCGACGGCAGCGCCACCGCGGGCGTCCCGGCGAAGAGCAGGCGCATGGGCACCGATCCTAGGCGGTCGCCGGCAGCGCGCCGCGCGCCACCAGGTCGGTGCGCAGCTCCGCGGCGCCGGTGAACAGCACCGCCTGGAACCCCTCGGCCGCGGCGGCCGCGACGTTGGCGGGGCTGTCGTCGGTGAACAGCGTGCGCGCGGGGTCGAGCCGGTGCCGCTGGGCGATGAGCCGGAAGATCCGCGGGTCGGGCTTGGCGACGCCCTCCTGCCCGGACACCACGACCGCTTCCAGGCGGCCGATGACCGGCGCGGCCGGCACCGCGTGGTGGAACGTCTCCGCCGACCAGTTGGTCAGGCCCAGCACCCGCACCCCGGCGGCGCGCAGGTCGTCGACCACCGCGGCGCTGCCCGGCACCGGCCCGGGCAGCGAGTCGGCGAACCGCTCGACGTACAGGTCCAGGGTCGCGGCGTGCTCCGGGTGCCGGGCGGCGACCTCGGCGCGGGCCTCGCTCCAGGGGCGGCCCGCGTCCTGCCGGTGGTTGAGCGCCGGGAAGTCGACGTCCGCGAAGAACTGCCGCACCGCGTCGTCGGGGAGCCGGCCCGCGAAGGGCAGCACGGGGTCCCAGTGCACGAGCACGTTGCCCAGGTCGAACACGACGGCGTCCACGGCGGAGTCGGGCCGGTCGGTCACAGCATCTCCTCGGGGTCGAGCCGCACGCGCAGCGAGCCGCCCTCACGGCGGGCGCTGCGCACGGCCAGGGACGCCGCCAGCGACCGGGCGAGCGCCCGGCCGTCGGCGACGGGCACCCGCACGAGCGCGCGCACGGGCGGGTCGAGCGAGTCCTGCATCGCGACCGACCCGTGCGTGCCGGACCCGTGCGCCAGCGGCTCCGGCACCGGCACGGGCCCCAGCACGTCCGACCCGGGCGGGAGCTCGACGCGCGCGAGCACGGCGGCCACCACCTCGCGCGTGCCGGTGAGCTCCGCGACACGGACGGCCGGGGGCAGCCGGACCTCGGTGCGCTCGGCGAGCTCGCGCTCCGCGAGGCCGACGGGGTCCCAGCGCACCAGGGCCTGGGTCGGGCGTTCCGCGCCGTCGCCCACCAGCAGCACGACGCCGCCGTCCCGGGAGGACCGCACCAGCGCCGCGGCGGTCAGCCACCGGCGCAGCGCGTCCTCCGTGGCGCGCAGCGACGTGGAGCCGGTCGTCACGGCCGCGTCGAGCAGCACCGCGGCCGCGTAGCCGCCCGCGGCGACCGGCTCGGCGCCGATCGTGGACACCACCAGCGCGGGCCGGTCCGGGACCTCGGCGAGCACGCCGCCGGACGAGCGGGCGCCGGACGTGCGCACGGTCGCGCCCGGGAACGCGCGGCCCAGCTCCTCGGCCGTCCGGTCCGACCCCACGGCCACCGACCGGAACGTGCCGTTGCCGCAGGCGTCGCAGCGCCACTGCGTCGCGAGGCGTCCGCACCAGCCGCACTGGGCGGTCGCGTCGCCGGAGTGCAGCTGCAGGGGCCCGTGGCAGTGGGTGCAGCGCGCGACCTCGCGGCACCGGGCGCAGGCCACGGCCGGCAGGTACCCCGCGCGCGGCACCTGCACGAGCACCGGGCCGTCGGCGAGCCGGTCGCGGATCGTGCGCCACGCCTCGCCGGGCAGCCGGGCGGCGGCCGCGGCACCCTCCCGCGCCAGCTCGACGCTGGTCAGCGCGCGCACCCGCGGCGTCCGCGCCCGCACCACGTCCCGGTCGGCGGCGACGGGCCGCACCCAGCCGGACGCGACCAGGGCCTGCACCTCCACCGACCGGCTGTGCGCCGCGAGGAGCAGCCCGCAGCCCTCCGTCTCGGCCCGCAGCCCCAGCACCTCCCGGACGTGCGGGTACGGCGCACGGGGCTCGGCGTGCAGGTCGTCGCCGTCGTCCCAGCACACCGCCAGCCCGAGGTCCCGCACGGGGGCGAACGCCGCGGCGCGGGTGCCCACGACCACGCGGGCGTGCCCGCGCAGCGCGGCGAGGTAGGCCCGGTACCGCTTCGACGGGCCGTCGTCGGCCATGAGGCGCACGTGCGAGGCGTCGGTGACGTCCGGGCTCCACGCGGGCACCCCGGCGGCGTCCAGCGCCGCGCACACCCGGTCCACGTCGCGCGCGTCGGGGACCACGACCAGCGCGCCCCGGCCCGAGACGAGCGTCGCCGCGACCGCCTGCGCGACGGCGTCCGGCCACCGCTCCCCCGGTCCGCCGGGCAGCGCGGACCACGCGGCGCGGGGCGACCCGCCGGCGGCGAGGTGCGCGAGGAAGGCGGCGCCACCGCGGTACGGCGCCCACGCGGCGCCCGACAGCTCACCGGGGGCACCGGCCGGGCCGGCCGCGGCCGGGCCGGCGGCGCCGGCCGCGGGGGCGTCCCCGGCTGCCGGGACCTCTCCCTCCGTCCGCGCGTGCCGCGGCGGGACGGCCAGGCGCAGCACGTCCGCGAGGGTCCCCGCGTACCGGTCGGCGACGGCGCGCGCGAGCCGGGTGACGGCGGGCGTCAGCACCGGCTCCGCCGAGACGACGCGGCGCAGCGGGACGAGGGCGCCGTCGTGGTCCGCCTCGGCGACGCGCTCCAGGACGTAGCCGTCGACGTCCTGCGCGCCGAACCGCACCTTCACGCGCGTCCCGGGGAGCGCGTCGTCCGCGAGCGTCGCCGGGACCAGGTACTCGAACGGCCGGTCCAGGTGCGGGGGCGACAGCTCCACGGCGACCCGCGCCACCGGCAGGTCGGCGGCGGGCTCGACGTCGACGTCCCGGGCGCGGGCGCGCCGCCGGGGACGCGCGGGGACGTCGAGCCCCAGCAGCGTCGGCTGCTCGGGGGTGCCCGGGCTCGCCGTGCCCTCAGCGCTCCCCGTGCGCCCGGACGTCACGGGCGCCACCCCGTCATCGACGTGCCCCGGTCAGGACAGCGCGGCGCGCAGGGCGTCGACGCGGTCGGTGCGCTCCCACGTGAACTCGGGCAGCGGCCGGCCGAAGTGCCCGTACGCCGCGGTGCGCTGGTAGATCGGCCGCAGCAGGTCCAGGTCGCGGATGATCGCGGCGGGCCGCAGGTCGAACACCTCGCGGATCGCGGCGGTCAGCCGGTCGACGGGCACGGTCTCGGTGCCGAAGGTCTCGACGTACAGGCCGACGGGGTGCGCCTTGCCGATCGCGTAGGCGACCTGCACCTCGCAGCGGCGGGCCAGCCCCGCGGCGACGACGTTCTTCGCGACCCAGCGCATCGCGTACGCGGCGGAGCGGTCGACCTTCGACGGGTCCTTGCCGGAGAACGCGCCGCCGCCGTGGCGCGCCATGCCGCCGTAGGTGTCGACGATGATCTTCCGCCCGGTCAGGCCCGCGTCGCCCTGGGGACCGCCGACCACGAACTGCCCGGTCGGGTTCACCAGCAGGCGGTAGTCGCTGACGTCGAGGTCCAGCCCCGCGTCCGCGAGGACCGGCGTGACGACGTGCTCGGCGATCGCCGGGGCGAGCTCGGACTCCAGGTGCACGCCGGGGCCGTGCTGCGTCGACAGGACGACCGTGTCCAGCCGCACCGCGCGGTCGCCCTCGTAGCCCACCGTCACCTGCGTCTTGCCGTCGGGGCGCAGGTCCGGGACCACGCCCTCCTTGCGGACCAGCGCGAGGCGCTCCGCGAGGCGGTGCGACAGCCAGATCGGCAGCGGCAGCAGGCTGTCCGTGTCGTCCGACGCGTAGCCGAACATCAGGCCCTGGTCGCCGGCGCCCTGCAGGTCCAGCGGGTCGTGGTCCTCCGCGTCCTGGCGGGACTCCAGCGCCTTGTCGACGCCCTGCGCGATGTCCGGGGACTGCTGCCCGATCGACACGGAGACGCCGCAGGAGTCGCCGTCGAAGCCGATGTCGGACGAGGTGTAGCCGATGCCGCGCACGACCTGGCGGACGATCTGCGGGATCTCGACGTAGGCGCTGGTGGTCACCTCGCCGGCGACGTGCACGAGGCCGGTGGTGACCATCGTCTCGACCGCGACGCGGGCCGTCGGGTCCTGCTCCAGGATCGCGTCGAGGATCGCGTCGGAGATCTGGTCGCAGACCTTGTCCGGGTGCCCCTCGGTGACGGACTCGGACGTGAAGAGGCGCAGGTCGGCGATCGTCATGCGCTCAGGCTACTGGCCCGGGACGGCTAGCCCTGCAGGCGGTCCACGACCGCGTCCCACAGCCCGTCGGCGACGGCGTCCTTGCTGCCCTCGGCCGTCGCGACGACCTCGCCGCGCGCGTCCAGCACGGTCACGGCGTTGTGCTCGGTCCCGAAGCCCCGCCCGGCGCCCACGGCGTTCACGGCGAGCAGCGCGGCGCCCTTGCGGCGGGCCTTCGCGCGGCCGTGCTCCAGGACGCCCGCGTCCGCGTCGCCCGTCTCGGCCGCGAACCCGACCACGACCTGCCCGGGGCGCACCGGGTCGGTGACCAGCTCGGCGAGCACGTCGGGGTTCTGCACCAGCTCCAGCGGCGCGACGGCGCCGTCCGGCTGCTTCTTGATCTTGTGCGCCTGGTCGACGGCCGGCCGGAAGTCGGCGACGGCGGCGGCCATGACCACCACGTCCGCGTCGGCCCCGGCGGAGCGGACGGCGTCGCGGAGCTGCGCGGTCGTCTCGACGGGCACGACGTGCACCCCGGCGGGCGGGCGGACCGTGAGGTTGGCGGCGACGAGCGTGACGCGCGCCCCTCGGGCGAGGGCCGTGCGCGCGAGCGCGACGCCCTGCCTGCCGGACGACCGGTTGCCGATGAACCGGACCGGGTCGAGCGGCTCGCGGGTGCCGCCGGCGGAGACCACGACGGTGCGGCCGGCCAGGTCCTGCCGGCGCGGCTTGCCCTCCGGGTCCACCAGCGCGAGGGCGGCCGCGGCGATCGCCTCCGGCTCGGGCAGCCGGCCGGGGCCGGAGTCCGCGCCGGTCAGTCGCCCGGAGTCGGGGTCGAGCACGTGCACGCCGCGCTCGCGCAGCGTCGCGACGTTCGCGCGCGTCGCGGGGTGCTGCCACATCTCGGTGTGCATGGCCGGGGCCATCAGCACCGGGCACGTCGCCGTGAGCAGCGTGGCGGCGAGCAGGTCGTCCGCCCGGCCGGAGGCGGCCCGCGCGAGGAGGTCCGCCGTGGCGGGGGCGACGACCACGAGGTCGGCCTGCCGCCCGAGGCGGACGTGCGCGACCTCGGGGACGTCGTCGAACACCTCGGGCGTCACCGGGTGCCCCGACAGGGCCTCCCAGGTGGCACGGCCGACGAACTCCAGGGCCGCCCGGGTGGGCACGACGCGCACGTCGTGCCCCGCCTCGGTCAGCAGGCGCAGGACGTGGGCGGCCTTGTACGCGGCGATGCCGCCGGCGACGCCCAGGACGATGCGCACGGGGGTGGGAGGCTCAGGCCTCGTTCGCGGTGACCGTCAGCAGGCCCGCGTCGATCTCGCGCATCGCGATGGACAGCGGCTTCTCCTGCGGGCGGGTCTCGACCAGCGGGCCGACGTACTCGAGCAGCCCCTCGTTGAGCTGCGAGTAGTAGGCGTTGATCTGCCGGGCGCGCTTGGCCGAGTAGATGACGAGCGCGTACTTGGAGTCGGCGCGCTCCAGCAGACGGTCGATGGGCGGGTCGGTGATGCCGATGGGCTCGGCGACGGTTCCGGACACGAGGGCTCCCGAGGTCGTGAGGGTGGGGACTGCCGGTCAGTCTACCGCGGCGGGCAAGCCCATCAGGGCGACCAGCTCGTCCGTGGCGCGCCGCACGTCGTCGTTGACGATCACGTGGTCGAACTCCGGCTCCGCGGCCATCTCGACCTCCGCGGTCGCGAGGCGGCGTGCCCGCTCCTCCTCGTCCTCGGTCCCCCGCCCGACCAGGCGGCGGACCAGCTCCTCCATCGACGGCGGCGCGAGGAACACGAACTGCGCGTCCGGCATGGTCGTGCGCACCTGGCGCGCGCCCTGCAGGTCGATCTCCAGCAGGGCGGGCTCCCCGGCGGCCAGGCGCTCCTCGACCGGCCGCCGGGGGGTGCCGTACCGGTTGCGGCCGTGCACGACCGCCCACTCCAGCAGCTCACCGCCCGCCACCATCGCGTCGAACTCCTCGGCGGACACGAAGTGGTAGTGCACCCCGTCGACCTCCCCGGGCCGCGGTGCCCGGGTCGTGGCCGAGACCGACAGCCAGACCTGCGGGTACCGGGCGCGCAGGTCGGCGGACACGGTGCCCTTGCCGACGGCGGTCGGTCCGGCGAGGACGGTCAGCCGGGCGCGCGTCGTCGTCATGCTGTGCGGTGCTCCTGGAGTTGTGCGGCCCCTCGCGGGGCCGGGGACGGGACCGGCGGCCGGTTCACCCGAACCGGTCGACGAGCGCCTTCACCTGGTGCGGGCCGAGGCCGCGCACGCGACGGGTCTCGGAGATCCCGATCTCGGTGATGATCTGGCGCGCCTTGACCTTACCCACTCCGGGCAGGGACTCCAGCAGCGCCAGGACCTTGAGCTTGCCGATCGTCTCGTCCTTCTGGCCCTGCGCGATCACCTCGGACAGCGTGCCCTGGGAGTACTTGAGCCGGTTCTTGACCTCCGCACGTGCCTGGCGGGCGGCGGCGGCCTTCTCGAGGGCCGCGGCGCGCTGCTCGGGGGTGAGAGTCGGAAGTGCCACGTGAGTCACCTTCTCGTCACTGTCAGGAGGCAGGGGCATGAAACGTACGTGATCCTCAGCCCCCGGTGCGACGTCGCACCGGGCCCCGCGGACCCCATCTCCCGAGGATGGCACGGGATGGCCGGTCCGGCACGTCCCCGCAGCGTGTCGCACCGGGCGGCCTTCCCCCGGGGCCCCGGTCCGCCCGGACGCCGGGCGCACCGACTGCGCCCCGTGGCCGGGACCGCGCCCCCTGCAGAAGGCGCGGTCCCGGCCACGGGGCGCGATCGGCGCGGGTGCCCGCGGGTGCCCGCGGGTGCCCCGGGTGCGGGCGGGTCAGCGCAGGGCCGCGCCCGCCGCGTCCGCCGCCGCGCGGGCGGCGTCCCGGAGCGCCCGGGGGTCCGGGCCCGCCGCGAGCACCCCGCGGGAGCTCGACGCGAGCACCGCCGAGCGGGCGGCGCCGAACACCGCGGCCAGCTCCGCCGGGCCGGCTCCCTGCGCGCCGACGCCGGGCGCCAGGAGCGGGCCCCGGACGGCCGCGAGGTCGACCCCGAGGCGGGCCGCCGCGTCGCCGATGGTGGCCCCGACGACCAGACCGACGGACCCGAGGTCGCCCCCGGCCCGCGCGAGCTCCGCCGCGTTGGCCTCGGCCGCCTCCCGCGCGACCCGGTCCGCGACCGCCACCCCGTCGGCGTCGCGGGCGTGCTGCACCGCGGGCCCCTCGGGGTTGGAGGTCAGCGCGAGCACGAACAGCCCGCGTCCCGTGGCCAGGGCCGCCTCGACCGCCGGCGCCAGCGAGCCGAACCCCAGGTACGGCGACACCGTCAGCGCGTCGCCGGCCAGGGGCGACCCGTCGCGCAGGTACGCGTCCGCGTAGGCGCCCATGGTCGAGCCGATGTCCCCGCGCTTGGCGTCCACGACGACCAGCGTGCCGGTGTCCCGGCCGGCGGCCACGACCTCCTCCAGCACGGCGACGCCCGCGGACCCGTGCCGCTCGAAGAACGCCGACTGCGGCTTCACCGCGGCGACCCGCCCGCCGACGGCCTCCATGACGGTCAGCGCGAACCGGCGCAGACCCTCGGCGGAGTCCGGCAGCCCCCACGCATCGAGCAGCGAGACGTGCGGGTCGATGCCGACGCACAGCGGGCCGTGCTCGGCCGTCGCCGCCGCGAGGCGGGCGCCGAACGGCCTCACGCCGTCACCGCCGCCGCGCCGGCCGCCTCCGCACGGGCCTCCGCGACCGCGGCCCGGCGTGCCGCGGTGGCCGCGTCGTGCTCCTGCAGGCTCGCGACCCGGAACGGGCCCGCGGTGACGGCCTCGATGGCCTGCACCGCGGCACCGAGCTGCTGCACCGTGGTCACGATGGCCTTGTCGGCCGCGGTCGTGGCCGCGCGGATCTCGTACCCGTCGGCGCGGGCGCCCTGGCCGGACGGCGTGTTGACGACCATCTCGACCTCGCCGGCGGTGATGAGGTCGACGATCGTCGGCTCCCCCGCCGGGCCGCGGCCCCGCGAGAACTTCCGGACGACGGTCGACGCGATGCCGTTGCGCTTCAGCACCGTCGCGGTGCCCTCGGTCGCGAGGATCTCGAACCCGAGCTCGACCAGGCGCTTGACCGGGAACACGATCGAGCGCTTGTCCCGGTCGGCCACCGAGATGAACGCCTTGCCGGACGTCGGCAGACCGCCGAAGGCCGCCGACTGGGACTTCGCGAACGCCGTCGGGAAGTCGGTGTCGAAGCCCATGACCTCGCCGGTGGACCGCATCTCCGGGCCGAGCACGGTGTCGACCACCGTGCCGTCGCCGGTGCGGAACCGCTTGAACGGCAGCACGGCCTCCTTCACGGCGATCGGCGCGTCCAGGTCCAGGACGCTCGCGTCGTCGGCGGGCAGGACGCCCTCGCGGCGCAGGTCCGCGATCGACCGGCCCGTCATGATGAGCGCCGCCGCCTTGGCCAGCGGCACCCCGGTGGCCTTCGAGACGAACGGCACCGTGCGGGACGCCCGCGGGTTCGCCTCCAGGACGTAGAGCACGTCGGAGACCAGCGCGAACTGGATGTTGAGCAGCCCGCGCACGCCGACGCCCGACGCGATCGCCTCGGTCGAGGTGCGGATGCGCTGCAGCTCGGCCTCCGACAGCGTCACCGGCGGGAGCACGCACGCGGAGTCGCCGGAGTGGATGCCGGCCTCCTCGATGTGCTCCATGACGCCGCCGAGGAACAGCTCGGTGCCGTCGTACAGCGCGTCGACGTCGATCTCGATGGCGTCGTCCAGGAACCGGTCGATCAGCAGCGGGGGCAGCGAGCCGCCCCGCGCGGTGGCGTCGGCCAGCGCCCGCTCGACGTACTCGGTCAGCTGCTCGTCGGAGTACACGATCTCCATGCCGCGGCCGCCGAGCACGTAGGACGGGCGGACCAGCACCGGGTAGCCGATGCGGGCGGCCGTCTCGCGCGCCACGGGCAGCGTCGTCGCGGTGCCGAACGCCGGCGCGGGCAGCACCGCGGCGGCCAGCACGGCGCCGAACGCCCCGCGGTCCTCGGCGGCGTCGATGGCCTTCGGGGGCGTGCCCAGGATCGGCAGGCCCGCGTCCTCCAGCCGCTGCGCGAGCGACAGCGGGGTCTGGCCGCCGAGCTGCACGATGATGCCCGCGACCGGTCCGGCGGCCTTCTCGGCCTCGTAGACCTCGAGGACGTCCTCGAACGTCAGCGGCTCGAAGTACAGGCGGTCCGCCGTGTCGTAGTCGGTGGACACCGTCTCGGGGTTGCAGTTGACCATGACGGTCTCGAACTCGCCCTTGAGCGCCAGCGTCGCGTGCACGCACGAGTAGTCGAACTCGATGCCCTGGCCGATGCGGTTCGGGCCCGAGCCGAGGATCAGCACCGCGGGACGCTCGCGCGGGGCGATCTCCGTCTCCTCGTCGTAGGACGAGTAGTGGTACGGCGTGCGGGCGGCGAACTCGGCGGCGCAGGTGTCGACCGTCTTGTAGACCGGCCGGACGCCCAGGGCGTGCCGGACGCCGCGCACGACGTCCTCGCTGTCCCCGCGCAGCGCTGCGATCTGCGTGTCCGACAGCCCGTGCCGCTTGGCGCGGGCGAGCACGGCGCGGCTCAGCTCCGGCGCGGCGGCCGTCTCGGCGGCCACCTCGTTGATCAGCTGCACCTGGTCGAGGAACCAGGGGTCGATCCCCGTGCGGGCGTACACCTCGTCGACCGTGACGCCGGCGCGGAGCACCTGCTGGACGTCGACCAGGCGGTGCTCGGTCGGCCGCGAGATGGTCCCGACGAGCGCGTCGAGCGCCTCCCCGGTCAGCGGCTCGTCGTCCCAGTGGAACGTCGACCCCTTCCGGTCCAGGGACCGCATCGCCTTGCCGAGCGCCTCGGTGAAGTTGCGTCCGAGGGCCATCGCCTCGCCGACCGACTTCATGGTCGTGGTGAGCGTCGGGTCGGCCGCCGGGAACTTCTCGAACGCGAACCGCGGCACCTTGACCACGACGTAGTCGAGCGTGGGCTCGAAGGAGGCCGGGGTGGAGCCCGTGATGTCGTTCGGGATCTCGTCCAGCGTGTAGCCGACGGCCAGTCGGGCGGCGATCTTCGCGATCGGGAACCCGGTGGCCTTCGACGCCAGCGCGGAGGAGCGGGACACGCGCGGGTTCATCTCGATGACGATGATCCGGCCGGTGTCCGGGTGGATCGCGAACTGGATGTTGCAGCCGCCGGTGTCGACGCCGACCTCGCGGATGACCGCGATGCCGATGTCGCGCAGCCGCTGGAACTCGCGGTCCGTCAGGGTCAGCGCCGGGGCCACGGTGACGGAGTCGCCGGTGTGCACGCCGACCGGGTCGACGTTCTCGATAGAGCAGACGACCACGACGTTGTCGTTCTTGTCGCGCATCAGCTCGAGCTCGTACTCCTTCCAGCCGAGGATCGACTCCTCCAGGAGCACCTCGGTGGTCGGCGAGTAGTGCAGGCCCTGGCCGACGATCCGGCGCAGGTCGGCCTCGTCGTAGGCGATGCCGGAGCCCAGCCCGCCCATCGTGAACGACGGGCGCACGACCACGGGGTAGCCGAGGTCCTGCACGGCGGCCAGCGCGTCGTCGATGGTGTGCACGATCGCGGACCGCGCGGACTCGCCGCCGCAGACCTCGACCACCTGCTTGAACTGCTCGCGGTCCTCGCCCTTCTGGATGGCGGGGATGTTCGCGCCGATCAGCTCGACGCCGTACTGCTCGAGCACGCCGGCCTCGTCCAGCGCGATCGCGGCGTTGAGCGCGGTCTGGCCGCCCAGCGTCGGCAGGATCGCGTCCGGGCGCTCCTTGGCGATGATCGTGGTGAGGACCTCGGTCGTGATCGGCTCGACGTAGGTGGCGTCGGCGAACTCCGGGTCGGTCATGATCGTGGCCGGGTTGGAGTTCACGAGGACGACCCGCAGGCCCTCCTCCTTGAGCACGCGGCACGCCTGGGTGCCGGAGTAGTCGAACTCGGCGGCCTGGCCGATGACGATCGGGCCGGAGCCGATGACGAGGACGCTGTGGATGTCGGTGCGGCGAGGCATCAGGCGCCGGCTCCCTTCGGGGTCGCGGGGTCGGTGGCCTGACCGGCGGCGGCGGCGCCGGCGGCCGGGTCGCGCATCAGGTCGAGGAACCGGTCGAACAGGTAGGCGGCGTCGTGCGGGCCGGCCGCGGCCTCCGGGTGGTACTGGACGGAGAACGCGGGCAGGTCGAGCGCCGCGAGGCCCTCCACCACGTCGTCGTTCAGGTCGACGTGCGAGACCGTGACCCGGCCGTAGCGGCCGCCGTCGTGCGGGGCGACCGACACCTCGTCGAGCGGGGCGTCGACGGCGAAGCCGTGGTTGTGCGCGGTGATCTCCACCCGGCCGGTGGCGCGGTCGAGCACCGGCTGGTTCACGCCGCGGTGCCCGTAGCCGAGCTTGTAGGTCCCGTACCCGAGGGCCCGGCCGAGGATCTGGTTTCCGTAGCAGATGCCGAAGAACGGGATCCTCCGGTCCAGCACCTCGCGGAGCAGCTCGACCTCGTGCGTCGCGGCACCCGGGTCGCCGGGGCCGTTCGAGAAGAACACGCCGTCGGGGGCGGTCGCGAGCACGTCGTCGATCGACGACAGCGCGGGCAGCACGTGCACCTCGATGCCCCGCTCGGCCATCCGCTGCGGGGTCATCGACTTGATGCCGAGGTCCACCGCGGCGACGCGCGCCACGGGCTCGGTGAGCGGCTGCCCGTCCGGGCCGAGCGCCGGGACGACGTACGCGGCGTCGGTCGAGACCTCGCCCGCCAGGTCGGCGCCGGCCATCTGCGGGCGCTCGCGCACCTCGGTGACCAGGTCCTCGGCGGCGCGCGGGCGGCCCGCGGCGTCGAGCAGCGCGTCGCCGGACACGATGGCCGCTCGCATCACGCCGCGCTCGCGCAGGTGCCGGGTCAGCGCCCGGGTGTCGACGCCGGAGATGCCGACGACGCCCTGCGCGGCCAGCTCCTCGTCGAGCGTCCGGCGGGACCGCCAGCTCGACGCGCGGCGCGCGGGGTCGCGCACCACGTAGCCGGACACCCAGATGCGGCCCGACTCCGGGTCCTCGTCGTTCACGCCGGTGTTGCCGATGTGCGGCGCCGTCATCACGACGATCTGGCGGTGGTAGCTGGGGTCGGTGAGCGTCTCCTGGTACCCGGTCATGCCGGTGTTGAAGACGATCTCGCCCCAGGTCTGGCCGGTGGCCCCGTAGGACTCGCCGGCGAACGTCCGCCCGTCCTCGAGGACCAGCAGTGCGTCCGTCATCGTGTCTCCTCCGGCCCGCTCGCGGCGGGCGTCGATCCGATCAGTTCCTGGGCGGCCGCGCGCAGCTCGTCCCGCTCGTGCGGGTGCCGCAGGCGCAGGCCCGTGTCGAGGCCGCGGGGGTCGCGCTGCGGGTCGGGCACCCAGGTCAGCACGACCAGGCCCTCCCCGCCGACCACCTTTCCGGCCATGCCGCCGGACGTGCCGACCGCGCGCAGCGCCGCGCGCGGGACGAACACGTCCGGCGCGCCTCGTCGTCGTACGACCACGCCCGCGTCGTGCACCTGCACCTGGGCGACGGACCGTACGCCGAGGCCGTGCGCGCCGACCCGGTCCAGCCAGTCGCCCGCGCGGGTGCTCGAGACGTAGACGCCGTCGAACGCGGCGGTCCGAGCGGCGCCGAGCTCCGCCTCGTCCGGGACCGCCGGCGGGGCGGGGACCTCGCTCGTGCCGCGCTGCAGGCGCCGCCAGCCCTTCACCATGCCGAGCAGCAGGGCGACGCCGAGCACGACGAGGATCGTGACGGAGAGCCAGGGCGGCATCAGGGCGTCACCCGCCCCGCGGCGAACGGCGCGCCGTGCCGGCTGCCGGTCGCGTCGTCCTGCGGCACGCCGTCGAGCACCGTGGCGCGCCCGCGCAGGAACGTCGCGACGACCCGGCCCGGGAGCTCCCGGCCGCGCAGCGGCGAGTTCGCCGAGGCGGTCGCCTGCTGCTCCGGCTCGACCACCCGGCGGGCGGCGGGGTCGACCAGCACGAGGTTCGCGGGCTCCCCCACGGCCACGGGGCGGCCGTGGCCCTCGACGCGGCCGATGCGCGCCGGGTTCGCCGACAGCACCCGGGCGACGTCCGCCCAGGTCATGCGGCCGGTGTCGACCATCGTCTGCTGCACGACGGACAGCGCGGTCTCCAGGCCGGTCATGCCGAACGCGGCGGCCGCCCACTCGCAGTCCTTGTCCTCGCGGGTGTGCGGGGCGTGGTCGGTCGCGACGATGTCGATCGTCCCGTCCGCGAGCCCCGCGCGGACCGCGTCCACGTCGGCCTGCGTGCGCAGCGGCGGGTTCACCTTGAACACCGGGTCGTAGCCGCGCGCCTCCTCGTCGGTGAGGACCAGGTGGTGCGGCGTCACCTCGGCGGTCACGTCGATGCCGCGGGACTTGGCCCAGCGGATGATCTCCACCGAGCCGGCGGTCGACAGGTGGCAGACGTGCAGCCGCGAGCCGACGTGCTCGGCCAGCAGCACGTCGCGGGCGATCACCGCCTCCTCCGCCACCGCGGGCCAGCCGGCCAGGCCGATCTCCGCGGATACCACGCCCTCGTGCATCTGGGCGCCCTCGGTGAGCCGCGGCTCCTGGGCGTGCTGGGCGACGACCCCGTCGAACGCCTTCACGTACTCCAGCGCGCGGCGCATCAGCACGGGGTCGTGCACGCACTTCCCGTCGTCGGAGAACACCCGGACGCGGGCGGCCGAGTCGGCCATCGCGCCCAGCTCGGCCAGGTGCTCCCCCGCCAGCCCGACGCTCACGGCGCCGACCGGGTGCACGTCGACCCAGCCGGCCTCGCGGCCGAGCCGCCACACCTGCTCCACCACGCCCGCCGTGTCCTGCGTCGGGGTCGTGTTCGCCATCGCGTGCACCGCGGTGAACCCGCCGACCGCCGCGGCGCGCGTGCCGGACGCGATGGTCTCGGCGTCCTCCCGCCCGGGCTCGCGCAGGTGGGTGTGCAGGTCGACCAGGCCGGGCAGCAGCACCATGCCGGTCGCGTCGATCACGTGCAGGTCGTCGGGAGCGTTCTCGCTCGCGTCCCCCGCCTCCGCGCCGATCGCCGCGACCAGGCCGCCGGCGATCAGCACGTCCGTGCGCTCGCCACCGAGCGGGGCCACGTCCTTGAGCAGGTACTGCGTGGTCATCGTGCGCTCACCTCGGTGGTCGTGCGGGTCTGGATCGTGGGCACCGCGCCGGTGGCGGGCGCCGCGCCGGTGTCGCCGTCGCCCGCGAGCAGCAGGTACAGCACGGCCATCCGCACCGCCACGCCGTTCGCGACCTGCTCGACGATCACCGCGCGCGGGGAGTCGGCCGCGTCCGCCGAGATCTCCAGCCCGCGGTTCATCGGGCCGGGGTGCAGCACGATCGCGTGGTCGGGCAGGGTCGCGAGGCGGCGCGCGTCGAGGCCGTACAGCCGCGTGTACTCCAGCGGGCTCGGGAAGAACCCGCCGCCCGCCGTCGACATCCGCTCGCGCTGCACGCGGAGCATCATCACCGCGTCCGGGCCCTGGGCGAGCACGTCGTCCAGCCGGTAGGACACCTCCGCCGGCCACGGGCCCACGCCGACGGGCAGCAGCGTCGGCGGCGCGACCAGGGTCACCCGGGCGCCGAGCGTGTGCAGCAGGTCGACGTTCGACCGGGCGACGCGGCTGTGCAGGACGTCCCCGACCACCGCGACGTGCAGCCCGGCGAGGTCGTTGCCGACGCCGTCCGGGTTGGCCGCGTCGCCCGTGAGGTGCCGCCGGATGGTGAACGCGTCCAGGAGCGCCTGCGTGGGGTGCTGGTGCATCCCGTCGCCGGCGTTGACCACCGCGGCCTCGGTCCAGCCGGCGTGCGCGAGGGTGTGCGGCGCGCCCGACGCCTGGTGCCGGATCACGATCGCGTCCGCGCCCATCGCCTGCAGGGTCAGCGCGGTGTCCTTGAGCGACTCGCCCTTGGACACGCTCGACCCCTTGGCCGAGAAGTTGATGACGTCCGCGCTCAGCCGCTTGGCGGCCGTCTCGAACGAGATGCGCGTGCGAGTGGAGTCCTCGAAGAACAGGTTCACCACCGTGCGGCCGCGCAGCGTCGGGAGCTTCTTGATCTGCCGGCCCTGCGTCGCGGCCATCTGGGCGGCCGTGTCCAGCACGCGGATCGCCGCCGCGCGGTCCAGGTCCGTCGTCGAGAGCAGGTGCCTCATCGCGCGCCCCCCTCGATCAGCACGGCGGTGCGGCCGTCGGTCTCGGCCATGAGCACGCGGACGCGCTCGACCGTCGACGTCGGGAGGTTCTTCCCGACGAAGTCCGCCCGGATCGGCAGCTCCCGGTGCCCCCGGTCGACCAGCGCCGCGAGCTGCACCGCGCGCGGGCGGCCCAGGTCGTTCAGGGCGTCCAGCGCCGCGCGGATCGTGCGGCCGGAGTACAGCACGTCGTCGACCAGCACCACGACCTTGCCGTCGATGCCGCCCGCGGGGACGCTCGTCGCGCCGATCGTGCGGGTGGGGTGCTGCGCCAGGTCGTCGCGGTACATCGTGACGTCGAGGCTGCCGACGATCTGCTCCGCGACCAGGCCGGGCTCGACGGCCGCCAGCCGCTCGGCCAGCCGGTGCGCCAGCGGGACGCCGCGGGTCGGGATGCCGAGGACGACGAGGTCGTCGCCGCCCTTGTTGCGCTCGAGGATCTCGTGGGCGATGCGCGTCAGCGCGCGGGCCACGTCCTGCTCGCCGAGCACGACGGTCGCGGTGGTGCCTGCGACGCTGTCGTCGCCGGGCACGGGGGTACCGGAGGTCATCCGGGCCGCTCCTTCCCCGCCTCACTGGACGGTGTTAAAGGAATGCCTGTCCCGGGCACCTTACAGGGCGCACCGACGCGGGGGCGGTGGCGTCCACGCCGGGCGGCCCGTGACCCTCACCACGCCCGCGCCCGGACGCACGACGGCCCCCCGCCCGGGAGGGCAGGGGGCCGTGCGAGGCGATGGGGGCGTCAGGCCAGCAGGGTCGGCTTGAGGTCGACCAGGCGGCCCAGGAGGCCGTTCACGAAGCCCGGGCTCTCGTCCGTGGACAGGCTGCGCGCGAGCTCGACGGCCTCGTCCACGGCGACCGCGTCGGGCACGTCGTCGTTGAACAGGATCTCCCAGGCGCCGATCCGGAGGAGCTCCCTGTCGACGGCCGGCATGCGCTCGATCGTCCAGCCGTGCGAGTGCGTGGCGATGACCTCGTCGATCCGCGCCCGCTGCGCCTGCACGCCCTCGACCAGCTCGACCGAGTACTGCGGCAGCGCCGCCTCGGTGCCGGGCTGGGCGATCCGGTCCGCGAGCAGGGTCAGCGGGTCGAGCCGGCGCTGCTCCGCCTCGAAGAGGACGTCGAGGGCCCGCTTGCGGGCCTTGGTGCGTGCACCCACGTCAGTCGTTCACGCGACCCAGGTAGCTGCCGTCACGGGTGTCGACCTTGACCTTGGTGTCCGACTCCAGGAACAGCGGGACCTGGATCTGGTAGCCGGTCTCCAGCGTCGCGGGCTTCGTGCCGGCCGAGGAGCGGTCGCCCTGCAGGCCGGGCTCGGTGTACGTCACCATGAGCGTGACCGACGGCGGCAGCTCGACGTAGAGCGGCACGCCCTCGTTGGTCGCGACCATCGCGTTCGTGCTCTCGAGCATGAAGTTCGCGGCGTCGCCCACGGTCGCCGCCGGGACGGTGATCTGGTCGTAGGTGTCCGTGTCCATGAACACGAAGTCGTCGCCGTCCTTGTACAGGTACTGCATGTCGCGCTTGTCGACGTTCGCGGTCTCGATCTTCAGGCCCGCGTTGAACGTGCGGTCGACGACCTTGCCCGACAGCACGTTCTTGAGCTTGGTCCGGACGAACGCACCGCCCTTGCCGGGCTTCACGTGCTGGAACTCGATGACCGTCCAGAGCTGGCCGTCGATCTTCAGCACGGTGCCGTTCTTCAGGTCGTTCGTCGTCGCCACGTGTCGCTGCTTCCTGTCCTGGGGTGCGTCGGTCGGCCGCCACGGGCGTCCGCGAGGCGGGACGGGGCTGGGCCGCCGACCATCGTACCGTGCAGGAGCGGACGGCCGCTGCGCGCCGTGCTCAGCGCGTCAGCAGCCAGCGGCCCAGCACGCCGAGGCCCGCCGCCCACACCAGGGACGCCAGCGTCCCGATGACGAACCGCTCGGACACGGCCGGGTCGTCTCCGGTGCGCAGCTCCGGGTAGCGGCCGAGGCCCTTGATCGCCACGACGACCGCGACGCCGCCGGGCTCGCCGGCGAGCAGCGTGCCGGTGACGGCGAGCCGCTCCAGGACGCCGATCCAGGTGCCGCCGCGCAGCTTCGCCCGGGCGCGGTCGCCGTCGGGCCCGTCGTCGGCGGAGCGGGCGGGCTGGTCGTCCGCGGCGCGCGGTCGGCGACGCGACCCCCGCGGGGCCCGCCTGCGGCCACCGCCCGTCCGGTCGGCCAGCACCAGCACGCCGGCGGCGGCGACCCACCCGAGCCCCGCGCTGACCGCCAGCGCGGCCACGACGACGACGGCGCCCCACAGCGGTGTCACGCGTCCTCCTCGGTCCGGCCCGGGTGCCCATCGTCATCGGTCGCGGCGGCGAGCCGGAGCAGGCGCGCCGCGGCCGGCCGGGCGGCGACCTCCTCGAACCACAGGGCGGTGCGCAGCCGCTCGCTCACGGCCTGCTGGCTGATGCCGAGCGCCGCTGCGACGTCCTCCTGGCGCGGGGCCGCTCCCCCGGGCTCGGTGGTCATCCGGTCGGCCACGGACCAGCCGGCGGGGGTCCGGCGGGCGACGACCGCGCCGAGCAGGGTGAGCACCGCCTCCGCCTCGGCCGCCACGTCCGGCCGCGCGCCGCGCACGGCGACCGGCACGGTGCGCGCCCGGGACTTCGCCGCGTCGACGGCCTCGCGGGCGTGGATGAACGCGGCGCCGGACGCCTCGCGCGACGACGCCGGGAGCGGCCGGTCGACCGGGCCCGCGCCGATGCCGACGCTCCAGCCGCCGGCCCGCACCAGGTGCAGCGTGAGGGCGACGACCAGGCCGGGGTCGGCGAGCACGCCCTGGACCTCGTCGCCGACCGTCCGCTCGAACGGCAGGACGACCGCGTCCTGCGCGGCGCGGGTGAGCGGGGAGTCGGCGGCGAGGCCCGCGAGCAGGTCGGACACCCGGTCGCCGACGGTCCGGCTGCCCTCCTGGTCGATCGTCAGCACCCACATGCGGACAAGGCTAGGGCCTTGTACGTGCGCTTACAAGGCGTGGACCTTGTACGGCGCGCTACAAGGCTGAGAGCTTGTGCGGCGCGCGGACAAGGACGCAGCCCTGTCGGTGCTCAGCCGAGCGACAGCCCCCGCGGGGTGCTCGCGCCCTCCGAGATTTCCGCGTACGCCGCGACCAGCAGCGTCGGGTCCGGGCCCTCCAGCCGCGCCGGCCGCGCGACGTCCTCCAGCACCACGAACCGCAGCAGGTCCCCGCGGGTCTTCTTGTCCCGCCGCATCGCCGCGTGCAGCTGGTCCCACCGGTCGCCGCGGTACGTGGTCGGCAGGCCGAGGCCCGAGAGGATCGACCGGTGCCGCGCCACGACCGCGTCGTCCAGCCGGCCGGCCAGGCGCGCGAGCTCCGCCGCGTAGACCATGCCGACGGACACCGCCGCGCCGTGCCGCCACGAGTACCGCTCGACGTGCTCGATCGCGTGCCCCAGGGTGTGCCCGTAGTTGAGGATCTCCCGCAGCCCGGCCTCCCGGAGGTCCTCCCCCACGACCCTGGCCTTCACGGCGACGGCGCGCTCGACCAGCTCGGCCAGCACCTCGGAGCCCGCGGCCCGCACCGGGTCGGTGATCTCCGGCCCGTGCTGCTCGACCAGCTCGAGGATGCGCGGGTCCGCGATGAACCCGCACTTCACGACCTCGGCGAGCCCGGCGACGTAGTCGTGCTTCGGCATGCTCTCCAGCGACGCCAGGTCGCACAGCACCCCGGCCGGGGCGTGGAACGTCCCCACCAGGTTCTTGCCCTCGACCGTGTTGATCCCGGTCTTGCCGCCGACCGCGGCGTCGACCATCGCCAGCAGGGTCGTCGGCACGTGCACGACCTTGACGCCGCGCAGCCAGGTGGACGCGACGAACCCCGCGAGGTCCGTCGTCGCGCCGCCGCCGAGCCCGATGATCGCGTCGCTGCGCGTGAAGTCCGCCTGCCCGAGCACCTGCCAGCAGAACGCGGCCACCTGGGCCGACTTCGCCGGCTCCGCGTCCGGCACCTCGGCGAGCAGCGCCTCGTAGCCGTGGGCCGTCAGGTCGTCGCGCACGGCGTCGGCGGTCGTCGCCAGCGCCGCGGGGTGGATGACCAGGACCTTGCGGACGCCCTCGCCGAGCAGGCGCGGCAGCTCGCCCAGCAGGTGCCGGCCGATCACCACGTCGTACGGCCGCTCGCCGCTGACCTCGACCGTGCGCGTGCCGCTCATCGTCCGCCCTCGCTCCCGCCGCGCTGGTCCGCCAGCGCCTCCTCGATCCGCTCCGCCACCTGGGCGGGGGTGATGCCGTCCGTCGACACGACGAGCGTCGCGACCCGCTGGTACACCGGCCGCCGCTCGTCCATCAGCGCCTGCCACCGGGCCCGCGGGTTGCCGAGCAGCAGCGGACGGGACTGGTTGAACCCCACCCGCGGCGCGGCGTGCCGCAGCGTCACGTCGAGGAACACCACCACGCCGCCCGCGTCCCGGTACGCCGCCAGCGCGTCCTGCGTCGCCGGGTGCAGCACAGCACCGCCGCCGAGCGCCAGCACCCCGTCGTGCTCGGCCAGGGCGACCCGCACCGCCTCGTGCTCGAGCTCGCGGAACCGCGGCTCCCCGTCGTCCACGAAGATCTCCGCGACCGGCTTGCCGGCCGCCGCCTCCACGTCGGCGTCGGTGTCCCGCGGTGCGAGCTGCCACCGCCGCGCGAGCGCCTGGGCGACCGTCGACTTGCCCGAGCCGGGCGGGCCGACCAGGACGACGCGCGGGCGGGCGCCGGTGCCGGCGGAGGTCATCGCAGCAGGTCGGGGATCGACGCGACGTACGCCTCGAGGTTGCGGCGCACCTCGCCGACCGAGTCGCCGCCGGTCTTCTCGAGCAGCGCGTCCGCGACCACGAGGGCGACCATCGCCTCGGCCACCACGGCCGCCGGCGGGACCGCGCAGACGTCGGAGCGCTGGTGCTGCGCCTGGGCCGGCTCGCCCGTCGCGGTGTCGACCGTCGCCAGCGCGCGCGGCACCGTCGAGATCGGCTTCATCGCGGCGCGGACCCGCAGGACCTCGCCGTTGGTCATGCCGCCCTCGATGCCGCCCGCGCGGTTGGTGCGGCGCCGGATCAGGCCGTCGGCGTCGCGCTCCATCTCGTCGTGCGCCTGCGAGCCCCGGCGCGTCGCCGTGCGGAAGCCGTCGCCGACCTCGACGCCCTTGATCGCCTGGATGCCCATGAGCGCGCCCGCGAGCCGCGCGTCGAGGCGCCGGTCGGCGTGCACGTACGAGCCGAGGCCGGACGGCAGCCCGTACACGAGCACCTCGACCACGCCGCCGAGCGTGTCGCCGTCCTTGTGGCACTGGTCGATCTCCGCGACCATCGCCGCCGACGTCGCCGCGTCGAAGCAGCGCACCGGGTCGCCGTCCAGCGCCGCCACGTCGTCGGGGGTCGGCAGCGTCGCGTCCTCCGGGGCGCTCACCGGGCCGATGCCGACGACGTGCGACACCAGCCGCACGCCCGCCGCCTGCTCCAGGAACCGCGCCGCGACCGTGCCCAGCGCGACCCGGGCCGCGGTCTCCCGCGCCGAGGCCCGCTCCAGCACCGGGCGCGCGTCGTCGAACGCGTACTTGCGCATGCCCACCAGGTCCGCGTGGCCCGGGCGGGGGCGCGTCAGCGGGGCGTTGCGGGCGCGGTTCAGCTTCTCCGGGTCGTCCACCGGGTCGGACGACATCACGTCGACCCACTTCGGCCACTCGGTGTTGCCGATCTCGATCGCCACCGGGCCGCCCTGGGACTCGCCCAGGCGCACGCCGCCGAGGATGCGCACCTCGTCCTGCTCGAACTTCATGCGCGCGCCGCGGCCGTAGCCCAGCCGCCGGCGCGCCAGCGCGTCCCGGATGTGGGCCGACTCGACCTCGACCCCCGCGGGGAGGCCCTCCAGGACGCCCACCAGGGCGGGACCGTGCGACTCACCGGACGTCAACCAACGGAGCATGTCCGGGATCCTCCCATGTCGCGGGCGCACGACCGCGCCCCGGTCCACGTCGTGGGCCGGGGCGCGGGGTGGTGCTGGGGTGGTGCTGGGGTGCCGCGGTCAGCCGACCGGGGCGAACGGGTTGGGCTGGCCCGACGGGACCGGCAGGGCGGCGCCCGTCTCCGGCTCGACCACGACGGTCGACCCGTCGGTCAGGACGTAGGCGTAGCCGGTGATGGTGAGCTCCACGTCGCCCGCGGCCGTCGCCGGCCGACCGCCGCTGGCACCCTGGGCCTCCTGGGTCTGCGCGGTGATCGACGACACCAGGTACAGGCGGCTCGCGTTGCTCTGCACCGAGCGCAGGAACGCCACGGAGCCGTCGTAGGACCCCACCGAGTTGATGGTGATCGGCACCGTGTAGAGCCCGGACACCGCGGTCGGGGCCGGCGCCGTCGTGGCGGCGGCGTCGTCCGTCACCTCGGTCGTCGTGGTGTCCTCGGCGGCGGCGTCCGCGACCGGGGCGGCCGCGGCGGCTGCGGAGACGAACACCTGCGGCACGCTCGGGGCCACCGACGTGATCGTGACGCCGGACGCGGTCGCCAGCGCCTGCAGCTCGCGGCTGATGCTCGCGCCGTCGCCGGTCACCGGCATCTCGAGGCGCAGGGCGGCCAGCTCGGCCTTGAACTCGTCGAGGTGCGTGAAGTCGTCGGCGAGCTTGACGATCTCCAGCTCGAGGAGGTCGTTCTGCTGCCGCTGCTGCTCGGCCGACATGGTGTCCTCGGCGGCCTTGGTCATCACCGGCTCGACGAGCAGCAGCCAGACGCCCGCCAGCAGCACCAGCGCCAGGAAGACGGTCCCGGCGATCCACACCTTCGCGCTCAGCTGGCGCATCACTCGGCCTCCGGCTCGAAACGGCCCGAGAGGGCCGACGGGAGCAGGTCGACGGTCGCCGTCACCTGGTAGTAGACGACGCCCTCCTCCTCGCTCAGGGTCGCGGACGAGAACCAGGGGTTGGTCAGACCCGGCACGGTCTCGATCGCGTCGATCCACGCTGCGGTGTCCGGCAGGGTCAGCGAGCGGGCGGTGAAGGTGATCTGCCCGATCGTGCCCGTGGTCAGGGCGTCGACGCTGCCGGTGTAGGGCTGCGCCGGCGTGCCCGCGTTGACGGCGATGGTGTCGTACGAGACGCCCGCCGGCGTGACCGCCCGCATGGCCTCGAGGTAGTCGGGCCAGAGGATCTCCGTCGACATGGCCTGCTGCCGCGCCGCCTTCGCCGCGTCGATGGCCGACAGCGTCTGCGGCACCTCCGCGTACTGCTCCTTCTCGGCCTGCAGCCTGGTGGTCTCGGCCTGCACCGTCGCCAGCTCGTCGGCCGCCTGGCCCGCGAGCCACAGCGAGCCGGCGTAGCCGAGCATGCCGATCAGGACGACGACCAGGAGGGTCAGCGCGAGCAGCTTCTTCAGCGACGCCAGGCGGCGGCCGCGGGTGACCTCGGAGGGCAGCAGGTTGACCTGCGGCCAGCTGACGACCGGGACCGCGTCCGGCCGCCGCGTGGGGCTGATGACGCTCATGCCGCCACCCCCATCGCGAGACCGAGGGGCACCACGTAGGTGGCGGGCTCGGCACCCAGCGAGCGCGGGTCGACGCCCTTGGCCAGCGGCAGGTGGGCCAGCGGCTCCCCCACCACGACCTGCACGCGGGCAGCGCTCGCGAGGTACTGCCCGAGGCCGGGGAGGAACGCGCCTCCGCCGGACAGGACGATCTGCTGCACGGCTCCTCCGGGGTTGCTGCTGGCGTAGTAGACGAGCGTGTTGCGCACCGCGTCGACCAGGCCGGTGGTGACCTCGGCGACGATCTGCTTCGCGCCCAGGTCCTCCTGCGCGGTGGCGAGCCCGACGCCGACCTCGCGCTTGAGCCGCTCGGCCTCCTGCGGCGGCAGGTCGAGCGTGCTGGACAGGGCCTCCGTCACGTCGTGCCCGCCAGACGGCAGGATGCGGACGAAGCGCGGGTGCCCGTCGACGGCGATCGAGACGTTGGTGACGCGGGCGCCGATGTCGACGAACGCGACGACACCGGCACCGAACCCGGACCGCGTCTGCAGCCGGGCCACCGCGAACGCGTTGAGGTCCACCATCGTCGGGCGCAGCCCCGCCTGCTCGACCGCGCGCGTGTTCGCGAGCACCGTCTCGGCGGTCGCGGCGACCAGCAGCCCGTGCAGCTGCGGACCCTCGGCACCGGTGCTGGAGCTGACCGGGTAGAAGTCGAGCAGAGCGTCCTCCGCGGCCACCGGGATCAGGCCCTCGACCTGGAACGGCAGGGCCGCCCGCAGCTGCGCCGGCGGCAGCGCCGGCATGTCGAGCTCGCGGACCAGCACGCGCTGGTTGCCGACGCCGATCACGACGTCCTTGCTGGAGAACTTCTTCTCGGCCCACAGCTGCTTGAGCGCGGTCGAGACGGTCGCGGGCTCGGCGACCTCGCCGTCGTGCACCGCCCCCCACGGGAGCGGGACGAACCCGGCCCGCAGCACGCGGCCCGGCGCGCCCTTGGCGGCACCGCCGCCGTCGAACTCGACCTCGGCCGCCCGCACACCGGTGGTGCCGATGTCGAGCCCGATCACCCGGGTCTTTGCCACCTGGCCGTCTCCTGTCGGTCGTGCTGCCGTGCCGAGCGGCACGCTGAGTGGTCTATCGGTCCTGCGGGGCGGATCTTGAGGCGGGGCCCGGGCGACTCAGGCGAAGGCACCCAGATAGGCGTCCCACAGCGGCTCGCCTGCGACGATGCCGACCGCGGCGCCGAGGAGCATCCACGGCCCGAACGGGATCCCGGAGCCACGCCTCGCCCGGCCCGTCACGAGGAGCCCGACGGCGAACAGCCCGCCGAGCAGGAAGGTGGCGAACCACCCGATCAGGACGGCACCCCAGCCGATCCAACCGAGGTACAGCCCGAGCACGCCGGCGAGCTTGACGTCGCCGAAGCCCATCCCCGCGGGGTACACCAGCAGCACCACGAGGTAGAACACGAACAGCGCGGCACCCGCGATCACCGCCCGCACCAGCGCGCCCCAGTCGGACGGATACCCCGGGGCCCACGACGCCAGCGCCAGCAGCGCGAGGGCCACCGGGTAGGACGGCAGGACGATCGCGTCCGGCAGCCGGTGCACGTCGAGGTCGATGAGAGCCAGGGCCAGCGACACCGCGGCCAGGTATGCCAGCGCCGGCAGCAGCCACGGCGTGTCCTGGGCCCAGCACCACCAGGCGGCGAGCACGAACAGCACCCCGGTCGCGGCCTCCACGAGCGGGTACCGGGCCGCGATCGGCTCGCCGCAGTCCCGGCAGCGCCCGCGCAGCAGCAGCCACGACAGCACCGGCACGTTGTCCCGGCCACGGATCGCGTGCCCGCAGCGGGGGCACGCGCTCGCCGGCGACACCACGGACTCGCCGCGCGGCACCCGCCACACCACGACGTTCAGGAACGACCCGACCGCGAGCCCGACGAGGCCGGACAGGGCGAGGACCAGCGGCAGCACCCGGTCAGCCTCTCATCGCGGGCGGCGTGTTGATCTCACCGCTGTACCGCAGGGTCCACTGCGCGTTCGCCCAGGTCGGGAAGTACGGCGGCCGGCTGTACACGAGGCGGGTGTCGTACTGGTAGAGCTTGGAGTACCCGTTCATGCCCGTCTGGTTGTTCTCACCGACGATGCCGCGCCAGCGCTGGGCGATCGAGCCCCAGACGCGAAGCTGACCCGCGGACCCGCCCACGTCGTACTTCTGCACCAGGAACGAGTGCTGCAGCGTCTGGATCGACCCGGCGATGAGGATGCCGTCGGACGGCTCGTTCGTCGTGGTCCCCGGCACCCGGTACCGGGTGGGCCACCCCGTGACCTCGGACTCGCCGGACTTGCTGCCCCAGCTGTACGACCAGCCGTTGCAGTTGCCCCTTCTGTCCCAGCTGGAGCACGTGCTCGTCGAGCTCACCGTGACCTTGCGCGGGTGGAAGACCTCCACGGAGTTGGTCGCGACGAGCCCGAGCATGTCGTCGCTCGCGGTGGTGTGGCCGCCCGCGAGGACCAGGTCGCCCGTGGCGATCACCGACTGCTCCGCGGAGAGCGTCACGCGGCCGTTGAGGATGCCCTCGGCGTACAGGTTGCCCTGCCCGCAGAACTTGGTGGTCTCCGCCATGTTCGTGTCGTACGTGTAGGTCTGGTTGTTGCCCGTCGGCGGGTTGCCGGTGTAGTTGCCGATCGGCAGCTCCGCACCGGACGGTCCGCCGATCTCACCGCCGTAGCACTGACGGCTTGCCGTGCCGGACGACGCCGCGTAGATGACCATCTCGTCCGGGACGGCGATCGTGACGCCCTCGGGCTTGTTCAGGTCGACCACCGAGCCGCACACCGGCTTGCTGCCGCCGGGCGGCTCGATCGCCACGGGCGCCTTGCCGCCGTTCACCGACGTCTTGTTCCAGACGGTCATCTTGCCGTCGGCGAGGAACTTCACCCGGGTGGCGCCGAAGTAGTGGCAGCCCGGGTTCGTGGCGAACGCCGTCGAGTTGTCCACCAGGTACTTCGGGGTGGAGTACCGGGGCTGCTCGCCGAAGTTCGCGGTGCTGCCGGACCGCAGGCAGCTGGCGTTCCAGGTCGACTGGTTGCTCGTGGCGTTCTGGCACTTGGGATCCGCGGTCTCGAAGCCCTGCTGGAACGTGGCGCCCGTGCTGTAGATCGTGTCGTTCGAGAAGACGTCGCCGTTGAGCGTGTCCGTCGAGATGAACTGGATCTCGACGCACGGGTCCGGGTCGCGGTTCTCGTACCAGTACTTCGCGAGCGCGGTGCCGTCGCGCCCGCACGCCTGTGTCGGCGTCGACGGGTACGCCTGGACGTTCGAGGGGTCCGCCGACTCGAAGTCCGTGTAGTAGACGTAGTCGGTCGAGCCACCCATGCCGACGGTCGCCTGCACCGTCCGGTACACGCCGTTGGAGCGGCCCGTGACCGTGAGGAAGATCGTGCCCTCGGTGAGCTTCTTCGTCGCGTCGACCTGGTAGTGGAAGTAGGCGTCGCGCTTGCCGGTGGCTCCCGGCTGGACCGGCGCCCAGCCCACCGGTGTCGAGGTGCCCCAGCCGCAGCTGTTCGTCGACGTCGGCATCGGCCCCTTCCAGGCCGGGTTGGCGCAGTCGACCTGGAGCGCGTACGTGTCCTGGCTGTCGAGCCTGCTGATGAACTCGTCGACCCCCGACTGGGCTGCGCTCATCGCGGCGTTGAAGTCCTGGTCGTACCGGGCGAACCGCTGGCTGCTCAGCGTGTACGTGAGCGCCGTCATCGCGAGCAGCGCGAGGACCAGCATCGAGCCGACGACGATGACGAGCGCCGCGCCCTCGTCGTCCCCGCGGAGCCGGCGCAGCACCCCGGCCGGCCTCCGTACCCGTCGGCTCATGGCGTCTCGTCCTCTCCTGCCTCGATGACCGCCTGGGCGTTCGGCAGCGTGATGCGCTGGATGTACGTGGTCGACCTCGGCGCCGTCGGGCTGGCGCTCTGGACCGTCAGCGTGACCTCGATGCCGACCACCTTCTTGAGGTCGTCGGCCGACAGGGTCCCGCCGGTCGGCGGCTTGAGCTCGTTGCCGTCGGCGCCCCAGTACGTGAACACGGACTTCCCCGTGCTCACCCCGCCCGTGTACTTCCGGACGGTGAGCCGGTTCTTGCAGTCGGTGCTGGCACCGGTGGCCTCGGCGTTGCAGTACTGGTAGCCGTTGATAAGGGAGCTCGGCGTCCACGGGTCGGGCCGCTGCACCTTCTCGACGAGCACGCCTTTGTCGGTGCCGCTCGTGGCGACCGTGTAGGTGATCCGGCTGGGACCGACCGCGTTCCCGGGGTTGTCCAGGTTGGCGAAGAACTGCGTCGTCAGGGCCCCACCCTGCAAGAAGGCCGACGTCGCCTCGCACGTCGCCGAGCAGCTGCCCAGCAGCTGGCTCGGCTTGACCGCGGTGCGCGTGGTCTTGCTGATCCGCTCCACCGCCGTGCGTGCCGCGTCGACCTGGTCCTGCCGGGCCGTGTTCTGCGCCGTGGTCCGCGTGAGGCTGATCGTGAGCGTGGCCGTCGCGGCGACGACGATGCCCAGGATCAGCATGACGACGAGCATCTCCGTCAGCGTGGCTCCGGCGTCGCGGCGAGCGAGCGCGCTCCTGATGCGTCGGCCCATCACGGCACCGACTTCAGGTTGACCGTGTACGGGACGCCGGTCCCGTCGACGGTGACGCTGCCGGCGGGCGAGCAGGTCTTGTTCGTGCTGTCGTGGACGAAGATCTGCCAGGTCCCGGCGGCGAGCGAGCCGGACGCGCTCGTGGTCTTCGCGGAGCTGGCGACCTTGGTCAGCGGGGTCGCTCCGGCGGGCACCCCGTTGGTGCACGTCATGGTGGTCGCGCCGGTCCAGGCGACGACGGAGTACCGGGGGTCCTTGTTGACGTTCGTCGCCGTGACCGTCGACGGCGTGGTCGCCCAGACCAGGACGTTGTCGGCGTCGTACGCCAGCACCTTCCAGTACTGCCCGGCCGGCACCCCGACGCACGGACCGCCGGCCGGTCCGTTGGTGACGTAGATGTACCAGCCGCCCGCCGGGATCACGACGGGACCGGTGCGCGCGGCGTCGAGGTTCACGGCGCTGCCGGTCACGGTGCCCGTCGGGCACGTGGTGAGCTTCGTCCCACCGACGAGCGTCGAGTCGACGGCCCAGATCGTGCCTGCCGGTGCGTTGTCGACGCGGATGGTGGTCTCGCCCCAGACGATCTCGCCGTTGTCGCCCGAGGTGAGCGCGACGGAGGACGGCCCGGGCGAGCAGGCGAAGGTCGGGCCCTTCGCGAAGAAGCCCCAGGTGCCCGGGAGCAGGGTCACAGCGTTCGGGTCGACCTGCCGCGCCGCGGGGTCGGTGCAGCTGGTGACCCCGGCGGGCGCCGCGTAGACGGCGGTGGTCCCGGCGGGCATCGCCGACAGCCTGAGGCGGGCGGTGGCCAGCACCGCGTCGAGCGTGATGGTGCCGCCCGGCGCGAGCTTCTGGGTGGTGTAGCCCGCGGCGGGCGGCGTCGTCCCGATGTAGGCGCCGTAGGTCGTGGGCCACAGGCCGGAGACGCTCGTGACGGGTCCGGTCGCGGTCACCGTGCGGGAGTTCGAGGCGCCGGAGGACTCGGACGCCACCAGCGTGATCTGCGCGCCGGCGGCCGACGCGGCGTCCAGCTGCGCGCCGGTGTCGTCCACCAGGCGCAGGTTGGCGGTGCCCGCCTTGTCGACCTGGAACACGACGCTGTTGTTGAGCTTGCCGGCCTGCAGCGTGCCGACGGCCTTGGACGGGGTGGGCGTCCCGGCGATGTCGACGTAGCCGCTCTCGGTGATCTTGGCGCTGTACGAGGTGCCTCCGGCTGCCGGCGTGACCTCGACGACCGCGCAGCCCTGCGCGTCCGTGGTGCCGGTGACCGTCGTGCTGCCGCCCGTGACCGCGACGGCGCGGCCCGGGTTCGGCGCCCCGGCGGAGTCCTTGACCCGCACGGCGACGAACGAGTCGGTGGTCGTCACGACGCCGTCGCCCTTCTCGGGAGCGAGGGACGCGCTGGTGGTGACCGGCTTGATCCCGCCCATGTTCGGCCAGGTGACCGTGACCGTGACGCCCAGCGTCGGGTACTTCACGAGCGTGCCGCCGTCGCAGGCGGAGGTGGCGTTGCCGGTGACGTTCCACTGCATCGAGGTACGCACCGTGTACGGCGTGCCGTCGACCACGAGCGGCTGACCGGCGGTGCCGCCCGTCAGCGGGCGCTTGTTCGTCTGCGTGCCGGCCGCTGCCATCTGGAGCGGCATGTCGTCGGTCCGGCGGAACTCCGCCCGGACCATGTCGATCTCGCGCGCGGCCAGGTTGGCGGCGGCCACGCGGCTGCGGTTGTTCTCGCCCGCCGACTGCGTCTGCAGCACGATCGTCAGGACGGCCGTGGAGAGGATGCCCAGGAGGACGCAGGCGATGACGACCTCGAGCAGGCTGGAGCCGCGGTCGCGGTCGGCGGGACGGCGTAGCACCGGGCGGTCCTCCTCGGGTCGTCGATGGTGGGGTGACGCAGATCGGGCGGGACCGGGAGTTCCCCGGTCCCGCCCGATCACGGCATCAGGCGCAGGCGTTGTTCTGCAGGCCCTTCTGAGCCGAGTAGCTGAACGTCTTGACCTTGCCGTCCGGGTTCGTCAGGTCCACGCACCAGGTCGTGGCCTTGTCGCCGGAGGCCGGGTACTTGATGCCCGACGCGCCCAGGGCGGTGCCGGTGGAGAGGTTGATCGTCGCCGTGTACGGGTTCGTCGTGGCGCCGTCCGTGATCGACAGGACGGTGCCCGTCACCGTGGCGGTCAGCGTGCCAGTACCGTCGACGTAGTAGGTGGCGATCTCCTTGCCCACGGTCGACACGTCGGCCTTGGTGGAGGTGTCGCGCGCCTTGGCCCGCTGGTTCATGAAGACCGGGATGGCGATCGCGGCGAGGATGCCGATGATGATCATGACGACGAGGAGCTCGACGAGGGTGAAACCCTTGTCCTTCTCGTCCATGGACTTGCGAATGCGAGCGAGCACGTCAGGCTCCCCTTCGACGGTGCGGGCGATGAATGTTCGGCTTCAATTCCAGCCACCCGGCTCCGAGAGCCTGGCGGATATCACTGCACTGCCTTCATCGGTGAGGACAGGGGGGTACTTGAGGGGCCCGTCGCGATTCACCCGCCCGCCGTAGGACAAAACGGACGCCTCACCCGCGAGGGTGAGGCGTCCGTGTCGTCACTGGATGGCGTTGTAGATGCTGAAGATCGGCATGTAGAGCGCGACGATCATGCCTCCGATGATCGAGCCGATGACCACGATCATGATCGGCTCGATGAGCGACGTGAGCTGCTCCGTCGTCGCCTCGACCTCCTGGTCGTAGAAGTCCGCGACCTTGTCGAGCATCGTGTCGAGCGCGCCGGTGTCCTCGCCGACGGCCATCATCTGCACCACCATCGGCGGGAACACCTTGTGGTGCGCCAGCGGTCCGGTCAGCGACTGCCCGGTGCGCACCGAGTCACGGACGTCCTTGACGGCGTTCGAGATGACGATGTTGCCGCTGGTGTCCCCGACGATGTCCAGGGCCTGCAGAAGCGGCACGCCGGCCCGGATCATCGTGCCGAAATTGCGTGTGAACCGCGCGATGGCGACCTTCTGGAACAATGCACCGAAGACCGGCACCTTGAGCTTGATGGGGTCGACGCGCTGGCGCACCCCCAGGTCGTTCTTGTGCTTGCGCCACCAGAAGGCGAACACGGCCGCGGCGATCGCCAGCGGGATCGCCGACCACTTCATGACGCCCGACAGCCACACGAGGACCTTCGTCGGCGCCGGCAGCTCCGCGCCCATGTCCGAGAACATCGTGGCGAACACCGGGACGATGAACATGAGCATGCCGATGACGGCGAGGATGGCGATCACGAACACGACGACCGGATAGGTCATCGCGGACTTGATCTTCCCGCGCAGCGCGACCTCGGCCTCGAAGTTCGCGGCGATCGAGAGCAGCACCTCTTCCAGGAAGCCACCGAGCTCGCCCGCCTTCACCATGTTGAGCATCAGCGGGGGGAACACCTCGCGGTGCCGCTCCAGCGCGGCCGACAGGGACAGACCGGTCTCGACGTCCGACCGCACGGTGCTCAGGATCTTGGCGAGCGCCTTGTTCTCGGTCTGGTCCGCCAGGATCGACAGCGCCCGCAGCAGGCTCAGGCCGGCCGCGACCATCGTCGCGAGCTGCCGCGCCATGACCGCGAGGTCCTTGGTCTTGACGCCGCTGCCGCCACCGATCCGGATCTCCCGGTTGAGGCCGGTGTTCGAGATCTCGTTGATCGCGACGGGCGCGATGCCCATCGTCTTGAGGCGGCCGGCGACCGCACCCTGGTGGGCGGCCTCGATCCGGCCCTTGACGATCTTCCCGCCGGTGTCGAGCGCCTGGTACTCGTAGGTGCGCAGCTCCATGGCCATGTCAGCGCTGTCCCATCTGCTGGCCGTAGCCCTGCGTGCCCGGCGCGGCGGACTGCAGGGACGCGGCGCCCTGGTTGATCGAGGTCGTCCGGCCCGTCAGCCGGTTGTAGTCCTCGGCGTTGTGGCACTTCTCGAGGCCGACCTCGTAGGTGATCTTGTGCGAGCGGACCAGGTCGGCCAGGTGCTGGTCCATCGTGTGCATGCCCTGCTGGGCGCCCGCCTGCATGGCGGAGTAGATCTGGTGCGTCTTGCCCTCGCGGATGAGGTTCCGGATGGCGGGGGTCGCGACCATGACCTCCGTGGCGACCACGCGCCCGGTGCCGTGCGACCGCTTGCACAGGGTCTGGCAGACCACGCCCTGCAGCGCGGAGGCGAGCTGCGTGCGCACCTGGTCCTGCTGGTAGGACGGGAACACGTCGATGATGCGGTCGATCGTCTGCGCGGCGTCCTGGGTGTGCAGGGTCGCGAACACGAGGTGACCGGTCTCCGCGGCCGTCAGCGCCACCGACATCGTCTCGAGGTCGCGGAGCTCGCCGACCAGGATGATGTCCGGGTCCTGCCGCAGCACGTGCTTGAGCGCCGCGGCGAACGAGTGCGTGTCCGCGCCGACCTCGCGCTGGTTGATGATCGACTTCTTGTGGCGGTGCAGGAACTCGATCGGGTCCTCGACGGTCATGATGTGGTCCGACCGCGTGCGGTTGGCCAGGTCCACCATCGACGCCAGGGTCGTCGACTTGCCGGAGCCCGTCGGGCCGGTGACGAGCACGAGCCCGCGCGGCAGGCCGGCGAACCCGCCGACGACCGGCGGCACGCCCAGCTCCTCGAGCGGCTTGATCTCGTAGGGGATGACACGGAACGCCGCGCCGATCGACTCGCGCTGCTGGTACAGGTTCACGCGGAACCGGGCGTGACCGCGCAGCGCGTACGCGAAGTCCAGCTCCAGCTCGCTCTCGAACTGCTCGCGCTGCTTCTGGGTGAGGATGGCGAACAGCGTCCGGCGCAGCGGCTCGGCGGCGAGCAGCTCGAAGCCCTCGAGCGGCATCAGGGTGCCGGAGACGCGCACCACGGGCGGCGCGCCGCTCGTCAGGTGCAGGTCGGACGCACCGAGCTCGACCATGCGGATGAGCGCGTCGTCCAGACGCAGGTCGCCCTCGACGGCCGCCTGCCCCATCCCGGAGCGCGCGGCGCCGGTGCGCATGGAGGCGCGGGTCGGCGCGGCGGCCGGTGCTCCGGCCGGTGCTCCGCCCGGCACACCGGGCGGCGGCGCGGTGGGCGTCGCGGTCGGCGGGACGTAGGGCGGCAGGCCGGCGGGCGCGCCGTACCCCGCCGGCATCCCGTACCCGGCGGGCGAGCCGGTCGGGGGCGTGCCCGGGTGCGGGGCGGCGGGGTGCGGCACGCCGGCGGTCGGCGCCGGCGGGTACGGCGCCACCGGGGGCAGGGCTCGCGTCGGGTCCTGCTGCGCGCCCGGGTAGGCCTCGCTCACCGTTCCACCTCCGTGTTCGCGCCCGGACCAGCCGCCGGGACGTGCTTCCCCACCATCGGCGCGCAACCGCACGCGCTTGAGAACACCGGCCGCACGGGATGCGCGGCGCTCACGCCACGACCCGCAGGATCTCCTCGAGCGACGTCTGCCCGAGCACGACCTTCTGCCACCCGTCGTCGCGGAGCGTGATCATCCCCTGCTTCCGCGCGGTCGCCCCGATCTCGGCCGCCGACGCACGCGCGACGGCGAGCCGCTCGATGTCCTCCGACACCTCCATGACCTCGTGCAGCGCAACCCGCCCGCGGTACCCGGTGCGGGAGCACGCGACGCAGCCGACGGGCCGGAAGAGCTCGGGGAGCTGCTCCCCCGGCACCCACGGGAACCGGGCACCGATGAGCTCGGTCTCCGTCGGCACGTACGGCTCGCAGCACTTGCTGCACAGGCGCCGCGCGAGCCGCTGGGCGACCACCGCGTCGAGCGCGGACCCGACGAGGAACGGCTCGATGCCCATCTCGACGAGCCGCGTGACGGCGGACGGCGCGTCGTTGGTGTGCAGGGTCGACAGCACGAGGTGACCGGTGAGGGCCGCCTCGATCGCGATCTGCGCGGTCTCGTGGTCGCGGATCTCACCGAGGAGCACGACGTCGGGGTCCGACCGCAGGATCGAGCGCAGCGCACCGGCGAACGTCAGACCCGCCTTGGGGTTGACCTGCACCTGGTTGATCCCGGGCAGCCGGTACTCGACCGGGTCCTCGACGGTGATGACGTTGATCTCCGGCTTGGAGACCGCGTTCAGCGTGGCGTACAGGGTCGTGGACTTGCCGGAGCCCGTCGGGCCGGTGACCAGGATCATCCCGTAGGGCTTGGTGTACGCCTCGCGGTACGTCTCGTAGTTGTGGTCGAGGAACGCCAGGTCGCGCAGGTCCAGGCTCGCCGTGGAGTTGTCGAGGATGCGCATGACGATCTTCTCGCCCCACACGGTCGGCAGCGTGGCGACGCGGAGGTCGATCTTGCGGCCGTTGTGGGTGACGGACATGCGGCCGTCCTGCGGCTTGCGCCGCTCGGCGATGTCGATGTCCGAGAGGATCTTCACGCGGGAGATGACGCCGCCCTGGATCTGCTTGGGCGAGCGCTGCATCTCGTGCAGCACCCCGTCGATCCGGTAGCGGACGCGCAGGTCGTGCTCGGTGGGCTCGATGTGGATGTCGGAGGCCCGGTCCGAGATGGCCTGCGTCACCAGCAGGTTGACGTACCGGACGATCGGGGCGTCGTCCTCGACGCTGTCGCCGATCTTCGACAGGTCGAGCTCGGCGGACCGGTTCTCCTCCTCGAACGCCGAGGACAGGTCCTCCATCTCGCCGTCCGCGCGGCAGAACCGCTCGATGGCCCGGCTGAGGTTCTCGAAGGTCGCGACGATCGGGAGCACCGTGAGGCCGGAGACCGTGCGCACGTCGTCCACCGCGACGACGTTGCCGGGGTCGGCCGTGGCGAGGACGAGCGCGCCGTCCTGGAACCCGACCGGCAGCACCGTGTACCGGCGGCACAGGGCGGCCGGGACCATCGACACCGCGGCGCGGTCCACCGGGTACTCGTCCAGGTCGACGAACGCCATGCCCACCTGCCGGGCGAGCGCCGCGACCAGCTGACCCTCGGTCAGGATCCCGATCTCGACGAGCGTCCGGCCGAGGGACTGCCCCCGGGCCATCTGCTCGTCCAGCGCCGCCATCAGCTGCGCCTCGCTGACCAGGCCCTCGTCCAGCAGGATCTCGCCGAGCTGCTTCACCCCGTGTCCCTCCGTCCGGGGCAGGTCGGTGCACCGGCCCCGAACGGACCATCGGCAGGTGCGGCGCCCGAGATGAGGAACCTGCACCCACCTGCACCCCGGCGACGGCGTCCTGGCGGGTGAATCGACGCCTTTCTCCCCTCACCGGCCGCCCGGACCGGGCACAGTCGGCGCGTGCGACCTGACGCGACACCTCCCTCCGCAGCCGGGACGCCCCGCGACGGCGAGCAGCCGACCCTGCAGCGGGCGCTCCGCACGGCCCTCCGCGACCTCGTCGGCCCGTCGGCGCGGGCGCACGGGTACCGCGGGACCGCGCCGAACTGGCGGAAGGTGAGCTCCCGGGGCGACTGGGCCGTCGTGAACGTGCAGTCGTCGCAGTTCAGCACCGGCGAGCTGCTGCCGTGCGTGGTCAACCTGTCGCTGATCCCGGGCCCGTGGCTGGACTGGTGCGCCGCGAGCTACGGCACGCCGGTCCCCCGGGCGCCGCACGAGGCCTACGGGCTCGTGCGGGAGCGCCTGCACCCGACCGGCGCCGCGCCGGGGGTCGACGTCTGGTGGGACATCGAGCACCCGGACCAGGCGCGGGACGTCGCGGCCGACATCGTGCGACGTCTCGAGGAGACGGGCTGGCCGCTGCTCGAGCAGCTGCTCGACCGCGACCGCCTGCTGGGGCGGCTCCGGTCGGGCGAGCCCGGTCCGCACCGGGCGCGGGCGGAGGCCGCGCTGCTCTGCGACGAGGGGCCGAGCGCCGCGCTGGACGACCTGCTGGCCGAGGCGCTGCTCGGGTGGACGCACCCGGCGCACCGCGAGCAGGCCGAGCACTTCGTCATCTGGGCCCGGGCGCGCGCCGCTGCGGCGCTCCTCTGACCCGGGCGTCAGGCGGCGTCGAGCGCCGCCGCGAGCGCCGCGTCCATCGCCGCGAGCGGCCCGGGGCGCCCGGTCATCAGCCGCACCTGCTCGACGGCCTGGTGCAGGAGCATCCGCTCCCCCGGAACCGCGACGCCGCCCCGGGCGGCCCACGCCACCGACAGCGCCGTGGGCCGCGGGTCGTACGCCACGTCGAGCAGCACCGCGCCGGGGCGCGGGCCCGGCCCGCCGTCGTGGACCGCCGCCGCGAGGTCGTCCGCGGCCCGCGGAGGCAGCGTGGAGACGACCAGGTCGGCCCGGGTCATCGCCTCGTGCGCCTCGGACAGCGGCCGGAACACGGGCTCGACGCCCATGCGGTGCGCGGCGCGCGCGAGACCCCCGGTCCGCCCCAGCGACCGCACGTGCACCGTGGGCGACGTGCACCCCAGCTCGGCGAGGGCCGCGAGGGTGGACGCCGCGGTGGCGCCGGCGCCGAGGACGACGGCCGTCCGCGGCCCGGTCTGCCCGCCCGTCTCCCCCGACCCCTCGGCCAGCCCCTCCGACAGCGCCGCCACCACGCCGTGCACGTCGGTGTTCGCCCCGGTCAGCACCGGCCGCCCGCGACCGGCCTGCACGAGCACCGTGTTGACCGCGCCGACCACCTCGGCCAGCGGCTCCACGTGGTCGAGCAGCGGCAGCACCGTCTGCTTGAGCGGCATGGTCAGGCTGAGCCCCGCCCACGTGCCGTCGAGCGCCTCGACGAACGCCGGCAGCTGCTCCTCGGTGACGTCGACCGCGTCGTACGACCAGCCGGCGAGCCCGAGCTCCGCGTACGCCGCCCGGTGCAGGCGCGGCGACAGGGAGTGCGCGACCGGGTGCCCGAGCACCGCCGCGCGCCGTGCGGCGACGCTCACCCGTTCGCCGCCTCCCAGTCGCGCAGCTCCTGCACGTAGGTCTGGTGCTCGGCGAACGTCTCGGCGAACTTGGTCTCGCCCGTCTCGGGGTTCACCGTGACCCAGAAGAGCCACGGGCCCTGGGCCGGGTTGAGCACCGCGTCGATCGAGGCCTCGCCCGGGGAGGCGATGGGCGTCGGCGGCAGCCCGGAGACCTTGTAGGTGTTGTACGGGTTGTACGGCGGCACCGCGTCGCGCGTGTCGGCGTACGTCAGCTCCGTGCCGGACTTCCCGAGGCCGTACGCGACGACCGCGTCGATCTGGAGCGGCATGGCGATGTCGAGCCGGTTCTCGATCGCGCGCGCGATCTTCGGCCGGTCCTCGTCGAGCTTGCCCTCGCGCTCGATGATCGACGCCTTGTTCAGCACGGTCTCCCACTGGTCCTGCGGCACGCCGCGGGTCGTCAGGATCTCGGTGGTCCGGGCGACCATCTGCGCGAGCACGCTGGTCGCGGACGACCCGGGCTCGATCTCGTAGGTCGCCGGGAACAGCCAGCCCTCGACGTTGCCGTTCGCCTCGGCGGGCAGGCCGATGGCGGCCGGGTCGGCCGCGGCGGCCTGGAGGTCCTCGACGGGGATCGTCGTGATCTCGTACAGGCGCTGGTAGATCTGCGCGGCCGTGTAGCCCTCGGGGATGGTGACGCGGGACGACACGCGGTTCGCCTGGTCGAGCAGCGCGTTCACGGCGTCGCTCGCCTTCATCTCGAGCAGCAGCGAGTACGTCCCGGGCTGGATGCCGGTCGCGGCGGGGTTGGTGGCGTACGCGTCGGTGAACGCCGCCGCCGTGGCCACGACCCCGGCCTCCTCGAGCGTCTGGCCGATGGCGCCGCCGGTGTCGCCGGCCGCGACCGTGACCTGCACCTCGCCGCTGCCGGGACCGGGGAAGTCCTCGACGGTCTGCTCGTCGGAGCCGCCGCCGGTGAACACGTTCCCGACGACGGACCACACGACGAACGCGGCGCCGCCGACGAGCGCGACGGCCAGCACGAGCACGACGACGGAGCGCCGGCGTCGCTGCTTGCGCTCCTTGGCCCGCTGCTCGGTGCTGACGCGGCGGGAACGGCGGGAGGGCGGGGGCGCCTCTCCGTGCTCCTGCTGCGGCGCCCCGAGGAAGAGGTCGCTCACTCGCTCGTCCCTTCGGTTGGTGCTGCCGGTCCTGCGTCCTCCAGGGCCCCCTCGCGCCGGACGTCGGCGTCCTGAGGACGGGTCGCCGTGACCCGCTCGCCGGGCCGGCGGCCCGTGGAACGCTCTCCGTCCAGCGCGGCCTGCAGGATCACCACCGCGGCCGCCTGGTCGACGACCGCACGGTGGCGGCGCCCGGACCTGCCGGACGCGTGCAGCGCCTGATGGGCGGTCACCGTGCTCATCCGCTCATCCACGAGCCGCACCGGGACCGGTGCGACAGCGTGCGCCAGCGACCCAGCGTACGCGCGCGCGGCCTGTGATGCAGCGCCTTCCGCCCCGGAGAGGTGCCGGGGCAGCCCCACGTACACCGCAGCGACCGAGCGCTCGGCCACCTCCGCGACGATCTGCGCGACGTCCGTCGGCAGCGCGCCGGGTGCCGGCGGCCGGTTGTCCCGGGCCAGCGTCGCGACCGGCGTGGCGACCAGCCCGTCGGGGTCGCTCGACGCGAGCCCGACGCGCACCGAGCCGACGTCCACCGCCAGGCGCGCGCCGCGGACCACGGCGTCGGGGTCCTGCGGCGTGCCGGGCGCGTCCGAGGACGGCCCGGTGCCGGGGCTCAGGCGCCCGCCCCGATCGCGTCGCGGACCCCGGCGAGGGCCTCCGGCAGCCGCGCGGCGTCGGTCCCACCGCCCTGGGCGAGGTCGTCCTTGCCGCCACCGCCGCCGCCGAGCACGCCGGACGCGGTCTTGACCAGCGCACCGGCGCGCACGCCCTTCTCGCGGGCCGCGGCGTTCGTCGCGACGACCACCACGGGGCGGCCCTTCGCGACGCCGCCGACGGCCACGACCGCCGGCGCGGACTCCCCGAGCCGGCTGCGCACGTCGAGCACGAGGGTCCGCAGGTCGTCTGCCGCGCCGACCTCGCCGGCGTCGTGCGCGACCACGCGGGTGCCCGCGACGTCCTGCGCGGACGCCGCGAGCGAACCCGCCGCCGCCAGGACCTGGGCCGCGCGCAGCGACGCGAGCTCCTTCTCGGACTCCTTGAGCCGCGTCATCAGGGACGACACCCGGTCGGACAGCTCGTCGGGGCGCGCGCCGAGCAGGCCGGACAGCTGCCCCACCAGCGCGTGCTCCTTCGCGTGGAACCCGTACGCCCCGTCGCCGACCAGCGCGTCGACGCGGCGGACCCCGGAGCCGATCGACGACTCGCCGAGCAGCGTGACCAGCCCGAGCTCGCCGGAGCGGCGCACGTGGGTGCCGCCGCAGAGCTCGCGGGACCAGTCGCCGCCGATCGACACGACGCGCACCTGGTCGCCGTACTTCTCGCCGAACAGCGCCATCGCGCCGAGCGCGCGGGCCTCGGCGATCGGCATGACCGCGTCGGTGACGTCGAGGTTCTCCTGCAGGCGCGTGTTCACCCGCTCCTCGACCTCGGACAGCACGCCCGCGGGGACGGCCTGGCCGGTGCGGAAGTCGAACCGCACGCGGCTCGGTGCGTTCTCCGAGCCGGCCTGCGTCGCGGTGTCGCCGAGGGACTCGCGAATCGCCTTGTGCACCATGTGCGTCGCGGTGTGCGCGCGGCTGATCGCGATGCGCCGCGCGGTGTCGATGGTCGCCACGCCCGGCTCGTCGAGCGTCAGCGTGCCGTCGACCAGGCGGCCGCGGTGCACCGGCAGGCCCTTGATGGGCGCCTGCACGTCGTCGACCTCGACCGTCGCGCCGCCGTCGAGCACGATCGTGCCGTGGTCGGCGAGCTGGCCACCCATCTCGGCGTAGAACGGCGTGACGTCCAGCACGACCTCGACGTCCGCCGGCGCGGTCGCGGCCGGCGCGGGCACGCCGTCGACCAGCAGCCCGACGACGCGCGACCGCGACTGGGTCTGGTCGTAGCCGACGAACTCGACCGGCTTCGCGCCGGACCCGCTCAGCGTCGCGTGCAGGTCGTGGTAGGCCGCGGTGTCCGCGCGCCCCGCCCGCTTCGCCAGCGCGTCGGCGCGCGCGCGGTCGCGCTGCGCCTGCATGAGCGTGCGGAACGCCTTCTCGTCCACGGAGACGCCCTGCTCGGCCGCCATCTCGAGGGTGAGGTCGATCGGGAAGCCGTAGGTGTCGTGCAACTGGAACGCCTTGTCACCCGTGAGGACGGGCGTCGGGCCGGCGGGCGACTGCTTCGCCTCGGACACCGCCTGGTCGAGGATCGTCGTGCCCGCGACGAGCGTGCGGCGGAACGACTCCTCCTCCGCGTACGCGACCCGCGCGATGCGGTCGAAGTCGCGCGCGAGCTCCGGGTACGACGGCGCCATCGCGTCCTTCGAGACCGGCAGCAGCGTCGGGAGCGCCGGGTCCTCGACGCCCAGCAGGCGCATCGCCCGCACGGCGCGGCGCAGCAGCCGGCGCAGCACGTAGCCACGGCCCTCGTTCGACGGCGTCACGCCGTCGCCCATGAGCATGAGGCCGGAGCGCACGTGGTCCGCGACGACGCGCATCCGGACGTCGTCCTCGTGGTTCGCGCCGTAGGTCCGGCCGGACAGGCGCTGCGCGGCCTCGATGACCGGGAACACCTCGTCGATCTCGTACATGTTGTCGACGCCCTGGAGCAGGAACGCGACGCGCTCCAGGCCCATGCCGGTGTCGATGTTCTTCTGCTTGAGCTCGCCGAGGATCGGGAAGTCCTCCTTGCCGCCCCCGTCGCCGCGCTCGTACTGCATGAAGACGAGGTTCCAGATCTCGATGTAGCGGTCCTCGTCGACGACCGGGCCGCCGTCCAGGCCGTACTCGGGACCGCGGTCGACGTAGATCTCCGAGCACGGGCCCGCCGGGCCGCGCGCGCCGGTCGACCAGTAGTTGTCCTTCATGCCGCGGCGCTGGATGCGCTCGTCCGGCAGACCGGCGATCTTCTTCCAGAGCGCGGCGGCCTCGTCGTCGTCGTGGAAGACGGTCACCCAGATCGTGTCGGGGTCGAAGCCGTAGCCGCCCTGGTCCTGGGGCGTGGTGATCAGCTCCCAGGCGTAGGTGATCGCCTGCTCCTTGAAGTAGTCCCCGAAGGAGAAGTTGCCGTTCATCTGGAAGAACGTGCCGTGCCGCGTAGTCTTGCCGACCTCCTCGATGTCGAGGGTGCGCACGCACTTCTGCACGCTGGTCGCGCGCTGCCACGGCGGGGTCTGCTCGCCCAGCATGTACGGGATGAACGGCACCATGCCCGCGATGACGAACAGGGTCGACGGGTCGGGCGAGATCAGCGGGGCCGAGGGCACCACGGCGTGGCCGCGGGCCTCGAAGAAGTCGAGCCAACGCTGGCGGATCTCGGCGGTGCGCATGGTGTCCTCGTCATCTCACGGGCGGGGTCGCTCCCCCGCCGTCAACGTGCTCAGCGTCGCGCGCCGCGGCGGTGTTCCCGCGCGCGCGACCGGGGTGCAGCCTAGGGCGGCCGCGGGCTCGGTCAGTAGAAGGAGTACGGCAGGTCGCCGTCCCCGTCGTCCGGGTCGTCGGTGGGCTCGTCCGCCCAGCCGCGCCGGGCGCGGGACCGGCGGGTCGCCTCGCGGGCCTCGGGGTCCCGGTGCCACGCCGGGGGGACGGCACCGCTGGTGTCCGACGCGACGCCGGCGGCCGCGCGCCGCTCGGCACGCTCCGCGCGGATCGCGTCCACGTCCACGTCGCCCACCAGGTCGTGCCGGAGCTGCTGCTCGCGCTCCGCCATCGCCGTGGAGAACTCGCGCCGGGCGTCCGACAGGGACCGGACGGCCCCGGCGGTCGTCGCGCCGGCCCGGAACGCGGTGCGCGCGGCCTGCGCGGCCGTCGAGCGCCCGGCACCGGCGTGCGCGCCGTGACCGGCGTCGGCGGTCAGGCCGTCGAGCAGCCCGAGCCGGCGGGCACCGGCGACCGCAGCCGCCGCGCCGACCCCGACCCAGAACAGCCGCCTCATCGCGCGGACCGCCCGCGGCCGGTCAGGCCGGACAGCGCCCGGCGCACGCCGTAGGAGAAGGCCGCGACCTTGATCATCGGGCCGCCGACGGTCGCCGCGAACAGCGACGTCAGCGCGGACACGTTCTGCGTGACCTGCGCGGCCGACGTCGTGATGGCGTCGACGCGCTCCAGCTGGGTGTTCGTGGACGACACGGTCGTGGCGGCCTCGTCGAGGATCGGCACGGCGTGCTCCGTGAGCTCCTTGACCGAGGTGCGCGTCTCGTCCAGCACCCGGCCGAGCTTCACCAGCGGCACGGCGAGCGCACCGACCAGCAGCACGAAGGCGATGGCCGCGACGAGCCCCGCGATGTCTCCCAGCATGGCCAGCCCTTCTCCTCGGGTCGGTGGCGTCCGACGTCCCCCGGCACCCTACCGGGCCGGGCGGTCCCGCCCCGCGCCGTCCCCAACGCCGCGACGCCCCCGCGCTGCCCGTGCGGGCGGTGCGGAGGCGTCGCGGGTCGTGCGCGGTTCGCGTGGTGCGATCAGCGGGCGTAGTACTCGACGACCAGCTGGACCTCGCAGGTCACGGGGATCTCGGCGCGCTTCGGGCGACGCACGAGGACGGCGCTCAGCTTCTCGAGCTGGACGTCCAGGTAGCCCGGGAGGGCCGGCAGCACGTCGCGGTGCGCGCCGGCGGCGGCGACCTGGAACGGCACCGTGGTCTGGCTCTTGGGCTTGATCTGCAGGGTCTGGCCCTCCTTCACGCGGAAGGACGGACGGTCCACGATCTTGCCGTCGACCAGCACGTGGCGGTGCACGACGACCTGGCGGGCCTGCAGGATGGTGCGGGCGAAGCCGGCGCGGAGCACGAGGGCGTCCAGGCGGGTCTCGAGGTCCTCGACCAGGGCCTCACCGGTCAGGCCCGGGGCCTTGCGGGCGTCCTCGTAGGCGCGGGCGAGCTGCTTCTCGCGCAGCGCGTACTGGGCACGCAGACGCTGCTTCTCGCGCAGACGCACCGCGTAGTCGGACTCGGTCCGGCGACGGGCGCGGCCGTGCTCGCCGGGCGGGTAGGGGCGCTTCTCGAAGTGCTTGACGGCCTTGGGCGTCAGCGCGAGGCCCAGGGCGCGCGAGAGGCGCACCTGGCGACGCGCGCGGGTCACGTTGCTCATGTTCTTCCTGTCGTTCAGTTCACGGCACACCCGCGCACGGAGGTTCCGGGCGGGCGTGGGGTCGACCTCGGTGCGACGGCGGGCGTGCGGCGGTGAGCTGCACGACGCCTGGCGCGGCTAAGACCCCAGGTGGCCGTCCCGCGACGGACGCCCCTGCGCCAGGCGCAGGAGGACACGTGTCGAGGACGACCGGACAACTCTACCGGGCGTCGGTCGGTTCGCCTAACCCACGCTCGGGGGCGGGGCCTGGTCCAGCACCGAGCGGATGCGACCGAGCCGCTCGGTGACCTGGCGCTCGTACCCGCGGTCGGTCGGCGTGTAGTACCGGCTGCCCACGAGCTCGTCCGGGAGGTACTGCTGCGGCGCGATGCCGTGCGGCTCGTCGTGCGCGTACCGGTAGCCGGCGCCGTGGCCGAGCGCCTTGGCCCCCGCGTAGTGCGCGTCCCGCAGGTGCGCGGGGACCGACCCGAGCCGCCCGGCGCGCACGTCGGCGAGGGCGGCGTCGATGCCGAGGTATGCCGCGTTGGACTTCGGGGCGGTCGCGAGGTGCACCACCGCCTCCGCCAGGATGATCCGCGCCTCCGGCATGCCGATGAGCGCCACGGCCTGCGCGGCGGCCACGGCCGTCTGCAGGGCGCTGGGGTCCGCCATGCCGACGTCCTCCGCGGCGGAGATGACGATGCGCCGCGCGATGAACCGCGGGTCCTCCCCCGCCGCGATCATCCGGGCGAGGTAGTGCAGCGCCGCGTCGACGTCCGAGCCACGCACCGACTTGATGAAGGCGCTGATCACGTCGTAGTGCTGGTCGCCGTCGCGGTCGTACCGGACCGCGGCCACGTCGATCGCCCGCTCGGTCGTGGCGAGGTCGACCTCGGCCGGCTCGTCCAGGTCCGGCGGCTCCGCGTCCGGGTCGGCGAGGCGCTCCGACCGGGCCGACAGCGCCGCGCCGGCGGCCGCCTCCAGGATCGTCAGCGCCTTGCGCGCGTCGCCGCCCGCCAGCCGCAGCAGGTGGTCCTCCGCGTCCTCGGTCAGCCGGACGGCGCCGCCCAGGCCCCGCTCGTCCTCGACCGCCCGCCGCACGAGCGCCCGCACGTCCTCGGTGTCGAGCGGCTTGAGCGTGAGCAGCAGGGAGCGGGACAGCAGCGGCGAGTTGACCGAGAAGCTCGGGTTCTCGGTCGTCGCGGCCACCAGCGTGACCCAGCGGTTCTCCACGCTCGGCAGCAGCGCGTCCTGCTGGGCCTTGGTGAACCGGTGGACCTCGTCGATGAACAGGACCGTCTCGGACCCGTCGGACGCCAGCCGGCGCCGGGCGTCCTCGACCACCTGCCGCACGTCCTTCACGCCGGCGGTGACCGCCGACAGCTCGACGAACCGGCGGCCGGAGGTGGTCGCGACCAGGTACGCGAGCGTCGTCTTGCCCGTGCCCGGCGGGCCCCACAGCACCACGGACGACGGCGCCGCGCGGCGGGTCGACGGATCGCCCGGCTCGACCAGCCGGCGCAGCGGGGAGCCCGGCACCAGCAGGTGCTCCTGCCCGGCGACCTCCGCCAGGCTGCTCGGGCGCATCCGCACCGCGAGCGGCGCCCCGGCCGACGGCGCGGGGGTCCCCTGCGCGGTCGAGGTCACCGCGTCGAACAGATCCATGCCCGCGAGCCTACGCACGCCGTCCCACACGCCGCGCCGCCGGGCGTCGTCCCCAGCCCGGCCGGGCCGGTGATGCGCCGCCCCCGGTCGGCCTGCGATGCTGACCCGCGTGTTCGAGAGCCTGGGTCGCGCCGTCGCCCGTCACCCCCGCCGCACGGTCGCTGCCTGGGCCGTCATCACGGTGGCGTGCTTCCTGCTCGCCCTCGTCGGCGTGGGCGGGCAGAACCTCTTCGACCGCCTGACGACCGGCGAGCAGCTGGTCCCCGGCTCCGACAGCGCCCGCGCCAGCGAGCTGCTGGCCGAGACGAGCACGTCGGGCGCGTCGCTCAGCCTGGTCGTCCAGGGCGTCGACCCCGCGACGCCGGGGCTGGCCGAGGCGCTCGCCCCGGCGCGCGAGGACGTCGCGTCCGTCGACGGCGTCGTCTCGGTGATCGACCCGTTCGTGCTGCCCGAGGGCCCGGCGAACCCCGCCGCGGCTCCGCTGCTCGCCCAGGACGGCGAGGGCTTCCTGATGGTCGCGGAGCTCGAGCCCGAGCTGTCCGCCGACGCGGAGGAGGACGCGCTGCTCGAGGTCGAGCGGCACCTCGAGGCGGTTCCCGGGGCGCTGGCGGAGGTGGCGCCCGACGCCACCGGCCTGGTCGGCGGGACGTCCCTCATCGTGTCGGCCATCACCGACCAGGTGGAGCAGGACCTCACCACGGGCGAGGCCGTCGCGCTGCCGGTGGCGCTGCTCATCATGGTGCTGGTCTTCGGCGGGTTCCTCGCCGCGGCCATGCCCCTGGTCGGGGCGGTCGCGTCCATCGCGGGCGGCCTCGGCTCCCTGCTCGCGCTGTCGTACCTGATGGACGACCTCGAGTCCTCCGTCGTCAACGTCGTCACGGTCCTGGGGCTCGGCCTGTCCATCGACTACGGGCTGCTGATCGTCTCGCGGTTCCGCGAGGAGCTCGGCCGCACGCTCGGCGACGACGCCGGCCGGTCGGCCCGCCGGCGCCGCGGCGACGGCGCGGTCACGACGGCGCTGGTCGCCACGATGGCAACCGCGGGCCGCACCGTGGCGTTCTCCGCGCTCACCGTCGGCGTCTCGATCGCCGGCCTGCTGGTGTTCCGCCAGGACATCCTGCGGGCGTTCGGCGCCGGGTCCGTGGCGGTGATCGTGTTCGCCGTCGCGACGGCCCTGACGCTCGTGCCGGCCCTCCTCGTGTGGACCGGCCGCCGGCTGGCGGGCCCGAGCGTGCTGTCGCGCGTGCCGGGGCTGCGGCGCGTGCTGGCCCGCACGGCCGACGTGCAGGCCGAGGAGGGCGCCTTCTCCCGCCTGGCGGCCCGGGTGCAGCGCCGGCCGTGGTGGGTGATGGGCGGGTCGCTGGCGGTGCTGCTGGTGCTCGCGACGCCGCTCCTGCACCTCGAGCTGCGCAACTCCACGACCGAGCTGCTCCCGCTGTCCAGCCCGCAGCGCGAGTTCGTCGCGCTGCTCGCCGACCAGTACCCCGCCTCGACGAGTCCGTCCGTCCAGGTCGTCGCCGAGACCGGCGTCGCGGACGCCGAGGCGGTGCTGCCGCAGATCGAGGCCCTCGACGGCGTCGCGTCCGTGGACGCCCCCACGGCGCGCGGCTCGGTCGTCGTCATCGGGGTGCGCCCGGACAGCGCCGACGCGGGCGGGCAGACCGCCCAGGACGTCGTGCACGGGCTGCGGGACCTCGACCTGCCGTTCGACGCGTACGTCGGGGGTCAGGCGGCCAACCAGATCGACTTCACCGACGCGCTGGTCGACCGGGCGCCGTGGGCGCTCGGCGTCGTCGCCGTCGCGACCCTCGCGCTGCTGTTCCTCATGACCGGGTCGGTGCTGGTGCCGATCAAGGCGCTGCTGACCAACCTCGTGTCCCTCTGCGCGTCGCTCGGCGTGCTGGTCTGGGTGTTCCAGGACGGCCACCTGTCCGGGCTGCTCGGCTTCGAGTCGACCGGCGGCATCGAGACCTACGTCGTGGCGCTCGTGATCGCCTTCGCCTTCGGGCTCGCGATGGACTACGAGGTGTTCCTGCTGTCGCGCATCAAGGAGCTGCACGACGCCGGGGTGCCGAACGACGACGCCGTGCGGCTCGGGCTGCAGCGGTCCGGCCGGGTGATCACCTCGGCGGCGGCGATCATCATCGCGGTGTTCGCCGGGTTCGTGGCCGGCGAGCTGCTGGTGATCAAGGAGGTCGGCTTCTCGCTCGCGGTCGCCGTCCTCATCGACGCGACGCTGGTCCGGCTGCTGCTGGTGCCCGCCACCATGACGATCCTCGGCGAGGCGAACTGGTGGGCGCCGGCCCCGCTGCGCCGGGTCTACGACCGCCTGGCGATCACGCACTGACGCGGCGGCCGCGGCCGGGGGGACGGCCTCGGCCGGGGGGACGGCCCGCGGGACCGGGCGCTGCGATGTGTCAGCGGCGCCGCAGGGTCGTCAGCCGGTGCAGCGTCCGCAGCCCGAGCCGGTGGTAGACCCGGCGCGCCCCGTCGTTGTCGTCCCACATGCCCAGCGACACCCAGTCGGCGCCGTCCGCGAGCAGCGCCCGCACGGCCGCGGCGGTGAGCGCGGCGCCGAGCCCCCGGCCGCGCTCCCCCGGCCGCACGCCGAGCCCGTGCAGGTGCGCGGCACGCCGGGTGTCCGTGCGCCCGGTGCGCGGGCTCGCCCCGATCACGCCGGTCAGCCGGACGTGGCCGCCCGAGGGGCCGGGGCGCGAGCCGGAGCAGTCCGCCCGTGCCCCGTCCAGGTCGGCGCAGCCCCACCACCGCTCGCCCGGCGCGGACGGGTCCGCGTCGGTCGTCGGGTTCGCCTCCGCGAGGCACGCCCGGATCGCCTCCGCGTCGCGCACGGGGTCGAGCTCGGTCACCCACGCCTCCCCGGCGAGCGCCGGCGGCGCGGACGCCGTGACCATCCACTCCCAGCCCGTGCGCGCCGGGACCAGTCCGAGCCGCTGCACCTCCGCGGGGCGCAGCAGGCCGAGCGCGGCCGTGCTCACCCACGCGTACCGGTGCGAGGCGTCGCCGTGCTCCCGCAGGAGGTCGGCCGCCGGCTCGGCGGGACCGAGCGCCGCCAGCATCGTGGGACGAGGTGCCCCGTGATCTCCCGGAGCGCCCGCCGTGCCCACGTCCCGCTGGATCAGCAGCAGGGCGTCGCCGGAGACCCGCACCTGCTCGGGGCGCCACCACCGGCGCTGCTCGAGCAGGAACGGGTCGTCCGCCCACGCCGCCGGCAGCGCCGGCTCGCGGCGCGACGACGTGGTCGCCGGGTCGACGACCCCCGTCACGCCGGGGTGGTCGCCGCCGGGGCCTCGTGCTGCACGGCACCGTCCGGCGCCGCCGCGGCGGGGGCCTTCGGCTTGGCGTCCACGCCGGCCTCGCGACGCTGCTGCGCCGTGATCGGGGCCGGTGCGCCGGTCAGCGGGTCGTACCCGCCGCCGGACTTCGGGAACGCGATGACGTCGCGGATCGACTCGGAGCCGGTCAGCAGCGCCACGACGCGGTCCCAGCCGAACGCGATGCCGCCGTGCGGCGGGGCGCCGAACTGGAACGCGTCGAGCAGCCAGCCGAACTTCTCGCGGGCCTCCTGCTCGTCGATGCCCATGACGGCGAACACGCGCTCCTGCACGTCGCGGCGGTGGATACGGATCGACCCGCCGCCGATCTCGTTGCCGTTGCAGACGATGTCGTACGCGTACGCGAGGGCCTCGCCCGGGTTCTCCTCGAACCGGTCGATCCACTCGGGCGTGGGCGACGTGAACGCGTGGTGCACGGCGGTCCAGGCACCCTCGCCGACGGCCACGTCGTCGTCCTCGCCCGTGGGCTTGAACAGCGGGGCGTCGACCACCCACACGAACGCCCACTCGGACTCGTCGATCAGCCCGCCGCGGCGGCCGATCTCGAGCCGGGCGGCGCCCAGCAGCGCGCGGGCCTCCGAGGGCTTGCCGGCGGCGAAGAAGACGGCGTCGCCCGGCTGCGCGCCGACGGCCGCGACGAGGCCGTCGCGCTCCGCCTCGGAGATGTTCTTGGCCACGGGGCCCCCGAGCGTGCCGTCCTCGGCGACCGTCACGTACGCCAGGCCCTTGGCGCCGCGCTGCTTCGCCCACTCCTGCCACGCGTCGAACCCCCGCCGCGGCGTGGCCGCGCCGCCGGGCTGCACGACGGCCCCGACGTAGGGCGCCTGGAACACGCGGAACGGCGTCTCCGAGAAGAACGAGGTGAGCTCGACCAGCTCGAGCCCGAACCGCAGGTCCGGCTTGTCCGTCCCGTACCGAGCCATCGCCTCGGCGTAGGTCATGCGCGGGACGGGGGTCGGCACGGTGTAGCCGATGAGGTCCCACAGCGCGACGAGGATCTGCTCGCCGAGCGCGATGACGTCCTCCTGGTCCACGAAGGACATCTCGACGTCGAGCTGCGTGAACTCGGGCTGCCGGTCGGCGCGGAAGTCCTCGTCGCGGTAGCAGCGGGCGAGCTGGTAGTAGCGCTCCAGGCCGCCGACCATGAGCAGCTGCTTGAACAGCTGCGGCGACTGCGGCAGCGCGTACCAGGAGCCGGGCGCGAGCCGGGCCGGCACGAGGAAGTCGCGCGCACCCTCGGGCGTCGAGTGCGTCAGGGTCGGGGTCTCGACCTCGACGAAGTCCTGGGCGTCGAGCACCCGCCGGGCGGCCTGGCTGGCCTTCGAGCGCAGCCGCATGGCGTGCGCGGGGGCGGGCCGGCGCAGGTCGAGGTACCGGTAGCGGAGCCGGGCCTCCTCGCCCACGGGCTCGTCGAGCGACGACGACACCTGGAACGGCAGCGGCGCGGACTCGTTGAGCACGACGACCTGCTCGGCGACGAGCTCGACCTCGCCGGTGGCCAGGTGCGCGTTCTCGTTGCCCTCGGGCCGGCGGCCGACCTGACCGGTCACCTGGAGCACGTACTCGGCGCGCAGGCCGTGCGCCACGGCCTCGTCCCGGATGACGACCTGGGCGATCCCCGAGGCGTCCCGCAGGTCGACGAACGCCACCCCACCGTGATCGCGCCGGCGATCCACCCACCCGGTCAGGGTGACGGTGGTGCCGATGTGCTCGGCCCGCAGCGAGCCGGCGGTGTGGGTGCGCAGCACGAGGAGTCCTCTCAGGTGGTGGGGCGCTGCTCGGAGCAGCCCGCCGAGTCTACTGCGCACCACCCCGCCGCCGGCGCCCGCTCAGAACAGCGCCGGCTGCACCACCCCCGGCAGCGCACCGGCGGGCGTCTCGCGCTCGGCCGCCGGCCGCACGCGCCAGGGCGACGCGGAGACGGGCGCGCTCTCGACCGGCGCCGCCCCGGGCCCGTACAGCCCGTACCGGCGGCGCAGGGGCCGCAGCCGGTCCTTCAACCAGCGGTGGTACTCCTCCGGGACGTACGCGCCGTTGCCGTACAGCCGCCGGTACTTCGCCACGAGCTCCGGGCGGTGCTCCGCGAGCCACGCGAGCATGAGCGGCCGCACGGGGCCGCGCAGGTGCAGCGGGATGACCGTGACCCACGACGCGCCCGCCTCCGCGAGGTCGCGCAGGAGCCCGTCGAGGTGCGCCGTGGAGTCCGTCAGCCAGGGCATCACCGGGGCGACCAGCACGCCGCACTCCAGCCCCGCGTCGCGCACCGCGCGGACCAGCGCCAGGCGCGCCCGCGGGGTGGGGGTCCCCGGCTCCATCGCCTGCTGCAGCTCCTCGTCGCCGATGGCCAGCGACACCGCGACGCTCACCCCGACCTCGGTGGCCGCCTGGGTGAGCAGCGGGATGTCCCGGCGCAGCAGCGTGCCCTTGGTCAGCAGCGACAGCGGCGTCCCCGAGTGCGCCAGCGCCCCGATGATCCCAGGCATCAGGGCGTACCGGCCCTCGGCCCGCTGGTACGGGTCGGTGTTGGTGCCCAGCGCGACGTGCTCGTGGCCCCAGGACGGCCGGCGCAGCTCGGCGGTCAGCACGTCGACGACGTTCGTCTTCACCACGATCTGCGTCTGGAAGTCCTCGCCGGGGCCGAGCCCGAGGTACTCGTGCGTCGGACGGGCGAAGCAGTACGTGCACGCGTGCAGGCACCCCCGCATCGGGTTCACCGTCCACCGGAACGGCATCGCGGACGCCTCGGGCACCTTGTTCAGCGCCGACTTCGCGTGCACCTCGTGGAACGTGACCCCGGCGAACTCGGGCGTCCGCACGGACCGCTGGTGCCCGGCGAGCGCGAGCCCGGGCAGCGCCTCGGCGGCCTCGACCGCGACCTTCTGCCCGTCCCACCGCATGCACCGATTCGAACACGTGTTCGACCGCGTGGCAAGCGGCCTGGTCAGCCCGCCTGGTGAGCGGGCTCGGCCAGTCCGCCCGGTCAGCCCTCCGCGGGCACCACGCGCGGCCAGAGGTCCTCGGCCGGCGGCGCCCACGCGGCGGCGTCGGCGTCGACCTGCTCGCCGGACCGGATGTCCTTCACCTGGTCCGCCGCACCGTCCTCGGAGGCCGGGAACCAGACGAACGGGATGCCCCGCCGGTCGGCGTGCCGGATCTGCTTGCCGAACTTCGCCGCGGTCGGCGCGACCTCCACGGGCACGCCGCGGGCCCGCAGCGCCGTGGCCACCGCGTCGGACGCGGTCCGGCTCTCCTCGGACGTGACCGCCACGAGAACCGCGGCGGGCACCGGCCGGGTCGCCCGGACCAGACCGGCGGACAGCAGCCGCGACACGAGCCGGGACACCCCGATGGACAGGCCGACACCCGGGTAGGTCTGCGCGCCGTCGGAGGCGAGGGTGTCGTAGCGGCCGCCCGAGCAGATCGAGCCGAGCTGCTCGTGGCCGACGAGCACCGTCTCGTACACCGAGCCCGTGTAGTAGTCGAGGCCGCGGGCGATCTTGAGGTCGGCGACGACGACGCCCGGGGCCCGCACCGCCGCGGCCTCGACGAGCTGCCGCAGCTCCGCCAGGCCCTGGTCCATCAGCTCCGACTCGACGCCGTGCCGGGCGGCGAGCTCCCGGACGCGGTCGACCACGCCCGCGTCGCCGCCGGAGATCCCCGCGAGGTCCAGGCAGGCCCGGGCCTGCTCCGGCGTCGCGCCGGCCTCGGCCACCAGCAGGTCGGCCACCCTGTCCGGGCCGATCTTGTCCAGCTTGTCGATGCTGCGCAGCACCGCGTCGACGTCGATGAGCCCGAGCCCGCGGTAGAAGCCCTCGGCGACGCGGCGGTTGTTCACCAGGATCCGCACCGGCGGGACGCCGATCTCCCGCAGCGCGCCGAGCGCCTCGGCCATCACCAGCGGCAGGTCGACCTCGTAGTGGTACGGCAGGTCGCCGGAGCCCACGACGTCGATGTCGGCCTGCACGAACTCGCGGAACCGGCCGTCCTGCGGCCGCTCGCCCCGCCAGACCTTCTGGATCTGGTAGCGCTGGAACGGGAACGCGAGGTGGCCGGCGTTCTCCAGCACGTACCGCGCGAACGGCACGGTGAGGTCGAAGTGCAGGCCGAGCTGACCGGAGCGGTCGGCCTCGGCGGCGGACCCGGTGTCGTCCTTCTCCTCCTGCAGGCGGCGCAGGACGTACACCTCCTTGGAGGTCTCGCCCTTGCGGAGCAGCTGGTCCAGCGGCTCGACCGCGCGGGTCTCGATGCCCGCGAAGCCGTGCAGCTCGAAGGTGCGCCGCAGCGTGTCGATGACGTGCTGCTCGACCACACGGCCGTCGGGGAGCCACTCGGGGAAACCGGACAGAGGAGTCGGACGTGCCATGCGCGTCATCCTGCCAGGTACGGGTTGGTGGCCAGCTCCGCGTCCACGCGGCTGGCAGGCCCGTGGCCGGGCAGCACGTGCGTCCCCGGGGGCAGCGCGGCGACCACCTCGCGCAGCGTCGCGGCCATCGCGGACGGGTCGCCACCGGGCAGGTCGGTGCGGCCGACCGTGCCCGCGAACAGCACGTCGCCCGTGAACGCCACCTGCTCGTCCCCGGCGTCGAGCAGGTACAGCGTGGAGCCCTCCGTGTGCCCCGGGGCGTGCCGGGCGAGCAGCCGCACCCCGCCGAGCACCAGCTCGACGTCCGGCGTCCGCGCGCCGTCGCCCGCCCCGAACGGCTCGACCTCCCCCGCGTCGAACGCGTCGGGGTCGAGGCCCGCGTCCCGCACCGCCGCACGCAGCCCGGACGACACGCCGCCGGGCCCCGCCCCGAGCGTCCCGAGCGGGTCCGCCAGCCGGTAGGCGTCCCGCGCGTGCACGCGCACGCGGACCCCCGCCGCGGCGGCCACCCGGCCCGCGTCCCAGACGTGGTCGGCGTGCCCGTGGGTCGCCAGCACGCCGGCGACGCGCAGGCCGTGCCCGGTCACGGTGCGGGTCACGGCCTCCGCGACACCCCCGCCCGGGTCGATCACCACGCACGTGCCGTCGTCGGCGGCGACCACGTAGCAGGTGGCCGCGAACACGGGGGCGGTCAGGCCGAAGATGCGCACGGCGCCACGCTAGCCGCGCCGGGGAACCGCGGACCCCGGCGTGCGTGAGCGCCCAGGGCATCGTGGCTGCCTAGACTGTCGGGCGGGCACGGGAGCCTGGCGCTCCCGCGACCCCACGCGGGGGCCGGTCCCCGCCGACGACGAGACCGAGGAGTGTGCGTGCCGTCCAGCAAGCGCGAGCGCGAGTACGAGCGCCGCCGGTACGAGAAGTGGCAGGAGCGCCTGAACGCCAAGCGCGCGCGCCGTCGCCGCCAGCAGGTCATCGCCGGCGGGGTCGTCGGCGTGCTGGTGCTGGGCGTCGGCGTGAGCGCCGCGCTGCTGCTGACCGGTGACGACGAGCCCGCCGCGGACGCCGCGCCGACGCCGAGCACCGCGGCGACCACCCCCGCCGCCCGCACCGGCAACGGCGGCGTCCTGCCCGACGCCGCGCTCGCCGAGGGCCGCACCTGGACCGGCACCATCACCACCAGCCAGGGCGCGATCGGCGTCGAGCTGGACGGGGCCGCGGCGCCCCAGGCCGTCGCGAACTTCGTCACCCTCGCGCAGGAGGGGTACTTCGACGACACCGACTGCCACCGGCTCGTCACCTCCGGCATCTACGTGCTGCAGTGCGGTGACCCCACGGCCACCGGCACCGGCAGCCCGGGGTACTCGTTCGGCCCCGTGGAGAACGCGCCGGCCGACGACGTCTACCCCGCCGGCACCATCGCCATGGCCCGGCAGGGCGGGAACGCCGAGTCGATGGGGAGCCAGTTCTTCCTCGTCTACGAGGACTCGACCATCCCGTCGGACGAAGCCGGCGGCTACACCGTGTTCGGCCGCATCACGTCGGGCCTCGACGTGGTGCAGGCAGTCGCTGACGCGGGCGTGACCGGAGGTGCCTCCGACGGCACCCCCGCCACCCCCGTCACCATCGAGGGAGTGGAGACCCAGTGACCGAGACGCCCGACGAGCAGCAGCGCTCGCACGACAGCGACGAGGCCACCGTCGCCGCGCCGACGCCCACCACGGCGCCCGCGGACGAGGTCGCCACGGACCCGGTCCCCACCGAGACGACCGGCACGGACGGGGCAGCGGCCGAGACCGACGCTGCCGAGGCCGCTCCTGCCGAGGAGCCCGTGACCGAGGCCGCCTCCGCCGATGAGGCCGCATCCGAGGACGCGGGCGCCTCCGACGACGCGGCCGCCTCCGTCGAGGAGCCCGCCTCCGACGACGTGCCCGTGGCCGAAGAGTCGCCCGCCGAGGAGCCGGCGTCCGAGGAGGCAGCGCCCGAGCAGGAGGCCGCGCCGGAGCAGGACGCCGCGCCCGAGCAGGACGCCGCGCCCGCCGTCCCGCACCCCGCGCCCCGGCCCGCCCCGCGCCCTCCGCTGCCCAGCGCCATGCGCGCCCGCCCCCGGCCCGTGCCGGGTGCGGGGGCCGACAGCGCCGCCACACCGGCCGGACCGGTCGCCCCGGTGGTCCCGGTCCCGGACGACTCCGCGGAGGCCGCGGCCGCCACGGCGTTCGGCCGCGTGGACGAGGACGGCACCGTGTACGTCCGCGAGGCGGCGGGCGAGCGCGCGGTCGGTCAGTTCCCGGGCGCGACCGCGGACGAGGCCCTGGCGCTGTACGTGCGCCGGTTCCTGGACCTGCAGGCGAAGGTCGCCCTGTTCGAGGCGCGTCTGACCGCCGCGGACCTGGCGGTCAAGGAGATCGACCAGACGCTGGCCCGGCTCGCCGAGGAGACGGCCGAGCCCGCCGCCGTCGGTGACCTGGACGGGCTCCGCGCCCGGCTCGAGGGTCTGCGTGCCGTCGCGGCCGAGCGCCGCGCGGTGGTCGAGGCGGAGCGCGCCAGTGCCCGCCAGGCGGCTCTCGCGTCCCGCACGCAGATCGTGGAGCGCGCCGAGAAGATCGCCGGCACGGACCCCTCCCGCATGCAGTGGCGCCCCGCCGGCGAGCAGCTCCGCGCGCTGCTGGACGAGTGGAAGGACGCGCAGCGCTCCGGCCCGCGCATCGACCGCGCGTCCGAGGAGTCGCTCTGGAAGCGGTTCAGCCACGCCCGGACCACGTTCGACCGGGAACGGCGGCACTACTTCGCCGAGCTCGAGTCCCGCAACGCCGGCGCGAAGGCCGCCAAGGAGGAGATCGTCCGCGAGGCCGAGCGCCTGCAGACGAGCACCGACTGGGGTGCCACGGCCGGCGCGTACCGCGACCTCATGGCGCGCTGGAAGTCGGCGGGCCGCGCGAGCCGCTCGGACGACGACGCCCTGTGGGCCCGGTTCCGCGCCGCGCAGGACGCCTTCTTCCACGCCCGCGACGAGCTGAACGCCGCGACCGACCGGGAGTACCAGGGCAACCTGGAGGTCAAGGAGGCGCTGCTGGCCGAGGCCGAGGCCATCGACCCGTCGCGCGGCCTCGGCCAGGCGAAGGCCGCCCTGCGGTCGATCCAGGACCGGTGGGAGGCCGCCGGCAAGGTCCCGCGCGCGGACATCCAGCGGGTCGAGGGCCGGCTCCGCGCGGTCGAGGCGAAGGTCCGCGACGCCGACCAGGCCGAGTGGCGCCGGACCAACCCGGAGACGCGCGCCCGCGCCGAGGGGGCGGCCGCCCAGCTGGAGAGCGCGATCGCACAGCTCCAGGCCGACCTGGACAAGGCGCAGGCCAGCGGCGACAGTCGCCGGGTGGCCGAGGCGCAGGCCGCGCTGGACGCCCGCCGCGCCTGGCTGGAGCAGGTGCAGCGCGCCGCGCAGGACTCGCGCGGCTGACATCCCGCTCGTCGTCCACAGGATGCCGGTCGACCCTCGCCACGGCGCGGGGCGACCGGCATCCTGCATGAGGTGAGCAGCCACCCCTCCCCGCACGACAGCCCTGCACGCCGCGGCCCTGCGCCCCGCGGCCCCGCGCGCCACGGCCCCGAGCGCCGCGGCCACGCCTCGGTCCTGGTGCGGCGCGCCGACGTCGGCGACATCGCGTGGCAGGTGCTGCTGCGTGAGGGCCACCTCGTCGCCCTGCGGGACGACGTCGGACTCCCCCGGCGCGTCGCCCCGACCCCGCAGCTGCGCGCCGCCGCGCTGGCTCCGCTCGTCCCCGCCCGGTGCGCCGTGGGGAGGGCGGCCGCGGCGTGGGTGCACCTCGGGGGCCCCTCCCCGGCGCGCGTGCACGTCGTCGCCACCCGCCGCGACCGGGTCCCGGCCCCGCACCCGGACCGCACCACGTCGGCCGCCGACCTCACCGCCCGTGACGTCGTCGTGCTGGCCGGCGTGCGGGTGACGACGCCGCGGCGGACCGCACGCGACCTCCTGACCGACGAGCCGCCCGGTGTGGCCCTGCCGCTGCTCGTGCGGCTCCGGGACACCGGGCTGGACCTGGCCGGCGTCCGGTCGGACGTCGCGGCGGCAGCGGGCCGGCGCGGAGTGCGTCAGGCCGCCCGCGCGCTCCAGGACCTCCGCCCGCTCCAGGGCGTCCGCCCGTGACGGGCGGACCTCCGGCGTCAGGCGTCGACGACGGGCTGCTCCGCGGCCTTCGCCCCGGTGATGCGGTAGACGTCGAACACGCCCTCGACCTTCCGCACCGCCGACAGCACCGACGCCAGGTGGGACGGCTCGGCCATCTCGAACACGAACCGCGACATGGCGACCCGGTCGCGGGACGTCGACACCGACGCGGAGAGGATGTTGACGTGGTGGTCCGACAGCACGCGCGTCACGTCGGACAGCAGGCGGCTGCGGTCGAGCGCCTCGACCTGGATCTGCACGAGGAACAGGGCGGTGCTCCCCTGGCTCCACTCGACGTCGACCATCCGCTCCGGCTGCTCGCGCAGGGAGCCGACGTTGATGCAGTCCGACCGGTGCACGCTGACGCCCTGGCCACGGGTCACGAAGCCGACGATGTCGTCGCCCGGGACCGGGGTGCAGCACTTGGCGAGCTTCACCCAGATGTCGTCGACGCCCTTGACCACGACGCCCGGGTCGCCGGTGCGCACCCGCCGCGCGGTCTGCCCGGGGCGCGCGACCTCGGCGATGTCCTCCTCGGCGCCGGGCTCCCCGCCCATGGCGTGCACGAGGCGCTGCACGACGGTCGCCGCGGAGACCTGCCCCTCGCCGATCGCCGCGTAGAGGGCCGACACGTCGGCGTACCGCATCTCGTTCGCGAGGGCGACGAGGGACTCGTGCGAGAGCAGCCGCTGGATCGGCAGGTTCTGCTTGCGCATCGCCTTGGCGATGGCGTCCTTGCCGTGCTCGATCGCCTCCTCGCGCCGCTCCTTGGTGAACCACTGGCGGATCTTGTTGCGCGCGCGGGGGCTCGTGACGAAGCCGAGCCAGTCGCGGGACGGACCGGCCGTCTCGGACTTCGACGTGAAGACCTCGACGACGTCGCCGTTCTCGAGCGTCGAGTCCAGCGGGACCAGGCGGCCGTTCACCCGGGCGCCCATCGTGCGGTGCCCGACCTCGGTGTGCACGGCGTAGGCGAAGTCGACGGGCGTCGCCCCCGCGGGCAGCGCCATCACGTCGCCCTTCGGCGTGAAGACGTAGACCTCGCCGTCGGCGATCTCGAACCGCAGGGAGTCCAGGAACTCCGAGGGGTCAGCCGTCTCCTTCTGCCAGTCGACCAGCTGGCGCAGCCACGCCATGTCGTTGCCGTCGGCGTCCGTTCCGGCGTTCTTGGCGTTCTCCTTGTACTTCCAGTGCGCCGCGACGCCGTACTCCGCGCGCCGGTGCATGTCGTGCGTGCGGATCTGGATCTCGACGGGCTTGCCGCCGGGCCCGATCACCGTCGTGTGCAGCGACTGGTAGAGGTTGAACTTGGGCATCGCGATGTAGTCCTTGAACCGGCCGGGCACCGGGTTCCACCGCGCGTGCAGCGCACCGAGCGCCGCGTAGCAGTCGCGCACCGTGTCGACCAGGACGCGCACGCCGACCAGGTCGTAGATGTCGGCGAAGTCGCGGCCCCGCACGATCATCTTCTGGTAGATCGAGTAGTAGTGCTTGGGGCGGCCCGTGACGGTCGCCTTGATCTTCGACTGCCGCAGGTCAGCGCCGACCTGCTCACGGACGATCGCCAGGTACTCCTCGCGGGCGGGCGCGCGCTCGGCGACGAGGTGCACGATCTCGTCGTAGACCTTCGGGTACAGCGTCGAGAACGACAGGTCCTCGAGCTCCCACTTGATGGTGTTCATGCCGAGGCGGTGCGCGAGCGGCGCGTAGATCTCGAGCGTCTCGCGGGCCTTCTTCTCCGCCGACGCCGCCGGGACGAACTTCCAGGTGCGCGCGTTGTGCAGGCGGTCGGCGAGCTTGATGACGAGCACGCGGATGTCGCGCGACATCGCGACCACCATCTTGCGGACCGTCTCGGCCTGCGCCGCGTCGCCGTACGTCACCTTGTCCAGCTTGGTGACGCCGTCGACCAGCATCGCGATCTCGGGGCCGTACTCGGAGCGCAGCTGCTCCAGCGAGTACGAGGTGTCCTCGACGGTGTCGTGCAGCAGCGCGGCGGCGAGCGTGGGGGGCGTCATGCCCATCTCGGCCAGGATGGTCGCGACCGCCACCGGGTGCGTGATGTACGGGTCGCCGCTCTTGCGGAGCTGCCCGCGGTGCGCCTGCTCGGCCGTGACGTAGGCCCGCTCGATCAGGCTGAGGTCGGCCTTGGGGTGGTTGGTCCGGACGGCCTGCAGCAGCGGCTCGATCACGGGCGACTGCCCCGGCCCTCGGCCCTGGCCGAACCTGGCCAGGCGGGAGCGCACGCGGCTGGTGCTGCCCGTGGTGGGGGGCACCTCCGGCCGCGCGTCGGGGGCCGACGTCCTGACCTGGTCCGCCATGCGCGCCTCCTGCCGTGCCGGGAGCACCCGGCTGTGAGTCACGGTCCGCCCGGGGTGGTCACCCCGGTCGAGCCGCCGATCCGCACGATTCTACGGCGTCGGCGCGACCCCGCCGGTCGGGGGGCGCGCCGACGCCGGACGGGCCGGCGACGCCGGTCCCCCGCCCGGTGTCAGCGGACGTCGAGCAGCGCGTCGACGTGGTGGCCGGCGAGCCGTGACCGGCCGGGCAGGAACGTGAGGTCCATGAGGAACGACAGCCCCACGACCTCGGCGCCGCACTCCTCCAGCAGCTCGACGGTCGCCGCAGCCGTCCCGCCCGTGGCCAGGACGTCGTCCACCACGAGCACGCGCGAGCCGGCGGGCACCGTGAACGGGTGCAGCTCCACCGAGGCGGCGCCGTACTCGAGCTGGTAGTCCCGGCGCGCGGTCGGGCCGGGCAGCTTGCCGGCCTTGCGCACCGGCAGGAAGCCCGCGCCGAGGGCGAGCGCGACCGGTGCCGCGAGGATGAACCCGCGCGCCTCCATGCCGGCCACCAGGTCGACCGGCCCGGGGACCCGCGCCGCCATCTCCCGGACGACCGCCGCGAAGGCGGGTCCGTCCGCGAGCAGCGGGGTGATGTCCTTGAAGACCACGCCGGCCGTCGGGTAGTCCGGCACGTCGCGGACCAGCTGCTCGACGCGGGCGACGAGCGCCGCGCCGGTGAGCCCGGCGACCTCCTCGGAGCGGTCCGCCCCGCTGGTGACCCCGGTCATCGCTTCCCCTTCTTCCGGCGCGGCTGCGCGGACACGCCCTGGTGACCCCCGGGCCGCACCTGACCGGTGAACCGCGCGACCGCGACCTCCTCCGGCGAGGCGTCCGCGCCCACGCCCGCGGCGACGAGCTCCCGCCGGCTCGCGAGGACCCGCGCGGTGTGCTCCCGGATCGGACGCTCCCGGAGCCGCAGGGCGACCTCGAGGGGGGTCGCGAGGAAGATCGACGAGAACGCGCCGACGATCATGCCGACGAACAGGGCGAGCGCGATGTCCCGCAGCGTCCCGGCACCGAGCACGAAGGCACCGATGAACAGGATCGCCGCGACGGGCAGCAGCGCCACCACGGAGGTGTTGATCGACCGGACCAGGGTCTGGTTGACCGCCAGGTTCGCGCGCTCCTCGTAGGTGGCGCGCGTCTGGTCGGTGATGCCGGCCGTGTTCTCCCGGACCTTGTCGAACACCACGACGGTGTCGTAGATCGAGTACCCGAGGATGGTGAGGAAGCCGATCACCGTCGCCGGCGTGACCTCCCAGCCGACCCCCGCGTAGACGCCGACCGTGATCACGAGGTCGTGGAACAGCGCGACCAGCGCGGCGACGGCCATCCGCCAGTTGCGGAAGTACAGCGTCATGACGATCGCGACCAGGACGAGGAACACCACGAGGCTCGTCAGGGCCTTCTGCGAGACGTCCTTGCCCCAGGTCGGGCCGATGAACGAGCTGGCGACCTCGTCCTCGGAGACCCCGTAGGCCTCCTCGAGGCCGGTGCGGACCTGCTCGACCTGGTCGTTCGTGAGCTCGGCGGTCTGGATGCGGATCGCCGAGGCGCCGACGTTCGTCACGCGCGGGACCTCGTCGGGCGCGACCTCGGCGACCGCGTCGAGCGCGGGCTGCTGGTCGGTGGTCGACACGTTCGACACGGTGAACTCGGAGCCGCCGCGGAACTCGATGCCCGGCTGCAGACCCGGCTTGAACAGCAGGATCACCGACAGCAGCACGAGCACGCCGGAGATCGTGAACCACAGCCGGCGCCGGCCGACGATGTCGTACGAGCGGCGGCCGGTGTACAGGTCGTTGCCCCACTGGGCGAAGTTGACGGCCATCAGGCCTCGCTCCCCTCGGTACGTCGTGCGGCGTCCTCGGGGGGCGTGCCGTCATCAGGAGCCGGGCCGTCCGGCGCCGGGTCGTCCGGGGTGACCGCGCCGGCCTGCGCGGCGCGCGCGGCGGCGCGGCGCTCGGCGATGGTGCCGCCCGCGCCCACGGGGGCCGCGACGAGCGTCGAGGTCGGCACGTCCAGGCCGGCCTGCTCCGGGGCCGGGGCGTCGGCCTCGGCGCGGCGGCCGGTGGCGATACGCCCGCGGCCGACGTACCGGGTGCCGCCCGACGCGCCGAGACGGCGCGGGTCGAGCCCGGACAGCGGGTGGCCGCTGCCGAAGAACTTCGTCCGCGCGATCAGCAGCATCACCGGGTGGGTGAAGGTGAACACGATGAGCAGGTCGAGCAGGGTCGTGAGCCCGAGCGTGAACGCGAAGCCCCGGACCGAGCCGACCGCCAGGAAGTACAGGACGATCGCGGCCAGGAAGTTCACGGCGTCGGACGCCAGGATCGTGCGGCGCGCCCGCTCCCACCCGCGGTCGACGGCCGCGACCAGGGTGCGGCCCTCGCGGAGCTCGTCACGGATGCGCTCGAAGTACACGATGAACGAGTCCGCCGTGATGCCGATCGCCACGATCAGGCCCGCGACGCCGGGCAGCGACAGGCGGTACCCCTGCGTCCAGGACAGCAGGGTGATGACGCCGTAGGTGAGCACCGCCGCGATCGCGAGCGACGCCACCGTGACGAGGCCGAGCGCCCGGTACTGGAACAGCGAGTACAGCACCACGAGCAGCAGGCCGATGAGGCCCGCGATGAGGCCCTTCTCCAGCTGCTCGGAGCCGAGCGTCGCGGAGATCTGCTCCTCGCTCTGCACCTCGAAGCTCAGCGGCAGGGACCCGAACTTGAGCTGGTTGGCGAGCGACGCGGCGGTCTCGCGGGTGAACGAGCCGGTGATCTCCGGCCGCCCGTCCGAGATGATCACGCCGGGGTCGAGCGACGGTGCCGAGATGACCAGGCCGTCCAGGACGATCGCGAACTGGTTCTGCGGTGCCGTCAGGCCCTGCAGGCGCTCGGTCACGTCGGCGAACTGGCGCGTGCCCTCGTCGTCGAACTCGAGGTTCACGGCCCAGGTGTTGGTCACCGCGCCGGACTGGCTGACCTGGAGGCCGGAGCTCGCGTTGGAGATGCGGGCGCCCTCGACCTCGACCGGGCCGAGGACGTACTTGACCGTGCCCTCGGGGTCGCAGGTGACGAGCGCCTTGTCGGCGGGACCGGACTGGCCGCCGGTGAGGTTCGCCGGGTCGGTGCAGTCGAGCGCGTCGTACTGCGCCTGGACGGCGGGCGTCACGTAGTACGCGGCGTCGCTGGGCGACTCCGGGGCCTCGGTCGCGGGCTCGTCGGACGGCTCCTCGGCGGCGGTGCCGTCGGTGGGCGTCGGGGTCGCGGCGGCCGTCGGCTCGGGGGCCCCGTAGGTCAGGACCGGCCGGAACTCCATCTGCGCCGAGGTGCGGACGAGGTCCAGCGTCTCCTCGCTCGGGCGGCCCGGCAGGGCGACCACGATGTTGGACCCGCCCTGGCTGGTGATCTCGGCCTCGGCGACGCCGGACGAGTCCACGCGCTGGCGGATGACCTCGATCGCCTGGGCGATCGTCTCCGACGTCACCTCGGACTCGTCCTCGGCGACCGGCGCGAGGATCAGCTGCGTGCCGCCCTCGAGGTCGAGCGCGAGCTTCGGGCTCCACGTCGCGTCGGAGAACCGGGTCCCCGCGAAGACGGCGCCGAAGACGGCGGCCAGGATGACGGCGAGCGTGAGCAGCGTGCGCGCCGGGTGCCGGCGGCGGGTGGGTGGGGCCAACGGATCGTCTTCTCTCGTGCGCGCACCGCCCGCGGTCACGCGGGCGGTGCGGGTGGGGGGTTCCGGTTCCCGGGCGGCGGCGTGCGCCGCGCCGGACCGGCGGACCCGTCGACTACTGCTGCGGCTTCCTGGTGCTGTCGGGGCCCTCGTCGTCCCGCGGCGGCTGGAGCGAGGAGAGGTCGTCCGGGACGTCGATCCGGCCCGGGGGCACGGCGCCGGGCTCGTCGCGCCACTCGACGTCGTCGCCCGCCTCCTCGGCGGTCTCGACCTCCTCGACCGGCGGCTCCACGAGCTTGGCGATGGCGGCCTTGATCCAGCGGGTCTGGTTGCCCGGGGTGGACTCGATCGTGATGACGTCGTCCTCGACCTCGACCACCGTGCCGTACATGCCGGAGCTGGTCATGACCTCCTGGCCGGGCTGCAGGTTGTCGCGGAAGCTCAGCTGCTGCCGCTGCATCTTGCGCTGCCGGCTCGACATGAGCCACATCGCACCGACGGCGATGACGAGGATGATGAGGAAGGTCGGGTCCACGAAGAACAGCTCCAGATCGCGTGTGAGGTCGGCCGCAGTCTAGCGCCACGGCTCCGGGCTCCTAACGAGTCCGGGGCGGGGTGGGTTCCCGCCGCGGACGTCCGGCGGTCAGCCGAACAGCGTGCCCGTCGGCACGGGCGCGGTGAGGCCGAGGTGGGCCCAGGCCTCCGCGGTCGCGACCCGCCCCCGTGGCGTGCGGCCGATGAGCCCCTCGCGCACGAGGAACGGCTCCGCGACCGTCTCCACCGTCTCAGGCTCCTCGCCGACCGCCACGGCGAGCGTCGTGAGCCCGACGGGCCCGCCGCCGAACCGGGTGCACAGCGCCGTCAGCACCGCGCGGTCGAGCCGGTCGAGCCCGCGGTGGTCCACCTCGTACACGGCGAGCGCCGCGCGCGCCGCGTCGAGGGACAGCGTGCCGTCGCCCCGGACCTGCGCCCAGTCCCGCACCCGGCGCAGCAGCCGGTTGGCGATGCGGGGCGTCCCGCGCGACCGGGAGGCGATCTCCGCCGCGGCCTCGGCGGCCAGCGGGACGCCGAGCAGGCCCGCGGAGCGCATCAGCACCCGCTCGAGCTCGTCGTCGGCGTAGAAGTCGAGGTGGCCGGTGAAGCCGAACCGGTCGCGCAGGGGCGCCGGCAGCAGCCCGGCGCGGGTGGTCGCGCCGACCACCGTGAACGGCGGCAGGGCCAGCGGGATGGCACTCGCCCCCGCGCCCTTGCCGACCACGACGTCGACGCGGAAGTCCTCCATCGCGACGTACAGCAGCTCCTCGGCGGGCCGGGCGAGCCGGTGGATCTCGTCGAGGAACAGCACCTCGCCCTCCTCGAGGGAGGACAGGATCGCCGCCAGGTCGCCCGCGTGCTGGATCGCCGGGCCGCTCGTCACGCGCAGCGAGGTGTGCAGCTCTGCCGCGATGATCATCGCGAGGGTGGTCTTCCCGAGCCCCGGGGGGCCGGACAGGAGCACGTGGTCGGGCGCGCGGCCCCGGCCGACGGCGGCCTCCAGGACCAGGGAGAGCTGCTCCCGGACGACCCGCTGGCCGACGAACTCGTCGAGGTGCCGCGGGCGCAGGGCGGCCTCGGCGGCGCGCTCCAGCTCGTCGGCCCCCGGCCGGACGACGGACGCGGGCCCGTCGCCGGGCACGTCCCCCGCCGCGTCGAACCCGGGGCCCGCGAGCCCGTCGGTGCCGTCAGCCACGACCGCCGCCCAGCGTGCGCAGCGCCGCCCGGAGCACGCCGGCGACCTCCGACTCCCCCACCGGCTCGTCGCTGCCGTCCAGCACGGACGTCACCGCGTCCTGCGCGGCCTTCTGGTTCCAGCCGAGGCCCACGAGCGCGTCGACCACCTGGTCCCGGCGGTCGACCGGCGCGGCCGCGGCGGAGGCGCCCGCGGCGGCCGGGACGGCGGCGGGCGCTCCGAGGCGGTCGGCGAGCTCCAGCACGATCCGCTGCGCGCCCTTGTGCCCGATGCCGGGCACCCGCTTGAGCGCGGCGAGGTCCTCGGTCGCGACCGCCCGCCGCAGGCCGTCCGGCGTGTGCACGGCGAGCATCGCCAGCGCGAGCCGGGGCCCGACGCCGCTGACGGTCTGCAGCACCTCGAACACCTCGCGCTCGTCGGCGTCGGCGAACCCGAACAGCGTCAGCGAGTCCTCCCGGACGACCAGCGAGGTGTGCAGCGTGGCGGTCTGGCCCACGCGCAGCCCCGCCAGCGTCGCCGGCGTGGCCTGCACGAGCATGCCCACCCCGCCGACCTCCACCACCGCGGCGTCCAGCCGCACGGCCTGCACCGTCCCGTGCACCGAGGCGATCACACCGGCTCCTTCCCGTCGGACATCGCGAGCAGTCTGCCACGCGTGCGAACACCTGTACGAACGACACGCGCGCCCCTGGGGACGGCGGGCGGCGCGCCGGTGCGGTCCCCGCAGCGCGAGCGGTCAGGCCCGCACGGTCAGGCCCGCACGCGCCGCGAGGCCTGCTCCGCGGCCGCCCAGGCGCGCTGCGCCGCGGTCATCGAGCCCGGCGCCCGCTGCGGCGCGCCCACCGCACCGGCCGGCCGCCAGAGGTGGCAGATCGCCAGCGCGAGCGCGTCGGCGGCGTCCGCGGGCCTCGGCAGCTCGTCGAGCTGCAGCAGGCGGGCCACCATCGTCTGCACCTGCGGCTTGTCCGCGCGGCCGTTGCCCGTGACCGCCGCCTTCACCTCGGACGGCGTGTGCATCGCGATCGGGATGCGCCGCCGGGCGGCCGCCAGCATCGCGATCCCCGCCACCTGCGCCGTGCCCATGACCGTGCGGACGTTGTGCTGGGCGAACACGCGCTCGACCGCCAGGGCGTCGGGGGCGTGCTCCTCGAGCCACAGGTCGATCTGGCCCGCGATGCCCAGCAGCCGCTGGTCGATGTCCTCGTCGGGCCGGGTCTGCGCCACACCCACGGCGACCATCCGCACCCGGCGGCCGGGCAGGCCGTCGACGACGCCGAGCCCGCAGCGGGTCAGTCCGGGGTCCACTCCGAGTACGCGCACCCCCGCATCCTCCCAGCCGCGCACCGCGGAACCGGCCGGGACGCGCGGGCGGGACGCGCGCTGGCGTGGCCCGCCCCAAGCAGCGCGACGCCCCGCGCGGCCGGGGCCGGGCGGGGCGTCGCGGGGTGGTCCAGCGTGGAGCTCAGTCGTCCTCGAGCTCCGCCATGACCTCGTCGGAGGCGTCGAAGTTCGCGTAGACGTTCTGCACGTCGTCCGAGTCCTCGAGCGTGTCGATCAGCCGCAGGATCTTGCGCGCGCCCTCGGCGTCGACCTCGATCTGGGTCGCCGGGTGGAACACGACGTCGGCGGAGTCGTACTCGATGCCCGCGTCCTGCAGGGCGGTCCGCACGGCGACCAGGTCGGTCGCCTCGGACAGCACCTCGTAGGAGTCGCCCGCGTCGTTGACCTCCTCGGCGCCGGCCTCCAGCACCGCCATCATGACGTCGTCCTCGGTGGTGCCCTCCTTGGGGACCATCACGACGCCCTTGCGGGAGAACAGGTAGGCCACGGAGCCCGGGTCGGCCAGCTGGCCGCCGCTGCGGGTGAACGCGACGCGGACGTCGGCCGCGGCGCGGTTCCGGTTGTCGGTGAGGCACTCCACCAGGAACGCGACGCCGCCGGGGCCGTAGCCCTCGTACAGGATCGTCTGGTAGTCCGCGCCGCCGGCCTCGGCACCGGAGCCGCGCTTGACCGCGCGCTCGATGTTGTCGTTCGGGACCGAGGTCTTCTTGGCCTTCTGGATGGCGTCGAAGAGCGTCGGGTTGCCCGCGGGGTCACCGCCGCCCGTGCGGGCGGCCACCTCGATGTTCTTGATGAGCTTCGCGAAGAGCTTGCCGCGCTTCGCGTCGATCACGGCCTTCTTGTGCTTCGTGGTGGCCCACTTGGAGTGACCCGACATCGCTTCGTACCCTCTCGTTTCCCGCAGTCGACCTGCGCGTCCCCCGGACCGGCGGTGCGGCGCTCCCCTGCCTCGGGTCGCGCCCCGCACTCACAGGGCGTCGCGGACGATCTCGACGAACAGCCGGTGCACCCGCGTGTCGCCCGTGACCTCCGGGTGGAAGGACGTGGCGAGCAGCGGGCCCTGGCGCACCGCGACGATCCTACCGGCGGCCGGCCCGGACTCCACGCGGGCGAGCGCCGTGGCCTCCGGCCCGAGCTCGTCGACCCACGGCGCGCGGATGAAGACGGCGTGGACGGGGTCGGCCTCGGAGTCCGGCACGCCCTCGATCCGCAGGTCCGTCTCGAACGAGTCGACCTGCCGGCCGAACGCGTTGCGGCGCACCGTGACGTCGAGCCCGCCGAGCGTCCGCTGGCCGTCGATGCCGCCCTCGATGCGGTCGGCGAGCAGGATCATGCCGGCGCAGGACCCGTACGCGGGCATGCCCGCCGCGAGGCGCTCGCGCACCGGGGCGTCCAGCTCGAACGCACGCAGCAGCTTGTCGATGGTCGTCGACTCGCCGCCGGGCAGCACGAGGGCGTCGACGGCGTCGAGCTCGGACGTCCGGCGGACCGGGACGGCCTCCGCGCCGCTCGCGCGCAGGGCGGCGAGGTGCTCGCGGACGTCGCCCTGCAGGGCCAGGACACCGATGGTGGGAGAGGAGCTCACCCGCTCATCCTACGAATCGAGGGCGGCAGCCTGCTCCACAGCGCGCTCGACGACCTCCGGGACCTCCACGGCCTCCCAGCCGTCGACCATGTCCGCCAGGCGGCCGAGGCCCTCCAGCAGCGCGGACCGCTCGCTGGCCAGCGACACCCGGACCATGCCCTCGCCGCCCGCGCCGAACGCGCTGCCCGGGGACACGGACACGTGCCGCTCGTCGAGCAGCCGCAGCGCGAACGCCTCGGAGTCGGTCGTCGCGGCGGAGACGTCGACCATGAGGTAGAACGCGCCCTGCGGCAGCACCGAGCCGATGCCCCTGCTCCCCAGCAGGGCCACGGCGGCGTCGCGCCGCTCCCGGTACGACGCGACGGCGGCGGCGACGTCGTCCTGCGGGCCGGTCAGCGCCGCGAGGGCCGCGCGCTGGCTCACCGACGACGGGCACGCGACCGTGGCCTCGGCGACCTGCCCGAGCAGGTCCACCACGCCGGGGTCCCGCGCGACGACGTAGCCCAGCCGCCACCCCGTCATCGCGTACGTCTTGGAGAAGCTGAAGAACGTGACGACGCGGCCGTCGGTGTCGAACGCGGCGGGGCTGACGTGCGGGTCGCCGTAGGTGATCGCCTCGTAGCACTCGTCGGAGAACACCCACAGGTCCCGCTCGCGGGCGAGCTCGACCACGCCGGCGAGCAGCTCCGGCGGGTACATCGCGCCGGTCGGGTTGTTCGGCGAGCAGACCACCACGATCTTCGTGGCCGGGGTCAGGGACGCCTCGATGTCGGCGAGCGTCGGCACGAAGCCGTTCTCGACGCGCGCGGGGTAGGTGCCGACGCCGACGCCCGCGGCGACCGCGGCCATCCGCCAGTTCGGGAACTCCGGGTCCGGCAGCAGGATCTCGTCGCCGGGGCCGGCGAGGGCGTTGACCGCCATCGCGAGCCCGTGCATGGCGCCGTGGGTGACGACGACGTCCGCCGCCGTGACCTCCAGGCGGTTGACCCGGCGCACCTTCTCGGCCAGCGCCTCCCGCAGCTCCGGCGTGCCGGTGCTCGACGTGTAGCCCGTGTGGCCGGCGGCGGCGTCCCGGCCGGCCGCCGCGACGACGTGCGCGGGGGTGGGCACGTCGGGCTCGCCGATCTCGAGCCGGATCGCCTCCGGGTCGCGCATCGCGAGCTCCATGAGCGTGCGGATCCCGCTGCGGTGCATGTGGGTGACGGGAGAGGTCGAGGTGGGCACCGCTGCACGCTACCGGAGATCGGCGCCCCGAAGTTACCCCCCGGTACGGAAATCAGTCGTCGAGCTGCTCCCCGAGGTGCCGGGTCACGCCGTCCCAGCCCCGCAGCAGCGGCCGGACCAGGTCGGGCAGTCCCGCCGGGAACACCTCGCGGGTCTCCCGGTCCAGGTCGTCCAGGTGCCACCAGCGCAGCTCGTCCAGGACGTCCAGCTCGACGGCGGTCCAGCCGTCCCGCGCCACCGCGTCGGTGTCCAGGGCGGACTCCACCCGGGCGAGGAAGAACTCCTCCTCCTGCCGGCAGCGCTCCGCGAAGAAGTCGAAGATGCCCGTGCGGGTCAGCACCGGGCCGACGAGCGCGCCCGGGTCCAGCACGAGCCCCGTCTCCTCGCGCACCTCGCGCACGGCGGCCGCGCGGGGGTGCTCCCCCGCGTCGATGCCCCCGCCGACCGTGAACCACCACGACCGCTCGGGCTGGTCCGCGTCGTGCCCGCGCACCAGCAGCAGCCGGTCGTCGGCGTCGAGCAGCAGCACCCGCGCCGCGCGGCGGAACCGCAGCCCGTCCTCGCCCACGACCCAGTCGTCGCCGAGCGCGGAGGGCGCGGTGCTCGTGGTGCCCTGGGCCGTGCCCCCGGACGGCGACGGCCCGCCGGCCCCCGGGAGGGTCGACGGGCCGTCGGACGGCAGCGGGCTCGTCACCAGCCGCGCTCGGCCAGGCGGTGCGGCACGGGGACGTCGTCGACGTTGATGCCGACCATCGCCTCGCCGAGGCCGCGCGAGACCTTCGCGATCACGTCGGGGTCGTCGTAGAACGTGGTGGCCTTGACGATCGCCGCGGCGCGCTCGGCCGGGTTGCCCGACTTGAAGATGCCGGAGCCGACGAACACGCCCTCCGCGCCGAGCTGGCGCATCATCGCCGCGTCCGCCGGGGTGGCGATGCCGCCCGCGGTGAACAGCACGACTGGCAGCTTGCCGGCGCGCGCGACCTCGACCACCAGGTCGTACGGCGCCTGGAGCTCCTTGGCGGCGAGGAACAGCTCGTCCTCGGGCAGCGAGGACAGGCGGCGGATCTCGTCGCGGATGGTGCGCATGTGCGTCGTGGCGTTCGAGACGTCGCCGGTGCCGGCCTCGCCCTTGGAGCGGATCATCGCCGCGCCCTCGGTGATCCGGCGCAGCGCCTCGCCCAGGTTCGTCGCGCCGCACACGAACGGCACGGTGAACTGCCACTTGTCGATGTGGTGCGCGTAGTCCGCGGGCGTCAGCACCTCGGACTCGTCCACGTAGTCCACGCCGAGGCTCTGCAGCACCTGCGCCTCGACGAAGTGGCCGATGCGGGCCTTCGCCATCACCGGGATGGAGACGGTGCTGATGATCCCGTCGATCAGGTCGGGGTCGCTCATCCGCGCCACGCCGCCCTGGGCACGGATGTCCGCCGGCACCCGCTCGAGCGCCATGACGGCGACCGCGCCGGCGTCCTCGGCGATCTTGGCCTGCTCGGCCGTGACGACGTCCATGATCACGCCGCCCTTGAGCATCTCCGCCATGCCGCGCTTGACGCGGGCGGTGCCGACCGCGGGCGCGTCGGCGGGGGTGCTGGGCTGGCTGGTGTCGGTGCTCACTGCGTGCCTCACATCTCGAGGGAGGGGAGTTCGGGTTCCACCGTCCATCGTAGTCGCGCGCGGCACGGTGCCGACGCGGCGTCCACAGGTCAGGCGGCGGCCGGGGGGCGCCCGGGACGGCCGAGCGCGGGGGGCCAGGCGTCGTCGAGCTCGAGCGTCTCCGGCATCGGCGCCCGCCCCGCGAGCCGCAGCGTCCGGACGGCCCAGCCGCGCCGCATGCGCTGGGCCTGGGCGACCGCCTCGTTGTGGAACCGCCGGGCGAGCTGCACGCGGTACCAGGCGTCGCCGAGCGCGTCGAGCAGCTCCCCGGCGCCCGGCTCCTCGCGGAGCGCCTCGACCTCGGCGGGGTCGTCCAGCGCCTCCCGCAGGGTCGAGGACAGCTCGCTCTCGATCAGCCCGCGGTCCGCCGGCGCGCCGGCGCGCTCCGGCCCGCCGAGCTCAGCCGGCAGCGTCGCGATGCCCTGGGTCTGCGGGGAGCCGGCGGCGATCGACGCCCACGACGCCTCGCCGATCAGCACGGAGCTCACCGGGTCCAGCACGCCGGACGCCGCGAGCGTCGAGGCCGCCGACGCCCGGCGCAGCAGCTGCGTGTCGACGACCGCGCGGGACGCGACGACCTTGCGGTGCAGCCGGTCGATGCGGGACGCGGCCACCCACGACCACCACAGCACCAGCAGCAGCACCGCGACCACGACGACCGCGGTCTCGGACCAGGTCACTCCGGTGCCTCCTCGGGCTCACGTGCGGGACGGACGTCGGCGCTGGACGTCGTCATGACGACTCCGCGCCGCGGGTGCGCCGCCGCTCCAGGCGCCGCGCCCCGCGCCACGACGTCGGGTCCTCCCCGACGGGCGCCTCGCTGCCCTGCACGGCCATCTCGTAGACCGTCAGCACCTCGTGGGTCACCGACGACCAGTCGTACCGCCACACCGCTGCCTCCCCCGCCGCCGCGACCTCCGCCCGGCGCGCGTCGTCGCCGAGCAGGTCGATCAGCGTGCGAGCCAGGTCGGCCGGGTCGCCGGTGCGGAACAGCACGCCGGCCCGCCCCTCGTCGAGCACCCGGGTGAACGCGCCGAGGTCGGACGCCACGACGGCGGTGCCGGCGCTCATCGCCTCGACCAGCACGATGCCGAACGACTCGCCGCCGGTCTGCGGGGCGCAGTACACGTCGGCCGACGCGAGCAGCCGCGCCTTGTCCTCGTCGCTGATCCCGCCCAGGAACTCGACGGCGTCCGCGTCGTCGCCCAGCAGCTCGCGCGCCTCGTCCGGGCCGGTCTCCCCGCGCCCCGCGACCAGGAACCGCACGCCCGGGAACGCCCGTCGCACCTCGGGGACGGCGTCGAGCAGCACGGGCAGGCCCTTGCGGCTCTCGTCCAGCCGGCCCAGGAACACCACGGTCGGGGCGTCCTCGGTGCCGACCCACCGCGGGTCGGCGGTGGCGCGCGCGAACGCGTCCACGTACACGCCGTTCGGGATCACCACCGCGTCGCCGCCGAGGTGCTCGACGAGGGTCCGGCGGGCGTCCTCCGAGACCGCGATCCGGGCGCTGATCTTCTCCAGCGACTGCCGGACCAGCGGGTACGCGAGCTGCAGCGGCCGGGAGCGGACCAGCGACGTGTGGAACGTCGCGACCACCGGCCCGTCGGCGATCCACAGCGCCAGCATGCTGAGCGACGGCGTCACGGGCTCGTGCAGGTGCAGCACGTCGAACTCGCCGGCGGCCAGCCAGCGCCGCACCCGCGCGGCGGTGACCGGGCCGAACGTGACGCGGGCGACGGCGCCGTTGTACCGGACCGGCACCGCGCGCCCCGCGGAGGTCATGTACGGCGGGATCGGGGTGTCGTCGTCGGCCGGCGCGAGCACGGAGACGCTGTGCCCCCTCGCGATCAGGGCCTCCGCGAGGTCCCGCACGTGGAACTGCACGCCGCCCGGCACGTCGAACGAGTACGGGCAGACGATGCCGATCCGCAGCGGGCGCGTGGTCCTCGGCACGGTGGTCGCGGCGGGTGCGGCGGTCATGACGCCCCCTGCTGCTCGGCGGCGAGCGTCCGCGCGTAGCGCTCCGGGTCGAGGTCCGAGACGAAGACCTTCTGCAGCATGTGCCAGTCCTGCGGCGCCGCCGCGATCGCCACGGCCAGGTCGTCGACCCACGCCTGCGTCAGCGCCGCGACGCGCTCCGGGCGCGGCACGTCGTCCGGGGTGGTGAGGATCCGGCCGAACTCGATGACGATGCCCCACGACGTGCCGGCGGCCCGGCGCCGTGCGCCGGTGATCCGCTCGTAGGTGATCCGGGCCGTGGTCAGCGGTGCCCCCGTCGCGACCGCCAGGGCGGCCGGCCCCGCCGCCACCCGGGCGCGCTCGCCGAACAGGTCGACCTCCACGCCCCGCGCGGTCAGGTCCCGGTCGGCCAGCAGCGGCAGCACCGCGCCGGTCGGTCGCCTCACGGCCCGCACCAGCTCCCGGAACACGCCGCCGCCGGCGCCCGACAGCGGGATGATCTCCAGCCCGATCCGCTCGCGGAACGCGAGGAACTCCTCGAACAGGGCCTCCGGCTTCAGCCGCTCGGCCACCGTGATGGTCGGCCCCAGGTTCCGGACCGCCCACGCACCGGCGAGGTCCCAGTTCCCCATGTGGCCCAGCGCGACCACGGCCGTCTGCCCGTCGGCGACGGCCTGCCGCACGTCGTCGCCGTGCACCAGCCGCACGCGCGCGTCGATCTGCTCGGGCGTCGCGCCGACGAGGGCGAACGCCTCCCCGAAGTACCGCATGTACGACCGCATGCCGGCGAGGGACAGCCGGCGCAGCTCGGCGGGCGACGCCCCGGGCCGCACGCGCCGCAGGTTCGCCTCGAGCCGCCGCACCCCGCCGCCGCGGAGCAGCCACGTGACGTCGGCGACCAGCCGGAACACCGCCCGCATCGCGGGGTCGGGCACCCGGCCCGTCACCCGCCAGGCGAACGCGTACAGCCGCGCGACGTCCACCCGCGGCGCCCGTGCGCTCACGCCGCCCCCATCGCCTGGCGCCGCACCGTGAGCATGCGCTGCACGACCGTGACGAACGACGCCGCGGCGAGCAGCCCGAGCACCACGACCAGCACGACCTCCGGCACGCCCACGCCGACCAGCGCGGTCGCGACCAGCACGGCGGCCAGGCGGTCGGCGCGCTCGGCGATCCCGACGGCCGCGGTCATCCCGAGGCCCTCGGCACGCGCCCGGGCGTAGGGGACGATCGAGCCGAGCACCAGGCACGCGAGCGCGAGGCCGGCACCCCAGGACGAGTCGCCCTCGCCGATGAACCAGAGCACCAGGCCGGAGAAGATCGCGGCGTCCCCGAACCGGTCCAGCGTCGAGTCCAGGAACGCCCCCCACGGGCCGGAGCGCCCGGAACGCCGCGCCATCACCCCGTCCAGGCTGTCCGTCAGCGCGAAGAACGCGATGACCAGGCTCGCCGCCAGGAAGTGCCCGGCGGGGAAGAGCCACAGCGCGGCGGCCACGACGGCCACCGTCCCGGTGATCGTCACGGCGTCCGGCGAGACGCCGCGCCTCAGCAGCGCGTCGGCCACCGGCGTGAAGAGCCGGGTCATGGCTCCCCGCAGTCCGTTCAGCACGTGCCGGTCACTCCTTCGGGTCGTCGGCGCGGGCGTGCCGTGCCGGCCAGGCGGCCGCGAGACGCGCCCGGGTGTCGTGCAGCAGCTCCGGCAGCGCGCGGCTGCGGCCCACGATGGGCAGGAAGTTCGCGTCGCCCGACCAGCGCGGGACGACGTGCTGGTGCAGGTGCGCGGCGATGCCCGCCCCCGCCACCTCGCCCTGGTTCATGCCCAGGTTGAAGCCGTGCGGGCCGCTCACCTCGCGCAGCACCCGCATGGCGGTCCGGGTCAGCTCCGCGACCTCGGCGACCTCGGCCGCCGTCAGGTCGGTGTAGTCGGCGACGTGCCGGTACGGGACGACCAGCACGTGACCGCCGTTGTACGGGTAGAGGTTGAGCACCACGTAGGCGACGTCGCCGCGCGCGACGACCAGCCCCTCCTCGTCGGGCAGCGACGGGATGCGGCAGAACGGGCAGCCGTCCCCCGCGCCGGAGCCCGACGGCTTGTTCTCGCCGCCGATGTACGCCATCCGGTGCGGGGTCCACAGCCGGCCGAAGCCGTCGGGCACGCCGGCGAGCGCGGCGGCGTCCTCCACCGTCGCGCTCGCCGGCACGTCGCCGGTCCCGGGCTCGCGGGCCTCCCCCGCGTCGGACGTCACGCGCTCAGACCTGCGCGTGCTCGCGGACCGCGGCCACGACGCGCTCCACGGCCTCCGCCACGGGCACGCCGTTCTCCTGCCGCCCGTCGCGGTACCGGAACGACACCGCGCCGGCCTCCGCGTCCTCGCCGCCCGCGATGAGCACGAACGGGATCTTCTGCGTGCTCGCGTTGCGGATCTTCTTGCCGAACCGGTCGTCGGACCGGTCGAGCTCGGCCCGGATGCCCTGCGCGCGCAGCTGGGCGACGACGTCCTCGAGGTACGGCTCGAACGGCTCCGCCACGGGCACGGCGAGCACCTGGACGGGCGCCAGCCAGGCCGGGAACGCGCCCGCGTAGTGCTCCGTCAGCACCGCGAAGAACCGCTCGATGGACCCGAACAGCGCGCGGTGGATCATCACGGGGCGCTGACGGCTGCCGTCGGGGGCGGTGTACTCGAGCTCGAACCGCTCGGGCAGGTTGAAGTCCAGCTGGATGGTGGACATCTGCCAGGTGCGGCCGATGGCGTCCTTCGCCTGCACGGAGATCTTCGGGCCGTAGAACGCGGCGCCGCCCGGGTCGGGGACCAGCTCGAGGCCGGACTCGGTGGCGACCTGGCGCAGCGTCTCGGTCGCCTCCTCCCACGCGGCGTCCTCGCCGACCGACTTCTCGGGATTCCGGGTCGACAGCTCCAGGTAGAAGTCGTCGAGGCCGTAGTCCTTGAGCAGGTCGAGGACGAAGGTGAGCAGGCTCGTGAGCTCGCCCTTCATCTGCTCGCGGGTGCAGTAGATGTGCGCGTCGTCCTGCGTGAAGCCGCGGGCGCGGGTCAGGCCGTGCACGACGCCCGACTTCTCGTAGCGGTAGACCGTGCCGAACTCGAACAGCCGCAGCGGCAGCTCGCGGTAGGACCGGCCGCGGGAGTCGAAGATCAGGTTGTGCATCGGGCAGTTCATCGGCTTGAGGTAGTAGTTCTGCCCCGCGCGCTTGATGTTGCCCTCGGCGTCGCGCTCCTCGTCCAGCTGCATGGGCGGGTACATGCCGTCCGCGTACCAGTCCAGGTGGCCGGAGATCTCGAACAGCTGCTGCTTGGTGATGTGCGGGGAGTTGACGAACGAGTAGCCCGCCTCGACGTGCTTGCGCCGCGAGTACTCCTCCATCTCCATGCGGATGATGCCGCCCTTGGGGTGGAACACCGCGAGGCCCGAGCCGATCTCGTCCGGGAACGAGAACAGGTCGAGCTCGGCGCCGAGCCGGCGGTGGTCGCGCCGCTCGGCCTCGGCCACGCGGTCCAGGTACGCCTTCAGCTCGTCCTTGGTCGGCCAGGCGGTGCCGTAGATGCGCTGCAGCTGCGGGTTCTTCTCGGACCCGCGCCAGTACGCCGCCGCCGACCGGGTCAGCTGGAAGCCGTTGCCGAGCAGCTTGGTGCTGGGCAGGTGCGGGCCGCGGCACAGGTCCTGCCAGACGACCGCCTCGGACTCCCGGCCCGCGCCGCGCACGTTCTGGTAGTAGGTGAGGCCGCCGGAGCCGACCTCGACCGACGCGCCCTCGCCCGCGGTCTCCGCGGTGGACTTCAGGCCGATCAGCTCGAGCTTGTACGGCTCGTCGGCGGCGAGCGCGCGCGCCTCGTCGTCCGTGACCTCGACGCGCCGGAAGGTCTGCCCCTCGCGGACGATGCGGGTCATCACCTTCTCGAGCGCCTTGAGGTCCTCGGGGGTGAACGGGGTCTCGACGTCGAAGTCGTAGTAGAAGCCGTCGGTCACGGGCGGGCCGATGCCGAGCCGCGCCTTCGGGTTGACCTCCTGCACGGCCTGCGCCAGCACGTGGGCGGCGGAGTGGCGCAGGACGGCCAGGCCGTCGGGCGAGTCGATGGTCACGGCCTCGACGACCGCGCCGTCGGGCAGCGGGCGGGACAGGTCCCACAGCTCCCCGTCGACCCGGGCCACGACGACCTCGCGGCGGGCGGAGAAGAGGTCCGTGCCCGTCGTCCCCGCCTCGGCCGTGGTGCTGGTGCCGTCGACGGTGAGGGTGATGAGCTCGGACACTGCGGGGTCTCCTCGGGTCGGCCCGCACCTGGCGCGCGGGATCCGGGTCGATGCTACCGACCGGTCACCCGCTCCCGTGCGGACGTCAGGTCGCGGCGCGCGCCCGGCGCCGCTCCCGGTAGGCCGCGGCCTTGACCCGGTTGCCGCACTCCTCCATGCCGCACCACTCCCGGCGGTGCCCGCGCGAGCGGTCGAGGTACACCCGGGTGCACGCCGGCCGGCCGCACTCCTTCAGCTGCTCCGGACCGGCACCCGCCACGACCGCGATCGCGGAACGGGCCACCGAGGACAGCGCCTGCGCCACGGAGCCGCGCGCCTCGAGCCGCCCGTCGACCAGGGCCGGCGTGACGGGCGGGACCGCGGCGGACCGGTTGAGGTCCGCGACCGCGTCGTCCGGTGGCGGTCCACCCGCGAGCACGGAGGCCACGACGCGGTAGACCGTTTCCCGCAGCCGGAGGGCCGCACGCAGCTCGTCCGGGGTCGCGGCCGACGCGCTCGTGAGCGTCCCGGACTCCACGAGCCAGGCGTCGAGCGCGGCCGGGCCGACGAGCAGCTCCTCCGGCTCGGCGCTGCGGCGCCACTTGAGCGTCCCGATGAAGTCGAGGGCGGGGTCCCCGCTGACGAACACGTGCACGTCACCATCTTGACCGGTGACGCCCTCGTCCGCAACGGTGTCACCTGTCAGACCGGTGACGCGCACCGGTCGCGGACGAGGAGGCCGAGGCACGGATGATCACTCCCGAGGAGTACTGCTACTTCGCCGACCGGGCGCTCGACGGCATGGCGGCGATCGTGGCCGGGCTCGGCGACGAGCTCAGCACCCGGCGCCCCGCCCTGCCGGGCGCCAACACCCCGTACGGGCTGCTCACGCACTGCCTCGGGGTCGTCGAGGCGTGGGCCGGGCACCTCGTGCACGGACGGCCGGTGGAGCGGGACCGCGACGGCGAGTTCCGGGCCACGGGGCCGGTCGCCCCGCTGCTCGCCCGCGTCGGGCAGGTCCAGGCCCAGCTGGCGCTCGACGTGGCCGCCGCGACACCGGGCGACCCGCTGCGCGCCACGCCGCCGGCCTGGTTCGAGGGCCCCGACCGCGAGCTCACCCAGGGCGCCGCGCTGCTGCACGTCTACGAGGAGCTGGCCCAGCACCACGGGCAGATGCAGCAGATCCGGGACCTCCTGCTCGCCGAGGCGGGGGTGCGGGCATGACCGCCGACCGCACGGCCTTCGAGGTGGACCCCGCGCGGCTGCGGGCCGGCGTCGGCGTCAAGTGGGGCGCCGTCGACACGGACGTCCTGCCGGCCTGGGTCGCCGACATGGACTTCGCCGCGCCTCGCGTGGTCCGCGACGAGGTCGCCGACGCGGTGGCGCGCAGCGACCTGGGCTACCCGTTCTGGCCGGGCGGCGACCCCGTCGTGCTCGCGTTCGAGGAGCGCATGCGCGCCCGGCACGGCTGGGACCCCGCGCCCGGGGTGACCCGCGTCTTCACCGACGTCCTGCAGGTCCTCCAGGTGGTGGTCGAGCACGCCACGGCCCCCGGGGACGGCGTGGCCGTGCTCGTGCCCAGCTACCCGCCGTTCCTCGCGTCGATCGAGCGCGCCGGCCGGCGGGTCGTGCCCGTGCCGATGGTCGACGACGGCGCCGGGTGGACGTTCGACGCCGACGGGCTCGCCGGGCGCCTCTCCGACGCCGGGGTCCGGCTCCTGGTGCTCGTGGACCCGCACAACCCCACCGGCCGCGTGCTCACCCGCTCCGAGCTCCGCCGGCTCGCCGACGTCGCCGAGGAGCTCGACCTCGTGGTGCTCGCCGACGCGATCCACGCCGACCTGACCTACGACGGGCACGAGCACGTCCCGTTCGCGTCGCTCGGGCCGGACGCCGCCGCGCGGACCGTCACAACGACGTCGGCCACGAAGGCGTTCAACATCGCCGGCCTGCGGTGCGCGGTCGCGCACGTCGGCGACGCCCGCGTCCGGCGCCGCCTCGACGCGCAGCCGCTCGACGTCTTCGGCACCCCCAGCACGCTCGGGCACCTCGCGACGGTCGCCGCCTGGCGGCACGCGGACCAGTGGCTGGAGCAGCTCCGGGCCGTCCTGCACGCCAACCGGGCCACAGTCGTCGCGTGGGCGGCGGACCAGCCCGGCGTGCGCCTGCACGCCCCTCAGGCGACGTACCTGGCGTGGCTGGACCTGGCCGGCACCCCCCTGGGGCAGCACGACCCCGCGGCGGAGCTGCTGCGGCTCGGCCGGGTGCAGCTGAGCCAGGGCGCGGAGTTCACCCAGCACACGGACGTGGACGCGCGGTCGTTCGCGCGGCTCAACTTCGCGACGAGCCCGGAGCAGCTCGTGCAGCTGCTGGAGCGCGTCGAGGCGGGGATCGCCGCCGCCGGCCGCCGGTCCTGACGCGGGCGTCCCGTGGGACGGGCGTCCCGTGGGACGACGAAGGGCCCCGCACCTGCGACGGCAGGTGCGGGGCCCTTCGGACCGGGTGGGCGATACTGGGTTCGAACCAGTGACCTCTTCGGTGTGAACGAAGCGCGCTACCACTGCGCCAATCGCCCGGCGGTTGAGAACTCTACCCGAACCGGGGCCCAACTCCGAAACCGGCCCGGACCGGCCGCTCGCCGGGCGTGGGCACGGCGTCAGCAGCACGATCGTCCCGGCGCAACCCGACCCCTACGGCCGCACCGCCGCTCTTCTGAGGCGTCCCACCGGGTGAAAGTCGACGCCGCACCCCCTCGCCCGGGCCGGCGGCTGTCATGATGGACGTCTCGCGTGACGTGTGTGGATGTGTGTGAAGGAGGATGCGGTGGCCCAGCGCTCGTACGACGTCGTCGAGTCCGTCGCCATGCAGCTCATCAGCTCCGATGCCAGCGTCCTGCCTGTCACCGCCGAGCTGTCGTACCGCGTGAGCGACCCGTACACGGTGCGTGCCGTGTTCACCAGCCCGCAGTCCACGTCGGTGTGGCTGCTCGGCCGCGAGCTCCTGCTCCAGGGCATGCTCGCGGACGCCGAGGACCCGGCCGGCAGCGGGGACGTGCAGGTGTGGCGGGACGAGGACCCGCTGTTCACCCTGATCTCGCTGACCGGCATCGAGGGCAGCGCGCTGCTCGCCTCCCCGTCGGAGCCGCTCGAGCGGTTCCTCACCGCGACCGAGCAGCTGGTGGCGCTCGGGACCGAGAGCGACCGCATGGAGGGCGAGATCGCCGCCCTCATCGCGGCGCTCCTCACCGCCTGACCCTCTCCGACCCGTTCACGGGTCGAGGTCGTCGGCCGCGCGCCGGCGGAACAGCCGCTCGACCTCGGTGGTCAGACCCCCGACCTCCACGGGGGTCCCGTCGAGCACCCGCACGCCCGCGAACCCGCGCAGGGAGCCGCTGAGCGCGAGCCCCGCGGAGCCCGCGGACACGTCGTCCAGCACCGTCCATGGCAGCTCCCCGGCCCGCGCCTCGCGCACCGGCAGCCCGGCGTCCGCCGCCCACTCCAGCACGAGGGCCCGCGTCACTCCGGGCAGGCAGCCCGATCCCGCCGGCGGGGTCAGCAGCTCGCCGTCGCGGTCCACGAAGACGTTGGAGCCGGTGCCCTCGCAGAGGTCGCCGCGCGTGTTCGCGAGCACCGCCTCGTTGCCGCCCGCGCGGGTCGCCGCCGCCAGGGCCAGGACGTCGGCGGCGTAGGACGTCGACTTGTGCCCGGCGAGCGGCGACCGCTCGTTGCGCACCCACGCCGACCGCACGACGTGCGCGGGCCCGCGCACCGGCGCTGGTCCGGCCGTCACGACCAGCGTCGGGCGCGCCGCGTCGGGCGCTCCAGGGCTCACGGTGACGCGCAGCCGCCCGACCTCCGCGCCGCCCGCCGCCAGCACGGCCCCCACGGCGCCGCGGACCTCGTCCTCGTCGACGGCCGGGAGGTCGAGGGCGCGCAGCGACGCCGCCAGCCGGTCGAGGTGCCGGGTGAGGGCGAACGCGTGCCCGTCGACCACGGCGCAGGTCTCGAAGACGCCGAGCCCGGTGGTGAACCCCGCGTCGGCGCCGGCCAGCACCGGCTCGGAGGCGTCACGGAGCCGGCCCCCCGACCACAGCACGCTCGCCACGGCGGTCAGTCTCCCACCGGGCCGGACGCCAGGCCCACGAGCCGCGCGGCCTTCAGCTCGGTCTCCGCCCACTCCGCCGCGGGGTCGCTCCCCCACGTGATCCCCGCCCCCGTGCCGAACCGCAGCACGCCGTCGCGCCACACGAACGTCCGGATCCCGACGGCGAGCTCCGCGCGCACCGACCCGTCGTCGGCGACCTCCACCCACCCGACCGCCCCGCAGTACGGGCCGCGGGGCACCGGCTCCAGCCGCCGGATCGTGCCCAGCGCCGCGACCTTCGGCGCACCGGACACCGACCCGGGCGGGAACGTCGCACCGAGCAGGCGCGCCCAGAGGTCCGCGCCGTCACGCACGTCCGCGGTCAGCCGCCCCCGCACCGTGGAGACCAGGTGCACGAGGCCGGGGTGCTCCTCCACGCCGAGCAGCGTCGTCACCTCCACGGTGCCGGGCTCGCACACCCGCTGCAGGTCGTTGCGCACGAGGTCCGTGATCATCACGTTCTCCGCGCGGTCCTTCGCCGTGAGCCCGTCCGCGGTCGCGGCGGTGCCCTTGATCGGCGCGGAGGTCACCCAGCCGTCCTCGACCCGCAGGAACAGCTCCGGGGACGCGGTCACGACCCACACGGGCGGCACCGCTCCCCCGGCCGGCACGTGCACGCCCCCGGCGAACGGCGCCGGGTTGCCCGCCGCGAGCCGCGCCCCCAGGGCCGCCGCGTCGGGCTCGGTGCCGTCCCGCACCGGCAGCGGCGCGCTCAGCACCCGGCAGAGGTTCGCCTGGTAGACCGTGCCGGCGCGGATCGTCGCCCGGACGTCCTGCACCGCGTCGACGTACGCGTGCTCGTCCAGCGACGACTCCCACGTGCGGGGACCGGGCCCGGTCCAGCGGCCCGGCCGGGGTGCGCCAGGGCCGGACGTCCGGAACCGCCACGCGGCCACGGGACCCTCGAAGTCGCCCACCAGTACCCAGGAACCCGGCTCCCGCAGGCGCCCCGGCTCCTGCTCGACGTCGGGCACGTGCTCCACGGGGTCCCGGAGCAGCCGTCCGCCGAACCACGCGACGCCCGCGGCGGGCGACGTGCTGGACGCGCTCGGCGCACGCGCGGGAGGGGTCGTGTCGGTCGGCACAGCGACACGGTAGCGAGGCCGCCCGGCGTCCGTGACGGCTCGCCGGAGGCCGCGCCACGCCGTCCGACCCGCGTGATCGCGCGGAACTCCACCGGTGTGAGAGCCCGGTTTGGTTCTCGCCTCAGGAGTCGGCTAGAGTTCTCGACGCACCCGGAAAGCCGGTGAAAACCGGTGGAACGTGGCGCGCGGACGTGGCTCAGTGGTAGAGCATCACCTTGCCAAGGTGAGGGTCGCGGGTTCGAATCCCGTCGTCCGCTCGGAGGCAGACTCCCGGCCGACCGCATCGGTCGCTGAGGACTGAGGTCTCAGGGTGGAGTGGCCGAGAGGCGAGGCAGCGGCCTGCAAAGCCGTATACGTGGGTTCGAATCCCATCTCCACCTCGTATTTGCCCGGGCGATTGGCGCAGCGGTAGCGCGCTTCCCTGACACGGAAGAGGTCACTGGTTCGATCCCAGTATCGCCCACCAGCAGAGCCCCAGGTCACCGACCTGGGGCTCTTGCCCTGTCCGCGGAGGCGACGCTGCGCTCGGGCGGTGCAGCGGTGATCACCACGGGACCTGGGGTGTGACCGAGGCCGCGGCCGGCGGCCCTATCTCGTCATGTAGCCGACCACGTCCACCACCACGTGCGTGCTCGCGCCGTACGGCTGGTCGGTGTAGAAGGACACCTTCCGGTCGTCGCCGACACCCACCACGGCCATGTTCGACACATCCGTCCCGGCCATGTAGTTCAGCATCGAGGTGCCCGGTGGCGCAGCGGCGGCCCCTGTGAACGGGAAGGCTCGCAGGTTTCCCACCGAGGAGGGTCGTACGGCGACCGCGGTGAGCACGACCGCCGTCGCATCAGCCGGGACCCCCGCGTCACTGCCCACGGACAACGTCAGACGCCCGCCTGCAGCGAGTGGCGCCGCACCCCGCGTGTCCGCCAGGCGGACGGGGTCCAGCGGGACGTAGGCGGAACCGTCCGTCGTGTAACCGACGACGTCCAGCACGACGCGGACCGTGCGGCCTGCCGAGGTGTCCGTGACGTAGGTCAGGGCACCGGTGGCAGAGAGCTTGACGATCGCGGCGCCGGCACGGTCGCCCGAGCTGGAGAGGTTCAGAACCGATGTGCCGGGTCGGCGAGCACCGGCTGCGTACACCTGCACGTTGCCGGGGTACCGGGAACCGGCGGCGGTGACGTTGAGGAGGACACCCGTCGCGCCCGCCGGGACGCCGGCACGGCCCGTCACCTGCACCGTCTGCGGGGTGTGCGGGGCCACGCCGTGACGGTCCTCCAGACGCGAGGGCGTGAGCAAGGTGATGCCCGACGCGGGCATCGTGTACCCGGTCACGTCGATGAGCACACCGGCGGCCGCGCCGCGGAGCATGTAGCACAGGCGCCCGGAACCGGACAGCGCCACCATGGCAGCGTTCGCGACGTCCTTGCCGGCCTCGAAGTTCACCGTCGAGGTCTGCGGGGCTGCGCCCGGCTCAGCGCTCCCCGGATCCGGGTAGACGACGAGATGCCCCGGCCCGGTCGCGCGCACGGACGTCACGTTGATCGCCACGCCGACTGCCTCCCCCGGGATCCCCTGCCGACCGGCGACGTCCAGGCAGACCACCCGGCTCGGTGCGGCAGCACCGCGCGAGTCGTGCAGGCGCGTCGGGCTCACCGGGACGAAACGCGCGCCAGCATCGGCGGTGTCCGGTGCGAGCGCGAAGGAGCCGACGTTCCACCCCGCGGCATCCACCTCGAGCCGGATCCGCTGCACCCCCGCGTCCAGGTCGACGCCGACGTCGGTGTCGGTCCACGTCTGCCATCCCGAGGTCGCCGGCACCGAGACCGGCACCGAGGCCCGTGTCGTGACGATGCGCAACGCCGCGGCCGCGCCGTCGGGGCTCGCCACGCGCAGCGTCACGCGGTACCTGCCGGACGCCGGGACGGAGACGTCGTACTCGGCGAAGTCACCGGGGTCGGCCCAGCCGAGGTTCGAACCACCGCCGACGTCGGTCGTCGCCTCGGAGGGCAGACCGCGTACCGCGACGTACGACTCCGCCTCGACGGTGGCGGGGGCGACCGGGATCATCGGCTGCGCGGCCGCGTCCCGGAAGACGGTCTGGAGGGCGGTGTTGGCCCTGAACGCCGACGTGCCGAATCCTGACCACTTGTCGCGGATCACCTGCGCGCTGTCCACGGCCAGGTCGGGCACGGGACGAGTGCTGTCCTGGAACAGACCCCAGTTGCCGCCGCCACGGACCTTGTAGGTCCAGCCCGTCCAGGACGTGTGCAGAGCGTTCAGTCCGTTCAGCCACCGGGAGTACAGGTCGTCGAACCCGCCCATCCAGAACTCGCCGGCGTAGACGGGGACCTGCCACTCGCCACGGTGGTAGGCGATCCGTGCCAGCTCGTCGTCGACGAACCGCTTCATGGCGGTGTGGTCACCCGCCGCCCAGAACGCGTAGTTGTGCGTCTCGTACATGACGTTCGTCCACCCGTAGGCAGACGGCGGCAGGGCGTTCTCCCAGCTGTAGAAGGCCGCGATCACCACCAGGTGGCCCGGGTCGACCTGCCGGACGGCGTCGTAGAGCCGGTCGTAGAGGTCGAACTTGAGCCGGACCTGTTCGGGTGACTCCGCGGCACCAGACGTGGTGAGGGGCTCGTTGAGGAGGTCGTAGCCCGCCACGGTCGAGTTGCCCGCGTAGCGGGCGGCGATCCGCTGCCAGATCCGCACCGCACGGTCCTGGTTCGTGACGCTGGACCACAGCTGGTTCGAGCCCGCCTGCCCGCAGGAGTGCCAGGGACACGCGGCGCCCGGGGCACCGTGCAGGTCCAGGATGACGTACAGCCCCCGTTCAGCACTCTCGGTGATGAGCCAGTCGAGCCGGGCGAAGGCGTCGGCATCCGGTCGCATGCTGCCGTCGGGGCGCATGACCACCTGCCAGTCGATCGGCACCCGGACGACGTTCATCCCCAGACGCCTGATCTCGTCGAGGTCCGACTCCTGCAGCCACGCGTCCTGGTACGTCGCGATCAGGGAGTCGGCCACCGACGTCCCGAACCGCTCGGTCAGGACACGCCGGGTGTTGTACTCGTCGGAGACGTAGACGTTGAGCTCGCTGAGGGACCACCAGTGCCTCGACGGGTCCGCCGCGGTGACGACCAGCTGCACGTAGCGGGCGGTCTGGTAGTCCGTGTGGACGACGACCTTCTGCCCGGCGCTCGACGACGACCCGACATCCCACCACGAGCTGCCGTCGGTGGACGCCCGGACGCGCACACCGGGAGGGGTGTCGCCGGTGCTCGTGCCGGCGTCGAAGGAGATCTCGTCGAACGTCCGCGGGGCGCCCATGTCCACGGTGAACGTCTGGCCCACCGCCTGCTCGCGCCCGGTGGACCACCGCGTGGCGGGGTCACCGTCCAGGGCACGGTCGGGCGCCTCACCGGACTCGGTCGTGCCGGCACGCGCCGACCACCCGGTACGGTCCAACGGAGCCTCGCCGGCCGGTGACATCCAGCCTTCCTGCAGCAGCCAGCCCCCCACGTTGGTGCCGCGCAGGTTCACCACGTCCCCTCGGCCGGCGCGGTCGCGCAGGACGGAGCCGGCCGCCGCGATCATCCGCGAGGGATCTCCCAGCGGTGGGGGTGCCACGGCGCTCGGCAGAGCCGCCGACAGCGACCCGGCAGGGGACGTCCGCACCGGAACGGACCCCCCGTCGCTCGCGAGCCCGGCGGCCGCAGCGGCAGGGCCGCTGCCGATGCCCACCAGGAGCGCCAGGGCGACGGCGACGGCGACGGCGTTGCTCCCCCGACGCTGCCGGAGGTCGCAGACCCACGACCGGGAGCGGAGGCGTTGCCGACCCGACCTCCTGCGCACGAACGGCACGGCGGACACACCCCTGACGGTCACGGAACGGACACCAGGCCAATCGGCAGGCGGCCCACGAGCTGAGCGACCACGCGTGTGACGCGCGAAGCAGTTCGGGGGCCGCACCCCGGCGCTGTCGTCGACACCAGCGCCCGGTCTCGGCGACGTCCGGGGCGGGCGCGCCGGCTCGACGCGAGAGGCGCCGGATCGTGCACGGTGCTCTCCCACCGGTCGCGAGGGCGGTGCTTCGTCACCGCCTGACGTGCACGGCGTGCTGGTCGGCTGTCGAGCCCCCGCCCGCTACCCGACCCGCACGACCGGCGGCAGCCGGTAGGTGCCGTCCAGCACGGGTGCGCGCGGCACGTACATCCGCAGCACCGGCCGGAACGGGCCCTCGGGCGCGGGGAGCCAGTTCGCCGCGGCGTCGGGGTCGGCCGGCCGGGAGTGGCTCATCGTGATCGTGAGGCCGCCGTCCCGGTCGCGGACCAGGCCCGGTGTGCGGTCCCCGACCGAGTACCGGTCGGCCGGGTTGGCCACGAGGAAGAAGTCCGGGACGTCGTACATGGTGACGGACCAGAAGCCGTCGACGGGCGGCGGCGGCGCGAGGGTCAGGGTGTACGTGCGGTCGCCGGTCAGGGGGTCGCCGTGGTCGTCGACGTAGGTCATGACGTACGCGGCCTCGTACGCGTGGTTCCCCCACAGACCCCCCAGGGCGGCCGCCGCGCGCTCCACCACCCGCAGCGTCGGGTCGCCGATGACGAACTCGGGGTCGTCCAGCGCTCCGACCTCGAAGAAGTCGGCGTTGTAGTCGAACGCGTGCAGGGTCAGGTGCCACCCGTTGACCACCGGGCTGTGGCCGGAGGTCAGCGTCGCCTCGAGCACCGCCCGGCCGCGCCGGTGCCCCTCGCGCAGCGCCTGCTGCACCGCGGGGTCGAGCGTGTGCACGGGCCGGTCCCCCGTGAGGCCGAGCGGCGCGAGCGCGGCCTGCCGCGGCCGGTCCCTGCCCGCGGGCGGGAGCTCCTGGGACCACACCCGGTACCGCTCCCAGAAGTCGAGCACCTCGTCTCCGGTGGCGGTGACCTCCGGCAGACCGCGGGGGGACGGCGCGGACGGGTCGGCGGGCGTCAGGGTCGTGGCGTCCTGCAGGGCGTGCACGGCCGGGAGGTCGTCCGGCCCGGAGACGGCCCAGCGCCCGACGACCGAGGCCACCCGGGTCGGGAACCGGATCACCGTCGCGTCGTCGGGCGTGACGCCGTCCCAGTCGGGCGCGACGAGCAGGAAGGCGCCTGCGCCCGTGCCGGTCGCCCGCTTGCCGACGTAGGCGAAGTTGTTCGTCCACGCGTCCACGAGCTGCAGCACGTAGTACCGGCCGGCGGTGTCCGGGACCTCCAGGCGCACCGGGCCGGCGCCGACGTCGATCTGCGCCATCGAGTACACCGTGTCGTTGTTGATGGTGACGAAGGTGTCGTCCGGGCCCGCGAGGCGGCGGGCGTGCCCGAAGGTGTTCCACGACGCGCCCGGCACCGAGCCCACGCCCGTGGTCGCGTACCGGAGCACCTGGTCCAGGTTGAACACGAGCGGGAACGCGTACAGGTACCCCTCGGCCGCCAGGTCCTCGAGCTCGTCCGTCATGTCGCCCCCACGTGGCCTCGCCGTCGTCGCGCCGTGCGACGCCCCGGGCTCGACGCTGCCGCACACGATCCGGCGCGGCCTCATCCGGCGCGGACGAGCCCGAGGCCCGTCGGCGGCCGGTCATCCCACCCGGATGAGGTGCACCGGCGCTGCCCGTGGGCACGCTGAGCCCGTCATCCGGCCGGACGAAGGAGCAGATCGTGGCCACTCTCAGCGTGTGGAAGTTCGAGACCCCGGAGGGGGCCGACCGGGCGGAGCAGGCGCTCATCGCCCTGCAGAAGCAGGAGCTCATCCAGGTGCACGACGCCGCGACGGTGTCGTGGGAGCCCGGGAAGAAGAAGCCGAGGACGCACCAGACCAACAACCTCGCGGCGGCCGGCGCCCTGGGCGGCACGTTCTGGGGGATGCTGTTCGGCCTGCTGTTCTTCGTGCCCCTGCTGGGCGCGGCGATCGGCGCGGCCGCGGGCGCGCTCGGCGGGGCCCTGACGGACGTCGGCATCGACGACGAGTTCATCGACTCCGTGCGCAGCAAGGTCACCCCCGGCACGTCGGCGCTGTTCCTGCTGTCCTCCGACGCGGTGCCGGACAAGGTCGTGGGGGCCCTGAAGGACCAGGGCATCCACGGCGAGCTGCTGCAGACCAACCTGTCCGAGGCCGACGAGGCGCAGCTGCGGGAGGCGTTCGAGGAGAACGTCTGAGGCGACGGGCGGGACCGGGGGAGGTCGCCGTGGGCGAGGCCGTCGGGCAGTCACTGCCCGTCGCGGTGGGTGTGATGATCAGCCCGATGCCGATCGTGGCGGTCGTGCTGATGCTGCTGACGCCACGCGCGCGGTCGAACGCCGGTGCGTTCCTGGCGGGCTGGGTGCTCGGGATCGCGGCCCTCGGGGCGGTCGTCGTGCTCCTGGCCGGCGCGGCGACGGCTGACGACGGCGACACCCCCGCGTGGGCGGCGGTCGTCAAGCTGGTGCTCGGCGCCGTGCTGCTGCTGCTCGCCCTCCGCAGCTGGCGCGGGCGGCCCCGCGGCGGCGCGACCCCGCCCGCGCCGGGCTGGATGCGGGCGATCGACACGTTCACCCCGGTGAAGGCGTTCGGGCTCGCGGTGCTGCTCGGCGCGGTGAACCCGAAGAACCTGCTGCTGGTCGTCTCCGGCGGTGCGGCCATCGCGACGGCGACGTCCGACACGGCGGCGCAGCTCGGCGCCCTGGCCGTGTTCGTGGTCGTCGCCTCGCTTGGGGTCGCGGCGCCGCTCGTGGTGTACGTCTCCAGCGGACCGCGGGCAGCCGCGCTGCTCGACGAGCTGAGGACGTGGATGGTCCAGAACAACGCGGCGATCATGGCGGTCCTGCTGCTGGTGATCGGGGCGAAGATGCTCGGCGACGGGATCGCCGCCCTCTGAGCCCGCTCACAGCAGCCCGCGGTGCACCGCCTCCCGCACCGCGGCCCGCCGGCCGTCGGCACCGAGCTTGCGGTAGATCGAGCGCATGTGGGTCTTGATCGTGTTGACGGACAGGAACAGGGAGCCGGCGATCTCGTCGGAGGTCATCGACGACCGCAGGCAGGCGAGCACGTCGTGCTCGCGGGGCGTGAGCTCCCAGGCGGAGGCGCGCGCGGCGGGCGCGTCCTCCTCCGCGACCAGCAGCCGCGCGACCAGGGCCTCGTGCGCGCTCCCCCACTCCAGATGGTCCGACAGCAGCGGGTGCAGGCTCGCCGCGCGGTCCCGCAGCGGCCGGACGACGCCCTGCGGCGCGGCGGCCTCCAGCGCGCCCTCGAGCGCCTCGTGGGCGGCGTGCTCGTCCTCGTGCAGCAGGGCCGCCGCCGAGCGGACGGCGACCAGCGTCTGCGGCAGCGGGTGCGCGACCGCATCCGTCGCGCTCATCGCGGCGCGCAGGGCCCGCCACGAGCCCTCGCGGTCGCCGACGCGGCGTCGCAGGTCGCTCTGCCAGGTCAGGGCGAGCGGGTCGCCGAACGCCGCGGTGCGCTCGTCGACGAGGGCGAGCGCCGCGTCCGGGCGGCGCTCGAGGTCCAGCTGGATCGCGGTCAGGAACTGCCGGAAGGCGCGCACGTGCTCCGGTGCGTCGGCGTCCGTCCAGGGCGCGTCCGTGACGGCCCGGGCGCGCGCGAGCCCGGCGGCGTCACCGCGGGCCATGCAGGTGATCGCCAGCACGCCGGCGGCGTGCACCGCGACCTCGGGCCGCGCCCGCCCGGCGGCGACGACCGCCGCGCCGAGGTGCTCGTGCGCGACGTCCAGCTCGTCGCGCCAGTAGGCGACCAGCCCGCAGGCCAGGTGCGCGGACGCGGTGATCCCCGTGCCGTCCCACCCCCGCGCCGCCGCCGCCGCGAGCACGTCCTGTGCCCGGGCTCGTGCGGCCAGCAGCTCGCCCCGGTGCGCGGTCGCGAGGCTCTCCTCCGCGCGGCAGCCCAGCTCGAGCGCGACCCAGCCGCGCTGCGCGGCGAGCACCGCGCCGTGGGCGAGCCGGGGACCGGCGGCGGCGTCGCTCGAGTACCGCTGCAGCTCCGCGCGACCGAGCAGGTACAGCCCCAGCGCCCGCGTGCCGTCGTCGAGGTCGACGTCCGCGAGCGCCGCGCGGCCTCGCCGGATCGCCTCCTCCAGCGCGGGCCGGCCGGGGGCCATGAGCGCGTGCACCAGGGCGGTGACCGCGGCGGGCTGCCGGTCGGCGTCCTCGACGCCCGGGTCCGCCGGCTCGAAGGCCCGGGCCGCGGACAGCGCCAGCAGGACGTCCGGCTCGTGCCGCTGCGGTGCGGGCAGCGCCGAGCGGAGCCCGTCGATCAGCGTCACGTCGCCGCGGACCAGCAGGTCCGGCCACCGCTCCCCCAGGATCGACGCCGCGAGGTCGGGGGCGGCGCCCTCCAGGGCGTGGGTGATGGCGGCGGCCGGGTCGCGCGCGGCGACGTGCTCGGCGACGACCCGGTGCGTGTCGCGCACCGCGGCCGGGTCGCGCCGCGCCAGCACGGCGGCCGCGTGGGCGGCGACGAGCGTGTGCCAGCGGTAGACGGGGTCGCCGCCGTCCTCGTCCGCGACCTGCGCCAGGAACAGCCCCCGCGCGACGCACTCGTCCAGCAGCCGGGCCCCGTGCGGGGCGATCGCCTCGGCGAGCGCCGGGTCGATCGCGTCGACCAGGCTGGCCCGCAGGACGAAGTCCGCGAGCTCCGCCGGCAGCGCGTCGATCACCTCCTCCACCAGGTACCCGGTGATCGGCACGTCCCGGTCGCGCAGCTCGCGCATGGGCGCGCCGGAGCCGCCCAGCACACCGGCCGCGATGGCCAGCCGGACCGCGACGGGCCAGCCGCCGGTGAGCTCCCACAGGGCCTGCGACCGGTCCCGCGCCGCCTCGTCGCCGAGCGTCCGCGCGAGGTCGGCGACCTCCGTCGAGGTGAAGGCCAGGGCGTCCTCGCGCAGCTCGGCGAGCTCCCCGCTGAGCCGGAGCCGGTTCAGCGGGACGACGGCGTCGTAGCGGCCCGCGAGCACGAAGCTGGCCCCCGGGTAGCGCAGGAGGGGGCCGAGGACCTGCTGCGCCGTCTGCACCGACAGCAGGTGGATGTCGTCGAGCACGACCACGGGCGCGGGGTCCGGCCCCTCCAGCCCGTCGAGGCGGGCGGCGAGGCCGTCCACGCCCTGCGCCACCGTGCGCGGCGTCGGGCCCTCCGTCGTCCCGTCCCACGGGGCGCCGGCGCGGCCCGTCGCCTGCGCGACGGAGTCCTGCAGCACGCGCGTCAGCCGCGCCGGGTCGTCGTCCAGCGAGTCGAGGGAGACCCAGGCGACCGGGCGGGCGGCCGTCGCGGCCCACTGCACCAGGAGCGTGGTCTTGCCGTAGCCGGCGGGCGCGCTGACCAGCACCAGCCGGTGCCCGGCGACGGCCGCGGCGAGCGCGTCGACGCACCGCGTGCGGGGGAGGACGCCGCGCGGGAGCACCGGGACCCGGATCCGGCCGGCGGGGGTGCGCGGGGGCGCGATCGGGTCGCCCCGTCCCGGAGCACGGCTGCCTGCGACCATGAGTCACGCTCCCCCTGCGTGTCGGGCCCACCGTAACGCCGTTGCCGGCGGGCGTCACCCTCGTGCATCGTCGCCTCATCCGGCGCCGCCCGCCCTCATCCGTCGCGGGTGAGGCGCGCCCACGACGGGGGTCGACCGGACCTCTGGATCGTGGTGCCGCTCCTGCCCGCCGTCCGCACGCCGGTCATGCACACCGGGTGAGGCGGCGTCGTCCCGCGTCGGGTCTGCTGGGGTGACGCGGGCCGGGGTCCCGTGACCGGGAGGGGTGGGGAGCATGGGCGCACGCCCGTCCGGCCCTGGCCGGGCCGACGCGGACGCGGACACGGTCAGGACGGTCGCGGACGCCTACGTGCTCGCGTGGCCGGTGCTGATGACGTACGCGCTGCTGCACGAGCAGGTGGTGGCGGGCTCCCGCCCGCTCGGCGCGCTGACGCACACGCCGTCGCCGTCGGCCCGCGGCGGTGCGCCCCCCTGGGCCGACCCCGGGGTGCTCCTCTGCGAGGCGTGGCTGGACCTGCGCGCCGAGCCCGTGGTCCTGAGCCACCCCGCGGTCCCCGAGGGCCGGTACGTAGGCGTCGAGCTGACGGACCTGTTCGCGCGCGAGGTCGGGCGGCTCGGGGTCGTGCGCACCGGGCAGCACGCCGCCACGTGGGCCGTGGTCGGACCGCGGTGGAGCGGGACCCTGCCGCCGGGGCTGACGGGCGCGCTGCACACCCGATCCGACATCGTGCGGCTGCTCGGCCGGGTCGCGGTGCCCGGCCCCGGCGGGGCGACGGGGGCGGAGGCGCTGCGGGGCGCCCTGCGGCTGGCCCCGCTGCACGAGCTCACCGGGGGCGCTCCGCCGCGCCCCGTCCCCCCGCCCGCCTGGCTGCCGTGGGACGAGGACCGCGCGCGCGGCACGGGGTTCCTGGACTACCTGGCGTTCGCGACCGGCCTGGGCGGCGACCCGGGCCGCGCGGACCGGGAGCTCCTCGCCCGCGCCGCACGGCTGGGCGCGCCCCGCGGCAGCACCGTCCCCGGCTCCCGGGCCGAGCACGCCCTCGTGGCCCGGGGCGTGGCACTGGGCGCCGCGGTCCTCCAGGACGCGCTCGCCCGGCAGCCCAGCCCGCACACGACGGCGTGCGTCGCCGACGACACCGACGGCACGGACGGCGCCCGCCTCGGCCGCGCGGTCTCCGCCGCTCGTGAGCTGCACGCGCCGAGCCCGCAGGAGACGCTGACGGTGCGCTGGCGCGACCTCGACGGCGAGCCGCTCCACGGGGACCGGCCGTACTCCCTGACCTTCCGGCGACCGCCACCGGCGCGCCTCGGGTGGTCGCTGGCCGTGCACGCCGAACCGTCCGGTGCGCCGCTCGGGCCGGGGCCGCACGGGTGGGTGGGCGGCGGATCGGACCCGCCGGACCAGCAGGGCGCGCACCCGCCCGGGCCGACGACGTTCGCCCTCCAGCCGCACCCGCCCGCGGACGCCGGCGGGCACGCCCGCTGGGTCCGCACGTCACCGGGCGCGTTCCGGGTGACCGCCCGCCTGTACGCCCCCGAGCCCGCCGCGGTGCACGGCGAGTGGGTCCCGCCCGTGCTCCGCGCGCTGCCCTGAAGGGACCTCCATGGTGCGACCCCGGGTGTTCCCCTCCCTCGCCGGCTACCGCCGCGCGTGGCTCTCCCGCGACCTCCTCGCGGGGCTGACGGTCTGGGCGGTGCTCGTCCCCGAGTCGCTGGCCTACGCGACGATCGCCGGGGTGGACCCCGTGGTGGGGCTGTACGCGGCCGTGCCGTCGCTCGTGCTGTACGCGGCCGCCGGCAGCTCGCGGCACCTGGTGGTCGGGCCCATGTCCGCGACGGCCGCGCTGTCCGCCGGCGTGGTGGCGGCCTTCCGTCCGGGGGACGACGCCGCCTACCTCGCCCTGACCTCCGCGACCGCGCTCGTCACGGGCCTGCTCTGCCTGCTCGCGGCCCTGCTGCGGGCGGGGTTCCTGGCCGCGTTCATCTCCGCGCCGGTGCTCAAGGGCTTCATCGTCGGGCTGGCGCTGACCATCATCGTCGGCCAGGTGCCCGCGCTGCTCGGGATCGAGAAGGGCGAGGGGAGCTTCCTGGAGAAGTCCGTCGCCGTCGTGCGCGGCCTGCCCGACCTCGACGTCGTCACGACGGTGCTGGGCGCCGCGTGCCTCGCGGTCGTGCTCCTGCTGCGCCGCTACGCCCCCCGGGTGCCGGGCGCCCTGGTGGTCGTGGCCCTCGGGGTCGTCGCCGTGCTGACCCTCGGCCTGCAGGACGCGGGCGTGCAGGTCGTCGGACCCATCGAGCCGGGGCTGCCGCCGCTGGGCCTGCCCGACCTCGACCTGTCGACCTACGGCGAGCTCGTCGGACCGGCGGCGGGCGTGGTGCTCGTCGGCTTCGCGGAGGCGCTCGGCGCGGCCCGGGCCTACGCCGACCGGGCCGGGTACGACATCGACCCGGACCGCGAGCTGCTGGGCATGGGCCTGGCGAACGTGGGCTCGGGGCTGGTGTCGGGGATGGTCGTCAACGGCAGCCTGTCCAAGACGGCCGTCAACGGCGGCGCCGGCGCGCGCAGCCAGCTGTCCGGGATGACCGCGGCGGCGCTCACGCTCGCGACCCTGCTGCTGCTCACGCCGTTGTTCGAGCCGCTGCCCGAGGCTGCGTTGGCGGCGGTCGTCATCGCGGCGGTCGTGGAGCTGGTCGACGTGGCCGCACTGCGCCGGCTGTGGGCGCTGGCGGGGGCGACGGGGCGCGGCCTGTACGGCAACGCCGCGCGGTACGACGCGTACGCCGCCCTGGCCGCGCTGCTCGGCGTGCTGGTCCTCGACACGCTGCCGGGCCTCGTCGTCGGCGTGGTGCTGTCGCTGTTCCTGCTGCTGGCGCGGGCGTCGCGGCCGCACGTCGCCGTGCTGGTGCGGGACGAGCACGGCACCTGGGTGGACGTCGCGCGGCGGGTCGCCCTCGGGCGCGCGCCGGGGGCACCGGTGCCGGGCGTGCTCGTCGTGCGGGTCGACGCGGGCCTGTTCTTCGCGAACGCCGACACGGTGCGCTCCGCCGTCCGGTCGCTCGCGCGCGAGCAGCAGCCGCGGCTCGTCGTCCTGGACGCGCGGACCGTCCCGTTCGTGGACAGCGCGGCGGCGGAGATGCTCGCGCTGCTGGGGCGGGACCTGCGGCGCGCGGGCGCCCGGCTCGTCGTCGCCGAGGACGTGGGGCAGGTCCGGGACATGCTGCGGGCCGTCGCCGCCGACGGAGACGGCCCGCCGCCGGAGCGGTACCGGACCGTCGACGAGGCCGTCACGGCGGAGCGGCCCGAGGACTAAGGTCAGCGCAGCTCGGGCACCCGGCGCAGCTCGGCGATGTCGATGCCCAGGTCCCCGAGCAGCGCCACCACACCGGTGAGCCCCGAGTGGTCCGGCACCTGGCACGAGAGGATCGCGCCGTCCTGCGTCGGGGCGGAGACGATGTCCGCGAAGTCGCGCAGGTCGTCGAGCTCGTGCTCCGGTCCGACGACCCGGATGTGGTACAGCATGGCTGCTCCCGTGAGCGTGCGCGTCGTCCTACGGCCAGCGTGCCGCCCCGGCGCTCCCGGAGTCCTCATGCGCCGCGGGTGACTCCCCCGGCGCGCAGGCGTGCGGCGGTCGAACACCCGGTAGCGTCCGCGGGATGACGGCAGACGAGGGTCCACGGCGCAGACGTCTCCGGCCCCGGCCCCTGCACGGCGGCGGCCTCGTGGTCGGCGTGGTGTTCGCGGTCCTCGCCATGACGCCGTCCCTGCTGCCGCGCGACTGGCTCTTCCAGGGCCTGGTCTCCGGCATCTCGGGCGCCATCGGCTACGGCGTCGGCGTCCTCCTGGCGTGGCTGCTGCGGCGGTCGTCACGGTGGCGTGCGCTGGTCGCCCGCGTCGACGCGCGCGTCCCGCCGCAGGCGCGCCGGTGGGTCGTGCCGGCCCTGTGCCTCGCCGGGGCTGCGGCGCTGCTGATCGTGCTCGCCGTCGCGGCCCGGTGGCAGCGGGAGCTCACCGACGCCATGGGCATGCCGGCCACCACGACGTCCGGCTGGCTGCGGGCGGCCCCCGTGCTGGTCCTCGTCGCCGCGGTCCTGATCGCCGTGGCGCGCGGGATCCGCCTCGTGAGCCGGGCCGTCGCGGGGTTCCTGCGGCGACGGCTCCGGCTGCCCGGGGTCGTGGCGAGCGTCGTCGGTGCGGTCCTCGTCGGGCTGGCCGTGCTGACCGTGCTGAACGACGTGGTGCTGACGCGGGTGCTGTCGGTGGTCGACGAGGTGTTCGCCGCGGCGAACACGGAGGACCACCCCGGCGTCGAGCAGCCGCAGGACGCCGGCCGGTCCGGGTCGCCCGGTTCCCTCGCCGCGTGGGACACGCTCGGGCGCGAGGGCCGCCGGTTCGTGGCGCAGGGCCCGTCGCCCGAGGCGCTCGCCGCCTCCCCCGCGGGCGCCGTCGCGGACCCGATCCGCGTGTACGCCGGGCTGGACACCGCCGCGGACCCCGCGGGCCGGGCCGAGGTCGCCGTCGCCGAGCTCGAGCGGACCGGTGCCTTCGAGCGCGAGGTGCTGCTCGTCGTGACGACGACCGGGAGCGGCTGGGTGAACGAGGCGGCCGTCGAGCCGCTCGAGCTGATGTACGGCGGGGACACCGCGACCGTCGCCACCCAGTACTCCTACCTGCCGAGCTGGCTCTCCTTCCTGGTCGACCGCGTGCGGGCCGAGGACGAGGCGCAGGCGCTGTTCACGGCGCTCGAGTCCCGGCTCGACGCGCTCCCGGCCGGCGACCGGCCACGGCTGCTCGCGTACGGCGAGAGCCTCGGGTCGTTCGGCTCGGAGAGCGTGTACGACTCCCTGGCGGACATCCGCGAGCGCACCGACGGCGTGCTGTGGGTCGGTCCCCCGCACGCCAACGAGGTCTGGCGGGCGCTGGTGGAGCGCCGGGACCCGGGCACGCCCGAGACGGCGCCGGTCTACGCCAGCGGGCTCGTGGTGCGGTTCGCGGACGAGACGGGCGACGTCGGCGTGCCCGACGCGCCCTGGGAGGACCCGCGGGTCCTGTACCTGCAGCACCGGTCCGACCCGATCGTCTGGTGGGGGCCGGCGCTCCTCCTCGAGCGCCCGGACTGGTCCACCGAGCCCGCGCCGGACCGGAGCGGCCCGACGATGACCTGGTACCCGTTCGTGTCGTTCTGGCAGCTGACGTTCGACCTCGTCAACGCGAAGTCCGTCCCCGACGGTCACGGGCACAACTACGACGGGCAGCTCGCGGCGGCGTGGGCGTCCGTGGCCGCCCCGGACGGGTGGGACGACGCGAGCACGGCGCAGCTGCAGGGGGCGCTGGCCGCCGACGGGTGAGGGCGCGCCCACGCGGGTGCCGGGACATCCGGTACGGGTGAGGCGGGGACGCCGGAGGGCGACGACGCTGGTGGCGTCAGTCGCGATCCGGACAAGGAGACCACGGTGGCCACTCTCAGCGTGTGGAAGTTCGAGACCCCCGACGGGGCGGAGCGGGCGGAGGCCGCCCTGCTCGACCTGCAGAAGCAGCAGCTCATCCAGGTGCACGACGCGGCCACCGTGTCGTGGGAGCTCGGCAAGAAGAAGCCGAAGACCCGGCAGTCGAACAGCCTCACCGCCGCGGGGGCCCTCGGGGGCACCTTCTGGGGCATGCTGTTCGGCCTGCTCTTCTTCATCCCGCTGCTCGGCGCGGCGATCGGCGCGGCCGCGGGCGCGCTCGGCGGGGCGCTGGCCGACGTCGGCATCGACGACGACTTCATCGCCTCCGTCCGCAGCAAGGTCACCCCCGGCACGTCCGCGCTCTTCCTCCTGTCCAGCGGCGCCGTGGGCGACAGGGTCTTCGGCACGCTGAGCGAGCAGGGCGTCCACGGCGAGCTGATCCAGACGAACCTGTCCGACGAGGACGAGGCCCGACTGCGCGACGCGTTCAGCGAGACCGCCTGACCAGCACGTGCACGCCCGCAGGACCCGGCGTCCGTGGTCACCCGTCGCGGGTGAGCCGGACGCCGGGCCTCCGGCGGGACAGTGACATCCGCCGGCACCGAACGAGGAGATGGCCATGACGACGTTCACCGCGTGGAAGTTCGACACCCCCGAGGGAGCGGACAAGGCTCTCGGCGCCCTGCACGCCGCCCAGGACGACGGCCTGGTGAAGGTCGTCGACTCAGCGGTGGTGTCCTGGCCCGTGGGCGAGAAGCGTCCCGAGCTGCACCACCAGCACGACGAGGGCAAGCGCAAGGCGGGCTGGGGCGCCCTGTGGGGCCTCCTCGTCGGCGGGCTGTTCTTCGCGCCGCTGCTCGGCGCGGCCGCGGGTGCCGGGATCGGGGCGCTCGCGAAGTCCGTCGAGGGCGTCGGGATCAACGAGGACGACCTCACCCGGCTCAAGGACGAGACCACCGAGGGCACGTCCCTCCTGCTCACGGTGACCCAGGACGCCGACATGGACCGGCTCGGCGAGCGGTTCCACGGGCTCGGCTCCCGGCTCGTGTCGACGAACCTCACCCAGGCGGAGCGCGACCTGCTGCTCGAGACGTTCGGCTGAGCGGCGGGGCGCGTGGCGGGCACCGCGCGGCAGGCGCAGCCCCGGGCGGTGCGCCGCCGCGCCTCGCACCTGTACGGGCTCGTCGTGGCCGGCTCCGTCCTGGCCGCAGCCCCGGAGGCCCTCGGGCTGGCCCGGCTCGCCGTCGTGCTCGCGGGGACGCTGCTCGTGTACTGGGCGGCGGAGTCCTACGCGCACTGGATCGCGCTGCGCACGCACGAGGGCAGGCCGCTGCACCCCCACGAGCGCCGCGAGGTGCTGCAGGACGGCCTGCCGCTGGTGGCCGCCTGCCTCGTGCCCGTGGCGATCCTGGTGGTGGAGGCGGCGCTGGGCGTCTCGACGGGCCTCGGCGTGCGGCTCGCGCTGGTCGCCAACGTGGTGCTGCTGGTCGTCGTCGGGTGGCGGATGAGCACGGCCGGGGGCATGAGCGGGGCCGCCCGGGTGCTGTCCGCCGCCGGGACGGGGCTGCTGGGCGTGGCCATGGTGGTGCTCAAGTACACGCTGCTGCACTGACGTCCCGCGCCGGTCTCAGGGCAGCAGGCCGAGCTCGCGCCCCCGGGCCACGGCGGCGCGCCGCGTCGGGACGTCGAGCTTGCGGTACAGCGACTTCAGGTGCGCCTTGACCGTGTTGACCGAGACCACCAGGTCCTCGGCGATCTCCGTGTTGCTCGCCATGCTGGGCAGGGCGGCGAGCACGGTGAGCTCCCGGTCGGTGAGCACGGCGGGCAGCGGCTCCGGCTCCGTCACGGGCGCCGGGGTGGACAGGCGCCCGGCCACATCCCGCGCCAGGGGGTCCGTGCGGCCGGGCAGCACCCGGCCGAGGGCCGCGCGGGCGCCCGGCCCGGCGCCGCAGAGGAACGGCCGGAGCAGCCGCTCGGGCGACGCCACGGACATCGCCCGCCGCACCAGGTCCTCGGCGAGGCCCGCCGCGTGCCGCTGCTCGGCCACCTCGGCCAGCAGGAGGCACGCCTCCGTCTCGGTGAGGGGGTCCCCGAGGTCGGCGGCCCACCCGGCCGCGACCCGCGCGTGCCGGCGCGCGCCACCGAGGTCGGCCCGCGCGAGCGAGCGCCGCCCGGCGGTCAGCGCCTCCAGCGGCGACGAGATCCGCACCACCCCGGCGCCCTGGGCCGGGCCCTCCCCCGTCACGCCCTCCACCTCGACCTCGCCCCGCAGCCGCAGGTCGGCCACCAGGGGCGCCGCCGGCCCGGTGCCGCGGCCGCCGTCGGACGCCGCACGCGCCGCACGCACCCGCCCGCGGGAGACCGCGGTCAGCACCTGGAGCGCCTGCAGCGCCGCGAGGGACGTGGGGTCCGCCCCGGCGTCGCACGCCGCGAACCCGTAGGCGACGGCGCGGTCGGCGTCCCCCCACCGACCGCGCAGGAGCGCGACCCAGGCGAGCGCGGCGTACGCGGGACGGACGTAGGTGTAGGACGTCCAGCCGGAGGCTGCGGCGAGCGCGACCGCGGCCTGCGCCTCCCGCTCGGCCGCGTCCAGACCGCCGAGCGCCGCGTGCGCGAGCGCGAGCGCGGCGCGCGCGCTGAGCGACGTGAAGTCGACGACGTCCGGCTCCTCCGCCACGGAGGCGGCGAGCTCGCGGCGCGCGCCGGCCGCGTCCCCGTGCCAGAGCAGCGCGGAGCCACGGAGCTCGTGCGCGCTGCGCAGGTACCCGCCGTACGCCGGGAAGGGCCACTCGACCCGCGCCAACGCGTCGAGCGCCGAGGTGGCCGCGCGCTCCTGCACGGTGACGTCCCCCAGCCCGCGCGCCGACGCGGCGTCGAACAGGTCCGTCAGCACGTCGGCGGCCGTGGGCACGTCGTCGACGCGGGCGCGCACCGCCCGCGCGCGCGCCACGTGGGACCGGCACGCCGGGTAGGCGCGGTCCACCAGCGCCAGCGCGGCCGCGCACAGCTCGGTCCACTCGGCGGCCGGCAGCTCGTCGTAGGGCAGCTGCGCGAGCACCTCGCGCACCGCCTCGCGGCCGGGGCCGACCAGGAGCGGTGCCGCCGCCTCGGCCAGCACCCGCCCGAGCAGCTCCCAGTGCTCCGCCTCCGTCGCGTGGTCCAGCGCGGCGACGGGACTCCCGTGCCGCAGCAGCCACCGGGCGGCGCAGGCGTGCGCGTCCTGGTGCCCCGCGGGGTCCCGGACCCGCAGGGTCGTGTGCAGGATCTCGCGCAGGAGCGGGTGGTAGCGCAGCGCGGCCCGGTCGGCCTGCACGGGGGCGACGAAGTCGTGGGCGGCCGCCAGCGCCTCGTGCAGCCGGGCGGGGGCGGCGCTCGGGCTCAGGGCGCGGGCGAGCTCGGGCGTGAACGTCGGAACGACGGAGGAGCGCAGCAGGAACGACCGGACCGCGGGCGCCTGGCGGTCCACGACCTCGTCGACCAGGTAGTCGGCGACCGCCCGGTCGTCGTTGAGCGCGTCCGCGAGCGCCGCCTCGACGTCGCCGGCCTGCAGGCGGGCCAGGCGGCTGAGGGCGATCCGGACGCCGGTCGGCCAGCCGCGGGTGCGCTCGAGTATCAGCCCGGCGTCGTGGGGCGAGACCTCGATCCCCTCCAGCTCCGCCAGGGAGCGGACCTCCGCCGCCGTGAACGCCAGGTCCTCCGCGGCGACCCGGGTGGCGGTCCGGCGCTCGACCGAGGGCTCGGCGCGGCTCAGCAGCACCAGGCGCAGCGGCACGTCCGCCGCGAGCAGGTCCCGCACCGTCTGCACGACGTTGCGGTGGCGCACCACGTCGAGGTCGTCCAGGACGAGGGTCGCCGGCTCGGGCAGCGACACCAGGCCGCGCACCCAGCGGGCGACGAAGCCCGGGGTGCTGGTCGGCGGCACCCGCAGCCGGGCCAGGTCGTGGTCGGCCGGGACCGCACCGCTGCTGCGCAGGGCCTCGAGCACCCGGCTCGCGAGCGCCTGGGGCACCGTGTCCCGCGGGTCGAGCGCGATCCAGCCGACCGGGCCGGGCTGCGCAGCCGCCCAGGACGCGACCGCGGTGGACTTGCCCCAGCCGGCACCCGCCGCGACGACGGTGAGCCGGTCCTGGGGGTCGCCGTCGAGCAGGCGGTCGACGCCCGGCCGCTGCACGGTGCGCGCAGGTGGGGGTCTCAGGAGGCGTTGCTCCGTGGTCCCGGCCGGGCGCCGCGAGCCTCCCCCTCCCGAAGGCGGCTCGCGCAGTTCCCGGACGGAGCCCCGCACCGGGGAGCCCATGCGGGCAACGTATACCCAGCCCTCGCCCGGGATCGAGGCCCCCGGGTACCCGGCGGGGGTGATGCCCCGCGGGCTGGCCGGGCTGGACCGTGGATCTCGGGACGCGGTGCGCGTCCCCGGCCCGCACGGGTCGCCAGGACGGCGAGGGAGCAGCCGTGGAAACCAGGGGCGAAGAGCTCGAGATCCAGGAGATGGGGCCAGTCGACTACGTGGTGATCGAGTTCCCGGAGAACCGCCTGGACGGGACCGCGTTCCCGCTGCTGATGGACCTGGTGGAGCGCGGCATCGTGCGCGTGCTCGACCTGGCGTTCGTGGCGAAGGCGGAGGACGGGACGGTCGCGGGGCTGGACCTGCGCGACCTGGATGCGACAGGCGACTTCGACCTGACGATCCTCGAGGGCGCCTCCTCCGGCCTGCTCGGGGACGACGACCTCGCCGAGGCGGCCGGCGCGCTGGCGCCCGGCTCCGCCGCGGGTGTCCTCATCTACGAGAACACCTGGGCCGCGCCCTTCGCGACCGCGCTGCGGCACGGCGGGGGCCAGCTCGTCGCGAGCGGGCGCATCCCGGTGCAGGCGCTGCTCGCCGCGCTCGACGCCGCGGACAGCGTCTGACGCCGGTGCCCGTCGGCACCACCCACGCACGTACGACACGAAGGAGGACCGACATGCCTGGACTGCTCCGAGGAGTCGCGAGGACCGCGGTCGTCGCGGGGACCGCCTCGGCCGTGTCCGGCCGGGTGCAGCGCCGCCAGCAGGGACGCTGGGCGCAGCAGGAGGCCGCCCAGCAGGCGCCACCGGCCGGCTACGCACCCGCCGGCTACGCGCCCGCGCCCGCGGCCGCACCGGGCGGCTCGGTCGACGTGCGCCTGGACCAGCTGCGGCAGCTCGCCGAGCTCCGCGACCAGGGCGTCCTGACGCCGGCGGAGTTCGAGGCGCAGAAGGCGCGCGTGCTGGCCTCCTGACGACCGCGTGCCCGAGGGGCCGCGTCCGTGCCGGGTCGTACCGGACGGGCGCGGCCTCTCTCGTGCGCGGGGACGGGCCGGGATGGACGCGCCGGGTGGACGCGCCCGCCGGCGCGTGGTGCCACCGGCCGGCTGTCGGCGCCTCTCAGCGCGTGCGGTCCGCCGACCGGCCCACGGCGCGGACGACGGCCCGCGTGAGCTCCGCGACGACCAGGTAGCCGGCGGCGACCAGCAGGCACGCCCCCCACTGGCCGGGATCGAGGTCCGTGGTCCCGAACAGCCGCTGCAGGATCGGCAGCGACGTCACGAGCACCGTCAGCCCGAGCACGACCAGGACGAGGGTCACGAACCGGCCGTTCGCGACGGTCTCGTGGCTGATGACGCTGCGGCGCAGATCGCGCCACTCCGCCGCCGCGACGACGTGCGTGAGGGCGGCGGCCGTCAGGCCCATCGTGGTCGCCGTGAGCAGGCCGTACCGCGGCTCCGCCCACGCGACGACGAGCAGGGTCCCCACGGCGATGAGCAGCCCGTCGAGCGCCAGCCGGGCGCCGAGCGCGCGGCCGAGCACCGGGGCGTCGGGGGGACGCGGCCGGCGCTGCATGAGGTCGCCCGCCGGGGCGTCGAACCCGAGCCCCACGGCGAGGACGACGTCGATGGCGAAGTTGACCCACAGGATCTGCAGGGGTGACAGCGGGACGCCGTCCGCGACGGCGAAGATCCCGGCGCCGACGAACGTGAGGATGAACCCGACCAGCACGACCATCTGGAACCGGACGTACTTCATCAGGTTGTCGTAGAGCCCGCGGCCGCGCTCGACCGCGGTGACGATCGTGGCGAAGTTGTCGTCCGTGAGGATCATCTCGGCGGCGTCCTTGGTGACCTCGGTGCCCGTGATCCCCATCGCGACGCCGATGTCGGCCCGGGTGAGCGCCGGCGCGTCGTTCACCCCGTCGCCGGTCATCGCCACGACCTCGCCGCGGCGCTTCAGCACGTCCACCAGCCGCACCTTGTCCTCCGGGGCGACCCGCGCGACGACGCCGATCCCGTCGACCTCCCGGTCGAGCATGTCGTCGGGCATCGCGGCGAACTCCGCGCCGGTGAGCGCGCGCCCCTCGATGCCGAGCTGCGCGGCGATCGCCGCGGCCGTCGTGGCGTGGTCGCCCGTGATCATCCGCACGCGGATGCCCGCCGCGCGGCACTCCGCGATCGCAGCGGCGGCCTCGCGGCGCGCCGGGTCGACGATGCCCACCAGCGCCAGCAGGTCCAGCCCCGTCACCAGGTCGAGCAGGTCGGCGCCCTCCAGCGCGGCGGGCTCGAGGTCCCGCTCGGCCAGCGCCAGCACCCGCATGCCCTCCCCGGCGAGCGCGTCGTTCTCCGCCACGACCCGCTGCCGCCCGTCGTCGAGCGGCCGGTTCACGCCGTCCGCGTCCCGGTACCGGACCGACCGCGCGAGCAGCACGTCCGGGGCGCCCTTGACGTAGCACCGGACCACCGGGCGTCCGTCGACCACCACCCGGTGGAACGTGGCCATCAGCTTGTACGTCGCGTCGAACGGCACCTCCGCCACCCGGGGGAACGCGAGCCGGGTCTCCTCGACGTCGATGCCGCCCTTCGCCGCCAGGACCACCAGGGCCCCCTCGGTCGGGTCGCCGACGCAGGCGCCGTCCCGGATCACCGCGTCGCTCGCGAGCGCCATCGGCAGCAGGAACGGCTCCAGGCGCACGTCGGGCCCGCCGCCGGTCGCGAGGATCCGCCCGGTCGTCGCGTACCCCTCGCCGTCGACGCCGAACCGGCGGCCGGCGAGCACCAGCCGGCGCGCCGTCATCTGGTTCAGCGTGAGGGTGCCGGTCTTGTCCGAGCAGATCGCCGACGTCGCCCCCAGCGTCTCGACGGACCGCAGCCGCTTGACGATCGCTCCGGCGCCCGCGAGGTCGCGGGTGCCGAGGGACAGCAGCATCGTGACCACGGCGGGCAGGCCGGTCGGGATCGCCGCGATCGCCAGGCTGATCCCGACCAGGAACAGGGTGTCGAAGTCCTCGCCGCGGGCCAGGCCGAGCAGCACGATCGCGACCAGCGCGACGGCCGCCATCAGCGTGATCACCACGGTCAGCCGGTCGAGCTGCCGGGTCAGCGGCGTCTCGTCCTGCTCGACGGCGCTGAGCATCCCCGAGATGTGCCCGACCTCGGTGCCCATCCCGGTCCCGGTGACGACCATCTCCCCGCGCCCGCGCGTCACCTGCGAGTTCATGTACGCCACGCAGACCCGGTCGCCCAGCGGGACGTCCACCCCCGCCACGGGGTCCACGGACTTCGGGACCGGCGTGCTCTCCCCCGTGAGGCCGGCCTCCTCGATCTCCAGCGACGCGGCCAGGACCAGCCGGCCGTCGGCGGGGACCTTGTCCCCCGCCTCGAAGCCGACGACGTCGCCCGGCACCAGCTGCTCCGCCGGGATCTGCAGGAGCTCGCCGTCCCGCCGCACGCGCGCGGTCATCACCAGCATCTTGCGCAGCGACGCCACGCTCTCGGCGGCCTTGCCCTCCTGGTGCAGCCCCATGAGCGCGTTCAGCACCGTCAGCCCGAGGACGACCAGTCCGGTGGAGAGGTCCTGGAGCGCGACGACGCTGACCACCGCCGCACCGACGAGCACCAGCTGCATGAGGTCGGCGTACTGGCGCAGGAACGCCCGCCACGCCGGCTCCGGCCGCTCCGCCGCGAGCGCGTTCGGCCCGTAGGTCTGCAGGCGCGCGGCCGCCTCCGCGGCGCTGAGGCCGCGCGCGGGGTCCACCGCGAACGCCTCGCACACCTGGCCGACCGTGGCCGCGTACCACTCCCGTGCGGGCGCCTGCGTGGTCGTCATGTCCTCACCCGTCCTCGCGCGGGCACCTGCAGGCGCCCCGTCCGCCCGTCCTGTGCCTCCAACGTCCGTCCGCGCGGGTGCGGCGACCTCACCCGTCCCGGGTGAACGCCCTGCTCCGACCGGCGACTCACCCCTGCCGGGTGAGGTGCGCGGCTCGTGGGCGAGGACCGTGGGAACCGTCGGCACACGGGTGCCGTCAGCTGACGGAGGTGGCGCCGTGGACTCGTTCTGGGACTGGTTCTGGTTGATGGTCTGGTGGTTCGTGTTCCTGACCTACCTGATGCTGCTGTGGCAGATCTGCGGTGACCTGTTCCGCGACCGCCGGACGAGCGGCTGGGTCAAGGCGCTGTGGATCGTCGCGCTGGTGGTGCTGCCCTACCTGTCGGTGCTCGTGTACGTGATCGCACGCGGACGCGGCATGGCGGAGCGGCACACCGAGGCGATGGTGAAGGCCCGGCGGCAGACCGACGAGTACATCCGGGAGACGGCCGGCCGGTCGCCGGTCAGCGAGATCGCCGACGCGAAGTCGCTGCTCGACCAGGGGGCCATTAGCCAGGAGGAGTTCGGGCACCTGAAGGAGCGCGCGCTCGCCGGGCAGGTGTGACGGCTCGGCAGGTGTGACGGCACGCGCAGGCGTGACGGCTCACGCACGGCTGCGGCCGGGCGCGGCGGTCGACGCGCGGGCGGGTCAGGCCCGCGCGTCGCCCGCCGGGTCGTCGTCGCGCTGCTCGTCGCGGGTCGGCGCCTGTCCCTCGTGGTCGTCCGGCAGGGGGTCGGGGTCGACGCCGAGCGACGGGAGGTCGGGCTGCTGGGGGTCGAAGCTGTCGGGCAGGTCCTCGCTCATGGCACCACCGTGGCACCACGACCCGGCGTCCGCACCCGGACAGGGCCCCTCAGCCCAGCAGGCGCCCGAGCACCCGCTCGGCGTCGGATCCGGCCGGCACGGGCAGGTCCAGCGACGCGTCCCCGGCCCGGAGCGTGACCACCGTGACGTCGGGGTACCCGGGGTGCGGGTGCGTCTCCACACCGGTGAGCCGGTCGAGCGGCAGCACGAGCCGCGACTCGGAGTGCACCGGCGTCCGCCCGCGGGCGAGCCACGCGCGCCGGCCGAACACCTGCAGCTCGCGGCCGTTCGTGGCGAGGACAGCGGCGTGCAGCGTCATGGGGCGCAGCACGTTGCCGACCTGGGCCAGCCCGCCGCGGCCCGGCGCCACCGTCTGGCGCGGGTGCGCCGCCACGACGCGCAGCCCCGGCTCCCGGTCGGCGATCTCCCGGTACGCGCTCACCAGGCCGATGTCGTGCTCGCCCAGCGCCCGCCGCTCGAGTCGGCCGGTCCCGGGACCGAGGTCGACCAGCGGCGCCGGCGGTCCGTAGCTCGGCACCGGCCACGCGAGCTCGCGCAGGAGCTCGACCAGCTCGGTGATCACGTCGCCGGAGGAGCCGCTGTACCGCACCTCGACCGGGGCCCCCGTCAGGGCGTGCACGGTCAGGCGCCCGTCGAGCAGGTCCACGCTCGTGCCCACCGCCGCGACCCGGTCGTACGGGATCTCCCGGACGTCGTACCGCCGGCCCTCGCGCGGCCCCTCGTGCCGGCCGGCGCCCGGCGCCGCGGCCCGCGTGAGCACGGTGAACCGGTCGGGGCCGAGGACCAGCAGGTGGTCGTACAGGTCCATGTCCGGGTTCGCGTCGCGCCGCGCGATGTCCCGCGGCACCTTCAGCACCAGCCGGCTGCCGGCCAGGTCGACCGCGTGGTCGCGGAACAGCGGGGGTACGTCCTCCGGGGTCCGCACCGGGTCGACCCACGGGCCGAAGGCGTCGAACTCGGCGGTGCGCCGCTCCGGTGCCCCCGGGTGCTCGGGTCCTCGGACAGCTGCCGCGTTCATGATCCGCCTCCGGTTCGTGCCGTCCCGCTCAGCATGCACCCCGGCCCGGTGCGGCACCAGCGCGACCCGCCCACCCCCTTCCCCTCGCAGGTCAGGGCGCGACATGATGCGCCAGGGGACGCAGTGCCGGCGGGCCGTTCGACGTGGCTGCCGACGCTCCCCGGGTGCACCGCGCGAGACCACGACACACGTCGGGCAGACCCCTGCGTCTGCTCACCCGTCCTCCGCCCGACCCACCCCTCTTGGGAGCCGTCATGACCGATCCCGCCCTGCCCGCCGGAGCCCCGGACACCATCGTCCTGGTGCACGGCCTCTGGATGACCCCGCGCTCCTGGGAGCACTGGGTGCCGTACTACGAGGCGAGGGGCTACCGGGTGCTCACGCCCGGGTACCCCGGCTTCGAGGTCGAGGTGGAGGCCCTGCGGGCCGACCCGTCGATCATCGCCGACCTGACGGTGCCGCAGACCGTCGAGCACCTCGCCGGGGTGGTCGAGTCGCTGGCCGCGCCGCCGATCATCATGGGCCACTCCTTCGGCGGCACGCTGACGCAGCTGCTCCTGGCCCGCGGGCTCGGCGCGGCCGGCGTGGCCATCAACTCCGCGCCGACCGAGAACGTCTACGTGACCCCGCCGTCCCAGCTGAAGGCGCTGTCGCCCGCGTTCACGCACCTCGCGTCCCGGCACCAGGCCGTCGAGTTCACCCCCGAGCAGTTCCACTACGCGTTCACGAACACCCTCAGCCGCGAGGACTCCGACGCGGCCTGGGAGCGGTACGCGATCGGGGCGCCCGGTGCCTGGCTGTGGGCGTACGGGCTCCTCGCGAACTTCACGCCCGGGCACCAGGAGACCTGGGTCGACTACGACCAGGACCGGGCGCCGCTGCTGTTCGTCGGAGGCGGGTCGGACCACATCATGCCGCCGTCCGTGAACAAGGGGAACGCCAAGAAGTACGCGAAGTCGCCCGCGGTGACCGAGTACCAGGAGCTCGCCGGCCGGTCGCACTGGACCTGCGCCGAGCCGGGGTGGGAGGCGGTCGCGGACCTCGCGCTCGACTGGGCGGTCGCGCACGCGCGGACGGCGGCGGTCGAGGCCGGCTGAACCCGCCGGCGGCGGGCGTGGTGGTCAGCGCTCGACGACCCACCCGGGTCGACGGGGGTCGTCGACCCGGACCACCACGTCCGCCGAACGCTCCGGGCCCGTCTCGGCGCGGTACCGCTCCTCCGCGGGCAGGCGCCACGCCTCGTGCGGGGGTGTGAGCCGCGCCAGGGTGTCGGGGCGCACCGCGAGGTGCACCGTCAGGTCGGCCGGGAGCCACCGCCCGAGCAGCAGCCCGCCGTCCAGCAGCAGCACCGCCCCGGGCGGCGCCGGGGTCCGGGCCGCCCGCGCCGACCGGTCGCGCGCTGCGTCCCACAGCGCCGGCAGGTAGCTCCCGTCGCCTCCCGGGCCCAGCGGGTCGAGGACCTCCCGGATCAGCGCCCCCGTGTCGAGGGCGTCGTCGAGCAGCGCGTCCGGGTCCTCGCGGCCGTGCTCGAACCGCACCCCCGCGGGCCGCAGGAAGTCCCCGGCGGACACGCGGACGGCGGCACGGCCCCGCGCGCGCAGCGGCTCGACGAGCGCGTCCGCGACGGCGCCCGGCCGCGTCGGCGGCGCGCCGTCGACCAGCACACGCCACCGCCGGCCGGGGTCCGCGGGGCGCTCCGCGGCGAGGTCGTCCAGCACCCGGTCCACGAGCCGCTCGACGAGCACCTCCGGCGACACGGGCTGCACACGCACCCGCCCAGTCTGCCCGGTGGCGCGGGGGTCGGCGCCGGGAGGTCAGCGCGGTCAGGTCGGCGCGGTCGGGTCAGCGCGGCGAGGTCAGCCCTGCGACGTGACGACGCCCTTGATGAACGCCGCCTGCCCGGCGTGCTCCAGCACGTCCCCGAGCACGCTGACCAGCCGCACGCCGACGGTCACCGGCGGGTCCCACCGCTCGTCCACGACCCGGCCGAGGTCGTCCTCGCCGAGCCGCGCCAGGTACGCGTCCGTCGCCGCCCGCGTCGCGTCGGCGTACGCGCCGAGCAGCTCCGCCGTCGCGCGGACCTGCGCGACCTCGTCGGCGCTCTGGCCGTAGCCCGTGGCGTCCGCGTCGAACGGCAGGTCGAACCGGTCCACGAAGCCCTGTGCGGTCCACACCTGCTCCGTGCCGGCGACCTCCGCCACCTGCGCGTCCTCGACCCGGGACAGGTGCCACACGAGCCACGCGATCGTGTTGGCCTCCGGGCCGAGGCGGGCGGTCAGCTCCCGCTCCCCCAGCCCGTCGAGCACCCCGTGCACCAGATCCCCGAGCCGGCCGTACCCGTCCTGCAGCACCGCGACGCCGTCCACACCCGCTCCTCACCGGCCGCCCGCGCGGCCACCCGACTCCGTCACCAGCGACGTTATGCCCGTCGGGCGGACCCCCGCACGGTGAACGCGGTCAGGCGGGGCCGGCGGCGAGGCCGGTGGCGGTGTCGCTGCGCTCCGCGCGGTCGCGGACCCCCCGGAGCATCCGCTCCGTCATCAGCAGGCTGACCCAGGACACGCCCTCGACCATCCACCGCGCCCACGGCTCGGTGTACCCGTACCGCTCGCGGATGACCAGCCGGGACGTCCCCGGCAGCACGCCCGGGCGCAGCACGAACGACCAGACGAAGTCGAAGGGTGCCGCGTCCTCGTCCGGCAGCGCCGGCCCCGCCCCGTGCAGCACGAGCGCCCGCCCCGGCTCCAGCCGGGCGACGGCGAGCGTGAGGGGGCCGCCGAGCCGCACCTCGTCGCCCACCGCGAGGTCCTGCCACCGGTCCTCGACGCTGTCGGCGCTGCGGATGCCGAGCCCCGCGAGGTTCTCCAGCGCGTCGTAGCTGTAGAAGCCGCCGCGGCCCTGCCCGATCTGGACCAGCCACGGCCACACGCGCTCGGCGGGGGCGCGGACGGTGATCGCTCGGGTGGCGACCAGGTCCGCGTCGGGCAGCAGCTCGTCACCGGCGAGGCCGACGGACAGCTCGACCTGGGTGGCTCCCCAGCGCAGGCCGCGGTGACGGGCGACGGCGTAGCCGGTGGCGACGGCCGCCCCGACGAGGACGGTGCGCAGGGCGCGGGTGCGGGTCATGCCGGACACTCCACCAGCCGCCGCGGCGCCGCACCAGGACCGAACGTCCCGGAGCCCACCGCGCCCCCGGAGCCCAGCGCGCCCGGAGCCCACCACCCCCGGACGCGAGAGGGGCCCCGCAGCGCTCGGCTGCGGGGCCCCTCCGACGGGACGCGGGTGCGTCAGGCGACGCGGCCGGCCGCGTCGTCGCCGATCTTGTGCACGATGATCGAGTTCGTCGAGCCGACGACGCCGACCGGCGTACCGGCCACGACGACGACGTAGTCGCCGACCTCGGCGAGGCCCTGCGCGCGGAGCGTGTGCTCCACCTGCTGGACCATCGCGTCGGTGTGCTCGACCTGCGGCACCTCGTACGTCTGCGTGCCCCAGCTCAGCGACAGGGTGTTGCGGACCGACGCGGTCGGCGTGAACGCCAGCAGCGGGATGGCCGAGCGCAGGCGGGACATCCGGCGCGCGGAGTCACCGGACTGCGTGAACGTCACGAGGTACTTCACGCCGAGCGTCTCGCCGATCTCGGCGGCCGCGCGGGTGATGGCGCCACCGCGGGTGTGCGGCGTGGAGCCGAGGGGGGCGATGCGCTCCCGGCCGAGCTCCTCGGTCGCCTCGATGATCCGGGCCATGGTGCGGACCGTCTCGATCGGGTACTCGCCCACGCTGGTCTCGCCGGACAGCATGACCGCGTCGGCGCCGTCGAGCACCGCGTTGGCGCAGTCGGACGTCTCGGCGCGCGTCGGGCGCGGGTTGTTCGTCATCGACTCGAGCACCTGGGTGGCGACGATGACGGGCTTCGCGTTGCGGCGGGCCAGCTCGACCGCGCGCTTCTGGACGAGCGGCACCTGCTCCAGCGGGAGCTCGACGCCGAGGTCGCCGCGGGCGACCATGATGCCGTCGAACGCGTCGACGATCTCGGCCAGGTTCTCGACGGCCTGCGGCTTCTCGATCTTGGCGATGACCGGGACGACCCGGCCCTCCTCCTCCATGATCCGGCGCACGTCGTCGTAGTCGGCGGCGTTGCGGACGAAGGACAGCGCGATGATGTCCGCGCCGGTGCGCAGCGCCCAGCGCAGGTCCTCCTCGTCCTTGTCGCTCATCGCGGGGACGGACACGGCGACGCCGGGCAGGTTGATGCCCTTGTTGTTCGAGACCGGGCCGCCGACCTCGACGCGGGTGACCACGCGCGGGCCCTCGACGGCGGTGACGCGCACGAGCACGCGGCCGTCGTCGATGAGCAGCGGGTCCCCGACGCGGGCGTCGTCCGCGAGGCCCTTGTGCGTGGTGGAGACGAGCTCCTTGGTGCCCGGGACGTCCTCGGTGGTGATCGTGAAGGTGTCACCCTCGGCGAGGACGTGCTTGCCCTCGACGAACCGGCCCAGGCGGATCTTCGGGCCCTGGAGGTCCACCAGCACGGCGACCGAGCGGCCGGAGGCCTTGGCGGCGGCGCGCACGTTGTCGTACACGCGCTTGTGCACCTCGGTCTCGCCGTGGCTGCGGTTCAGACGGGCGACGTCCATCCCGGCGTCGACAAGGGCCTGGATCTGCTCGGCGGACTCCGTGGCGGGGCCGATGGTGCAGACGATCTTCGCTCTACGCATGGGGGAAAGCCTAGGCCTTTCGTGACAGACGGTTCGGACCGAACGTCCTGGTCGACGGTGGCCTGCCGGGACGTGCGCGGTTGATGGTCGACGGCCGCCTCGCCACCGTGCTCGTGGAGCGGGAACCGAGGTGCTGCCGGACACCCAGGAGTCTACGGCCGCCACGGGCCCGCGCCCGGCCGCCACGGCGTGCACCGGGGGTGACGGCGCCCGTGCCGCGCCGTCCCCGGCGCGCGGGGACGGACGTAGGTCCCAGAGTTCGCGTGACGTTCGTCCGCCCGTCGCCCCGGCGACCCGTGCGGGCCGGCGGACGACGGGCGGACGACGGCGTCAGGCGCGCAGCGCGACGGTACCGGCGGTGACGGGTGCCGGCAGCTCGGTGCTGCCGCCCAGGTAGGTGTCCACCGCGGCGGCGGCGGCCCGGCCCTCGGCGATCGCCCACACGATGAGCGACTGCCCGCGGCCGGCGTCGCCGGCCACGAACACGCCGGGCACCGAGGTCGCGAAGTCGTCCGTGCGCCGCACGGTGCCGCGCGAGGTCAGGTCGACGCCGGCCTGCGCGACGAGGTCCTCGGTCTCCGGTCCGGTGAAGCCCATCGCGATCAGGACGAGGTCCGCCGGGATGTCGCGCTCCGTGCCCGGGGCCGGGACGCGCCGGCCGTCGGCCTGGTACTCGGTGGTCGCGAGGCGCAGGTGCCGCACGTCGCCGTTCTCGTCGCCGACGAAGGCCACGGTCGACGCCAGGAACGCGCGCTCGCCGCCCTCCTCGTGCGAGGACGACACCTCGAACAGCACCGGGTCGGTCGGCCACGGCTGGTGCTCGGGGCGCTCCAGCGGCGGCTGCTTGCCGATGGCGAGGGTGGTGATGGACGCCGCGCCCTGCCGCAGGGCCGTGCCCACGCAGTCCGAGCCGGTGTCGCCGCCGCCGATGACCACGACGTGCTTGCCGGCCGCGTCGATCGGGTCCGCGACGACCTTGCCCGCGACCAGCGCGTTCGACTGGTGCAGGTAGTCCATCGCCGGGTGGATGCCCGCGAGCTCGCGCCCGGGCAGCGGCAGGTCCCGCGGCACGGTGGAGCCGGTTGCGACCACGACGGCGTCGTACCGGGACCGCAGCTGGTCCCAGGTGATGTCCTTGCCGATCTCGACGTTCGGCCGGAACCGGGTGCCCTCGGCGCGCATCTGGTCGAGGCGGCGGTCGATGTGCCGCTTCTCGAGCTTGAAGTCCGGCACGCCGTAGCGCAGCAGGCCGCCGATCTCGTCGTCCCGCTCGTACACGGCGACGGTGTGCCCGGCGCGCGTCAGCTGCTGGGCGGCCGCGAGCCCCGCGGGGCCCGAGCCGACCACGGCGACCGTGTGGCCGGACAGCCGCTGCGGCACCTGCGGGTGCACCAGGCCGCGGTCGAACGCCTCGTCGATGATCGAGACCTCGACGTGCTTGATCGTCACCGGCGGCTGGTTGATCCCCAGCACGCACGCGGACTCGCACGGCGCGGGGCAGATCCGCCCCGTGAACTCCGGGAAGTTGTTCGTGGCGTGCAGGCGCTCGATGGCGTCGCCCCACTGCCCGCGCCACACCAGGTCGTTCCACTCGGGGATGAGGTTCCCCAGCGGGCACCCGTTGTGGCAGAACGGCACGCCGCAGTCCATGCAGCGCCCGGCCTGACGGTGCAGGAGCGCACCGGCCTCCGGGTCCTCCTGCGCGGAGCGGTGCTCGTGCACCTCGCGCCAGTCCATGAGCCGCAGGGGCACCGGCCGGTTCGCGGGCAGCTCGCGCTCCCGCACCTTCATGAAGCCGCGGGGGTCAGCCACGAGCCACCTCCAAGATGCCCTCCCAGACGCCGGGCGTGCTCGGGTCGAGCCCGTCCGCCTCGGCCTTCGCCAGCGCCGCGCGGACGCGCGAGTACTCGGTCGGCCGCACCCGGGTGAACCGGGCGCGGGTGGCGGCGGGGTCGGCGAGCAGCTCGGCGGCGACCCGCGAGCCCGTCTCGTCGGCGTGCCGCCGCAGCAGGTCCAGCACGAGGGCCGCGTCCTCGTCGTCGAGCGGGTCGAGCCCGATCTCGCCGGCGGCGACCGCCTGGACGTTCACGCGCTCGGGCTTCAGGTCGAGCACGTACGCCGTGCCGCCCGACATGCCCGCCGCGAAGTTCCGGCCGGTGCGGCCGAGCACGAGCACGGTGCCGCCGGTCATGTACTCGCAGCCGTGGTCGCCCACGCCCTCCACGACCAGCGTCGCGCCGGAGTTCCGGACGCCGAACCGCTCGCCGACGACGCCGCGCAGGAACATCTCCCCCGACGTCGCCCCGTAGCCCAGGACGTTGCCGGCGATGACGTTGTGCTCGCCGCTCAGCACGGCGTTGCGGTCGGGGCGGACGACGATCCGGCCGCCCGACAGGCCCTTGCCGACGTAGTCGTTCGCGTCGCCCTCGAGCCGCAGCGTCACGCCGCGGGGCACGAACGCACCGAACGACTGCCCGGCCGAGCCCGTGAGCACGACCTCGATCGTGTCGTCGGGCAGGCCCTGGCCGCCGTACCGGCGGGTGACCTCGTGGCCGAGCATCGTGCCGACGGTGCGGTTGACGTTGCGCACCGGCAGCTCGATCCGCACGGGGCGGGCGTCCTCGAGCGCGTCGGCCGCCATCGCGATGAACTGGTTGTCCAGGGCGCGGTCGAGCCCGTGGTCCTGGTTCTTCACGTGGTGCAGCGCCGAGCCGGGCACCGGCTCCGGGACCGCCAGCACGGGGGCGAGGTCGAGACCCTGCGCCTTCCAGTGGTCGACCGCCTTGCGGGTGTCGAGCAGCTCGACGTGCCCCACGGCCTCCACGATGCTGCGGAAGCCGAGCTCGGCGAGCAGCTCGCGGACCTCCTGCGCGATGAACTCGAAGAACGTGACGACGAACTCCGGCCTCCCGGTGAACCGGGACCGCAGGTCGGGGTTCTGCGTCGCGACGCCGACCGGGCAGGTGTCCAGGTGGCAGACGCGCATCATGATGCAGCCCGACACCACGAGCGGGGCGGTCGCGAAGCCGAACTCCTCGGCACCGAGCAGCGCGCCGATCAGCACGTCGCGGCCGGTCTTGAGCTGGCCGTCGACCTGGACCACCACGCGGTCGCGCAGGTCGTTGAGCACGAGCGTCTGCTGGGTCTCGGCCAGGCCGATCTCCCACGGCGTGCCCGCGTGCTTGAGGCTGGTGAGCGGCGACGCGCCCGTGCCGCCGTCGTGCCCGGAGATGAGCACGACGTCGGAGTGGGCCTTCGCCACGCCCGCCGCGACGGTGCCGACCCCGAACTCGCTGACGAGCTTGGTGTGGATCCGCGCCCGCGGGTTCGCGTTCTTGGCGTCGTGGATGAGCTGCGCCAGGTCCTCGATCGAGTAGATGTCGTGGTGCGGCGGCGGCGAGATGAGGCCCACGCCCGGCGTGGAGTGCCGGGTCTTCGCGACCCACGGGTAGACCTTCGGGCCGGGCAGCTGACCGCCCTCGCCGGGCTTGGCGCCCTGGGCGAGCTTGATCTGGATGTCGTCCGCGAACGTCAGGTACTCGGAGGTCACGCCGAACCGGCCGGAGGCGATCTGCTTGATCGCCGAGCGGCGCTCGGGGTCGTGCAGGCGCTCCGGGTCCTCGCCGCCCTCGCCGGTGTTCGACTTGGCGCCGAGCCGGTTCATGGCGATCGCGAGGGTCTCGTGCGCCTCCGCGGAGATCGAGCCGTACGACATGGCGCCGGTGCTGAACCGCTTGACGATCTCGCTGACCGGCTCGACCTCGTCGATCGGGACCGGCGGGCGCTCGCCCTTCTTGAAGTCCAGCAGGCCGCGCAGCGTCATCAGCCGCTGCGACTGCTCGTTGACCCGCGTCGTGTACGACCGGAACACGTCCATCTGCCGCGTGCGGGTGGAGTGCTGCAGCCGGAACACCGTCTCCGGGTCGAACAGGTGGTCCTCGCCGTCGCGGCGCCACTGGTACTCGCCGCCGGTGGCCAGGCGGCGGTGCGCCAGCCGGTTGCCGTTCGGGGGGTACGCGTCGGCGTGCCGGGCCGCGACCTCCGCGGCGATGACGTCCAGGCCGATGCCGCCGAGCCGGCTGGTGGTGCCGGTGAAGTACCGGTCCACGAGCGCGTTCGACAAGCCGATGGCCTCGAACACCTGAGCGCCGCGGTACGACGCGATGGTCGAGATGCCCATCTTCGACATGACCTTCAGGACGCCCTTGCCGAGCGCCTTGATGAGGTTCTTGACGGCCTGCTCCGGCGTGACGCCCTGCAGGTAGCCGGCGGCGGCGAGGTCCTCGACGGACTCCATCGCCAGGTACGGGTTCACCGCGGCGGCGCCGTAGCCGATGAGCAGCGCGACGTGGTGCACCTCGCGCACGTCACCGGCCTCGACGACCAGCGACACCTGGGTGCGGGTGTGCCGGCGCAGCAGGTGGTGGTGCACGGCGGACAGCAGGAGCAGGGACGGGATCGGCGCGCGGTCGGCGTCGGAGTCGCGGTCGGACAGCACGAGGAAGCTCACGCCGTCCGCGATGGCCTGGTCGACCTCGGCGAAGATCTCGTCGAGCCGCTGCTCGAGCGCCTCGCCGCCGCCGTCGACCTTGTACAGGCCGCGGATGATCGCCGCACGGAACACGCCCGCCATGGCGGGGTCCTTGTCGATCTTGACGATCTTGGCCAGGCCGTCGTTGTCGAGCACGGGGAACGGCAGCACGAGCTTGCGCGCGTGCAGCGGCGTGTCCTCGAGCAGGTTCGGCTCCGGGCCGATCGCGCCGCCGATGGACGTGACCAGCTCCTCGCGGATCGCGTCCAGGGGCGGGTTCGTCACCTGGGCGAACATCTGCGTGAAGTAGTCGAACAGCATCCGCGGCCGCTGGGAGAGCACGGCGACGGGGGTGTCGGACCCCATGGCGCCGAGCGGCTCCGCACCCGAGGCGCCCATCGGGGTCAGGAGGATCTTCAGCTCCTCCTCGGTGTACCCGAAGGTGCGCTGCCGGCGCCGCACCGAGGCGGCGGAGTGCGCGATGTGCTCGCGCTCGGGCAGCTGCTCCAGGTAGACCGAGTTCTCCCGCACCCAGTCCGCGTACGGGCGCTGGGCGGCGAGCTGGGACTTGATCTCGTCGTCCTCGATGATCCGGCCCTGGCCGGTGTCGACGAGGAACATCTTGCCGGGCTCCAGGCGGCCCTTGCGGACGACCGTCGCGGGGTCGAGGTCGAGCACGCCGGCCTCGGACGCCATGACGACCAGGCCGTCCTCGGTCACCCAGAACCGGCCGGGGCGCAGGCCGTTGCGGTCCTGCACCGAGCCGATGAGCGTGCCGTCGGTGAACGTCATCGCGGCCGGGCCGTCCCACGGCTCCATGAGGCTCGCGTGGTACTCGTAGAACGCCCGCCGCGCGGGGTCCATCTGCGCGTGGTTCTCCCAGGCCTCCGGGATCATCATCATGATCGCGTGCGGCAGGCTGCGACCGCCCAGGTGCAGCAGCTCCAGCACCTCGTCGAACGAGCCGGAGTCCGACCCGCCCGGCGTGCACACCGGCAGCAGGGGGGCCAGGTCGCCCAGCAGGTCGCTCTGCAGCGTGCCCTCGCGGGCGGCCACCCAGTTGCGGTTGCCGCGGACGGTGTTGATCTCGCCGTTGTGGGCGATCAGCCGGAAGGGCTGGGCCAGCGGCCACGACGGGAACGTGTTGGTCGAGAACCGGGAGTGGACGAGCGCCAGCTCGGACGCGTACCGCGGGTCCGAGAGGTCCGCGAAGAACGGCTCCAGCTGCCCCGGGGTGAGCATGCCCTTGTAGCTGAGCGTGCGGGCGGACAGCGACGCGAAGTAGACGCCCAGCTCCCGCTCGGCCCGCTTGCGCAGCCGGAAGGCGCGGCGGTCCAGGTCGATGCCGGCGAGCTCCCGGGACGGGTCCGCCACCACGAGCTGCCGGAACACCGGCATGGACGAGCGGGCCGTGGGGCCGACCAGGTCCGCCGTGACCGCCACGTCGCGCCAGGCGAGCACGTCGAGCTTCTCCTCCGCCGCGACCGCCTCGACGGCGCGCACGGCGACCGCGCGCTCCTCGTCGTCCGCAGGCAGGAACGCCATGCCGATGGCGTAGTGGCCGACCGGGGGCAGCTCGGCGTCGACGACGTCCCGCAGGAACGCGTCGGGGATCTGGGTGAGGATGCCGGCGCCGTCGCCGCTGTTCTCCTCCGCGCCGACCGCGCCGCGGTGGTCGAGGTTGAGCAGGGCGGTCAGGCCGGCGTCCACGATGTCGCGGCCGGGCGTGCCGCGCAGGGTCGCGACGAACGCGAAACCGCACGCGTCGTGCTCAGCCGCCGGGTCGTACAGACCAGGCTGCTGCTGCACGGCGGGAAGAGCACCGAGACGCAGGGGCGACGCGGGCATCAGCACCGTCCTCACGGACCCGCGAGCGGGGCCAGGTAGAGCAATGGGGGGAGGCTGGGACGTCGTCGGCCCGGGCTTGGAGGTGTGGCGACGATACCTGCCGGAAACACAGGCACTCACATCGCGGGAAGTGAGGTGGGTCACACGTGCGTCCCCGCGGTCAGCGGGCGGTGCCGTGCTCCTCCACCTCGTCGTCCTGGGCTGCAGCTTCGTCCGCAGTGTCCAGGAGAGGCGTGGTCTCGCGTCCAGGATGACGACGTCCGACGACCACGAACGCTACCAGCGCCCCGAGGCCCACGATGATCGACGTCCAGACGTTGAGCCGGAACGGGCCGATCATCTCCGCGGGGTCGATGCGCAGCAGCTCGATCCACAGCCGGCCGGTCGTGTACACGACGACGTACAGCCAGAACACCCGGCCGTGGCCCAGGCGGAACCGGCGGTCCAGCCAGATGAGCAGCGCCGCGCCGGCCAGGTTCCACAGCAGCTCGTACAGGAACGTCGGGTGGAACAGGGTGCCGGACTCGTAGCCGGCGGGCAGGTGCGCGTCGTCGATCCGCAGGCCCCACGGCAGGGTGGTCGGACCGCCGAACAGCTCCTGGTTGAACCAGTTGCCGAGCCGGCCGATCGCCTGCGCGACCAGCAGCCCGGGTGCGAGGGCGTCCGCGAACACGGCGAACCGCACCCGCTGGCGGCGGCAGCCGATGTACGCACCGACCGCCCCGAGCGCCACCGCGCCCCAGATGCCGAGCCCGCCCTCCCAGATCGCGAACGCCTTGAGCGGGTCGCCGCCCGCGCCGAAGTACGCGTCCGGCGAGGAGATCACGTGGTACAGCCGGCCGCCGACGATGCCGAACGGCACCGCCCAGAACGCGATCTCCAGGACCTGGTCCGGGTCGCCGCCGCGCTCCTTCCACCGGCGCTGGGTCATCAGCACCGCGACGACGATCCCGGCGAGGATCGCCAGGGCGTAGGCGCGCAGCGGCAGCGGACCGAGGTGCCAGACGGCCTGCGACGGGCTCGGGATGGCGGCGGGGATCATCACACCGGCAGCGTAAGGCAGGCGGGCGAGCGCCCGGTGCGGCCGTCCGGACCCCCGGGGTCAGCGGGAGCGGCGGACGCCCTCGGCCAGACCCGCGGTCACCGCGGCCAGGGCCTCGAGACCGGCCGACTCCGTCTCGGCGCCCGAGAGCGCCCGCACGAACGCCGAGCCGACGATGACGCCGTCCGCGTACCGGCCGATGTCCTGCGCCTGCTCCGGCCGGGACACGCCCAGGCCGACGCACACGTGCTCCGCGCCCGCCGCCCGGGTGTCGGCGACGAGCTGCTCGGCCCGCGCCCCCACCGTGGTCCGCTCCCCCGTCACACCCATGGTCGACGCGGCGTAGACGAACCCGCGGGACGCCGCGGCGGTCATCGCGAGCCGCTCCGGCGTGGACGACGGGGCCACCAGGAACACCCGGTCCAGGTCGTGCGCCTCGGACGCCGCGATCCACTCCTGGCCCTCGTCGGGGATGAGGTCGGGCGTGATGAGCCCGGCGCCGCCCGCACCCGCGAGGTCCCGCGCGAAGGCATCCACGCCGTACCGGAGCACCGGGTTCCAGTAGGTCATCACCAGCACGGGGGCACCGGCCCCGGCGATCTGCTCCACGGCACCGAACACGTCCCGCACCCGCGTCCCGCCGGCGAGCGCGCGGTCCACTGCGTGCTGGATGACGGGGCCGTCCATCACGGGGTCGGAGTACGGCAGGCCGAGCTCGACCACGTCGACGCCCGCCTCCACCATCGTCCGCGCGGCCCGGACGGAGCCGGCCAGGTCGGGGAAGCCCAGCGGCAGGTACCCGACGAGCGCGGCGCGCCCGTTGCCCTCGGACCGCAGCCGGTCCAGCGTGGCCGCCGTCCGGCTCCCGAGCTGCACGTCGCTCACAGCTGCTCCCCCTCGTCGGCGTCGACCACCGGCTTGTCCTCGATCAGGTCGAACCAGGCCGCCGCGGTGGCGACGTCCTTGTCCCCGCGCCCGGACAGGTTCACCAGGATGACCGGCTCGCGGCCGTCCGGCGTCTCCCACGTCGCGGCCTCGCGTCCGAGCTTCAGGGCCCCCGCCAGGGCGTGCGCCGACTCGATGGCCGGGATGATGCCCTCGGTCCGGCACAGCAGGCGGAACGCCTCCATGGCCTCCACGTCCGTGACCGGGCGGTACTCGGCGCGCCCGATGTCGTGCAGCCACGCGTGCTCCGGGCCGACGCTCGGGTAGTCCAGGCCGGCCGAGACGGAGTGGCTCGGCAGCGTCTGGCCGTCCTCGTCCTGGAGCAGGTACGACTTGGTGCCCTGCAGCACGCCCGGGGTGCCGCCGCTGAACCGCGACGCGTGCCGCCCGGACGCGATGCCCTCGCCGCCCGCCTCGAACCCGAACAGCCGCACCGACGGGTCGTCGAGGAACGCGTTGAAGATGCCCATCGCGTTGGACCCGCCGCCCACGCACGCGGCCACCGCGTCGGGCAGCCGGCCGATCTCCTGCGCGAGCTGGGCCTTCGCCTCCTCGCCGATGAGCTTGTGGAAGTCCCGCACCATCTCGGGGAACGGGTGCGGCCCCGTCACGGTGCCCAGCAGGTAGTGCGTGGTGTCGACGTTCGCGACCCAGTCGCGCAGCGCCTCGTTGATCGCGTCCTTGAGCGTGCGCGAGCCGATCGACACCGGCACGACCGTCGCGCCCAGCAGCCGCATCCGGGCGACGTTCAGCGCCTGGCGCCGGGTGTCCTCCTCGCCCATGTAGACGACGCACTCGAGGTCGAGCAGCGCCGCCGCGGTCGCGGTGGCCACCCCGTGCTGGCCGGCGCCGGTCTCGGCGATGACGCGGGTCTTGCCCATCCGCTTCACCAGCAGGGCCTGGCCGAGCACGTTGTTGATCTTGTGGGAACCGGTGTGGTTGAGGTCCTCGCGCTTGAGGAACACCCGGACGCCCGGCCCGACGTGCTCCGCGAACCGCTCGACCTCGGTCAGCGGGCTCGGCCGGCCCGTGTACGTGCGGTGCAGCCGCGCCAGCTCCGCGCCGAACGTCGGGTCCGCCAGCGCCTTGTGGAACTCGGTGTCCAGCTCGTCCAGGGCCGCGACCAGGGCCTCGGGGACGAACCGGCCACCGAAGTCGCCGAAGTAGGGCCCCGCGTGGGTGGCCAGCGGGCCGCCCTGGGCCGAGCTGACCTGCGGGACCTCGGGTTCCGGTCGACCGGTCGTCACGTGCTGCTCCTCGCTCGTCTGGGTCTGACCCGCTACTGCCGGACCGCGCGCAGCGACGGGTGGGCGCCCGCCGCCACGAGGTCCGCGACGGACTGCCGCGGCGCGTCGTCCGTCACCAGCGCCTCGCCCACCAGCACGGCGTCCGCGCCGGCCCGGGCGTAGTCCATGACGTCGTGCGGCCCGCGCACGCCCGACTCCGCGACCTTCACGACGTCCGCCGGGATCGCGGGGGCGACGCGCGCGAACGTGCCGCGGTCGACCTCGAGGGTCTTGAGGTCGCGGGCGTTCACGCCGATGATCCGCGCGCCGGCGTCCACCGCGCGCATGACCTCCTCGGTGTCGTGCACCTCGACCAGGGCCGTCATGCCCAGGGAGTGCACGCGCTCGACCAGCGACGTCAGCACGGTCTGCTCGAGCGCCGCGACGATGAGCAGCACGAGGTCCGCCCCGTGCGCCCGCGCCTCCCACACCTGGTACGGCGTGACGACGAAGTCCTTGCGCAGCACCGGGATGTCCACCGCGGCGCGCACGCTGTCGAGGTCCGCGAGGCTGCCGTTGAACTTCCGCTGCTCGGTGAGCACGGAGATGACGGTCGCGCCGCCCTTCTCGTACTCCGCCGCGAGGGCCGCGGGGTCGGTGATGGTGGCCAGGGCGCCCTTGCTCGGGCTCGACCGCTTGACCTCGGCGATCACGGTGACGGCGTCGGCCAGCCGCAGCCGCGACACGCAGTCCTTGGCGCCCGCCACCCGGGCGGCGCGCTCCTTGAGCACGGCGAGCGGCGTCGCCGCCTCACGCTCCGCGAGGTCCTCACGGACACCCGCGACGATGTCGTCCAGCACTGTGCCCATCGGCGCCTCATCTCCCCCGAGCCCGGCAGCGGCGCACCTGGCGGGTGCGGGAGCCGGGCTCCTCGGCGGTGCCCCCACCGCCCCGCACCGGGCGACGCGCCGGACCACCGACCACCTCGGCCATCGTACGGGCGCGCGCGGGAGCTCCCGACCACGGAGCCACGGGATGGGACACCCGGCCCGCCGAGCCCACCGGCCGCGTCTAGAACGAGGAGGCGCCCACCAGCAGCAGCGGCGCCAGGACGAAGAGGAGCCCCAGCAGCCCGAACCCGGTCCCGACGGCTCCCAGGACGATGCCCGCCGTGGCCAGCCCGCCGTTGTCCGCCCGGCCCTCGGCGACCGCCCGGCGCGCGAGCACGCCGGTGATGATGGCGGGGACGCCCGCGAGGGGACCGGCGAGGACCACGCCGACGACACCGAGCACGAGCGACCAGACGGCGAGGCCGTTGCTCGGGTAGCCGTAGCCGTAGCCGGGCGCGTACGCGGCGGTGCCCCACGCCGGGGCCACCGCGGGGTGGATCGCGGAGGGCGCCGCCGCGTACGGGTCCTGCTGCTGGGCCGCGTACGGGTGCTGAGCCGCGTACCCGGCGTACGGGTGCTGGGCCGCGTACGGGTCGCGGGCCGCGGAGGGCTGCGGCGCGGGGCCGTACGGGCTCCCCTGGGCGGCGGGGTCGTGCTGCGGCTCCTGCCCCGGGAACGGCCCGGTCGGCGGGTACGGGGTCGACACGGGATCCTCCTGGGCTGCGGTGCAGGTGCGCTCCGCACCGTCCCGGGCATCCTAGGGACCCGGCGCGCCGCCACGAGCCGGCCGGGCAGGGTGTTCACCCGTCCGGCGCGGGGTTCACGGTGCCAGCACCCCGGCCCACGCGGGGACGTTCCGCGCGACGCTGTACAGCACGATCACGGCACCCGTGACGACCGCGACCCGGGCCGGCGGCGCCGCGGCGGGACGCCCGGTGCGCAGCGTCCGGACCAGCCAGCGCCCCCAGAGCGCGGCGAGCAGCGGGACCGCGAGCACCCACAGCGGGTTCATGCCCCACGCCCCGGGGAGGTCCCCGGCCAGCAGGTCGCGCGTCGCCCGCAGGACCCCGCAGCCGGCGCAGAAGCGGCCGGTCAGGGCGTACACGGGGCACACGCCCCAGGACCCGGGCTCGTGCGGGTCGACGAGCACGAGCCCGAGCGCGACGACGGCCGCCCCGCCGGCGACCAGCAGCGGCCCACGCGCGGCACGCAGCCGCGCTCGAGGCGCGAGGGTCTCCGGCGGGGCGGCCGTGGCCACGTCAGTACGTGGTGGAGTCGATCGAGTCGAGGTACGCGGCGAAGCCACCGGTCGCGATCGCGATGACGAAGAAGATCAGGAAGATGGCCTGCAGGCCCGTGACGATCCACGACGTGATGTAGCCGGCGTTGGCGAGCGAGCCGTTGTTCGCCTCGCCGCGCGCGACGGCCTGCTTCGCCTTCGACCCGACGATGATGCCGGGGATGCTCGTGAAGATCGAGCAGACGAAGAAGCCGACGATCGCCAGGACCAGCGACCAGACGGCCAGGTTGTTCTTGGGGTAGAACCCGGCGCCGTAGCCCTGGGGGCCGCCCTGCGGGTACGGGGCGGGCTGGCCGTAGCCACCGGCCGGCTGGCCGTAGCCCCCGGCGGGCTCGCCACCGGTGTACTGGCCGTACTGCGGGATGCCGCTCTGCCCGGCGCCCTGCGAGGGCGTGCCGCCCTGGTACGGCGGCACGGACCCGGACTGGTCGCCGGAGCCCTGGCCGTCGGGGGCGGAGTACGGGTCCTGCGGCTCGTTCGGGGTCGACATGGAGCTCCTCGTGCTCTCGAGTGGATGCGGTCGGCCGGCATCAGCCCTGGTCGGGCGGCTGCCGGGGCCCCAGGTCTACCGGAGCGCGGCCCTCACGTCCACCGTGACGGGCCGTCGGGTCAGTGCCCGCCGTTCTTCCTGGCCTTCTCCAGCGTGTGCTTGCCGCCCTGGCCGTAGCCCAGGACCTGCAGCACCTTGCCGACCACGACCCCGAGCAGCGCCACGCCGATGCCGGCGTAGAACATCCAGGTGTGGTCGAGGATCAGGCCCAGGGCCGCGGCCACCGAGCCGAACAGGACGACGATCGTCGTGGTCCAGGCGGCAGCGGTGTGGCCGTGGTTCGTCGGCGGGGCCTTCGGGGGCAGCCGCAGCGTCTCGGTGCGGGGTGTGTTCTGCGCCCCCGACACGACGCCGTGGGAACGGAGCGACTGCTCGACCATCGTGGAACACCTTTCATGACTGTGTGTCGTCACCCTAGCGGACCTGTCAGGTCGGGTCGTCCCCACGCGTCAGCGCGTCCCACGTCCCGCGCTCGTCGGACGGGTCGGGCGTGACGGGGTGCGCGGGACGTCCCGTCGGCGCGTCGGGGGCCGTCGCCGGTCCGGCTGCCCGCCCCGCCGCCGCGTCGGCCGTGGGACGCGCCCTGGGGCCGGACGCGCGCTCGTGGCGGTCCGACGGCGCCGCCCAGCGGCCGGACGCCCGGGCGAGCCCGACGGCGGCCACGAGGACGAGCACGCCCAGCGCGGCGGACACCAGGGGCCAGGCGGCGACCTCCGGGCCGGCCGTGAGGCTCGGCACCCCGGTCGCCTCGGCGGCGGCCCGCTCGGCGGTGGCGGTGGCCCCGGAGCGCGCGGCCAGCGCGGAGGCGACGACCAGCGCGCCGCCCGCGGCCACGACCACGACGACCACCCAGCGCCCGACGCGCCCGACGAGGCCGAGCGCTGCCGCGGCCGCGAGCAGCACGAGCGCGGCCGCCACCAGACCCGGTGCGGCGGCCGTGCCGCGGACCACGACGTCGACCTCCTCGGCGACGGGGCTGGCAGCCGTGGCCGTGATCCACACCGGCAGCGCGGTCAACGCCACCAGGCCGGACAGCAGCAGCAGCACGAGCACCAAGCGCCCGCGGCCGGGACTACGGCCCGTCGTGCCCGTGGGACCCGCCTCCTCCGCCGTCACGGCCGGCCGACCGGCCGCAGCCGGGCGGCGATCTGCACGGCCCGCACCGCGGCGGCGGCCTTGTCGCGCGACTCCTGGTGCTCGGTCGCCGGCACGGAGTCCGCGACGATGCCCGCACCGGCCTGGACGCTCGCGCGGCCGTCCCGGATGAGCGCCGTCCGGATCGCGATCGCCATGTCCATGTCGCCCGCGAGGTCGAAGTAGCCGACCGTGCCGCCGTAGATGCCCCGGCGGGCAGGCTCGATCTCGTCGATCAGCGCGATCGCCCGCGGCTTCGGGGCCCCCGAGAGCGTGCCGGCCGGGAACGTCGCGGTGAACGCGCCGAGCGCGGTGGCCCCCGCCCGGAGGCGGCCGACGACCGTGGAGCAGATGTGCATGATGTGGCTGAACCGGCGCACGGCCATGAACTCGACGACCTCGACGGTCGCTGGCTCGCACACCTTCACCAGGTCGTTGCGCGCGAGGTCGACCAGCATGAGGTGCTCGGCGCGCTCCTTGGGGTCGGCCAGGAGCTCGTCGTGCAGCGCCCGGTCCTCCTCCGGTGTGGCCCCGCGGGGCCGCGACCCGGCGATGGGGAACGTCGTGACGTGGCCCTCGGTGACCTTGACCAGCGTCTCCGGGCTGGAACCGACCACCGCGAAGTCGTGCCCGTCGGCGTCCTGCAGCTGCAGGTAGTACATGTACGGGCTCGGGTTGATCGTCCGCAGGACGCGGTAGACGTCGAGCGGCTCGGCCGGGCAGTCCAGGTCGAGGCGCTGCGAGAGCACCACCTGGAACACCTCGCCGTCCCGGATCGCCTCCTTGCCGATCCCCACGGCCTCCTCGTACTCGGCCGGCGTGGAGCGGAACTCGAGCTCGGGGACCGGGGCGTCGACCAGCCGGGCGGCCGCCGGCGCCGCGGGCCGCAGGAGCGCGTCCTGCATGGCGTCCAGCCGGGCGACCGCGTCGGCGTGCGCGTCGTCGACCCGCTCGTCGGTGCCGTCGAAGTTGATGGCGTTCGCCACCAGCCACACGGAGCCGTCGTGGTGGTCGGTGATCGCGAGGTCGCTCGCGAGGCACAGCGTCATCTCGGGGACGCCGAGCTCGTCGGGCGCCGTCGCGGGCAGCGTGGGCTCCCAGTGGCGCACGACGTCCCAGCCGAGCGCGCCGACGAGCCCGCCGGTCAGCGGGGGCAGGCCGGGCACGGCGGGGGTGCGCAGCACCTCGAGCGTCTCCCCGAGCACGGCCAGGGGGTCGCCCTGCGTCGGGACGCCCGCGGGCACGTCACCGGTCCACACCGCGCGGCCGTCGCGGACGGTCAGCGTGGCGCGGGAGCGCACGCCGACGAACGACCAGCGCGACCAGGTGCCGTCGGACTCCGCGGACTCGAGGATGAACGTCCCGGGACGGCCCGCCGCGAGCGTCCGGTACAGGCCGACGGGCGTGGTGTCGTCGGCCAGCAGCCGCCGCACGACGGGGATGACCCGGCGCGTGCCGGCGAGCTCGCGGAACTCGTCCAGCGCGGGCCACGTGGCCCCCCAGGGGACGTCCACGGCCGGGGCCTGCGGGGTGGCGGCGGCCGCCGCGGGCGCGTCGGCGGTCACGAGCGCTCCCCCGCGGACACGGCGGGCCGCTCGCCGACGACCGCGTCGAGCCGACCGCCCGCCTCGAAGCAGGTGCGCGTGCCCGTGTGGCAGGCGACGCCCACCTGGTCGACGCGCACCAGGAGCGCGTCGCCGTCGCAGTCGAGCTCCACGGACTTCACGTACTGGGCGTGGCCGGAGGTGTCGCCCTTGCGCCAGTACTCCTGCCGGGACCGGCTCCAGAACGTCACGCGCCCCGTGGTGAGGGTGCGGTGCAGGGCCTCGTCGTCCATCCAGCCGACCATCAGCACCTCGCCGGTGTCGTGCTGCTGCACGACCGCCGCGACCAGACCGGCCGCGTCGCGGGTCAGCCGGGAGGCCACCGCGGGGTCGAGTCCGGAGGTGCCGAGGGGTCCGGGGTTCTGCTCGTCCGTCACCCCCCGATCCTGCCACGCGGACGGCCCGCGGCGGCGACCAGCTCAGCGCGTCTGCGAGACCCAGGCCCGGTGCATCGCCGCGTACACGCCGTCCTGCGCGACGAGCCGGTCGTGCTGCCCGTGCTCGACGACCCGCCCGGCGTCGACGACCACGACGAGGTCCGCCGCCTCCGCCGTGGACAGGCGGTGCGCGATGGTGACGGTGCTGCGGCCTGTGGTGAGGGAGTCCAGCGCCCGGGCGATCCGCACCTCGGTGGCGGGGTCGACGGCGGACGTCGCCTCGTCGAGCACCAGCAGGTCCGCGTCGGCCAGGTAGGCCCGGGTCAGCGCGACCAGCTGCCGCTCCCCCGCCGACAGCGCCTCGCCGCGCTGGCCGACCGGCGTGTGCAGCCCGCTCGGGAGCTCGTCGACCCAGTCGGACAGGCCGAGCTCCGCCAGCGCGGCGCGCAGCTGCGGCTCCGCCGCCTGCGGGGTCGGGGTGCGGCCGTCCGGGGTCCGCAGCCCGTACACGAGGTTCTCGGCGAGCGTGGCGTCGAACAGGAAGCCCTCCTGCGGCACCATGACGACGCGGCGGCGCAGGTCGGCCGCCCGGACGGTCCGCAGGTCCGTGCCGTCCAGCAGCACCTCGCCCTGCGTCGGGTCCATCAGCCGGGTCACGAGCTTGGCGATCGTCGTCTTGCCCGAGCCCGTCGCCCCGACCACGGCGGTGGACCGGCCGGCCGGGAGCCGCAGGTCGACGCCGTGCAGCACGGGCGGCCCGTCCGGGTAGGCGAAGCCGACGCCCCGCAGCTCGACGGCCGCAGGCCCCCGCGGCGACGGCACGCCGCGAGGCCCGGGGTCGGCCACCTGCACGGGCGTGTCGATGATGCCGAGCACCCGCCGCCACCCGGCGACGGCGTTCTGCAGCTCGTTCAGCACCTCGGTGGCCTGCTGCACCGGACCGGTGAACAGCTGGACCAGGAACAGGAACGCCAGCAGCCGGCCGACGCTGAGGTCCCCGGCGACCCCGAGCGCGGTGCCGGCGACCACGACCACGGCGAGCACGAGGTTCGCGACGAGGACGCCCGACGAGAACACGACGGCCACGGTGTTCTGGGCCCGGACCATCGCGTCCCGGGTGGCGCCGATCCGCGCGTCGACGTTCCGCTGGACGCGGCGCTGCACGCCGTACGCCCGGATGGTCTCCGCCCCGACGACGGCCTCGGACACGGCGCCGAGCATGGCGCCGACGCGCTCGCGCACCCGGGTGTAGGCGACGTTCACGCGGCGCTGAAGCGGGCGCAGGGCGATCACCAGCGGCCCGAAGCAGAGCCACACCAGGATCGTCAGCTGCCACGAGTACGCCGCCATCAGCGCGGTCGCCACCGCCACCTGCAGCGTCGAGACCAGCAGCATGATGCCGCCCCACTGCACGAACAGCGAGATCGTGTCGACGTCCGACGTCACCCGCGACACCAGCGACCCGCGCCGCTCGGTGTTCTGCGTGAGCACGGACAGGTCGTGCACGTGCCGGAACGCCCGGACGCGGAGCTCGGCCAGCCCGGCCTCGCTGGCCCGGAACAGCCGCACGTTGACCAGCGCCGAGCAGACCCCGCCGGCGACGAGCGCGAGGGCCGCGGCGCACACCAGCGTCACGACGCGGCGGATGTCGGGACCGCCCTCGGCGAGCACGCCGGTGTCCATCACCTGCTGGACGGCGACCGGGACCACGACCTTGCCCGCCGCGGCGAGCACCGCCAGCAGGAACGTCACCCACAGGCCCTGCACGAGCTGCGGGGACACCTGCACGCCCCGCCGCAGGGTGCCCAGCACCCCGAGCTGCTCGGTCCCGCCCAGCCCGGACGGCCGGTCCTGCGCGCTCATCGTGCCCCCTCCGCGTCCAGCGCGTCCTCGGCGGCGGCCTCCGCGTCCAGCGCCTCCGCGCGCAGCGCCGCGCGGCGCTCCGACTCGTCCTCGTACGCCGTGGCGAGCGCCCGGTAGCCCGGGTCGCGGGCCAGCAGCTCCGCGTGGGTGCCCTGGTCGACCACCCGGCCGCCCTCCACGTGCACGACCTCGTCGGCGAGCAGCACCGACGACATCCGGTACGCGACGAGCAGGACGGTCGGCCCGCCCGCGGCGTCGCCGGTGTGCTCCCGCAGCCCGGTGAGGATGCCCTGCTCGACCCGCGGGTCGACGGCCGAGGTCGCGTCGTCCAGCACGAGCAGCCGGGGCCGCCGCACCAGCGCACGGGCGATGGCCAGCCGCTGGCGCTGCCCGCCGGAGAGGTTCGAGCCGCGCTCGCCCAGCGGGGCGTCCAGGCCGCCCGGCAGGTCCCGCACCACGCCGTCCACCCGCGCGAGCCGCAGGGCCGCCCAGACCTCGTCGTCCGACGGCGCGGCCGGGTCGTCGGGGTCGCACAGCGTGACGTTGCCGCGCACCGTGTCCTCGAACACGAAGGTCTGCTGCCCGACCAGGACGACCTGGTCGGTGAGGTCGTCCGGCACGAGGTCCCGGACGTCCGTGCCGTCGACCTCCACGGTGCCGCTCGTGGGGTCGGTCAGCCGGGGCACGAGCGACACCAGCGTCGTCTTGCCCGCGCCGGTGGGGCCGACCACGGCGACGACCCGTCCCGCAGCCACCTCGAGGTCGACGTCGCGCAGCAGGTCCACCGGGCCGTCCGGGCCGGGGACCCGCACGCCGACGCCGGACATCCGGAGCGACGCCCCCGCCGGCCGGCGCACGAGCGGCGCGGTGCCCGGGACCAGCTCGCCCTCGGCGTCCACGACCCGGGCGACGCGCTCGTGCCCGACGAGGGCGCGCGGGAGCTCGCCGAGCACCCAGCCGAACGCCCGCACCGGCACCGCCATCAGCGTGAGCAGGTACGCCGCCGAGACGACGTCCCCGGTCCCCACCGCGCCGGCCTGCACCCGGACCACGCCGACCAGGAGCACCAGCAGCGTGCCGAGGCTCGGCAGCATGTCGATGACCGGGTCGAAGTACGCGCGCACCACCCCGACGCGGACGTTCGCCTCCCGCAGCTGCGCGGTGCGCTCGGCGAACCGGCGCTCCTCGCGGTCCTCCGTGCCGAGCGACTTCACCAGCAGCGCGGCCTCGAAGCTCTCGTGCGCGATGTCCGCCACCTCGGCCCGCAGCTGCTGGGCGCGCGTGGCCGCGGGCGACATCTTGCGCTGGAACACCAGGTTGGCCACGACCGCGGCGGGCAGCACGACGAGGGCGGCCAGCGCCAGCCACACGTCGGTGGACAGCAGCGCGACCGCCGCGACGCCGATCATCACGACGACGCCCAGCGCGAACGGCAGCGGGTTGAACACGCCCGTGGCGGCCTCGACGTCCGCGGAGGCGTTGGACAGCAGCTGCCCGGTGGGGTGGCGGCGGTGCCACGTCATCGGCAGCCGCAGGTACTGGCGCGTGACCCCGCGACGGTGCATCGCCTGCTGGTCGGCCACTCCCATGCCCGCGAACACCCGGCGCCCGGCGACCGCGGCGGCCAGCGACACGGCGACGAGCGCGAGCACCGCGCCCGCGACCCAGATCCGGCCCTGCGCCTGCGCGGAGCCACCGATCGCGGGGACGACGACGCTGTCCGTCGCCCAGCCGAGCACCCGGCTCACCGCGACGGTGAGGGCGCCGTACAGGGCGGAGGTGCCGATGGCCAGCACGTACGTGCGGGGCTGGGACGCGATGCCGCGGCCCATGAGGAGCAGCGACCGCCGGAGCACCGATCCGGTGAGCGCAGCCGGTCGCGGCGAGGTGGAGCGGGCGGGCACAGCACGGCCTTTCGCGTGGTGAGGGGCGGCGTCGACGATCCTCTCACGCAGGGGTGACAGCGGCCCCTGCGCAGCCCGTGGACCACCGCGTCCCCCGGGGACGCCGACGGGCCGGCCACCCGCAGGTGACCGGCCCGTCGGACCGTGCGCCGGGCGTGCCCGGCGGTCGGCTCAGTTGCCGGTGAGCTTCTCGCGGAGCGCGGCCAGGGCCTCGTCCGACGCCAGCGTGCCGGTCGCCTCCTGGGCCGGAGCCGAGGAGTAGGACGACGCCGAGGAGCTGGACGACGAGGACGAGGACGACGCGGCGCTCTCGCCACCGCCGTTCGCGGCCTCCGCGTCGGCCTGGACCGCGTCCAGGACCTGCTTGCGGTGCGCCTCCCAGCGCTCGTGCGCCTTGGCGTACTGCGCCTCCCAGACCTCACGCTGCGCCTCGAAGCCCTCGAGCCACTCGTTGGTCGCCGGGTCGAAGCCCTCGGGGTACTTGTAGTTCCCCTCCTCGTCGTACTCGGCCGCCATGCCGTACAGCGCGGGGTCGAAGTCCTCGGAGGTCGGGTCGAAGCCCTCGTTCGCCTGCTTGAGCGACAGCGAGATGCGGCGGCGCTCCAGGTCGATGTCGATGACCTTGACGAACACGTCGTCGCCGACCTGGACGACCTGCTCCGGGATCTCGACGTGGCGCACGGCCAGCTCCGAGATGTGGACCAGGCCCTCGATGCCGTCCTCCACGCGCACGAACGCACCGAACGGGACGAGCTTGGTGACCTTGCCGGGGACGACCTGGCCGATGGCGTGCGTCCGGGCGAAGGCCTGCCACGGGTCCTCCTGCGTCGCCTTCAGCGACAGGGAGACACGCTCGCGGTCGAAGTCGACGTCCAGGACCTCGACCGTGACCTCCTGGCCGACCTCGACGACCTCGGACGGGTGGTCGATGTGCTTCCAGGACAGCTCGGAGACGTGCACGAGCCCGTCCACGCCGCCCAGGTCGACGAACGCACCGAAGTTGACGATCGAGGACACGACACCGGGGCGCACCTGGCCCTTCTGCAGGGTCTGCAGGAAGGTGGAGCGGACCTCGGACTGCGTCTGCTCGAGCCAGGCGCGGCGCGACAGGACCACGTTGTTGCGGTTCTTGTCGAGCTCGATGATCTTCGCCTCGATCTCCTTGCCGACGTACGGCTGGAGGTCGCGGACACGACGCATCTCCACCAGGGAGGCGGGCAGGAAGCCACGGAGGCCGATGTCGAGGATGAGGCCACCCTTGACCACCTCGATGACGGTGCCGGTGACGACGCCGTCCTCCTCCTTGATCTTCTCGATCGTGCCCCAGGCGCGCTCGTACTGCGCGCGCTTCTTGGACAGGATCAGCCGGCCTTCCTTGTCCTCCTTCTGGAGGACGAGGGCCTCGACCTCGTCACCGACCTTGACGACCTCGCCCGGGTCCACGTCGTGCTTGATGGACAGCTCGCGGGACGGGATGACGCCCTCGGTCTTGTAACCGATGTCGAGCAGCACCTCGTCGCGGTCGACCTTGACGATGGTGCCCTCGACGATGTCACCGTCGTTGAAGTACTTGATGGTGGCGTCGACGGCGGCGAGGAAGTCCTCGGCCGAGCCGATGTCGTTGATCGCGACCTGCGGGGTGCCGGGCTTGGCGGGGGTGGAGATGCTCATGTAGGGATGGGCTCCGATGCGGACATGAAGTAGTAGGACAGGGGTTCGGGTGGCGCAAGCAGCCCCGCACGACACGCGCACGCGTAGGCACGCCACACCGCCGAATACCTTACCGGCCTTGACGACAGCCGGTCAAAGCACCCGGTCGCGCCGCGCGGCGCCGCCGGGTCAGGCCAGCGCGCGCGCCACCTGCAGCAGGTCCGCCGGGACCGTCTTGACCTTGCCGGCGATCTCGGGCAGCGGAACCAGGACGACCTCCTCGCCGCGCAGCGCGGTCATCACGTCGGTCTCGCCGCGGCTGATCGCGTCGATCGCGGCGACGCCGAACCGGCTGCCGAGGATGCGGTCCGCCGGCACCGGGCTCCCGCCGCGCTGCACGTGCCCGAGCACCGTCACGCGGGTGTCGAACCCGGTGCGCTTCTCGATCTCCGCCTTGACCCGCTCGCCGATCGCGCCGGCGACGATCTCGCCGAACTGGCCGACCGGGGCCTCGTAGGACATCGAGGTGCCCTCGGCGGGCACGGCGCCCTCGGCGACGACCACGATGGAGAAGTTCGCGTGCGCGCGGTGCCGGTGCTTGAGGAACTTGATGACCTTGTCGATGTCGAACGGCTCCTCGGGGGCGAGCACCACCTCGGCGCCGCCGGCGATGCCCGCGGTCACGGCGATCCATCCGGCGTGCCGGCCCATGACCTCGACGATCATCACGCGGTTGTGGGACTCCGCCGTGGTGTGCACGCGGTCGAGCGCCTCGGTCGCGATCTCCACCGCCGTGTCGAAGCCGATGGACCGGTCGGTGCCCCACACGTCGTTGTCGATCGTCTTGGGGATCGCGACGATCTTCACGCCCGCCTCCGCGACCTTCGACGCCGCGTGCAGCGTCCCGTCGCCCCCGATGCAGATGAGCGCCTCGATGCGCTCCGCCTCCAGGGTGGCCAGCACCGCGTCGAGGCCGCCGTCGGCCGCGTGCGGGTGGAACCGGGCCGTGCCGAGCAGCGTGCCGCCGACGGGCAGGACGTTGCGGATGTGGCTGCGGGTCAGCGGGACGATGTCGCCGTCCACGACGCCCCGCCAGCCGTTGCGGAACCCGATGATGGAGTGGCCGTACTCCCCCTCGCCGCGCTTCACGACCGCCCGGATCGCCGCGTTCAGCCCGGGGACGTCGCCTCCACCGGTGAGCAGTCCGACTCGCACGCTGGGGTCTCCTTCATCTGCAGGGTGGGGTGTGCCGCTGCGGTGCGGCGCGACCAGGCTATCCGTGCGCCCGCCGCGACCCGTGAGCCGGAGGTCCCGGGCGCGCCGGGACGCGCGCCGGGACGCACGACGGGACGCACGACGGGGCGCGCGCGGGGTCACCCGGCACGGCTACCGTCGTGCGGGTGACGACCGACGACACCCACCCCGTCGTGGACGGCGACCGCCTCGCGGCCGCCGGCTACCGCGACGTCCCGGCCGCCGCCACGGAGGGCGCGGGGCGCCGCTGGTGGGACCAGAACGCCCGCGAGTACCTGGACGAGCACGGCGCGTTCCTGGGCGACGACGACTTCCTGTGGTGCCCGGAGGGCCTGCGCGAGTCCGACGCCCGGCTGCTCGGCGACGTCACGGGCCGCCGGGTGCTGGAGGTGGGCGCCGGCGCCGCGCAGTGCTCGCGGTGGCTGGCCGCGCACGGTGCGCTGGCCGTCGCGACGGACGTGTCCGCGGGGATGCTCGCCGCCGCGGCCGCCGTCGACCGCGCCGCCGCCGCCGACCCCGCCCGGGACGCCGGGCCGGTGGCCGGCCGCCCCGCGCCTGTGCCGCTGGTGCAGGCCGACGCCCGCGCCCTGCCGTTCCCCGACGCGTCGTTCGACGTCGTGTTCACCGCCTACGGCGCGATCCCGTTCGTCGCGGACGCCCACCGGGTGCACGCCGAGGCCGCCCGGGTGCTCCGCCCGGGCGGCCGCTGGGTCTGCTCGGTGACGCATCCCGTGCGGTGGGCGTTCCCCGACGACCCCGGCCCGCGCGGGCTCACCGCGGACCGCTCGTACTTCGACCGCCGGCCCTACGTGGAGACCGACGAGCACGGCCGGGTCCTGTACTCCGAGCACCACCGCACGATCGGCGACCACGTCGCGGACGTCGTGGGCGCCGGGCTGGTGCTCGACGCCGTCGTCGAGCCGGAGTGGCCCGAGGGGCACGACCGGACGTGGGGCGGCTGGAGCCCGCTGCGCGGGGCGCACCTGCCGGGCACGGCGATCTTCGTCGCGCACCGCCCGGCGTAGCCCGCCGGTCAGTGACCCGCGTCGTGCCAGCTCGGGCCCACGCCCACGGAGACGTCCAGCGGCACGTCCAGGGCGTACGCCCCGCCCATCTGGGAGCGCACCAGCGCCTCGACCGCCTCGCGCTCCCCCGGCGCGACCTCGAGCACGAGCTCGTCGTGCACCTGCAGCAGCAGCCGCGAGGCCAGCCCCTGCGCGTCGAGCTCGCGCTGCACGCCCAGCATCGCCAGCTTGATGATGTCCGCCGCGCTGCCCTGGATGGGGGCGTTCAGGGCCATCCGCTCCGCCGCCTCCCGGCGGACCCGGTTGTCGCTCGTGAGGTCCGGGAGGTAGCGCCGCCGCTCGAGGATGGTCGCGGTGTACCCGGTGGCCCGGGCCTCGTCCGCGACGCCCTCGAGGTAGTCCCGCACGCCGCCGAACCGCGAGAAGTAGTCGCGCATCAGCGCGGAGGCCTCGGCGACGTCGATCTTCAGCTGCTGCGACAGGCCGTACGAGGACAGCCCGTACGCCAGGCCGTAGCTCATCGCCTTGATCTTGGACCGCTGCGCGCTGGTCACCTCGTCGGTCGGCACGCCGAACACCCGCGAGCCGACGTACGAGTGCAGGTCCTCGCCCGCGGTGAACGCCTCGATCAGCCCGGCGTCGCCGGACAGGTGCGCCATGATCCGCATCTCGATCTGCGAGTAGTCGGCGGTCAGCAGCGTCTCGTACCCCACCCCCACGACGAACGCGCGGCGGATCTGGCGGCCCGCCTCGGTGCGGATCGGGATGTTCTGCAGGTTCGGGTCCGTCGACGACAGGCGGCCCGTCGCGGCGATCGTCTGCTGGAACGTCGTGTGGATCCGGCCGTCGTCGGCCACCGAGCGCAGCAGGCCCTCGACGGTCTGCCGGAGCCGGATGGCGTCGCGGTGCGCGAGCAGGTGCTCCAGGAACGGGTGGCCGGTCCGCGCGAACAGGTCGGCGAGCGCGTTCGCGTCGGTGGTGTAGCCGGTCTTGGTCTTCTTGGTCTTCGGCATGTCGAGCTGGTCGAACAGCACCTCCTGGAGCTGCTTCGGCGACCCGAGGTTCACCTCCCGACCGATCGCGTCATACGCCTCGCCCGCGGCGCGCTGGACGGCGCTGTCGTACTCCTTCTCCAGCGCCGACAGGTAGCCGGCGTCCGCGGCGATGCCGACGTGCTCCATCCGCTCCAGGACGCCCTCGAGCGGGAGCTCGACGTCGCGCAGCAGGTGCGCCGCGCCGCGCTCGGCCAGCTGCTCGTCCAGCACGTCCACGAGGTCCACGACCGCGGCGGCGCGGACGGCGCCGCGCACGCCCTCCTGCGAGCCCTCGAGGTCCAGGTCGAGCGCGCCCTGCGCGCCCTCGTCCGCCACGGCGCCGAGCTCGCGGCGCAGGTAGCCGATCGCGAGGTCCGAGAGGTCGTAGCCGCGCCGGTCGGGCTGCAGCAGGTACGCGCCGAGCTCGGTGTCGAACTCGACGCCCGCGAGGGTCAGCCCGCGGCCGGCCAGCGCGTGCCAGGCCTCCTTCGCCGCGTGCAGCACCTTCGGCTGCGCCGGGTCGGCGAGCCACGCGGCGAGCGCCGCCTCGTCGGCCGGGGCGATCTGCGCGAGGTCGTACGCGACGGCCTCGTCGCCGACGACGAGGGCGATCCCCCAGGCGTCGCCGCCCGACGGCGAGGCGGACCCCTGCACGTCGACGCCGGTCCGGGCCCCGGCGTGCCGGGCGAGCCAGTCGGCGAGGCCGCCGTCGACCGGGGTCACGACGACCGGGCCCTCGGCAGGGCCGGCCACCTCGGCGGGGCCGCCGTCCTCGGCGGGCAGCATCGCGAACAGCCGGTCGCGCAGCGTGCGGAACTCGAGCTCGTCGAGGATGGTGTGCAGCGCCTCGCGGTCCCACGGCCGCGCGGCGAGGTCCTCGGGGCCGAGCGGGAGCTCCAGGTCGTCCAGGAGCCGGTTGAGCTGGCGGTTCAGCAGCACCTGGTCGAGGTGCGCGCGCAGCGACTCCCCCGCCTTGCCGGTGATCTGGTCGACGTGCGCGACCACGCCCTGCAGCCCGTCGTAGGTGGCGATCCACTTCGCGGCGGTCTTGGGCCCCACGCCGGGGACGCCGGGCAGGTTGTCGGACGACTCGCCGACGAGCGCGGCGATGTCGGGGTAGCGCTCCGGGGGCACGCCGTACTTGGCCTGCACCGCGTCGGGGGTCATCCGCGCGAGCTCCGAGACGCCCTTCACCGGGTACAGCACGGTGACGCGGTCGGTCACGAGCTGGAGCGCGTCGCGGTCGCCGGAGCAGATGAGCACGTCCAGCCCCTCCGCGGCGCCCTGGCGGGCCAGCGTGGCGAGGATGTCGTCGGCCTCGAATCCCGGCTTGTCGAGCGTCGGGATGTGCATGGTCGCGAGGACCTGCTTGATGACCTCGACCTGGCCGCGGAACGGCTCAGGCGACGCCGAGCGGTTCGCCTTGTACTCCTCGTACTGCTCGGTGCGGAACGTGGTGCGGCCGGCGTCGAACGCGACCGCGACGTGCGTCGGCTCCTCGTCCCGCAGCAGGTTGGCCAGCATCGAGACGAACCCGAACACCGCGTTGGTGGGCTGGCCGGTGGAGGTGGCGAACTTGTCCACCGGGAGGGCGAAGAACGCCCGGTAGGCCATCGAGTGCCCGTCCACCAGGAGGAGCCGTGCGGCGTGGCCGTCGGGCAGGTGTCGCGTCGCGTCAGTCACGGGTGCCAACCTATCGGGCATGGCTGACACCGACGCGCCCGCGAGCCCGACCCCCGACCGCCCGGCGCTGGGCGCCCACGTGCCCCCGGGCACGCTCATGGAGCGCATGGGCATCGAGCTGCTCGAGGTGGGCCCGGACCGCGCCGTGGGCACCATGCCCGTGGCGGGCAACGTGCAGCCGTACGGGCTGCTGCACGGGGGCGCCTCGGCGGTGCTGGCCGAGACGCTCGGCTCCTACGCGGCGAACGCGCACGCCGGACCGGGCCGGCAGGCGGTCGGGATCGAGCTGAGCTGCACCCACCACCGGTCCGCGACCGACGGGGTGGTGACCGGCACGGCCACCGCGGTGCACCTGGGCGGGAAGGTCGCGACCTACGACGTGGTGGTCGAGGACCCGCGGGGCCGGCGGATCTGCTCCGCGCGGCTGACCTGCATGCTGATCGACACCCGGCCGGCCTGAGCCGCCTCGGTGGACGTCACGGCGCGCCCCGCCCGGGCGCGCCGTCGCCGGGCGATCAGGTCGTCCAGGCCGACCCGGCCGGCGCGGCGGGCCGGCGAGGGGGCGTCCGCCACCAGCCGGCGCTGCAGCGCCTCGGTGCTCACCACGCGGTGCGCGGCGGCCGGGGCGAACCCGAGCCGGGCCAGGAACCGCAGCATGCCGCGGGCCCCGGGCAGCGGGACGGCGAGCACGTCGGTGGCGCCGACGCGCTGGGCCTCCTCGAGCACGCCGCCCAGCAGCGCGTGACCGACGCCGCGGCGACGGGCGCCCTCGGCCACGTAGACGGCCTCGATCGAGACGGACACCTCGTCCGTGAACAGGCTCGGGCCGATGATCCGCGCGAGCACCAGCCCGCAGACCTCGCCGTCGAGCATGCCGACCAGCCCGCAGGCGCCGGGCTCGCCGACCAGGGCGCCGATCTGGTGCCGCAGCCGGTCCGCGTCGTCGGTGCAGAGCTGGGAGCCCACCAGGGACTCGGCGCGGGCGGCCAGGCTGAGGTCCACGAGGGCGTCGAGGTCCTCGGGCAGGGCGGGACGGACGGCGACGGGCGTGCGCACGGTTCGACGGCCTCCAGTCGTTCTGGTCACGGCACGGCGACATCGGTGTCGTCGCGAGCCTGCTGCGCCCCCCGCGGCATCGACCGATCATGTCCTACCCGCGGCGCTCCTGCCTAGTCGCCTGCGACAACGGTCGGTGCCCGCGGCGACGCAGCCGCAGGTCACCGCGCCGCACTGTGGGGCTTCTCACCCCTCCGGGTGAACGCTGGGCCGTTCGTGGCGCGGATCGGCGACCGGCGTGCGACCCTCCCGGTGGCCCGACAGGCAGCCGGCAGCGTCGCGAATGCCTCGAACACGCCCGTAATCAGACGGACACAAATTCTCTTTACTGTCACGCCCACTCGTGAGAGCAGCACCGTGAACCCGCTGCCCACGCGTCCGCAAGAAGACTTGCGGCACCCAGCAGATCAGCCGACCACGACCGGACGGAGGACCAGGTGCGCCGAGCCGCGACCAGGGACCGTTCCACCGCCAGGGCCTTGCTGGCCCTCGGCGTGCTCGTCCTCTCCTTCTTCCTCGCCGTCGCCGTCCCGGGCACCGCCCGTGCCGCCGCGGCGGGCTGCGTCGCCGACGCGGCCACCGGATGCATCAACGGCACCATCCGCACGTCCACCCAGCAGCCCGCCGTCGGCGTGGTGCTCGACATCGAGGGCCCCGGCGGCACCAGCCAGGCCACGACGGACGCCGAGGGTCGCTGGACCGCTCCGGTGACCGAGGCCGGCGAGTACACCGTCACCCTCGACACCGCGACGCTGCCCGCCGGCGAGACGCTGCGGGACCCGTCCGCGAACCCGCGCACCGTCACGGTGGCGCTGGGCTCGTCCACGGGCGCGCTGTTCCCGCTCGGCGAGCCGGCAGCGGGCGGGGGGTCGGGCGACGACGCCACCTCCGAGCCGGACCCGGACACCACCGCAGACACCTCCGACGGCGAGGTCGGCGCACCGACCGGCAGCTCGGCCGACGGCGGCTTCTCCTGGCCGCGCCTCGCGCAGCAGGCCTCCAGCGGCCTCGTGTTCGGCCTCCTGCTCGCGCTCGCGTCGGTCGGCCTGTCGCTGATCTACGGCACCACGGGGCTGTCGAACTTCGCGCACGGCGAGCAGGTCACCCTCGGGGCGATCCTCGCGTACGTCGGCGTGCAGTCCCTCGGCCTCCCGCTGCTGGTCGCGGGGCTGCTCGCGGTCCTCCTGGGCGCCGCCTCCGGCTGGGTCCAGGACGCCGGGCTCTGGCACCCGCTGCGCAAGCGGCGCGTCGGCACGACGCAGCAGATGATCGTGACGATCGGCCTCTCGATGGCCCTGCAGTACACGTACCAGTTCTTCTTCGGCGGCAGCGCGCTGCGCATCGTCACGACGAACCCGACGATGGTGACCCTCGGCCCCGTGCGGATCAGCGCCACGTCGCTGTGGTCCCTGCTGATCGCCGCCGTCGTGCTGGCCGCGGTCGCGTACTTCCTGCTCGGCACCCGCGTCGGCCGCGCCACCCGCGCCGTGTCGGACAACCCGGCGCTCGCCGCGGCGTCCGGCATCACGGTCGACCGGATCGTGCGGCTCGTGTGGGTGCTCGGCGCGGCGCTGGCGGCCCTGGGCGGCGTGCTCATGGGCCTCTACCTCAACGCGACCTCGTGGAACATGGGCGGCGCCCTGCTGCTGCTGATGTTCGCCGCCGTCACCCTCGGCGGGCTCGGCCAGGCGTTCGGCGCGCTGGCCGGGTCGATCGTCATCGGCCTGGTCGTCGAGATGTCGAACCTCGTCATCCCGAGCGACATGCGCTACGCCGGCGCGCTGCTCATCCTCATCCTCGTCCTGCTGCTGCGGCCCCAGGGCATCCTCGGTCGCGCCGAGCGGATCGGTTAGGAGCCGTCATGGAGTGGTCCCGCATCCTCGTCAACGTCGCGGGCGAGATCTTCGCCCCGACGACCGCCGCCTACGCGCTCGCCGCCATCGGCCTGAACGTGCACTTCGGCCTCACCGGCCTGCTGAACATGGGCCAGGCCGGGTTCATGCTGCTCGGCGCGTACGGCTTCGCCATCTCGACGATCGCCGGCTGGCCCCTGTGGGCGGCCGTCCTGGTCGCGATCGCCTGCGCCGCGGTCTTCGGCCTGCTGCTCGGCATCCCGACCCTGAAGCTGCGCGGCGACTACCTCGCGATCGTCACGATCGCCGCCGCGGAGATCGTCCGCCTGGTCGGCCGGTCCACCGCGCTGACCGACCTCACCGGCGCCTCGTCGGGCCTGCGCGGCAACTCGTACAAGGACACGTTCCAGGACGCCTCACCGCTCCCGGACGGGACCTTCGCGCTCGGCCCGTTCGAGTACTCGATGAACGCGTCGAACTCCTGGTGGGTGCGCATCGTCGGCTGGGCCGTCGTGGCGCTGGCCTGCCTGCTCGTGTGGCTCCTGATCCGCAGCCCCTGGGGGCGCGTCCTCAAGGGCATCCGCGAGGACGAGGACGCGGTGCGGTCGCTCGGCAAGAACGTCTACTCGTACAAGATGCAGTCCCTGGTCCTCGGCGGCGTGATCGGCGCGGTGGCGGGCATCATCTACGTCCTGCCACGAGCCGTGCAGCCCGACTCGATGGGCCGCCCGATGACGTTCTTCGTCTGGACGATCCTGCTGCTCGGCGGGGCCGCCACGGTGTTCGGGCCCGTCCTGGGGTCGATCATCTTCTGGGTCGCGCTCATGCTGATCAAGTCCGTCATGCGCGCCGGGGTCCCGGAGTCGGTGATGCGCACCGAGCAGATCGAGCAGTTCGGCTGGATCATCGTGGGCGTCACGCTGATGCTGCTGGTGATCTTCCGACCTCAAGGCATCCTCGGCGACAAGAAGGAGCTGGCGATCAATGTCCGCTGAGACTCCCCGGGGCCACGTCCCCGCACCCGTGCCGCACGCCACCACGACGGCCGGCCGGGACCGCGTCACCGCCGACCTCGCGCACGTCGCGCACACGCCCGGCGTGCCGAAGCCGGACGCGATCGTCGTCGCCGACGGGGTGACCCGGCACTTCGGCGGCATGACCGCCGTCGACGTCGAGCACCTCGAGGTCCAGCGCGGCGCGATCACCGCGCTCATCGGGCCCAACGGCGCCGGCAAGACCACGCTGTTCAACCTGCTCACCGGGTTCGACAAGCCCAGCACCGGCACCTGGTCCTTCGAGGGCCGGTCCCTGTCGGGCGTCTCCGCCGCCCGGGTCGCCCGGTCCGGCATGGTCCGGACGTTCCAGCTCACCAAGGCGCTGTCGCGCATGACGGTGATCGAGAACATGCGCCTGGGCGCCACCCGCCAGTCCGGCGAGAACCTGTTCACGGCCCTCGTCCCGCCGCTGTGGAAGGCGCGCGAGAAGGAGATCACCGAGCAGGCCGAGGAGCTCCTCGCACGGTTCAAGCTCGACACCAAGCGGGACGAGTACGCCGGGTCGCTGTCCGGCGGGCAGCGCAAGCTCCTGGAGATGGCCCGGGCGCTCATGAGCAACCCGACCATGGTCATGCTCGACGAGCCGATGGCCGGCGTGAACCCCGCGCTGACCCAGTCGCTGCTCGGGCACATCCAGGCGCTGCGCGAGGACGGCACCACGGTGCTGTTCGTCGAGCACGACATGCACATGGTCCGGCACATCTCGGACTGGGTCGTCGTCATGGCCGAGGGCCGGATCGTCGCCGAGGGACCGCCGGAGGACGTGATGGCCGACCAGGCCGTCATCGACGCCTACCTCGGCGCGCACCACGACACCGACCTCGGTGACGACTCCCTGCTCGACGACGGGATCCAGCGGCTCGAGGCCGAGGAGGCAGCCCACCAGGCGGCCGCCGCGGCCGGTCAGAAGAAGGAGGGCTCGCGATGAGCAGCACCGCCGTGCAGGGGTCCGACCCCTCGACCGTCCACCGCGGGGCGCCCGCCGGGGAGCCGCTGCTCGCGGCGACCGACCTGGTGGCCGGCTACGTGCCGGGCGTGAACATCCTCAACGACTGCAACCTGGTGGTGCACCCCGGGGAGCTCGTCGGCATCATCGGCCCGAACGGTGCCGGGAAGTCGACGCTGCTCAAGGCCCTGTTCGGGCTCGTGACGATCCGCAGCGGATCCGTCGTGCTCAAGGGCGAGGACATCACCAACCACCGCGCCGACTCGCTGGTGCGCCGCGGCGTCGGGTTCGTCCCGCAGACCAACAACGTGTTCCCGTCGCTGTCCATCCAGGAGAACCTCGAGATGGGGCTGTTCCAGGCCCCGAAGCGGTTCAACGAGCGGTTCGACTTCATCGTGGACCTGTTCCCCGTGCTCGGGGAGCGCCGCAAGCAGCGCGCGGGGTCGCTGTCGGGCGGCGAGCGGCAGATGGTCGCCATGGCGCGCGCGCTCATGATGGACCCGTCCGTGCTGCTGCTCGACGAGCCGTCCGCCGGCCTGTCCCCCGTGCGGCAGGACGAGACGTTCATCCGCACCCGGAAGATCAACAAGGCCGGGGTGTCGGTCGTCATCGTCGAGCAGAACGCCCGGCGCTGCCTGCAGATCTGCGACCGCGCCTACGTGCTGGACCAGGGCTCGAACGCCTACTCCGGCCCCGGTCGCGAGCTCATGCACGACCCGAAGGTGATCGAGCTGTACCTCGGCACCCTGGCGACGGACGTCGAGGCGGCCACGAAGCCCGCCCCGCCGGCTCCCCCGGCCTGACCTCTCCCGCCGAGGTCGGCAGTCTGCTGCTGAGGTCGGCACCGCCGGGTGCCGACCTCGTCACCGGAGTGCCGACCTCGGCTCACGCGTGCGCGTGCTCGTGGTCGTGCGGGTGCTCGTGGTCGTGCGGGTGCTCGTGGTCGTGGTCGAAGGCGTCGAGGCCCAGGCGGGCACGGACCTCCGGGCGGCGCAGCGGCGGGACGGTGGCCGGGGGGCGGCGGCGCTCCGGCAGCTCGTCCAGCAGCCGGGTCACGATGTCCGCGACCTCCGCCACGGCGCGTTCGACGGGTCCCTCGGTCGCCGCGCTCGTCGACTGCACGCCGCTGACCTTGCGGACGAACTGCCGCGCGGCCGCCTCGATCTCCTCCGCGGTGGCGCCCGGCTCGAGCCCCCGCAGCGTCGTGATGTTCCGGCACATCAGCCCTGCTCCCCCCGGACGATCTGCTGCACGGCCCAGCGGTTCCCGTCGGGGTCCGCGAAGAACAGGAAACGCCCCCACGCGAAGTCCTGCACGTCGCCGACGTCCAGCCCCCGCCCGGTGAGCTCGGTGCGCGCTGCCTCGATGTCGTCGACCACGAGCTGCAGACCCTCGACGGAGCCCGGTGGCATCGTCGTCATGCCCGTGCCGATCGCGATGGACGCCGGCGACCCCGGCGGCGTCAGCTGCACGAACCGGATGCCGCCGCCGACCTCGTGGTCGTGGTCGAGCACGAAGCCGGCGCGCTGCGTGTAGAAGTCCTTGGCCCGGTCCACGTCGGAGACGGGCACCTGCACGAGCTCCAGTCGAAGGTCCATGCACCGACGCTAGGGCAGGGCACCGACGCACGGGAAGGCCCGGGCGCCCCCTAGAGCCGCACGACCAGGTCGGCACGCTCGCGCGTCGCGGCGACGAGCCGGGCGTTCGCCTCGTCCGAGCGGAGCACCCACTCCCGGGCCGCCTCGGGGGTCCGGCCGTGCTCGACGTGCCGCGCGATCAACCGCTCGACGCGCAGGTCGTCGTCGACGTCGACGAACCAGACCTCGTCGAGCTCCGCGCGCACCGGCGCCCACCCGTGGCCGTCGTGCAGCAGGTAGTTGCCCTCCGTGACGACGAGCGGCACCTCCGCCGGGACGGGCACGGCCCCCGCGACGGACTCCTCGAGGTGCCGGTCGAAGGTCGGGGCGTAGACCACCTCCGGTCCGCGGGCGCGGAGCCGGCGCAGCAGCGCGGTGTAGCCGGCCGCGTCGAACGTGTCGGGCGCGCCCTTGCGGTCCGCGCGGCCCAGCCGGCGCAGCTCGGCGTTCGCGAGATGGAACCCGTCCATCGGCACCAGGACCGCCTGGGCGCCGAGCGCGGCCACGAGCGCGGAGGCGACGGTCGACTTGCCCCCGCCCGGGGCGCCCGCGATGCCGAGCAGCCGCCGCTCGCCGTCGTCCGCGAGCCGCCGTGCCCGCGCCACGAGCTCGTCCAGCTGCTGCACGACGGGCTGCGCCGTCGCTCCCGTCCCGGTCCCGTGCTGCACGTGCTGGCCCTCCTCGTCGACGTCGGTGCGCCGCGATGCTACGCGCACGGCAGCGGGCCCGGGACGCATGTGCGCGTCCCGGGCCCGCCGGTGGTGCTCAGGGATCAGTCGACCGAGCCCTCGACCGCCTTCACCCAGACGTTCTTGTTGTCGGTGCCGTACTTGTAGACGCCGATGAACGCGGACGACGGGTCGTTGTCCTCGTTGAACGGGCCGATGCCGGCCTGGCCGACGTACTGGATGTCGTCACCCGCGTCGAGCAGCTCGGCGCAGTCGGCGAACGTGGTGCACTCCTCGCCGCCGTCGGCGCCGGAGACCGCCGCCAGGTTGGCCTGGATGGTCGGGCCGTCGGTGCCGCCGCCCTTGATCGCCGCGAGGGCCGCCAGGATGGTCGCGTCGTACGACTCCGGGCCGTAGGCGTAGTCGGTGAGGTCCGGGTTGACGCCCTTCAGGCGCTCCTGGAACTCGTCGCTCGGGAACGCGCCCGGGATGGTGCCCTGGGCGCCCTCGAGCGTGCCGGGCTGGAAGTCGGCCGAGTAGTCCGCCGTGTTGCCGTCGACCATGTAGATCGTGGCCGGGTCGACGCCGGCGGCGACGAGCTCGGGGATGATCTGCTTGGTCTGCTCGAAGGCCAGGACCACGACGGCGTCGGGGTTGGTGGCGGTGAGCGCGGTGACGTCGGTCGCGAAGCTGGACGCGGCCGGGTCGAACTCCTCGCCCTCGTTGCCGTAGACGATCGTCGCCCCGGCCTCCTCGACCGTGGACTTCACGACGTCGCGCAGCGAGGTGCCGTAGTCGTCGTTGAAGACCAGGACCCCGATGTTGGAGTGGCCGTCGCCCGTGATCAGGTTGCCGAGCGCGGCGCCCTGGACCGTGTCCGGCGGGGCGGTGCGGAAGTAGAAGTCCGAGTAGCCGGACAGCGAGGTGGCCGTGTTGGCCGGCGAGATCTGCACGACCTCGGCGCCCGTGACGTCGTCGATCACGTTGAGCGTCACCGAGGAGGACGCCGCACCGATGATGACCTGGACGTCCTGGCTCAGCAGGTCCGTCACCGACTGGGTGGCGACCTCGGCGTGGTCGGCGTCGGAGGAGTCGGCGTGCACGACCTCGACGTCGTTGCCGAGGACACCGCCCGCCTCGTTGATCTCCTCGACCGCGAGGTCGACGCCCGCGATCTCGGGCGGGCCGAGGTAGGCGAGCGTGCCGGTCTGCGGGAGCAGCGTGCCGAGGACCAGCGGGCTGGTGTCGCCGCCGCCCGCGGACTCCTCGCTGCCGGAACCGCCGTCGTCCGAGCCGCTGCACGCGGTGAGCACGAGCGCGACGGCACCGGCGAGGGCTGCCGCCTGGACGGCATGTGTCGTACGAGTCATGCGTGGTACTCCTGTCGATGAGTACTGCCGGCGGGGAGCCCCGGCCGGTCGATGTGGCGTGACCGTAATCGCCGCGTGTGTCCAACATGTGTCGATCTCGTCTCACGGACCAGTTGTTGCCGATCTGTGACTTTCGAACCGATTCGCCCGCGCCCGCGCCGTCCGCGCCCCGTCCCCGCGCGGTCCGCGCACAGCACGAGGCCCGGTCCACCACGCGGTGGACCGGGCCTCGGTGAGCAGTCAGGACGCGGCAGGCGTCAGGAGGCGCCGCCGACCTGGTCGATCACGGCGTCCGCGACCTCGCGCATGGTGAGGCGGCGGTCCATCGACGTCTTCTGGATCCAGCGGAACGACTCGGGCTCCGTCAGGCCCATCTTCGTCATGAGCAGGCCCTTGGCGCGGTCGACGCGCTTGCGGGTCTCGAAGCGCTCGGCGAGGTCGGCGACCTCGGACTCCAGCGCGGTGATCTGCGCGTAGCGGGAGATCGCGATCTCCACCGCCGGCAGCAGGTCGGACGGGCTGAACGGCTTGACGACGTACGCCATGGCACCCGCGTCGCGGGCGCGCTCGACGAGCTCGGTCTGCGAGAACGCGGTCAGCAGCACGACCGGCGCGAGGTGCGCCTTGGCGATGCGCTCCGCGGCGGAGATGCCGTCGAGCACGGGCATCTTCACGTCCATGACGACGACGTCCGGCTTGAGCTCGGTCGCGAGCTCCACGGCGCGCTCGCCGTCACCCGCCTCGCCCACGACGTCGAAGCCCGCCTCGCGCAGCGTCTCGACGACGTCCATGCGGATGAGGGCCTCGTCCTCCGCCACGACCGCGCGCCGGGCCGGCTTCGCGCCGGTCTCGGGGGCCTTCTCGGCCGCGCGGTTGTGCGGGATGTCGAGGTCGAGGGTGGTGTCGGCGGCCTGCGGCTCGCTGCTCGACGGCGTGCTCGGCGTCGCGTCCTGGGTGCTCACGAGCAGTGATTCTAGGTCCTCGGCGGCCCGGGCGGACGACGCGGCGCCTGTGAACCTGCGCACGGTGACCGGTCGGTCGGGATTCACGCCCCGTCGGGCCCCGCCGCGACCGCCCCGGCGAGCGTCGAGCGGCCCAGGTCGCGGACGGCGTCGACCGCGTCCACGAGCGCCCCCGGAGCGGTGCCGGCCCGCGCCACCACCGCGTCCACCGGCCCGAGACCGGCGGCCGTGAGCAGCCGCTTGTCGTTGGTGACCCACTCGCCCCGGGCGGCCAGCACCGCGTGCGCGTACTCGCTGGCCGCGACCGCCAGCAGGCCCAGGCACGGCGTGAGACGTCCGTGCCGGGCGTGCGTGTCGCGGGCGTACGCGAGGTGCGCCTCCGCGCGGCCCTGCCACACCGGCGGGGCGGCGCGGCGCAGGGCCTCCGGGTAGGCGTCGACGACCGGCGGCGCGCCCCGCAGCACCCGGTGCGTCGCGAGCTCGGCCACGACCAGGTACGCCGGGATCCCCGCGAGGTGGAACATCAGCGGCTCGACCGCGACCTCCCCGCGCCGGGCGCGCGCCACCTCGCGCTCGACCACGTCGAGGTCCCGGTAGTGCACGTCGACCCGCCGGCCCTCGACCTCGAGCCACGCGCCGCCGTTGAACACCCCGCCGCCCCAGCCGCCGACCTCCGACACCTCCCCCGGCCAGCCCAGGTCCCGGAGCCGCTGCGGCGCGAACGACCCGCGGTAGTACACCGCCACGTCCCAGTCGCTGTCCGGCCGGGCCGTGCCCTGCGCGCGCGAGCCGCCGAGCGTGACCGCCCGCACGCCGGGGAGCGCGGCGAGCGGGTCGGCGAGGCGGTCGAGGAAGCCCTCGTCGGTCATCGGTGCTCCCCTCTCACGCCAGCACGCGGAGCCGGGCCAGCGTCGCCCGCGCCTCGGCGTCCCGCACGGGGTCGTCGTCGCCCAGGGTGATGAGGGCCTTCCACAACGCCCAGCCGGCCGCCCGGGCCCACGTGCCGTCGTCCGCCCCGGTCGCGGTGCGGAACAGCCGGCGCGCGTCGTCGTCGAAGGTGGTCCACGCCAGCACGAGGTCGCACGCCGGGTCGCCGACGCCGCAGCAGCCGAAGTCGATGACCGCCGACAGGCGCCCGTCCCGCGCGAGCAGGTTGCCGACCGCGACGTCGCCGTGGAACCAGACCGCTGGGCCGTCGTGCCGCGCGTCGGTGGCGTCACGCCACAGGCCCGCCGCCCGGTCGGCGTCCACCCGCCCGGCCAGCCGCTCGAGCGCCTGCTCCACCTCGGCGCCCCACCGGTCCGGCGGCGCACCGCGCCCCTGGCTGTGCGCGCCCGCCGGAGGGCCGGACGCGGGGTCGACCGCCCACAGCTCGTGCAGAAAGCCCGCGACGTCGGCCGCGAGCGCCGCCCGGTCGAGCCCCGGGAGGTCGCGGACCACGTCCCCGTCGATCCACCGGCGCACCGTCCACGCGAACGGGTACCCCGCGCCGGGCTGCCCGACGGCGACCACCTCCGGCACGGGCAGGCCGAGCGCGGCGGCCAGGGTCGGGAGGTGGGTGACCTCCTTGCCGACCTGGTCCGCGTAACCGGGTCCGCTCGGCAGCCGCACCGCGAGGTCGTCCCCCAGCCGGAAGGTGCGGTTGTCCCAGCCGTCGACGTCCACCGGGCGGACCGGCAGGCCGCTCCAGCGGGGCAGCTGCGCGTCGACGAGTCGTCGCACGAGGGCGGTGTCGATCGGCGGTACGTCCGGCGCGGGCACGCGGGTCCTTCCCAGGGGCGGTGCCGGCGACGCTAGGGCGGCGCCCGGGGCGGGGGCAACGGATTTCGGTGCCGACCGGGCCTTCCGCGGTGTCGATCCGGGGGCGCATCGTTCGTGCAGAGGGTGAGCGCCGGCCACGGGGGCCGGCTCCGTCACCTCGGAGGTGCGCCATGCCGCAGTACGTCCTCAACCTGTGGGAGCCGGTCGGTCCGCCGCCGCCGCCGGAGCTGCTCCAGCCGATCATGGACCGGGTCGGCGCCCTGGACGCCGAGATGCGCGACGCGGGGGTGTGGCTGTTCGCGGGCGGGCTGCACCAGCCCGGCTCCTCCACCGTGCTCCGGCCGCAGGACGGCGAGGTCCTCGTGACCGACGGCCCGTTCCTGGAGGGCAAGGAGCACCTCGGCGGGTTCACCGTGATCGCCGTCGACGACCTCGACGCCGCCCTCGGCTGGGGCCGCCGCCTCACGGAGGCGGCGGGGCTGCCCGTCGAGGTCCGCCCGTTCCGGCACGACGGGCGGGGCTGAGGCCCGTGGGGGGAGTCCCGCTCGCCGAGGTCGAGGCCGTGTTCCGGGACGTGCACGGGCGCGCGGTCGCCACGCTGACGCGGGCGTTCGGCGACCTCGACCTGGCGGAGGAGTCGGTGCAGGACGCCTTCGTCGAGGCGGTCCGGCGCTGGCCGTCGAGCGGGCTCCCCCCGAGCCCGGCCGGCTGGATCGTCACGACGGCCCGCCGCCGGGCGCTGGACCGGCTGCGCCGGGAGGCGGTGGGCGGGCGCCGGCACGCCGACGCCGCCCTGCTGCACCAGCCGTCGCCGCAGGAGGTGGACGCCCTCGCGGCCGACGACGCCGTGCCGGACGACCGGCTGCGGCTGATCTTCACCTGCTGCCACCCGGCGCTCGCCCCGGCGGCGCAGGTCGCGCTCACGCTGCGGCTGCTCGGGGGCCTGAGCACGGGCGAGATCGCCCGGGCGTTCCTGGTCCCCGAGGCGACCATGGCGCAGCGCCTGGTGCGGGCCAAGGGCAAGATCCGCGACGCGCACATCCCGTACCGGGTGCCCGAGGCCGACGAGCTGCCCGACCGGCTGCGGGCGGTGCTGGCCGTGGTGTACCTCGTGTTCACGGAGGGGTACACGGCGTCCACGGGCACGGCGCTCGTCCGGGACGACCTCTGCGCCGAGGCGATGCGCCTCGGGCGGCTGCTGCTCGACCTCATGCCCGACGAGCCGGAGGTGCGGGGGCTCCTCGCCCTCATGCTGCTCACCGAGGCCCGCCGCCCGGCCCGCACCACCCCGGCCGGTGAGCTCGTCCCGCTTGGCGACCAGGACCGGTCGCGGTGGGACCCGGCTCTCACCGCGGAGGGCCGCGCGCTGGTCCGGCAGTGCCTGCGGCGGGGCCGGCCCGGCCCGTACCAGGTGCAGGCGGCGATCGCCGCGGTGCACAGCTCCGCGCCCACGGCCGACGCGACCGACTGGCGGCAGGTGCTCGCGCTGTACGACCACCTGATGGTGCTGGCGCCGTCCCCGGTCGTCGCGCTGAACCGGGCGGTCGCCCTGGCGGAGGTCGAGGGACCCGGCGCCGCGCTGCCGCTCGTGGACGCGCTCGACCTGGACCGGCTGCACGTCCTGCACGCCGTGCGCGCCGACCTCCTGCGGCGCCTCGGCCGGCACGCGGAGGCGGCCGAGGCGTACGCCGCCGCGATCGCCCGCACCGGGAACGAGGCGGAGCGGGACCTCCTGCGGCGCCGGCTCGCGGGGCCGACCGGCTGAGCCGCGCTTCCTCAGGGAACGGTGACGGGGGCGGGGTCGTGGGTCGCCGGGTCGTGGGTCGCCGGGTCGTGCGCCGCGAGCCAGCGCCCGAACTCCTCGGCGGGCACCGGCCGGCCGTGCAGGTACCCCTGCGTCCGGTCGCAGCCGAGGTCGTCCAGCAGCGCCCGGGTCGCCTCGTCCTCCACGCCCTCCGCGATCAGCCGCAGCCCGAGGTGGTGCGCGAGCTCGACCGTGCCGGACACGATCGCGCGGGTGCGGGGGTCCGTCGTTGCGCGCGCGGTGAACGACCGGTCGAGCTTGAGCTCCTCGGCGGGCAGGTCGTTGAGGTACGCCAGCGAGGAGTACCCCGTGCCGTAGTCGTCGATGCTGATGCCGATCCCCCGCCCGGCGAGCCGGCGTGTGACGTCGATCGCCAGGTCGGGGTCGTGCATGAGGCTCGTCTCGGTGATCTCCACGACGAGCCGGTCGGGCGGCAGCCCGCTGCGCTCCAGGGCGCCGTCGACCATCTCCAGCAGGCCGGGGAGCACGAGGGACGAGGTCGACAGGTTGACCGCCACGCGCAGGTCGTGGCCCGCGAGCGCCCAGCCGCTCGCCGCGCGCGTCGCCTGGTCCAGGACGTGCCAGGTGAGCCGCGGCATCAGGCCGTGCCCCTCGGCGAGGTCCAGGAACGCCGCGGGCGGCAGCAGGCCCCGGTCCGGGTGTGCCCACCGCACGAGCGCCTCGGCGCCGACCACCCGCCCGCTGCGCGCGTCGACCTGCGGCTGGAAGTGCACGGTGAGCGCGCCGTGCCGGCCGTCCCCCTCGGGGTCGAGCGCACCGCGCAGCGCGTCGAGCAGCTCCCGCTCCTCCTGGGCGCGGGAGTCGGCGGCCTCGTCGTAGAGCCGCACGCCGCCGCCGGCCTGCTTGGCGGAGTACATGGCGGCGTCGGCGCGGCGCAGCAGCTCCCCGGGGCGCCGGGCGCCGAGGGCCGTGCTCGCGACGCCGATGCTGGCCTCGAGCTGGACGCGCCGGTGCTCGACGGTCACCGGCTCGGTCACCGTGGCGCACAGGGCCTCGGCGAGCTGCACGGCGGTGACGGGGTCCGGGTCGTGCAGCACCGCGGCGAACTCGTCGCCACCGAGGCGCGCGAGGAACCCCCGGGCGCCGATCCGCCCCTCGATCCGGGCGGCGACCGTGCGGATGACGCCGTCGCCGACCGTGTGCCCGAACCGGTCGTTCACGTCCTTGAACCGGTCGAGGTCGATGACGAGCAGCGCACCCTCACCGCCCGCGGTGACGGCCTCGACGGCCTCGACCAGCGCGCGGCGGTTGCCGACCCCCGTGAGCGGGTCCGTGCGGGCCTCCTGCCGGACCAGCGCGAGCTGCGCGAGGTCCCGCACGAGGCGCACCACCCGGACGCCGCCGCCCGTCGCCCCGACCGCGGCCAGCACCGACGCGACCCGGTGGTCCCCCGGGGCGAGGGCACCGACCACCAGGACGCCGATCCCCGCGACCATCACGACGACCGCCCCGACGGTGGTGTCCTGGGACGACGCTTCCCGGGGCGGCAGGGCACGCGCCGGTCCGACGCGCAGGGCGGCGACCAGCAGGACCAGCGCCGTCCAGGTGGCCACGGCCACCGGGGCCGGCGCCCCCGTGGGCCCGGTGTGTGCGAGGCCGACGAGCTCCACCACGGCGGCGCCCGCGACACCTGCGACGAGCACCTTGACCCGGGAGTCACCGCGCAGACCCGCGATCACCAGCACCGTCGACGCGGTGCCGAGGACGACCAGCAGGACGGAGACGCGCAGCATCCCGAGCTGCAGGCCCCACCACGCGGCACCACCCGGCGCCGGGCGCAGCAGCAGGTTCCCCAGGGCGAGCAGGGCGGCGACCGCGCTGATCCCGTTCAGCCAGTCCCCCGGGTCGGAGATCGCGGACCGGAACCGGTTCCAGTGCACGAGGGCGTGGTAGAGCGCCGCGGCGGCCGCCACCCCGCCCGCGGTGAACGCCGCGCCCGGGACGCCCCCCGGGAGCAGGCCCAGGGCCTCGGCGCCCGCCTCCGCGGCGAGACCGGCCGCGAGCAGCCACGCCGCCGCGCCGGACCACCGCCACATCGTGTGGTCGCCCTCGCGCTGCCGGGTGGAGCGGCGCAGGAGCGTGCCCGCCACCGCGGCACCGACCGCCCCGCCGCCGGACAGCCACACCCGCGGCCCGGCGGGGACCGCGAGCGCCGCGACGACCAGGAGCGCGCCGGCGACGACGAGCCCGGCGGCGCCCGCGGCGGCCCTCCGGGCCGACCGCCCCACCCGCACGCTCCTGCTCATGAGATCCCCCCGGGTGGGCCCGGGCGGACGGCGTGCGGAGGGGTGGCCCACGCCGCGTCGTGCCGGACGGCTCCGCCGCGCGGGCTGTGTGCCCCGCGGCTGTCTGGAGATCTTCGGCCAGCCGGGGGCGGGTCCGCAGGTCAGGGCGGGGTGAAATCCTGACAGGTCAGTCACGTCACACGCAGGTGCGCGGGGCGGGGGGCCCGTAGAGGGCGATGTTCGACGGTGTGGCGACGCTCGTCGCGAGAGCGACGAGCTGATCGACGATGCCGTCGTGCGCCAGCCGGTCCTGATCGACCGACGCCACCTCGCGATCGTCGATCAGGTCGTCGTCGTGCAGGATCGGCGCGCGCGCGTCAGGCGTCCTCTGGAACATGCGGGATCCTCAGTCGATCACGGGGCGTCGTCACCCCGAAGGGACGGACAGATCGGTCCGTCCATCAGTGTACGAACGAGCACGTCAGGGGCGACGCACAGAGGCTCCTCAGTCCGACAAGCATCACCCGACCGGGCCAACGGCACGGTCCAGACGGCTGGCGCGAATCACAGGGCGCTCCGCGGCCACAGGCCCTACACGCGATCAGTCGAACCGCATGCGGTCGGCGATCTCCCGCGCTCGGCGTTCCCGCTCACGACGGGCACCCTCTTGGCGCTCCCTGTCGGCGCGCTGCTGATCGGCGATCAGGGCGCGGTCTCGATTGACGACCTCAACCACTAGACGCAGAGTCGCGAGGTGTACCTGCTCGACCTCCTCGATCGTGGTGCCGTCAAGGAGGATGCGATCGCCGGCCACGGATCCGATCCCGGGTCGGTGCATCGTGGAGAACGAGGGAGGCCGGTTCCAGTGCCTCTCGAATAGCTCGCCCCACAGCGCGTCCGGGGCACGGTCGAGCATGATGGGCACGAGGTACAGCGCGGACCCACGTGAGCCGTCGTTCCTCGGCGTTCCCATACCGTCGAGGTCGATGCCCACCATCCGGACAGGCGAACTCGGGTCGTACTTTCTACGCGCCGGGCTTGGGACGCTGACCCGAGGCGGAGCGGGCGGGGTGGAGGCCCGGCGGCGCGGCGGCAGAGGAGTCGACGGCTGGAGGTGCCGGCGCATGTCCGTATCGAGCCGATCGGCCGCTTCGTCGGCTGCATCTTGGTTGATCTGCAAGTAAAGCTTGTCGGCCAGAGTGGGCGGCATGGTGACGTCCCCTACCCGGCAAGGGAGCACCGTGATGCCGTGCTGAGCAATCTCTCCGGTCATCGCGAGAGCGATCTCTTTCGTGCACCAGTTGGACGTGGCGGACGCGTCGCTGACGAGCGCGATCAGGAAGTCGACTTGGTTGATCGCGGAGGCGACGGCGTCGACGAGACTGTCTCCGACCTTCAGCTCGCCCTCGTCGATCCACACGCGGTACCCGCGGCCGGTCAACGCCGCAGCGAGGCCGGCGGCCAGTGGCTTGTCCGCGTGGCTGTAACTGAGGAAGCAACTGGCCACGACCCCTAGATCGCTCACGCGGTCAATGTAGCCCCGGGACGCAACGTCTGATGGCATCTGGTGGTCGAGCTGCGGTGCGAACGTACGATGAACGTCGCCGCTCAGTGGGCGGAGCCGCCGCCGATCAGCGATCGCGCCAGCCCTGCTAGGTCTGCTAGGCGAGACGTCCTGGCCGCATCCAACACGATCAGTTAGTGCTGGGCGTACTCCCGTCCGCGACTTGGTCGCCCGGTGCAGGCCCCTCCTCCCCGTCGGTCGTCGCGATGTGATGCGGGATCACCACGAGCCGCAGACCGTGCCACCACGCGTACACCGCGCTCGCGCTCCAGGCGCCGCCGTCCGTAAGCAGCCCATGTGCAAGATCGTTACGGACGTTCAACCCAAGCTGCTCGCTGAGCAGGGTCTTCAGCTCGAAGACCCAGTTCTCGCCGAGCACGTGGATCGTCTCGGGAACGTCGAGCAGGGACCCGAGAGCCTTCTCCTTCTCGGTGCCGTCGTCTGCTACGTACAGCGTGTCGACGCCCACCAGCTTGAGATGCCGGCGCAGGAGCTGTTCGATCTGCGGGACCAAGACGGACACCGCGGACGGGAAGTCTCCGGAAAGCCCGTGCTGCAAACCCCGCGCCCACAGCTCCTCGTGGCCTCGGGGCACCAGCGGGGACTCGCGGCACAGCCGGGCGAGGAAAGCCAGGTCGTAACGGTGCTCGCCAGTCAGCACCTGCAACGCGGGGTGGATCACCACCTGAACGTTTAGCTGCACTCGGTTGTGAAAGTCCTTTACGACCTCACGAAGCGCTTGCTCGTCGGAGACTGAGACGCCGCTAATTCCGTCATGCTGGCCGATTTTTCTGCCGTCCCCCGCGAAGGTGACATTGCCCAGCATGCGCGAAAAGAGGTTCGCGGTTTGACTCCGCTGCTCCTCTAGGGCGGCAGGGAGGTCGATCAACGGCGCAATCGCACAGAGCCGAACCAGAGCTTCGAGGGCGCCCAGACCAGCCACCGAGCGTCGCGCCGCGACGACGAACTGGTTCACGTCGAGCGGGTCGCTGGAGATGACGTTCATCTCCTCCAGCGTCTCTTCGCGCAGGTCGACCAGTTCGCGCCGCAGCTCGCGGAGCCAAGGTTCGATGCCAGCCGCGGCGCGGTACTTGCGGGGAAGGCCACGCAGAGTCGTGACTGCCTTCTCCACGAGCATGCTCGCGGCCATCGCAGACCCGTCACCGGCAAGACGCCCTTCGGCCTCCACGACGTACAGCTCGGCTATGGTCTCCGCCGCCCGGTGCACCTGTTCGGTGTCGTGCCCTCGCTGCCAGGCCGCGATCTCGCGCAGCAGCTCCCGTCCGAGCGCCGGAGGCGACACCTCGGTCAACGCCCACAGATGAGCCGCGACCTCGGCGGCGTCGTCTCCACTCGGCTTGCCCGTAAGCCGCAACAGCTCGGCGGCGTCCGCGACGAGCCCGAGGTCGGACACCGACGACGACAGCACGAAGCCGCGTAAAGCGGCGGTCAGACGAGCGACGACAGCGGCGCCTGCTGCTCCGCGACGGCGCGCGAGTTCGAGCGCTCGCCGGTAGCCAACGCCACCGGCGTCGTACCAGGTGTCCGTGTTGATCGGGACGTCGACGTACGCGTCGAGGGCCACGGCGAGAAGGTCGTGATTCGACCGGTCGCCGAAGGTCCAGGCGATGTCCGCCGCGCGAGCACGAAGCGGCGCCGGCGACAGTTGCGGAGCGAGTTCCGTCAGGAGCGCCAGGTCGTCGGCGTCCAAGTCCTGAGGCATGGGGCTGCGGCGCCCGTCGGCTAGCTCCCACGCCGGTCTGAACGGCTCGTTCCAGTCCTCGGCTTGGAGCATGGGTGACGCGGCCCTGGCCAGCAGTGAGAGCACTCGCGCCTTGAGCGACTGCTCACCAGCGGAGTCGACGGCTTCGCGCGCCGCGGCCGCGAGATGGACAGTGACGTGTTCAACGAGCTCGTACTGCGAGTCCGGACCCATCGACTCGTAGACGCCATTCCACCACGCCGGGTCGAACGACGCGTCAGCTTCGTCCTCCGACATGCCCATGTCGCGACCCTAGCGACAGTGCGCTCTCCGACGCCGGACGCACGCCCGAACACGGTTCTCAAGGGCAGGTCATCGGTCGAACCGAGTCTTGGCGCCCTCTCGGCACGGCGCTGCACCCGCAGATCCACGTCGGACGCTACGCACGTAGCGCCGATCATGATGAGCGCGCAGGACCACAGGCCGATCGAGACGACGATGCCGACGTGGAGGGCCACCGAACGACAAGCGCAGCTTGACGCCATCTGGGCCCATCGGCAAGAGGACGGCGTGCGCGACTCTCCGACGATCGCGCCCCACATCAGAACAGCGACGCCGACGGGAGTCGCGGTGATCACCCACATCAACTCGCCCACAGTCCCGGACGCCCCGAATGACGAGTCGCGGACCCCGGCGAGCGCACTGGTCACACCGCACGCAACGCTGGGGGCCGGTCGGCTGGCCCACGCACCGCAATAACAGCGATGTGTTGACGCGCTCGTGAGGTGAGAGCGTGACGCCACGGGCCGCCCGCCGCCCGCTCCAGCTCCTTCATGCCGGCCGGACCACGCGAACCGCCCACCAACCTCCGCCCGCGCTGGAAACATGTCATCTATGTCGACCGACACCACCGCGATGTACGAGGCGCGGATTTCCACTGTCCCCTACGCCGCTACAACGCTGCCGCACTTGCTGACGTACCTGGTGAGCATGTTGGAGTCCGTGGTCACGCAGCACTCGTTGGTGCGCACCGTCGATCTCGAGGTGGAAAAGGGACCTGAGTACGACACCGTGACCACACGCATCCGGTTCGAGGCTGCAACGTACACAGAGGCTTCCACGATCACGCATGCGGCTGGCGATCGGGTCGGCACCACGGACGAGCACTGGCGGCTGGTCGGGGTAGTGGTCGAGCAAGTTGAACGCGCACTGTGATCGGCTCGCGTTTGCTGCCCGACCGTCCGTGACGTTGCGATCGCCGCCTACGGCCTGAGCGAGTGCGATGCGTTCAACTCCGTCGATGATGGACGGCCAGTCACGGCCTACGGAGCGGCCCTTCCCGTGCGTCAATCAACTCAACGTAGCCGACACCGCTGAAGTCTCTGTCGACGTCCACTGAAAAATCCATCACAGCGCGCCTATTCACGCTGGCCCAAATCATCGTTTCGTTCCAATCGTGATCCAGGACGTCGAGATCGGAATTGCCTTCGGAGCCATAGTAGTCCCATTTGTTGACGTAGCCATCAATCGTGATGTCCGCCTCGATAGAGATCTCGAGCGCAAGATCATCGGCGCCGTAAGTACTCGATACCTGCCACGTCAAGTCCGAGAAGTCGAACTCGACGCTATACCACGTTGGATTCTCGAGCGGCGAGGTCGAAATAGAGACGGACGCGTCAGCCCCTGTGAGCCCACTCATCTCCTCCTCGACATGCTCGCGGACCAGATCGATCACCAGGTCGGCGGTGAGCCACTGCCCAGGGTGTTCGATCTCCGCGGTTAGGGCGTCAATCGCCGGAGCGACCAGCGAGATCGCCTCGCCAGCAGTGACACGATGACTGATTTGCGGCCCACCGGCTGGCAGGTCTCGCAGCAAGTCCGCGCTCAACGACCCCGAGTCGACAAAGTCTTGCGTATTGTTGGTCACGAAGATCAGGTGATCGTCGACATCAAGACCTCGCGCGACCTCGACGACCGTCGACCAGATTAACGCGTCTCGATACCCCTTCCCTCCGTTGTCGAAGGGCTTCCGGCGTGCCAGATCACGCTTAACCAACTCGACATGGTCCACTGAGGGAATCGGAGCGACCTCCACCATGTGATCATCAAGCGTCTTGCGCAACCACGTTTCATACTCTTCGGAGGCGACCGTCAGGCGATCGCGCGCGTCCCTCGCGTCGAACCGTGGCAATCCATCAATTATCTCATTCAACGCACGGAGACCATCAGCCACTTTCTTGATCGCCTCATTGCTAGCCTTGTTGGCCTTCTCGGCCTGATGACGACCCGTCTCCAGCACCACCACCTCGGGCACGACGACTCGAATCATTCCCGAACCGGCAGCGTCTAGCACGTCGGCCAAATCGCGGGACAGGCGAAGGTCGACAAAGAACGCGGTGGTATCGATGACCAGCACGGGCTGCCGAGGCCGAAGCGAGTTCTCAGGTTTTGCCATCTTGAGATGGTATCGAGGCTGGTTCCATCGGGCCACCACGTCGGATGACTGAGGCGCCACTTGGGCGTGCAATCCCAAGCGCTGGGGTGGGCTGCGGCCCATCCACGGCGAGCGCGCCCGCGCGTGCGACGCCTATCTCACAATCGTTCGTTACTCATCAGCGTCCTGGTCCTCGGGGCCACCGCGACCACCAAGCTGCCCCCAGAGGCCCGCTAGACGTCGACGTCAGCGGCCCAGCCGAGCGCCGCGCTGTAGCCGCACGCTCGCGGACCCGTTGTGCGTCGTCGCGCCTGCTTTGCCCGGCGCGCGCCCAGCGGCGCCCGAACGGAAGCCGGAAGTGCGAGGGCGGGGCGTGCTCGCGTGTGGGCGAGCTGAGGCTGCCAGCGAGTCACAGCGCACAGCCGGGACCCCGACATTGCAGGGCGGCGGCACCTTCCCGTACCTGTCCCTACAGGTCATCGGGCCTCGGGAATCGTCCAACCCCAAGGCCCGCAAACGTCCAACCTTTCGCGGGTGCCCCGAGTGGGATTCGAACCCACACTGGATCGGGTTTGAGCCGAACGCCTCTGCCGGTTGGGCTATCGGGGCCGCGCGACCAGGCTACCGGCCGGCCCACCCTGCACCTGCAGCGGACCACTCAACCGACGCCGCAGCAGCACTCAGATCGACCCCCTGCGCCACTCAGCCGGGCCTCGCGGCCGCTGCGGTGTGCTGGGCTGGGCTGGCCCGCCGGCCGGGAGGGGTCCGTCGGGCAGGCAGGGTCGGGGCGGCACCCGTGCCGCACCGTCCCCGCCGCACCGTCCGGCTACCGTTCGGCACCGTCCCGTCGCCGTCCCCGCACCGGTTCCTCAGCGGCCCCGGCGGGTCAGCGCTGCACGAGCGCCCCGTACCAGCCGAGCCCCTCGTACGTCTCGTACCCCGGTGTGGCGGCGAACCCGACGGTCGCGTCCTCGTCGGTGTACGAGCCGGCCGCCCGGTCCCCCGTGCGGAGCGCCACGCGCTCGCTCAGCACGCCGGAACGGTCGGAGGCGGCGAGCACGAGCCCGGTGCGGTCGAGGATCAGCACGCGCGTCGCCTCCCGCTCCCCGGGGGCCAGCCGCACGCCGTCGACGATCGCCTGCGCCTGACGCTCCCAGTCGAAGAACACGCCGAGCGCCCCCACGGGCCGGCCGTCGGCGCGGCCACCCTCGCGGACCGCCGTCGCGTACGTCGCGGTCAGCGCGCCCAGCGCCGGGTCGCGCGCCACGTCGAGCGCGGCGTAGTCGTCGCCGGTGCGGGTCCCCATCGCCGCGCGGAACCACGGCCGGTCGGACACGTCGGAGCCGACCACGCCCGCACCGCCGCGATCCGCCGCCGCGCGGGCGACCACCCGGCCGGACGCGTCGGCGAGCCAGAGGTCCAGGTAGACGGTGTAGCTGCGCAGGATCACCGCGAGCCGGTCACCCGCGTGCCGCGCCGCCGCGGGGTCGCCCGTCGTCAGGGCGTCGACCAGGGCGGCGTCGGTCGCCCACCACCGGACGTCGCAGGAGCGCTCGTAGAGGTTCCGGTCCATGAGCTCGATGACGTTGAGCGCGAGGTCCGCGAGGCGCTGCCCGCGGACGCGCCCGACCAGCTGGTGCCCGAGTGCCGTCAGCTCCTCGATCCGCGGGCCGAGCTCGGACGACAGCTCCTCGGACAGCAGCCGGGCGCGGTCCGCCACCTCGCTGACCTCGCGCGCGACCACCGCGAACCCGGCGCCCTGGTCTCCCGCGCGTGCCGACTCGATCAGCGCGTTCAGCGCGAGCATCTTGGTGCTGCGGGCGACCTGCTCGATGCCGTGCAGCTTCTCCCCCGTGACCCGGCCGACCTCCTCGGCCAACCGCACGACCCGTTCCGGCACGGCGGACTTCCCTTCTGGCGGTGGGTGCGGCGCTGTTCTGCCTGCTCATCGGCCGGGGACGCGCCCTCCTGAGCCGCGGGTCGCGGCGTAGATTGCGCTGCGTGCCGCTCCCCCTGCCCCCGGCCGCCCTCGACGCCCTGGTCGCCCGGCTGCGCACCGCCGGGTGCGTGTTCGCCGAGGACGAGGCCGCCCTGCTCGCCGCCGAGGCCGCCGACCCCGGGGCCCTGGAGCGGATGACGGCCCGGCGCGTCGCCGGCGAGCCCCTGGAGCAGGTCGTCGGCTGGGCGGAGTTCCGCGGGCTGCGGGTCGCCGTCGCTCCCGGCGTGTTCGTCCCGCGCGCCCGCACCGCGCTGCTCGTGCGGGAGGCGCTCGGGGTGCTGCCCGCCGGCGGGACGGTCGTGGACCTCTGCTGCGGCAGCGGCGCGGTCGGCCTGGCGCTGGTGACCGAGCGACCCGGGACGCGGCTGTGGGCGGCGGACCTGGACCCCGCGGCCGTCGCGTGCGCCCGGGTGAACCTCGGGGGACGCGGCGAGGTCCTGCAGGGCGACCTCGACGCCCCGCTGCCCGGGGCGCTCGCCGGGCAGGTGGACGTGCTGGTCGCCAACGCGCCCTACGTGCCGACCGCCGAGATCGCGCACATGCCGACGGAGGCGCGGGACCACGAGCCCCGCACGGCGCTCGACGGCGGGGCGGACGGCGTCGACCTGCACCGCAGGATCGCGGCCCTCGCGCCCCGCTGGCTCCGGCCCGGCGGCCACCTGCTGATCGAGACGAGCGTCCGCCAGGCCGGGACGACCGCGGCGGCCTGCGAGGGGCAGGGCATGGTGGTGCGGGTCGTGCACGACGACGACCTGGACGGCACCGTGGTGGTCGCCCGGCGGCGGGACGCCGCTTCGTAGAGTGGACCCGTCGGGCGCGCAGCGGGCGGGTCCGGGCGAGGTGGAGGTCACGGTGGGCCGGGCTCTGATCGTGGTGGACGTGCAGAACGACTTCTGCGAGGGCGGTGCGCTGGCCGTCGCCGGCGGCGCGCGCGTGGCGGAGCAGGTGAGCGCGCTGCTGGACCGGGCCGCGGACGGCTACGGCGTCGTGGTCGCGACCGCCGACTGGCACGAGCCGCTCCCGGACGACAACGCCGGCCACTTCGCGGTGGGCGCCGACCCCGACTACGTCGCCACGTGGCCCGAGCACTGCGTCCGCGGCACCGCCGGCGCCGCCTACCACCCCGCGCTGCGGCTGCCCGCCGGGACCGTGCACGTGCGCAAGGGCCAGGGCCGGCAGGACTACTCGGGGTTCGAGGGCGGCGTGGTGCCCGCGGCGGGCGAGGCCGGCGCCGACGCACCCGGGAGCGCGGCCCCGGCCGGTCTCGCGGACACGCTGCGCGCGCACGGGGTCGACGGGGTCGACGTCGTCGGCCTCGCGACCGACCACTGCGTCACCGCGACGGCGCTCGACGCGCTGGCGGCCGGGTTCGACGTCCGCGTCCTGACGGACCTCACCGCGGGCGTGGGGGTGCGCACGACCATCGACGCGCTCACCGCGCTGGCGGCGCGGGGTGTGACGCTCACGACGTCGGACGCGCGGTAGGCGGGGCGTCGGGGGCGCGTCCTGGCGCGGGGACGGGCCCACTGGCGCGGCGGGCGGGAGCGCTCAGCCCTGGTCGGTGCGCAGGGCCCCGGTCTGGCGGAAGGTGTCGGCGATCTGCTGGGCCTGGGCGGACACGAGGCGGCGGTAGAGGTCGTACGCGGCGTCGACGCGATCGGGCAGGTCACCGCGGGTGCGCGCGAGCTGCCAGTCGCGCTTCGCCGCCGCGATGTCTGCGTTGGTGATGACCACCCGCGCCTCGTCGTCCTCTGCCATACCGTCGAGCATGCGTCCGATTTGCCCGTTATGCGATAGTCCGACGGGGTGAACGAGGGGCGCAGCAGGGGTGAACCATGCGTTTCCGGGGCCCGCGCGGGCTCCCCCGCGGGCCTCGCGCCCGCCGACGCGACGCGCGCTGTGCCGTCCCCCTGTCGTCCTCGCGTCGCCCCTGTGTCGTCCCCAGGCGCTCCGTTCGTCCTGCGGACCTGGGGTGTCCACTGGCACGCTGTGCCATGGGCACGTCGTGCCCGAGCACCAACGGCCCTGCGGAGGACTGACGCGCATGAGGATCTGGCCCGGACGCCCCTACCCCCTGGGCGCGACGTACGACGGGAGCGGCACGAACTTCGCGCTGTTCTCGGGTGTCGCCGAGCGGGTGGAGCTGTGCCTCTTCGACGAGGCCGGCAACGAGACGCGGGTCGACCTGCCCGAGATGGACGCCTTCGTGTGGCACGGCTACGTGCCGGGGATGCAGCCCGGGCAGCGGTACGGCTACCGCGTGCACGGCCCGTACGACCCGGCCCAGGGGCACCGGTGCGACCCCTCCAAGCTGCTGCTCGACCCGTACGCCAAGGCCATCGACGGGCAGATCGACAACGACCCGTCGCTGTACTCGTACACGTTCGGCGCGGAGGGCGAGCGCAACACCGAGGACTCCGCCGGCCACACGATGACGTCGGTCGTAGTCAACCCGTACTTCGACTGGGGCCACGACCGCCCGCCGCAGCGCGAGTACCACGACTCCGTCATCTACGAGGCGCACGTGAAGGGCCTGACGCAGCTGCACCCGGCCGTCCCGGAGGAGCAGCGCGGCACCTACGCGGCCCTCGGGCACCCGGCGGTCATCGAGCACCTCACGAGCCTGGGCGTGACGGCGGTGGAGCTCATGCCCGTGCACCAGTTCGTCAACGACCCGTCGCTGCAGGACCGCGGGCTGTCGAACTACTGGGGCTACAACACGATCGGCTTCTTCGCGCCCCACAACGGCTACGCGGCGTACGGCACGACCGGCCAGCAGGTGCAGGAGTTCAAGGGCATGGTCAAGGCCCTGCACGCCGCCGACATCGAGGTCATCCTCGACGTGGTCTACAACCACACCGCCGAGGGCAACCACCTGGGCCCGACGCTCAGCTTCCGCGGCATCGACAACGCCTCGTACTACCGGCTCGTCGACGACGACCTCGCGCACTACTTCGACACCACCGGCACCGGGAACTCGCTGCTCATGCGGTCCCCGCACGTCCTGCAGCTCATCATGGACTCGCTGCGGTACTGGGTGCAGGACATGCACGTCGACGGCTTCCGGTTCGACCTCGCGGCAACGCTCGCCCGGCAGTTCCACGAGGTCGACCGCCTGTCGGCGTTCTTCGACCTGGTCCAGCAGGACCCGATCATCTCGCAGGTGAAGCTCATCGCGGAGCCGTGGGACCTCGGCGACGGCGGCTACCAGGTCGGCGGGTTCCCGCCCCTGTGGTCGGAGTGGAACGGGCAGTACCGCGACACCGTGCGCGACTTCTGGCGCGGCGAGCCGTCGACCCTGGCGGAGTTCGCGTCGCGCCTGTCCGGGTCCTCCGACCTGTACGAGCACAGCGGCCGCCGGCCCATCGCGAGCGTCAACTTCGTCACCGCGCACGACGGCTTCACGCTGGCCGACCTCGTGTCGTACAACGAGAAGCACAACGAGGCGAACGGCGAGGGGAACCGCGACGGCGAGAGCCACAACCGGTCCTGGAACTCGGGCGTCGAGGGTCCGACGGACGACCCGGAGATCAACGACCTGCGCGGCCGGCAGCAGCGGAACTTCCTCACGACCCTGCTCCTGTCGCAGGGCGTGCCGATGATCGCGCACGGCGACGAGCTGGGCCGCACCCAGCAGGGCAACAACAACGTGTACTGCCAGGACGACGAGCTGTCGTGGGTGGACTGGGAGCTGGACGACGCGCGCACGACGCTGCTCGACTTCGCCCGCCGCGTCGTGCACCTGCGGCGGGACCACCCCGTGTTCCGGCGCCGCCGGTTCTTCGCGGGCGCCCCGGAGCGCGGTGGCGAGTCCGACCTGCGCGACATCGCGTGGCTCACGCCTGGCGGTCAGCACATGTCCGACGCGCAGTGGCAGGAGGAGTTCGCCCGCGCCGTCATGGTGTTCCTCAACGGCGACGCGATCGCCGAGCCGGACCTGCGCGGAGAGGAGATCGTCGACGACTCGTTCCTGGTGCTGTTCAACGCGCAGCCCGAGCCGACGACGTTCACGCTGCCCGACGCCGAGTACGGCGAGACGTGGACGGTCGCGCTGGACACCGACCACCAGTACGAGGTCGGGGACCAGGTGAAGCACGGCGCGGAGGTCCGCCTGGAGCACCGGTCCACGGTCGTGCTCATGCGGCCGCCGACCCAGGCGATCGACCCGGTCACCCAGGCACCCTCGGAGCCGGAGCGCCAGGCGCAGCCGAACCCGGAGCGCGAGGGTTCCACGCTAGGTTCCTCCCCGGCGCCCGAGCCGCGGTCCGGCCGGTGAGCGTCGAGCGCGGACAGGAGCCGCGCACCCCGACCCGACGCCTGCCCGCCCCCGGCCGCCCGGTCCCGACGTCCACCTACCGCGTGCAGCTCGGCGCGGACCTGACGCTGGACGACGTCGCGGAGCGGGTGCCGTACCTCGCGGACCTCGGCGTCACGCACGTGTACCTGTCGCCGATCCTCACCGCGGCGCCGGGCTCGACCCACGGGTACGACGTCGTCGACCACGACGAGGTCTCCCCCGTCATCGGCGGCGAGCCGGCCCTGCGCCGGCTCGCCGACCGCGCCCACGCCGCGGGGCTCGGGCTGGTGCTCGACATCGTGCCGAACCACATGGCCGTCCCCACCCCGGTGTGGCACAACAAGGCCCTGTGGTCCGTGCTCGCCGAGGGTCCCGAGTCGCCGTACGCCGGCTGGTTCGACGTCGATTGGTCCGCGGGCCAGGGCGACGTGCTCATGCCCGTCCTGGGCGACCGCATCGGCACGGTGCTCGCGTCGGGCGAGCTGCACCTCGAGCACGAGGTCGTGCCCGGCCAGGGCGACGAGCCGCAGCCCGTCATCCGCTACTACGACCACACCTTCCCGGTCCGGCCGGGCACGGAGGCCCTGCCGATGGCGGAGCTGCTGGAGCGCCAGCACTACCGCCTCGCGTACTGGCGGGTCGCCGACGAGGAGCTGAACTACCGGCGGTTCTTCGACGTCGGGACGCTCGCCGCGATCCGGGTCGAGGACCCCGCTGTCTTCGACGCGACGCACGCCCTGGTGCTGCGCCTGCTCGACGAGGGGGTCATCGACGGCCTGCGCATCGACCACCCGGACGGCCTCGCCGACCCGGGCGGCTACCTCGAGCGGCTGCGCGAGCAGTCGGGCGGCGCCTGGGTGGTCGTCGAGAAGATCCTGCAGGGCGAGGAGGAGCTGCCCGCCGACTGGGACACCGCCGGCACCACCGGCTACGAGGCCCTGTGGCGGATCCAGCAGGCGTTCGTCGACCCGGGCGGCGGCTCGCTGCTCGGCGCCCTCATGCACCGGCTGACGGGCGAGTCCTCCGACGCGCTGCCCGAGCTGATCGACCAGGCCAAGCGGGAGATCGTCGACCGCGCGCTGTACGCCGAGGTCTACCGCCTGACCGAGCTCGCCGCCGCGGTGTGCCGCGACGACCTGCGGCTGCGGGACCACACGTGGCGCTCGCTGCACGACTGCCTGGTCGAGCTGCTGGTCGCGATGGACCGGTACCGCGCCTACGTGGCGCCCGGCCACACCCCGCACCCCACCGACATCGACGCCCTGGATTCCGCCGCCCGGATCGCCCGGGAGCGCCTGACGCCGGAGCGCGCCGAGACGATGGACGTGCTCGTCGACCTGCTGCTGGGCCGCGAGGTCGGCAGCGCCGGCCGCACGCGCGACGCGCGACGCGACGAGCTGGTCGTGCGGTTCCAGCAGACCTGCGGCGCGGTGATGGCCAAGGGCGTCGAGGACACCGCGTTCTACCGGTGGACGCACCTGGTCGCCCTCACCGAGGTCGGCGGCGAGCCGGGGCGGTTCGCCCTGTCGCCCACCGAGCTGCTCGCGTGGGCGTCCCGGGCGCAGCAGCAGACGCCGCTGGGCATGACGACCCTGTCGACTCACGACACCAAGCGCAGCGAGGACGTCCGGGCCCGGCTCGGCGTGCTGTCCGAGCTGCCGGTCGAGTGGGCGGAGCTCGTCGGGCGCCTGCGCGCGGCGTCGGCGTCGTTCCGCAGCACGCTGCTCGACGGCCGGACCGAGAACCTGCTGTGGCAGACCCTCGCCGGCACGTGGACCGCCGACGGCCCGATCTCCGTCGACCGGCTCACGGAGTACCTGACCAAGGCCGTCCGCGAGGCGAAGGACCACACGTCGTGGACCGCACCGGACGAGGCGTACGAGCGCGCCGTGCTGGACGCCGCGACGCAGGCGCTGCGGGACGAGCGCGTGGCGGAGCTGTTCGGCGAGTGGGAGCACCGCACCCGCGACGCCGTCCGCGCCGCCACGCTCGGCCAGAAGCTCGTGCAGCTGACGCTGCCCGGCATCGCGGACGTCTACCAGGGCACCGAGGTGCCCGCCGTGGCGCTCGTGGACCCGGACAACCGCCGACCCGTCGACGCCGACGCGCTGGCCGCCCGGCTCGCCCGGCTCGACGAGGGCGCGGGGCCGCGGGACCTGGCCGACGAGAAGCTGCTGGTCACGTCTCGGGCCCTGCGGCTGCGACGGGACCTGCCGGAGGCCTTCGTCGGGCCGGGGGCGGGCATCGTCCCGCTGGCGCACTCGTCGGGCCACGTCCTGACGTACGCCCGGACCGCGGACGGGGAGCCGCGGGTCGCGGTGGTCGCGACGCGGCTCGCGGCGATGGTCGACCGGCTCGGCGGCTGGGCGGACCACACGGTGGCCCTCCCCGAGGGCGAGTGGCACGACGTGCTGGCGGACCGGCGCGTGGACGGCGGGGTGCAGCCGCTGGCGGCGCTGCTCGACCGCCTGCCCGTGGCGCTGCTGGTGAGGAGGACGGACGCATGACGCAGGCACCCGAGCGCCGGCCCGGCGAGGTCTGGGCGCCGCAGGCGCGCACCGTGGCGCTGCACCTGCCGGCGGCGGACGACGCCGGCGCCGAGACGGTCCCGCTGCGGGCCGCCGGTGACGGCTGGTGGGTCCCGGACCGCGACCTGCCGCACGGCACGGACTACGCGTTCGTGCTGGACGGCGGCGACCCGCGCCCCGACCCGCGCGGTCCGTGGCAGCCCGCGGGCGTGCACGGACCCAGCCGCGTCTTCGACGCCTCCCGGCACGACTGGGCCGACGGCGGCTGGGCCGGGCGCGACGTGCGCGGGGCGGTCGTCTACGAGCTGCACGTGGGGACGTTCACGCCCGAGGGCACGCTCGACGCGGCCGCCGCGCGCCTGGACCACCTGGCGTCCGTGGGCGTGGACGTCGTCGAGCTGCTGCCCCTCGCGCCGTTCAACGGCACGCACGGCTGGGGTTACGACGGCGTCAGCCTGTACGGCGTGCACGAGCCCTACGGCGGGCCCGCGGCGCTGCAGCGGTTCGTCGACGCCGCGCACGGCGCCGGCATCGCCGTGTGCCTCGACGTGGTGCACAACCACCTCGGGCCGTCCGGCAACTACCTGGGCGAGTTCGGCCCGTACTTCACCGACGCCCACCAGACCCCGTGGGGCGCGGCGATCAACCTCGACGGCGACGGCGCGGAGCACGTGCGCCGGTGGATCGTCGACAGCGCCCTGCGCTGGCTGCGGGACTTCCACGTCGACGCCCTGCGGCTCGACGCGGTGCACGCCCTGGTCGACGACTCCCCGCGCCACGTCCTGGCGCAGCTCTCGGACGAGGTGGCGGAGCTGGCCGCGCAGGTCGGGCGGCCGCTGTCGCTGATCGCGGAGGTGGACCTCAACGACCCGAAGAGCGTGACCCCGACGTCCGAGGGCGGCTGGGGCATGACCGCCCAGTGGGCCGACGACGTGCACCACGCCCTGCACGCCCTGCTCACGGGCGAGCGGCACGGGTACTACGTGGACTTCGGCTCCCCCGCCACGCTCCGGCAGGCGATGACCGGCGTGTTCGTGCACGACGGCGGGTACTCGACGTTCCGCGGCGAGGACTGGGGCCGCCCGGTCCCGCCGGAGGTCGACGGCCACCGGTTCGTCGTGTTCGGCTCCGACCACGACCAGGTCGGCAACCGGGCGCTCGGCGACCGGCCCAGCGCGGCGCTCGACGACGGCGGCCTCGCGGCGACCGCGGCGCTCGTGCTGCTCTCGCCGTTCACCCCGATGCTGTTCATGGGCGAGGAGTGGGGCGCCCGGACGCCGTGGATGTACGTCACCGACCACCCGGAGCCCGAGCTCGCGCAGGCCGTGCGCGAGGGGCGGGCCCGGGAGTTCGGCGGGCACGGCTGGGCCGAGATGTACGGCGAGGACGAGGCGACGTTCCACGTCCCCGACCCGCAGGACCCCGCCACGTTCACCGCGAGCCGCCTGGACTGGACCGAGCCGGAGCTCCCCGGGCACGCCCGGATGCTGGAGTGGTACCGGACGCTGACCGCCCTGCGCCGGGAGGTCCCGGACCTCGCGTCCGGCGACCGGCGGGCCACGGACGTGACGTGGGCGCCCGACGGTGCCGAGGCGGACGGCGCGTGGCAGGACTGGCTGGTGCTGCACCGCGGCGACGCGCGCGTCGTGGTGAACCTGGCCGGCTCGGAGCGGGTCGTCCCGCTGGGCACCGACGCGCCGCTGGAGGTGCGGGCGTCGTGGAGCCAGGCCCGGGTGCTCCCCGGCGAGGGCGAGACGCACGTGGCGCTCCCGGCGCGCTCGGTGGCGGTGCTGGCCTGATCGGGCCTGCCCCCTCTGGCCGGCGCCCGTCGCGGTCCCGGCCAGGGGTGCAGGCCTGATCGGCCCGACCCCGCGAGTCAGGCCCGGGCCGCGGCCTCCTCGCGGCCGCGCTCGGCCAGCGCGCCCAGGCGGGACAGCGCACGGAAGTACTTCTTCCGGTACCCGCCGGCCAGCATCTGCTCGGTGAACAGGGCCGACTCCCCCGCCCCGCCGAGCAGCACCGGGACGTCGCGGTCGTAGAGCCGGTCGACCAGCACGACCAGCCGCAGCGCGACGTCCTGGTCCGGCACGGGTCCGACGCCGGTGAGCCCGACGAGGTCCACGCCGTCGAGCAGGGCGCCGTACCGGGACGCGTGCACCGTCGCGAGGTGCTGCAGCAGCGCCCCGAAGTCGTCGAGCGTCGCGCCGGGCACCCCGGCCACGGCCGCGCGCACCGCGTCGTCGTCCAGCCCAGGGGCGTCCGTGACCGTCTCGCGGCGCCGGTAGTCGTGGCCGTCGATGCGCAGCACCTCGAACCGGTCGGACAGGTCCTGGATCTCGCGCAGGAAGTCGTCGGCCGCGAAGCGCCCCTCCCCGAGGGACTCCGGCAGCGTGTTCGACGTGGCCGCGAGCGCCACCCCGCGGTCGGTGAGCTCGCGCAGCAGCCGGGACATCAGGACGGTGTCGCCCGGGTCGTCCAGCTCGAACTCGTCGATGCACACCAGGCGGCGCGTGGCGAGGGCGTCGACGGTCGGCCGGAACCCCAGGGCGCCGACCAGGTTCGTGTACTCCACGAACGTCCCGTACGACGACGCGTCCGGTCCGACCGCGCTGGCCAGCGACGCGAGCAGGTGGGTCTTGCCGACGCCGAAGCCGCCGTCGAGGTAGACCGCCGGCACGGCCGCGGGCTTGCGGCGGAACCACCGCAGGCCGCCGCCGGAGGGCGCGGTGAGCGTCGCGGCGACCTCCCGCAGCCGGGTGACCGCGGCCTGCTGGCTCGGGAACCCGGGGTCCGGCCGGTACGTGTCGAACGACTCGTGCTCGAAGTGGCGCGGGGGCACGCGCTCGGCGAGCAGCCGGTCGGGTGCCACCTCGGGTCGCCGGGCGGCGAGGCTGGCCGTCGTCGGCGTGGCGGGGCTCGGGGTCACGGCCGCATAGCCTAGGCCGGGCGGGCCGCGGGGGCGACACGGGCCGGGCTAGCCTGACCGCCATGCCCCGTGAGCTCCCGCCCCTGGACGTGCTGCTGCCCCTCGACCGCTCCGGCGTGACGCTCGCGCCGGAGCCCGGCGAGCCGGTGCTGCACGACCTGTACGCCCACCCGGCGCCCCGGCCCGGCAGGACGAGCGCGGTGCGCGCGAACATGATCGCCACGCTCGACGGGGCGGCGCAGGGCCCCGACGGCCGGTCGCGCAGCATCAACGGCCCGGCGGACTGGCGGGTGTTCCGGGTGATGCGCGCCGTCGCGGACGTCGTGCTGGTCGGTGCGGGCACGGCCCGGGCCGAGGGGTACACGCCGCTCGCCGTGCCCGCCGACCTGCGCGAGGCGCGTGCCGCCCGGGGCCAGGCGCCCGACCTGGAGCTGGCGGTCGTCACGGTGTCCGGCGAGCTGCCGCCGGGGCTGCGCGGCACGGACCGGCCCCCGTACGTCGTCACGTCGCGCGCGTGCCCGACCCTCGACGCCCTGCGCGCGGAGGTCGGCCCCGACCGGGTCGTGGTCGCCGGCGGTGCGACCGTGGACCTGCCCGCGGCGCTGGCGGCCCTGGCCGGGCGCGGCCTGACCCGGGTGCTCGCCGAGGGCGGTCCGCGGCTGCTCACCGACCTGGCCGCGGCAGGCCTGGTCGACGAGCTCTGCCTCACCTCCAGCCCGCTGGTGGTCGCCGGGCCGGGACTCCGCGCGATGCAGTCCCCCGACTGGCTGGCGCCGGTGCCCGCCCGCGCGGCGCACCTGCTGCACCACGACGGGATGCTGCTCGGGCGCTGGCTGCTGGGCGACCGATAGTCTCGGACGCGTGACCGACACCATCCTCGTCCTCACGGAGGACACCCTGGCCTCGGCGGACGTCTCCCACATCCTCTCGCTGCACGACGGCGAGACCCTGGAGTACCGCGTCCTCGTCCCCGCCGACACCGAGCGCAACGTCCTCGTGTCGCTCGTCGACCAGCTCAGCCTCGGCGAGCTCCGGGAGGCGCTCGACACCGTGCTGGGCCGCGAGCCGAAGCCCACCCAGGCCACGGCCGACGCCGCCGAGCAGCTCGCCGAGAGCCTCGCGGCGTTCGCGGAGGCCGGCGTGACCGCGACCGGCACCGTCGTCGACGACGACCCGCTGCCCGCCCTGCGGGCCGCCGTCGCGGCCGAGGGCGCGCGGGAGGTCGTCGTCGTGACGTACCCGCACGCACTGGAGGACACGTTCCACCGGGACTGGGCGTCGCGCGCCCGCGAGGAGCTGCACGTCCCCGTGCTGCACCTGTACTCGGGCACGTCCGAGCTGGGCTGACGCGCCCCGGACGCACGACGGCCGGCCCTCCCCCACGGGAAGGCCGGCCGTCGTGCGTGCTGCCGGGGCTCAGAACCGGTGCTCAGAACCGGTGCTCAGAACCGGTGCTCAGAACCCCGTGCTCGTGACCTCCGGGTAGTACCGGCGGAACTTGCGCACCTGGTTCAGCGCGGCCGCGAAGGCGTACCAGCGCCGGCGGGGTCCGGCGTCCCGCGCGTACCGCAGCGGGTGCGCGACCCGCCCGGCACGGATCAGCCCGCGAACCTTCCCGGCCAGCGCCGGGTCCAGCACGTACTTCAGCAGCAGCCGGTGCGGGAGGATCGAGTACAGCACCTCGGTGTCGACCACCACCGGCTCGACGGCGCGGTCCAGCACCCGGTCCTCGACCAGGAACCGCGTGGGGTTCGCCCCGGCGGCCGTCACGTAGTAGTTGTTCCGCCCGATGCGCGGGTTCACCTCGAAGAACCGGAAGGCGCCGTCGCGCGGGTCGACCTTCACGTCGAAGTTCGCGAAGCCCACGTAGCCGACGCCCCGCAGGAACGTCGCCGCCTGCTCCAGCATCGCGTCCTCACGCGTCACGACCATCGCGGCGGGGTTCCCCAGCCCGGACGGCGTGTGCTCCTCGAGCAGGACGTGCGCCGAGCACAGCAGGGTGATCGACCCGCGCCCGTCGACGTACGCGGTGATCGACCGCATCTGGGTGTCGTCGCCCGGGATCATCTCCTGCACGACGAACCGGCCCCGGAACCCCGCGCCGCGCAGCGACGCCCACAGCGCGTCGAGCTCGTCGGGCGTGGAGATCTCGAAGACCTTCTTCTTCCCCGGGAACGTCACGTCCTGGTAGTCGGCGCTGCTGGCCGCCTTGGCGATCAGCGGGTAGCCGACGTCCACCGGGACCGGCGCCCACGCGGGGTCGTCGGCCAGCGCGAAGTCCTGCACGATCGTCCGCGGCACCGCCAGGCCCAGGTCGGTCGCGATCTCCGAGAAGGTCGCCTTGTCCGACAGCCGGTCCAGCAGGTCCTCCGAGAGGAACGGCACCACGTAGTGCGGCTCGAGCTCGGCGCGGTGCTGCACGACGACGCGGACCAGCCAGTCCGAGTTCGCCAGCAGCACCAGGCGCCTGCCGGCCTGCTCGCGGGCGACCCGCAGCAGGGCGTCGACGAGCTGCCGCGGGTCGTGCCCGTCCTCGACCAGCACGTTGTCGAGGATCCGCGAGTGCGCGACGGGCCCGAGGGCCGCCCCGCTCACGACGATCGACCGGACGCCGTACTGCTCGTGGAACGCGCGGGCCAGGGCGTACACGCCGATGTCGGCGCCGAGCATCACGGGCTGCAGCCCGTCGACGCCCGTCGCCGCCGGCGTGGTGTCCGGCGCGCTCACGCCTCGTGCTCGGCGCGGTCGCCGGACCACTCGGTGTGGAACGTGCCCTCGCGGTCGGTGCGCCGGTAGGTGTGCGCGCCGAAGAAGTCGCGCTGCGCCTGGATCAGCGCGGCGGGCAGCCGCTCGGCGCGGACCGCGTCGTAGTACGCCAGGGACGACGCGAACGCGGGCGTCGGGACGCCGGCCAGCGCGGCGTGCGCGACGACCCGGCGCCACGCCGGCACGCCGTTGCCGACCGCGCCGGTGAAGTACTCGTCGGCCAGCAGCAGCGGCAGGTCCGCGTCGCGCTCGTAGGCCTCGGTGATCCGGTTGAGGAACCGCGCGCGGATGATGCAGCCGCCCCGCCAGATCCGGGCCATCGCGCCCCGGTCGATGTCCCAGCCGTTCTCGGCGGAGGCCGCCGCGATCTGGTCGAACCCCTGCGAGTACGCGACCACCTTGGAGGCGTAGAGCGCCAGTCGCACGTCCTCGATGAATGCCTCCCGGTCGGGCACGTCCAGCGGCGCGACGTGCGCGGGCAGGGTGCCGCGGGCGGCGGTGCGCTGCGGCACGGAGCCGGAGAGCGCGCGGGCGAAGGTCGCTTCCGCGATGCCGGTGATCGGCACGCCGAGGTCGAGGGCGTTCTGCACCGTCCAGCGGCCGGTGCCCTTCTGCTCCGCCTGGTCCAGCACGACGTCGACGAACGCCTGCCCGGTCTCCGCGTCGACCTGGGACAGCACCTCGGCGGTGATCTCGATGAGGAACGACTCCAGATCGCCCTCGTTCCACGTCCGGAAGATGTCCGCGATCTCGGCGGCCGACGCGCCCAGCCCCTGCTTGAGCAGGTCGTACGCCTCGGCGATCAGCTGCATGTCGGCGTACTCGATGCCGTTGTGCACCATCTTGACGAAGTGCCCGGCGCCGTCGGGGCCGACGTAGGTGCAGCACGGCACCCCGTCGACCTTCGCCGAGATGTCCTCGAGGATCGGGCCCAGCACCTCGTACGACTCGCGCGAGCCGCCCGGCATGATCGACGGGCCGTTCAGCGCGCCCTCCTCGCCACCGGACACGCCGGACCCGACGAAGTGCAGGCCCTTGGCCTTCAGCGCGGCCTCGCGGCGGCGGGTGTCGGGGAAGTGCGCGTTGCCCGCGTCGATCACGATGTCGCCCTCGTCCAGCAGCGGCACCAGCTCCTCGATCACGGCGTCGGTCGCCGCGCCGGCCTTGACCATCACGATGATCTTGCGCGGCCGCTCCAGCGACGCGACGAAGTCCTCGGTGGACGCCGACGGCACGAAGGTGCCCTCGTCCCCGTGCTCGGCGACCAGCGACTCCGTGCGGCTGTTCGAGCGGTTGTGCACCGCGACCGTGTAGCCGTGCCGGGCGAGGTTGCGGGCCAGGTTGCGGCCCATGACGGCCAGGCCGGTCACGCCGATCTGTGCGGCAGGTGCGGACATGCGCGGGTGCTCCTTCGAAGGCGGTGCCAAGGCACCTTCACCCTAGTGCTGGCCAGGGACGTCCGGCGTGCCGCGACCGCCGCCCGGGCAGCGGCCCCCTACGCTCGGCTGCTGTGAGCACCGGCCCCCGAGACGCGCCACCGGAGTTCCTGCGCGCGCTGCGGTCGCTGCGGGGCGTCACGCTGCGCCCGGAGGTCTCCCTGGAGGAGGCGCCGGGCCCCGCGCGCATCGCGCCGTACACCGCGGCGCTGGTCGCGGACGTCCGCGCGAGCCGCCGGGACCCCGACGCCGAGGAGCTCGCGTCCGGCCGGTTCGTCGTGCTGCACGACCCCGCCGGCCAAGAGGCCTGGGACGGGGCGTTCCGCCTGGTCACGCTGGTGCGCGCGACCCTGGAGCCCGAGGTCGGCCAGGACCCGCTCCTGGCGGAGGTCGCGTGGACCTGGTTCACCGACGCCCTCGCCGGTTCGGGGGTCGACGCCCGCGCGGCGGGCGGCACCGTGACGCGCGTGCTGTCCCAGTCGTTCGGCGCGCTCGACGAGCGCCCGGAGCTGTGCGAGCTGGAGCTGCGTGCCTCCTGGACGGCGCGTGACGAGGACCTGGCCCCGCACCTGGAGGCCTGGGGGGTCCTGCTGTGCACCGTCGCCGGGCTGCCGCCGCTGCCCGAGGGCGTGGTCGCGCTCGGACCCCGGCACTGACCCGGGTGACGCCGCAGGTGGCCGAACCCGTGACACCGGGGTCACGAGCGGGTCACGATGTCACCCGTTCCGCTCAAGACACGAGTGCGCAGGACCGATAGGGGGAGCAAGGAAGTGGACCGTCAAGGGGGCACAGCAGTGAGCATCGAGCCGATTCGACGAGGTCCCGGCCTCGCGCCGGGTTCCGCGCCCGGTGCCCGCGCGGCCACCCTCGCGCCCCAGGTGCGCCGCCCCGGCGCCCCGGCGACCGCCCCCGGTTCCACCCCTGGATCGGCCCCTGACCCCCGCCGCCGCGGCCTCGGCCAGATGTGCGTCGTCGTCACCGAGCTCGCCGAGGGCGACGGCCAGATCCTGGTCCGCAACCTGCGGCGCCGGGGCTCCGGCCGCGTGATCCTGCTCGCCCGCCGCGCCGGTCGCCGCGACCTCGTCGGCCTGCTGACCGGCGGGCTGCGCGGCGCGGTCGCCACCGAGCCCAACGCCGTCGTCGGCCCGGCTGGCTCCGCCCCCGGCGCGGTCCCGTCGCCGTTCGCGCGGTCCCGCCCCGACCTCACCACCCGCGAGATCAGCGTCCTGCGGCTCGTCGCCGACGGCTTCAGCAACCGCGCCATCGGCGAGGAGCTCGGCCTGTCGGCGCTCACCGTGAAGAGCCACCTCGCGCGGATCTCGCGCAAGCTCGGCACCGGCGACCGCGCGGCGCTCGTCGCGATCTCCATCCGGACCGGCCTGCTCGCCTGAGCCCGGCACGCCGCACGGCTGGCCCACGACTGCTCCGCGGCTACTCCACGAGCACGGGCCGCCCCGTCCCGAACCCGAGCAGCACGCCGCCGACGGCCCGCACGTCCGTGAGCCCCTCCGGGAGCGGCTCCGCCCACCGCCGGTCGCCGTCCCGCAGGCCGTAGGCGGCCAGCACGGTGGCCCCCGCACGCCCCGGGTCGTGCTCGGTGCGGAGCAGGTGCACCCCGTCGGTCATGAGCGCGGGGCCGGCCCGGGTCCCGGCGGCGGTCGACCAGACCGCACGCCCGGTGGTCGCGTCGACCGCCCACAGCCCCTCGCGGTCGGTGCCGTAGAGCAGGCCGTCGAGCAGCACGAGCGGGCCCAGCCCGTCCACCTGCGCGGGCCGCTCCCACAGCACCTCGCCGCTCGCGGCCGCCACCGCGCGCAGCCGGCCGCCCGCGCCGGCGTCGACCCGGGCCAGGAGCAGCACGCCGGGGGCCGAGCCGTCGTCCGGCTCGACCGGGACGGGCGCGCCGTCCGCGCGGGCGGTCCCCCGGCCGTCGGGGCCGAGCAGCCGGGTGACCGCGCCGCCGTCGACCGCGACGAGCTGCTCGCCGCGCAGCAGGCGCAGGTCCTGTGCGGCGGCGACGAGCCGGCCGTCCACCGCGTCGAGGGCCCAGGTCCCGGTGCCGCCGGTCACGTGCACCCGGTGGCCCGCGACCACGACCGACGGGTCCGGCGCGTGGCCGACCAGCCGGCCCGCCGGGTCCGCCAGCTCGACGTGCCAGCGTGACGCGCCGGTCGTCAGGTCCGTGGCGTCCACCACTGCCGCGTCACCCACGCGGGACACCGTGACCGCGACGTCGTCCAGGACGACGACGGAGGACGCCCGCGGGAGGTCCGGTGCCGGCACCTCCGCGCGGGCGGTGACGTCGACGAGCACCAGGGTGGCGACCGGCTCGAACGACGCCTCCCCGAACGTGCGCACCGACGTGAAGCTGCACCACACCAGCGGCCCGGCGGCGTCCCCGCACGTCGCGCCGACCGGCTCGCGCCCCCGCGGGTTCTCCTCGCCACCGGCGGCCACCCGCCAGCGCTCCCGCCCGGTGGCGGCGTCGATCCCGACCACGGTGCGGGCGGCGCCGTCCGGGCCCTCCTCGGCCGCGACCACCAGCCCGCCGCCGAGCGGTGCCGACGTCACCACGCCCGTGGAGGCCGGGTCGCCCCAGTCCCGCGTGGTGAGCGGCGGGGCGACGGTCGTCCCGATCACGCCGGGAGTCTCCCGCAGCCGCTCCGCCACCGCGCGCTCCTGCGCACCGGACGCCGCCTGCCACACCACGGCGGCCAGCACCACCGCGACGGGTACGGGCCACCAGCGCCGCAGGACCCGGAGCACCCGGGCGCGCCGGGCGGTGCGTGCCGGCCCGGGATCGGCGCCGCGCGCCGGGGCCTCGACGAGCTCGACGTCGTCCATGCGTCCCTGCCGCGCGCGGCCCCGCCCCATGCGAGGAACCTACGACCTGCTCCCGTGCGCCGCGCCCCGCGATCCCGCCCGCCCTGCGCGGCACCACGGCACGCGCGCGCGGACGCCCTACGGTTGTCCCATGCAGTCCGTCCCGCACCCGGCCGGTACCCCGGCCGAGCCCTCCGGCGCCCCGGGCGGCGCCGACCTCGACGACGCGTCCGTCGCAGCAGCAGCGGCCGAGCCCGCCGCCGACGCGCCCGTCGTCGTCCCCCTGACCGAACCCGCCGAGGGCGTCCCCGCCGTCGTCGACACCCCCGAGGCGTTCGCGCGCGTCGTGGCGGCGTTCGGCGCGGGGACCGGCCCCGTCGCCGTGGACGCGGAGCGCGCGTCCGGCTACCGCTACGGCCAGCACAACTACCTGGTCCAGGTGCGCCGCGAGGGCGCCGGGACCGCGCTGATCGACCCTGTGGCCCTGCCCGACCTGTCCCCGCTGTCCGAGGCGCTCGTCGGCGTCGAGTGGGTCCTGCACGCCGCGTCCCAGGACCTGCCGGCGCTCGCCGAGCAGGGCATGCGGCCCAGCCGGGTCTTCGACACCGAGCTCGGCGCGCGCCTGCTGGGCCTCGAGCGCGTCGGCCTGGCCGCCGTGGTCGCCGAGCTCCTCGGCCTCGGGCTCGCGAAGGAGCACTCCGCCGTCGACTGGTCCACCCGCCCCCTGCCCGAGCAGTGGCTGCGGTACGCCGCGCTGGACGTCGAGGTGCTGGTGGAGCTGCGCGAGGTGCTGGCCGAGCGGCTCGCGCTGGCCGGCAAGGCGCAGTGGGCCGCCGAGGAGTTCGAGGCCGTCCGCCTCGCCCCGCCGCCCGCCCCGCGCGTCGAGGCGTGGCGCCGGGTGTCCGGCGTGCACGCGATCCGCGACCCCCGCCGGCTGGCGGTCGTGCGGTCGCTGTGGGAGACCCGGGACGAGAACGCGCGGCAGCGGGACATCTCCCCGGGCCGGGTGCTGCCGGACGCCGCCATCGTCGCCGCCGCGCAGGCCCTGCCCCGCTCCGTCCCGCAGCTCGTGGCGCTCCCGCAGTTCTCCGGCAAGGGCACCCGCCGGCGCGCGGCGCTGTGGCAGCGGGCGATCGACACCGGGCTCGCCCTCGCGGACGACCAGCTGCCGAACCCCCGCGGCCCGCGGAGCGACGCACCGCCGCCGCCCCGCGCCTGGCCCGACCGCGACCCCGCCGCCGCCGCCCGCCTCACCGCGGCGCGCGCCGTCGTCACCGAGCTCTCCGAGACGCACACCGTCCCCGCGGAGAACCTGCTGCAGCCCGACCTGCTGCGCCGGGTGTGCTGGAGCCCGCCGACACCGCCGGACGCCGAGCACATCGCGCAGCGGCTGAGCGCCGGCGGTGCGCGGCCGTGGCAGGTGGGGCTGCTCGCCGGGCGGCTGGCGGACGCGTTCGCCGCGCAGGGCGCCGTCGCGGGCTGAGCCCCGGTGCGGTCGGGGGCTGACCTGCGGCGCGGCCGCGCTGATCCCCGGCGCAGACCCCCCGCGCGACCGCGCGGCGTCGGTTAGGGTCGCGGGTGTTCCGTCGGACAGAGCAGTCCCAGGAGAGCGCATGCGCCACGCCGGCACCACCGAGCCGTCCCCGTCCTCGTCCCCGCGCGACCCGCGCGACCCGGCCCGACCGGCCGACGCCGTCCGGCCCGGCGCCCTGCCAGGGGAGCCGGACCCGCACGTACTCCGGGTCGTCGTCGAGGACGTGCCGCTGCCCGACGACGGCGGGGTGCTGGCGCTCCTCACGCTGACCGCGACCGACGAGCGCCGCCCGACCACGCTCGGCCCCCGCGGCCTGGCCGTCCTGCACGACGCGCTCGTCGCGGTGCGTGGCCGCGCCGAGGCCGGCGAGGTCGCCGCCGTCGCCGTCACCGGCCGGCCCGGGTGCTTCGTCGCCGGGGCCGACCTCACGGTCGCGCGCTCCCTGCGGGACCTGGCCGACACCCGGGCCCTGGCCGAGCAGGGGCACGCGACGCTCCGGCTGCTCGGCGAGCTGCCCGTGCCGACGTTCGCGTGGCTGACCGGGCACGCGCTCGGCGGCGGCCTGGAGCTCGCACTGCACTGCGACCACCGTGTCGCCGCCGCGGGCGTCCGCTCGATCGGCCTGCCGGAGGCGTCGCTCGGCATCGTGCCCGGCTGGGGCGGCTGCTGGCTGCTCCCCCGCCTGGTCGGCCTGCCCGCCGCCGTCGACCTCGCCGTGCTGCGGCCCCTGGCGAACAACCGGCTCACGACGTCCGAGCAGGCCCTCGAGCTCGGCCTCGTCGACGCCGTGCTGCCCGCCGAGGGCTTCGCGCAGGAGGCCCTCGCCTGGACGGCCGGCACCGTGCGCGCCGGGTCGCCCGACCGTCGCTCCGCCGCGGTGCTGCCCGTGCCGGCCGGGGAGCCCGACCCCGTCGCCCGCGCCGCCGCCGTCCTCGACGCCCGGCTGCACGGCGCTGCCCCCGCCTACGCCCGCGTGCTGGACCTGCTCGCCGCGGCCGGGGACCGGGGCCGGGACGCCGGCTTCCGCGCCGAGGACGACGCCCTGTCCGCGCTGCTCATGTCCGACGAGGCGCGCGCCGCCCTGTACGCCGCGGAGCTCACCGGCCGGGGCGCCCGCCGGGCGGCCCGCACCGACGCCGACGCGGCACCCGCGGAGGTCCGCCGCGTGGGGATCGTCGGCGCCGGGCTGATGGCCGCGCAGCTCGCGGTGCTGCTCGGCACGCGGCTCGACGTGCCCGTCACCATGCGGGAGGTCGACGAGGAGCGCGCCGCCGCCGGCCGCGACCGCGTGCGGACGCTCGCCGAGCAGGCCGCCGCCCGGGGCCGGCTCACGCCGGACGCCGCACGCCGGCTGGTCGAGAACGTGCAGGTCGGCACCGACCTCGCGGCCCTCGCGGACGCGGACCTCGTGATCGAGGCCGTCACCGAGGTGCTCGAGGTCAAGCGCGCCGTGTTCGCCGAGCTCGAGGGTCTCGTGCGGCCGGGCTGCGTCCTCGCGACCAACACCTCCGCCCTGTCCATCACGGCCATGGCCGACGGGCTCGCGCACCCCGAGCGGGTCGTGGGGCTGCACTTCTTCAACCCCGTCGCGCAGATGCCGCTCGTCGAGGTCGTGGCCACCCCCTCCTCCGACGCCACCGCGCTCGCCACCGCCGTGGACGTCGCGCGCCGCGCCGGGAAGACGGTGGTGCGGACCACCGACCGCCCGGGGTTCGTCGTCAACCGGGTGCTGCTGCGGATGCTCGCCGACGTGCTCGGCGCGGTGGAGGAGGGCACGCCCGTCGAGGTCGCGGACACCGCGCTGCGCCCGCTGGGGCTGCCGATGAGCCCGTTCGCCCTCCTGCAGCTCGTCGGCCTGCCCGTGGCCCGGCACGTGCTCGTGACGCTGCACGAGGAGCTCGGCGCGCGCTACCCGCTGTCCCCCGGTTTGGACCGGCTGGTCGAGCAGGGGCGCACGGTCTCCCGGCAGGGTCCCGCGGGGCTCCCGGAGGTGGACCCGGCGATCCAGGACGCGTTCGGGACGCCGGGGACCGGCGACGGCGACGCGGTGCTCGCGCGGGTCGCGACCGGACTGGCCGAGGAGATCGGGCTGCTGCTCGACGAGGGCGTCGTGCCGTCCGCCGAGCAGGTGGACCTGGCGATGCTGCTCGGCGCCGGGTGGCCCGCGCACCTCGGCGGGATCTGCCCGTACCTGGACCGGGCGGGGTGGTCGGAGCGGGTGCTCGGGCGGCGGCTGCTCGCCCCGGGCGTCGCGGACGCCCTCAGAACACCGTGAGGCCGCGGTCCCGGAACTGCTGCCGGACCCGGGCGACCAGCTCCGGCGACGGCGGCTGGGTGTCCTCGAGCTCGTAGGTCATCCCGAGGCTCGCCCACTTGTCCCGGCCCATCTGGTGGAACGGCAGCACCTCCACGCGGCTGACCGTGCCGAGCGTCGCCACGTAGTCGGCGACCGCGTCGACGTTCTCCGGGGCGTCCGTCAGGCCCGGGACCAGCACGAACCGGACCCAGATCTCCGTGCCGCTCGCGGCGGCGCGCCGGCCGAAGTCGAGCGTCGGCTGCAGCTCCCGCCCGGTGGCCCGCTTGTACGTCTCGGGGATGCCGGACTTCACGTCCAGCAGCACCAGGTCGATGTCGGCGAGCATCTCGTCCGTGCAGTGCGCCCCGAGGTAGCCCGAGGTGTCGATCGCCGTGTGGACGCCGAGCTCCTTGGCGCCCCGCAGGATCCGCGCGACGAACGCCGGCTGCATCAGGGGCTCGCCGCCGGAGATCGTCAGGCCGCCGCCGGTCACGCCGAACACGCCGCGGTACCGGGCGACGCGCTTGAGCAGCTCCTCGGCGAGCACCGGCTCGCCGCGGCGCATCTCCATCGTGTCGGGGTTGTGGCAGTACAGGCAGCGCAGCGGGCAGCCCGACAGGAACGTCGTGAGGCGCGTCCCGGGGCCGTCGACCGCCGTGACGAGCTCCCATGAGTGCAGCGACCCGAGCTCGCCGGCGCGCATCTGCGCGAACTTCTCGCTCCGCTCGGCGTCGCTCGTCTCCAGGCCCGCCGTGCCGGCCGACGACCGGTGGTGGGAGCCGCCGACCACGGGCAGGCCGAGCTCGATGACCGGGGCGCCGACCTCCGCGGGGACGGTCTGCGTGGCGACGGTCTGCGTGCCGGTCATCTCGGGCTCCTCCCGGGTGCTGCGGGGTGGTGCTGGGGTGGTGCTGGGGTGGTGCTGGGTGCTGGGTGGCGGGTGCCCGCCGGGGCTGCTCCCCCGGCGGGCACCCGCGCCGGGGTCAGAGCCCGCCGTGGAACGTCCGGGACAGCACGTCGAGCTGCTGCTCGCGCGTCAGCCGGACGAAGTTCACCGCGTAGCCGGAGACCCGGATGGTGAGCTGCGGGTACTTCTCGGGGTGCTCCATGGCGTCCTCGAGGGTGTCCCGGTTCAGCACGTTGACGTTCAGGTGGTACCCGGAGGACACGTTGTACGCGTCCATGAGGCCCACCAGGTTCGTCACCTGCTCCTCCTTGGTGCGGCCGAGGCCCGAGGGCACGACCGTCGAGGTGAGCGAGATGCCGTCCATCGCCTCGGAGTACGGCAGCTTCGCCACGGACATCGCCGAGGCGAGCATCCCGTGCGAGTCGCGGCCGTTCATCGGGTTGGCACCCGGGGCGAACGGCTCGCCGGCGCGGCGGCCGTCGGGCGTGTTGCCGGTGGCCTTGCCGTAGACGACGTTCGAGGTGATGGTCAGCACCGACTGGGTGTGCAGCGCGTCGCGGTACGTCTTGTGCTGGCGGATCTTCGCCATGAACGACTTGACGATCTCCACGGCGATGTCGTCCGCGCGGTCGTCGTCGTTGCCGTAGGCCGGGAAGTCGCCCTCGATGACGTAGTCCGTCACCAGGCCGTCCTCGTCCCGCACCGGGCGGACCGTGGCGTACTTGATGGCCGACAAAGAGTCCGCCACGACCGACAGGCCGGCGATGCCGCAGGCCATCGTGCGCAGGATGGTGCGGTCGTGCAGCGCCATCTCGAGCCGCTCGTACGCGTACTTGTCGTGCATGTAGTGCACGCAGTTCAGCGCGTCGACGTAGGTCTCGGCCAGCCAGTCGAGCAGCTTGTCGTACTTCGCCGCCACGTCCTCGTAGTCCAGGACGTCGCCCTCGACGGGGGCGCTCACCGGCGCGACCTGCTTGCCGGTGATCTCGTCGCGGCCGCCGTTGATCGCGTACAGCAGCGCCTTGGCGATGTTCACGCGGGCGCCGAAGAACTGCATCTGCTTGCCGACCCGCATCGGGGACACGCAGCACGCGATGGCGGCGTCGTCGCCCCACGAGGTGCGGATGAGGTCGTCCGACTCGTACTGGATGGCCGAGGTGTCGATCGAGACCTGGGCGCAGAACTTCTTGAAGCCCTCCGGCAGGCGGTTGCTCCACAGCACCGTCAGGTTCGGCTCCGGGGCCGGGCCGATGTTGTAGAGCGTCTGCAGGAACCGGAACGAGGACTTGGTGACCAGCGGCCGGCCGTCCTCACCGATGCCCGCGATGGACTCGGTGACCCAGGTCGGGTCGCCGGAGAACAGCGCGTCGTACTCGGGGGTGCGCAGGAACCGGACGATGCGCAGCTTGATGACGAAGTCGTCGATCAGCTCCTGCGCGAACTCCTCGGTGATCGCGCCCGACGTGAGGTCGCGCTGCAGGTACACGTCGAGGAACGTCGAGGTGCGGCCCAGCGACATCGCCGCGCCGTTCTGCTCCTTCACCGCGCCCAGGTAGGCGAAGTACAGCCACTGGATCGCCTCGCGGGCGGTGGTCGCGGGCTTGGAGATGTCGTAGCCGTAGGAGGTGGCCATCTGCTTGAGCTCGTTGAGCGCGCGGATCTGCTCCGCGTTCTCCTCGCGGTCGCGGATGACGTCCTCGACGGAGGCCTCCATGTCGAGCTCGTGGCGCTCCAGGCGCTTCGCCTCGATCAGGGCGTCCACCCCGTACAGGGCCACGCGGCGGTAGTCGCCGATGATGCGGCCGCGGCCGTACGCGTCCGGCAGGCCGGTGATCAGGTGCGAGGAGCGGGCGGCGCGGACGTTCGGCGGGTACACGTCGAAGACGCCGTCGTTGTGCGTCTTGCGGTAGGTGCTGAAGATCTTCGCGACGTCGGGGTCGACCTCGTAGCCGTAGGTCTCGAGGCTCTTCTCGACCATGCGCCAGCCCCCGTTGGGGATCATGGCGCGCTTCAACGGGGCGTCGGTCTGCAGGCCGACGATGAGCTCCTGGCCCTGGTCGATGTAGCCGGCGGGGTGGGAGACGATCGTCGACGGGATGTGGTTGTCGATGTCGTAGACGCCCTTGGCGCGCTCGGCGGGGAACATCTCGCTGAGCTTCGCCCAGACACCCGTGGTGCGCTCCGTCGGGCCGGCCAGGAAGTCGGCCTCGCCGGTGTAGGGCGTGTAGTTGCGCTGGATGAAGTCGCGGACGTCGATCCCGTCACACCAGGGTCCGGTGACGAATCCGTCCCAGGCACCCACGGTGGCGTCGGTGCCGGTCTGAGGTACTGCGGTGGTGGACATCTGGGGGTCTCCCTCGCTGAGTGCGTCGTACTAGTGACGCTATTCACGAGGTCATGGGATGTCTTGGGACCTACGGCCCGGGGACGCGCTGACCGGCGGGAAGACGTGCGTGACGCCCCTCACGTCGGTGCTCGTGGCAGCGGGGACGTGCGCCCTCAGGCGTCGGCGCCGAGGGCCGCGAGCACGTCCCGGGCCACGTCCGGGGCCGTCAGGCGCAGCGCAGTCAGCAGCTCGTCGCGCGAGGCGTGCGCGAGGAAGCGGCGCGGGACACCGAACGCCTGCACCGGCGTGCCGATCCCCGCGTCCCGGGCCCGCAGGGCCACCGCGGAGCCGATCCCGCCCTCACGCACGCCGTCCTCCAGCGTGACGACGTGGTCGTGCTCCCCCGCCAGCTTCACCAGCGCCGCGGGGACCGGCAGCACCCACCGGGGGTCGACCACGGTGACGCGCAGCCCGTGCGCGGCGAGCAGCTCCCCGAGGGCCAGCGCGGTGCGCGCCATCGCGCCGACGCCGCAGACGAGCACGGACCGCGCGCCGGGACCGGCGCCGTGGCGCGCGAGGACGTCGACGCCGTCCACCTCGTCCACGGCCGGCAGCGGCTCGGTCAGCGCGCCCTTCGGGTACCGCACCACCGTCGGCGCGTCGTCGACGTCCACCGCCGTCCGCAGGGCCGAGCGCAGCGTGTCCTCGTCGCGGGGCGCCGCGAGGCGCAGGCCCGGGACGACGCCCAGGACGGCGAGGTCCCACATCCCGTTGTGGCTGGCGCCGTCGTCCCCGGTGAGCCCGGCGCGGTCCAGCACGAACGTCACCCCGGCGTGGTGCAGGGCCACGTCCATGAGCACCTGGTCGAAGGCGCGGTTCAGGAAGGTCGCGTACACCGCCACCACCGGGTGCAGACCCGCGAACGCCATGCCCGCGGCCGTCGTGACGGCGTGCTGCTCCGCGATGCCGACGTCGAACGTCCGGTCCGGGAACTCCTCGGCGAACGGCGCCAGCCCCACCGGCGCGAGCATCGCCGCGGTCAGCGCGACCACGTCCGGGCGGCGACGCCCGATCCGCACGATCTCGTCCGCGAACACCCCGGTCCAGCCGAACCGGGACGGCGCGACCGGCAGGCCCGTCTCCGGGTGGATCTGCCCGACGGCGTGGAAGCGGTCGGCGACGTCCTGCTCGGCGGGGCTGTACCCGCGGCCCTTCTCGGTGATGACGTGCACGATGACCGGCCCGCCGAACGCCCGCGCGCGCTGCAGGGCGAACTCCACGTCCGCGATGTCGTGGCCGTCCACCGGTCCGATGTACTTCAGGCCGAGGTCCTCGAACATGCCCTGCGGCGCGACGACGTCCTTGATGCCCTTCTTCAGGCCGTGCAGCGCGTCATAGGCGAACCTGCCCGGCGGGCCCGAGCGCTGCAGGGTCCGCTTCCCCCACGACAGGACGGTCTCGTAGCCGCGCGTCGTGCGCAGGGCGTCGAGGTGCAGCGCGAGCCCGCCGATCGTCGGCGCGTACGACCGGCCGTTGTCGTTGACCACCACGACGAGGTTGCGCTGGGTGCCGTCGGCGATGTTGTTCAGCGCCTCCCACGACATGCCGCCCGTCAGCGCACCGTCCCCGATCACCGCGACCACGTGGCGGTCGGTGCGGCCGCTCAGCGCGTTGGCGTGCGCGATGCCGTCCGCCCAGCTGAGGGCCGTCGAGGCGTGCGAGTTCTCCACCACGTCGTGCGGCGACTCGCTGCGGCTGGGGTACCCGGACAGGCCGTCGCGGCGGCGCAGGCGGCTGAAGTCGCGGCGACCCGTCAGCAGCTTGTGCACGTACGCCTGGTGCCCGGTGTCGAACACCAGCGTGTCCCGGGGGGAGTCGAACACGCGGTGCAGCGCGAGCGTGAGCTCCACGACGCCGAGGTTCGGACCCAGGTGACCGCCCGTGCGGGAGACCTGGTCGACGAGGAACGTCCGGATCTCCGCGGCGAGCGCCCGGACCTGGGGCGCCGACAGCGCGCGCACGTCCGCCGGCGAGCCAATCCGCTGCAGCAGCCCCATCGATCCCACCGCCCGTCACCGTCGTCCGCGCGGCCCGCGGACGAGGCCACCCACGATACGGCGCGGCGTACCCGGGGCGCGAAGGGCCGGGTCACCACGCTCGCGAGCATGGTGAAGGAGTGGTGCAGGAAAGCCGTGGTCCCACGACCCCACCGAGGGTGCCGGGTAGGCTCGGGAGGAAAGGGGACACACACATGCGCTTCCTCACCGGGCACTCGCCCTCCTCCGACCTCACCTACGGCGACGTCTTCCTCGTCCCGTCGCAGTCGGAGGTCGCCTCCCGCTTCGACGTCGACCTGGCAGCCGCCGACGGCACGGGCACGACCATCCCCGTGGTGGTCGCCAACATGACCGCCGTCGCCGGGCGCCGCATGGCCGAGACCGTCGCCCGCCGCGGTGGCCTGGCCGTCCTCCCGCAGGACGTCCCCACCGAGGTCGTCGCCGACGTCGTGGCCTCCGTCAAGGCCAAGCACACCGTCGTGGAGAGCGCCGTCGTCGTCACCCCCCGGGACACCGTGCACACGGCGCTCACCCTCATCGGCAAGCGGTCCCACGGCGCCGCCGTCGTCGTCGAGGGCAACCGGCCCGTCGGCGTCGTGACCCCCGCCGACTGCGAGGGCGTCGACCGGTTCACCCAGATCTCCGAGGTGATGAGCGCCGACCCCACCACCGTCGAGCTGTCCGTCGTCGAGTCCGGCGGCGTGCGCGGGCTCGAGGCGGCGTTCGAGCGGCTGCACGCATCCCGCCGGAAGTTCTCCCCCGTCGTCCGGGACGGTGAGCTCGTCGGTGTGCTCACGCAGGTCGGCGCGCTCCGCTCCTCCATCTACATGCCGGCCCTCGACGCGCAGGGGCGGCTCCGCGTCGCCGCGGCCGTCGGGGTGAACGGCGACGTCAAGGGCAAGGCCGCTGCGCTGCTCGAGGCCGGGGTGGACGTGCTCGTCGTCGACACGGCGCACGGGCACCAGCGCAAGATGCTCGACGCCTTAGAGGCGGTGCGGTCGCTCGATCCGCAGATCCCCGTCGTGGCAGGCAACGTCGTCACAGCCGAGGGCACGCGCGACCTGATCAACGCCGGCGCGGACATCATCAAGGTCGGCGTCGGCCCCGGCGCCATGTGCACCACGCGGATGATGACCGCCGTCGGCCGGCCGCAGTTCTCCGCCGTGCTCGAGTGCGCCACCGAGGCGCGCCGGCTCGGGAAGCACGTGTGGGCGGACGGTGGCGTGCGGCACCCGCGCGACGTCGCGCTCGCGCTCGCCGCCGGCGCGTCGCAGGTGATGGTCGGGTCCTGGTTCGCGGGCACGCACGAGTCCCCGGGGGACCTGCACGCCGACGGCGACGGCCGGCTGTACAAGGAGAGCTTCGGCATGGCCTCGGCGCGCGCCGTCGCCGCCCGCACCCGCGGCGGCTCGGCGTTCGACCGTGCCCGCAAGGGCCTGTACGAGGAGGGCATCTCCTCCTCGCGCATGTACCTGGACCCGCAGCGCCCCGGCGTCGAGGACCTGCTCGATCGAATCACCGCCGGTGTCCGGTCGTCGTGCACGTACGTCGGCGCCACGTCGCTCGAGGAGTTCACGGAGCGAGCGGTCGTGGGGATCCAGTCCGCCGCCGGGTACGACGAGGGACGCCCGCTGCCCGACGGCTGGTGATCAGCGGAGGCTCCTGAGCCACCGCCGGCGTGACACACGACGGGCCGTCCCTCAGTAGGGGGGTGGTCCGTCGGTGTCTGTGGTCGGGGTGAGGTGGTGGACGGGGTCGTCGGTGCCGGGCCGTACGAGGTAGGTGTGGCCGGTGGGGTCGGTCCAGGCGAACAGGCCGGGTTCGACCTGGGCGAGGGTGAACGCGGTCTCGGTCTTGAGGCGGTGGTGGTGCCGGCACGCGGGGCCGAGGTTGTCGGCGCTGGTCGCACCGAGCGGCCGGGCGGGGTCGCCGTCGGGGTCGTTGTCGCGGGGGTGGTACTCGACGGTGTGGTCGAGGTCGGCGAGCTCGGCGGGCACGGTGCAGCCCGGTGCGGTGCAGGTCCGGTCGCGGTAGCGCACGTGCTCGTCCAGGGCGGCGGGTGGTCGGTACCGGGTGCGCCCGACGTCCAGGACGGTGCCGGACAGCGGGTCGGTGACCAGCCGCTGCCAGGTCCCGCCCCAGGCCAGTGCCCGGGCCTGCACCGCGTCGATCGGCCCGTACCCGGCCAGCTCCGCCGGCTGGTCCTCGACCCCGATCAGGGTGGACAGCGGCACCGTGACCAGCACGTGCGCGCGCGGCGCACGCCCGCGTGCCGAGCTCGTGACGTCGTCGGGCGCTGCCTCAGCCGACGACGCCCCGCCGGGCCCGCCGAGGACCAGGTCGCACAACCCGTCCGCGCGCAGCTGCTCCAGCGTCCGCGGGTCGCCCGCCGAGCGGGCGGTGCGCGCCGCGGCGTCCAGCACCGTGTCGACCTGCACCGCTCGCACCGCCGGCAGCAGCACCCACAACCCGGCCATCCCGTCCGGGCGCACCTGCGGGCGACCCACCGCACGGCCCTGCACCGCCGCGTGCCGCCGCTCGGCCGCACCCTCAGGGTCCACCTCGATCAGCGCCCGCTCCACGTCGGCGCGGACCTGGAACGTGGTCCGGCCACCCGCGCGCGGCAGCACCTGGTCCTGCACGTGCGCCGCGACCTGCGGCATCTGGTCCCACAACCGCGTCACGAGCGCCCGCGCCCGCGGCACGTCGATCACCCCCGCACCCAGCGCCGCCCCCGTCCCGGCCAGCACGCCGCCGTAGGACACACCCTCACGCACCAGCGTGTCCGCCTCCCGCGGCGAGCACTGCAACCGCATCGCCAACGTCGCCGCCGTGATGTTCCGCGACACGAACGCCTGACCCGCCGGGATCCGACCCACCGGCGCCCGCATCGACTCGTGCCGGTCCAACGCCGCCGCCGCCCGCGCCTTGACCGCGTGCGCCCACGCCTCCACCCGGGCCGCTGCCGCCACGACCTCCACCCGCTCGAACGCACCCAGCCCGTCCAGGCCCTCGGACTCCAACGCCTCCAGCAGCGCGACCAACGGCGAACCCGTCACCGCACCGGACAGCCGGGCGACGAAGGCGCGCTCGGCCGCCGTCCACGCTCCCGAGGCGCTCACAGCCGCATCGACAGCAGTCGACACAGGAGCGCGTTCCGGCAGGTCATCGGGCATACGCCGACGCTAGGAGCCGCAACCGCCACGAGACCGACAACGACCCCGCACCCTGGGGACCACGCACACACCCCGCACCTGGGGACGCCTCAGCACCCGCCCGACGAGCGGGTCACCCGCGCCCGGCGGCTATCGTCACCCCGTGAGCCAGCCGCGTCCCGTCCTCGTCCTCACGCACGTCGCGCACGAGGGGCCGGGCCTGATCGCCCGCGCGCTGGACGGTCTGGCGATCACGACGCGCACGGTCCTGGACGACCCCGCGCCCCGGCTGCCGGCGATCGGCGACCTGGCCGGGCTGGTGGTGATGGGCGGGCCGCAGGACGCGGACGACGACGCCGGGCACCCCGGGCTGGCCGCTGAGCGCCGACTGCTGGCCGAGGCGGTCGACGCGGACCTCCCGACGCTGGGCGTGTGCCTGGGCATGCAGCTGCTCGCGCTGGCGCTCGGCGCGCGCCTGCACCGCCGCCACGGCACGGAGATCGGCTTCGCCCCGGTGGAGGTGGTCGCGCACGACCCGCTGCTCGCGGGCGCGGGGCCCGAGCCGATGGTGCTGCACTGGCACTCCGACGCGGTGGACCTGCCGGAGGACGCCACGCTGCTGGCCCGCAGCGAGACCACGCCGGTGCAGGCGTTCCGCGCGGGCAGTGCCGTGGGCCTCCAGTTCCACCTGGAGGTCGACGCGTCGGTGCTGGACGTGTGGCTGACCACCCCGATGATGACCGCGGGCCTGGAGCCCGCCGAGGTGGACGCGATCCGGCTGGGTTCCCGCCAGCACCTGAGCGCGCTGCGCCCGGGCGCCGATCTCGGGCTGGCCGCGTTCGCGCGGTCGGTCCGCGAGCGCGCGTGAGTCGTCGTGGCTGACCTCGCACCGACCGCCGCGCTGGCCGACCTCCGCGCCCTGTGCGCGGCGCGTCCGGTGTGGGCGCCCGACCCGGAGCGCGCCTTCACCCCGGGCAACGCGAGCAACGCGGGCACCCCGGCCCAGGCCCGCCCCGTGCGCGCCTCGGCCGTGCTGGTCCTGTTCGGCGTGCTCGACCACGTCGTGGCGCGGACGGACCACCCGGCGCTGGCGGCGGACCTGGACGTGCTGCTGACCCGCCGCTCCCCCACGCTGACGCACCACCCGGGTCAGGTCTCGTTCCCCGGGGGCGGGATCGACCCGGGGGACGCGGGTCCGGAGGCGGCCGCGCTGCGGGAGGCGCAGGAGGAGACGGGGCTGGACCCGGGCGGGGTCCGGGTGCTCGGCACGCTGCCGCCGCTGCCGGTGACCGCGAGCCGCAACCTGGTCACACCGGTGCTCGCCTGGTGGGACCGCCCGTCCGCGGTCGCCGCGGCGGACCCCGCGGAGACCGTCGACGTGTTCCGCGTGCCGGTGGCGGACCTGGTCGATCCCGCGCGGAGGGTCACGGCGACGCTGCGGCACGGTGACCGCGAGTACCGGGGTCCGGCGTTCGACGTGGCGGGCGTGCTGGTGTGGGGCTTCACGGCGTTCGTGCTCGACCGGGTGCTCGACGCGCTCGGCTGGTCGGTGCCGTGGGACGAGGACCGGACGGTGCCCGCGCCGGTGTGACACGCGGGCACCGCCGGGGCCATGGGCGCCGCGACCCACTGCTGCGACGCGCGCCGCCGACCCCGAAGAAAGCGCTGGTCGCGGCCGATCAAAACGATACGATCGACCGCGGTGACCGGCACGCCCCGGCCCCGCCGCCCGCACCGCCTCACCCCGCACC
>NZ_CABEGA010000017.1 GCF_901521055.1 Cellulomonas hominis | reverse complement strand
CGGCGGCGTCAGAGGTGTATAAGAGCCAGGAATGGACCCATGGTCTCCGCCCGCCCCCGCATCTTCTCCGGGATGCAGCCCACCTCCGACTCCCTCCACCTCGGCAACTACCTCGGGGCCCTGACCCAGTGGGTCGCCCTGCAGGACGCGTACGACGCCCTGTACTGCGTGGTGGACCTGCACGCCCTGACCGTCGCCCCGGACCCGGCCGCCCTGCGGGAGCGCACCCGGCGCACCGCGGCGCAGTACCTGGCGGCCGGCGTGGACCCGGAGCGCTCGATCCTGTTCGTGCAGTCGCACGTCGCGGAGCACGCGGAGCTGTCGTGGCTGCTGTCCTGCCAGACGGGCTTCGGCGAGGCCGGCCGGATGACGCAGTTCAAGGACAAGTCGTCGAAGCAGGGCGCCGAGGGCACGACCGTCGGGCTGTTCACCTACCCGATCCTCATGGCCGCGGACATCCTGCTGTACGACACGGCGCTGGTCCCGGTGGGGGAGGACCAGCGGCAGCACCTCGAGCTGACCCGCGACCTGGCCCAGCGGCTGAACTCCCGGTTCGGCGACGGCACGGCGGTCGTCCCGGAGCCGCACATCGTCAAGGCGACCGCCAAGATCTACGACCTGCAGGACCCGACGGCGAAGATGAGCAAGTCCGCCGCGAGCCCGAACGGCATCATCGAGCTGCTCGACCCGCCGAAGACCGTCGCCAAGCGCATCCGGTCGGCCGTCACGGACGCGGTCGGCGAGGTCCGCTACGACCGGGAGAACCAGCCCGGCGTCGCGAACCTCCTGACGATCTTCTCCGCGCTGACGGGCCGGGAGATCGACGACATCGTGGGCGACTACGACGGCAAGGGGTACGGGCACCTCAAGGTCGACCTCGCCGACGTGGTGACGGACTTCCTCACCCCGTTCCAGGAGCGCGTGAACGGCTACCTGTCCGACCCGGCGTCGCTGGACGCCGTGCTCGAGGACGGCGCCGAGCGTGCCCGAGGCATCGCGCAGGCCACGCTCGACCGGGTCTCCGACCGGTTCGGGCTGCTCCCGCGCCGCAGGACGGCATGAACCCCACCGGGCCGTTCGGCGAGGAGATGCGGATCGGCGTCGCGGTCACGGTGCCCGAGCCGTACGCCGGCCAGCTCCAGGGCGCGCGCGCCCGCGTCGGCGACCCGGCGGCGGACCTGATCCAGCCGCACATCACGCTGCTCGGCCCCACCGTCGTGCCCGTCTCCGCCCTGGACGACGTGGCCGCGCACCTCCGCGCCGTCGCGGCCCAGCACGCGCCGTTCACGGTGCACCTGCGGGGGACGGCCACGTTCCGGCCGGTCTCGCCCGTGGTGTTCGTGCAGGTGGTCGAGGGCATCGCGGCGTGCGAGCTGCTGGAGGTCGGCGTCCGGTCGGGGCCGCTCGCGCAGGAGCTCCGGTTCCACTACCACCCGCACGTCACCATCGCGCACGACGTCCCGGACGACGCGCTGGACCGGGCGTTCACGGAGCTCGCCGGGTACGACGCCCGGTTCGACGTCACCGAGATCCACGTCTACGAGCACGGCGACGACGGCATGTGGCGCGCGATGGCCTCGTTCCCGCTGACGGGGGCGAGCACGCCCGGCGACGGCGCCCCGGCCCGCCCCGCCCCCGCCTGACCTGGCCCGACGGAGCCGCGGCCGAGCCGGTCGCGGCGGGCGCCGGGATGCCGAGCACGGTCCGGGCTCCTAGGGTCACGGCATGGGAGTCCCGGCCGAACCGCAGGGCGCCGGTCGCGCGCACGCCCGCGCCGCCAGCACGCAGGACGTGGTCGCGGGCAACCGCAAGGACATCGGCGCCCGCGTGTACCCCGCCGGGGTAGCGGGGCTGGTCGCCCGCGCCAAGGCCCTCCTCGCGTGGTGGCAGCACACCCGCGCCGCGCGGGCCAACGCCCGGTTCGGCGCGGCCGGCGGCGGGGTCCTGACCGGCGGCATCGCCTACGCGACGATCTTCTCCGTGTTCGCCGGCCTCACCATCGGCTACACCGTCTTCATGGCCGTCCTGGGCGAGAACGACGCGCTCCGGCAGACCGTCCTGGAGACCATCGACGCCAACCTCCCGGGCCTCGTGCAGACCAGCGGCGACGACAAGAGCGGCATCATCGACCCCGACACGCTCACCCTCAGCACCGGCGTCGGGGTCGCCGGCATCGTCGCGCTGGTCGTGCTCGTGGTCAGCGCGATCTCCGCGATGGCGGCCCTGCGCACCGCCGTCCGGGCGATGTTCGACCCGGCGGCCGGGGGCGGCAACCTCGTCGCCGGCAAGCTCCGGGAGCTCGGCGGCTTCGCGGGCATCGGCGGGGCGATCCTGCTGTCCGCGCTCCTGAGCATCGCCACGACGACCGCCGCCGACTGGGCCCTGCACGTCCTCGGGCTGGACGGGTCGACCGTCGGGACGATCGTGCTCCGCGCCGCCGGCATCGCCGTCGCGTTCGTGGTGGACGCGCTGACGTTCTGGCTGATCGTGGTGGTGCTGGCGGGTCAGGCCCCGGCGTGGCGGGACCTGCGGCAGGGGATGCTCGTCGCGGCGGTCGGGCTCGGGCTCGTGCGGGTGCTCGGGACGTCGGTGGTCGCCGGGTCGGCGCAGCGCAACGCCGTCCTCGCGTCGTTCGCCGTCATCGTGACGCTGCTGATCTGGGTGAACCTCATCGCCCGCATCGTGCTGCTCGCCGCCGCGTGGACGGCCGACCCCCCGGCCGCGGACGAGGCGGAGGCGGACCAGGAGCCGGAGCCCGCGGCCGTCTGACCCCCGCGCGCCCCCTCGGGCGCGCCCCCTCGGGCGCCGAGTGGAGCGTTGTGCCGGACACGCCGAGGTGAGTCGGGCCGAACTCACCACTTGGTGCCGGCGTGCGGGACACCGCCTCGGCCGCACGGCGTGTCGCGACGTGGACGCGGCGACGGTCGTCCCCAGCGCGTGCGACGCGCTGGTCCGCACGGCCCGCTGCGGCCCAGGCTGGGGCGATGACGCCCTCGCCGGACCGCGCTCGTGACTCTCCGTCGTCCGACGATGCCGCCCTGCCCGCGGTGCTCGTGAGCCGGGATGCCGTCGCGCGCGGCCGACGCGCCGACCTCCGCGCCGGGTACGTCCGCGCGGCCCACGGGGTGCACGTCGCGGCGGGTACGTCACTGGCGGACGCGGACGTCCGGATCGCCGTCGCGGCGGCCGGTGCGCCTCCGTCGGTCACGATCGGCGGATGGGTGGCGGCTCGGCTGCACGAGAAGCGCGTGATCGGACGTCACGGTCGTGGCGGGAGCCGGCGTCCCGCGAGCCGGTCGACGGCGGAGGTGCCGTTCTTCGACGGCGTGTCGGCTTCCGGGCGGCCCGCGTTGCTGCCCGTGCTGCTGCTCGCGCCGCGCGAGGTCCGCCTCACGGCCCGGCCCGGGCAGCGCCTGCTGCGGAGCCGGGTGTCGCCGGACGAGCGGGTGCTGGTCGACGGCATCCCGGTCACCGCGCCGGTCCGGACGGCGTTCGACGTGGCACGCACGGCCGGGATCGAGGACGCGGTGGCCGGGCTCGACCGGTTGCGGGCGCTCGGGCTGCTGGACGTCGAGGAGCTCGCGGGCCTGGTGCGTCGACGAGGAGGCTGGAGGGGCGTCGGCGCGGCCAGGCGGGCGCTGGCGCTGTCCGCCGACGGGGTCGAGTCCCCGCAGGAGTCGCGCATGCGCCTGGTGTGGCTCGCGGCGGGACTGCCGGTGCCCCGGTGCAATCCGGTCGTGCTGGACGCGGACGGGCGGTTCGTGGCGCGGGTCGACGTGCTCGACGAGAGCAGCGGACTGGTCGCGGAGTACGACGGCGCGGTGCACTCGGGTGCGGACCGGCGCAGCGCCGACGCGGACCGCCAGGAGCGGCTGCACGCGGTCGGCATCGAGGTCCTGCGGGCGACGTCGGCCGACCTGGCGACACCGACCTCACGTGCCCGCTGGCAGGCCCGCGCCCTGGCGGCACGCCGACGGGCGCTGGAGCGGCGTCCGCGCGCGCGGTGGCACGTCGCTCGGGACCCCGGGTCGCGCGCTCCGTGACGAAGTGGAGCGTTCTGCCCGACACGCCGAGGCGAGTCGGGCAGAACGCTCCACTTCGTGGTCGGTCCGGGGAGGCGGGAAGGTCAGAACGCGCGGGTGATCATCGCGCGCTTGACCTCCTGGATCGCCTTGGTGACCTCGATGCCGCGGGGGCACGCCTCGGTGCAGTTGAAGGTGGTCCGGCAGCGCCAGACGCCCTCCTTGTCGTTGAGGATCTCGAGCCGCTGGGCCCCGCCCTCGTCGCGGCTGTCGAAGATGAACCGGTGCGCGTTGACGATCGCCGCGGGGCCGAAGTACTGCCCGTCGGTCCAGAACACCGGGCAGGAGCTCGTGCACGCGGCGCACAGGATGCACTTCGTGGTGTCGTCGAACCGGGCCCGCTCCTCGGGGGACTGGATCCGCTCGCGGGACGGCTCGGTGCCGGTGGTGATGAGGAACGGCATGATCTCGCGGTAGGAGGCGAAGAACGGCTCCATGTCGACCACGAGGTCCTTGATGACCGGCAGGCCCTTGATGGGCTCGACGGTGATCGGCTTGTCGGGGTTCAGGTCCTTGAGCAGGGCCTTGCACGCCAGCCGGTTGCGCCCGTTGATCCGCATGGCGTCCGACCCGCAGACCCCGTGCGCGCAGGAGCGGCGGAACGTCAGTGACCCGTCGTGCTCCCACTTGATCTTGTGTAGGGCGTCCAGGAGCCGGTCGGTGCCGTGGGCGGTGACCGTGAACTCCTCCCAGAACGGCTCGTCGCCGTGGGTCTCCGGCTTGTAGCGCCGGATCTTCAGGGTCACGTCGAACGACGGGATCTCGCCGGCCTTCGGCTCCGCGGACGCGTCGCGGTCCAGAACAGCAGTCATCAGTACTTCCGCTCCATCGGCTGGTACACGGTGGTCACGACGGGCTTGGTGCCCAGGACGACGGCCGGGCGGCCGGGGCCGGGTGCCGGGATCTCCTCGCCCTTCGGCGCGGAGCCGGCGGGGGAGTCGACCGGGACGCCGGGCACGCGGCGGTAGGCCATCGTGTGCTCCATGAACGACTCGTCGTCGCGCTTGGGGTAGTCCTCGCGGAAGTGCCCGCCGCGGGACTCCCGGCGGTTCAGCGCCCCGACGACGACGGTCTCGGCGATGTCGAGCAGGAAGCCCAGCTCGAGCGCCTCGATCAGGTCGGTGTTGAACGCGCGGCCCTTGTCCTGGACCGACACGCGGGAGTAGCGCTCCTGCAGGACCTGGATGTCCTGGAACGCCTGGCGCAGGGACTCCGCGGTGCGGAACACCTGCGCGTTGGTGTCCATCGTCTGCTGCAGCTCGCGGCGGACGTCGGAGACGCGCTCGCCCTGGGGGCGCTCGCGCATGTTCTCGAGCTGCGCGACGACGGCGGCCTCGGGCGACTCCGGCAGGTCCACCCACGGCGCGGTGCGCGCGTACTCGGCGGCGGAGATGCCGGCGCGCTTGCCGAACACGTTGATGTCGAGCAGCGAGTTCGTGCCGAGCCGGTTGGAGCCGTGCACGGAGACGCACGCGACCTCGCCGGCGGCGTACAGGCCCTTGACGACGTGGTTCGTGTCGCGCAGCACCTCCGCCTCGACGTTGGTCGGCACGCCACCCATGGCGTAGTGCGCGGTCGGGTAGACCGGCACCGGCTCGGTGTACGGCTCGATGCCCAGGTAGGTGCGGGCGAACTCGGTGATGTCCGGGAGCTTCGCGTCGATGTGCGCGGGGTCCAGGTGGGTGAGGTCGAGCAGGACGTAGTCCTTGTTCGGTCCGGCGCCCCGGCCCTCGCGCACCTCGTTGGCCATGGACCGGGCGACGATGTCGCGCGGCGCGAGGTCCTTGATCGTGGGCGCGTACCGCTCCATGAACCGCTCGCCGTCGGCGTTGCGGAGGATGCCGCCCTCGCCGCGCGCGGCCTCGGAGAGCAGGATGCCCAGGCCCGCGAGGCCGGTCGGGTGGAACTGGAAGAACTCCATGTCCTCCAGCGGCAGGCCGCGGCGGTAGGCGAGCGCCATGCCGTCGCCGGTCAGGGTGTGCGCGTTGGAGGTCGTCTTGTAGATCTTGCCCGCGCCGCCGGTCGCCAGGACGACGGACTTCGCGCGGAACACGTGGATCTCACCGGTGGCGAGCTCGTACGCGACGACGCCCGAGACGGCCACGTCCTCGCCCTCGGGGACCTCGCGGGCGGTGAGGTCGTGCGTGAGGATCAGGTCCAGCACGTAGAACTCGTTGAAGAACGCGACCTCGTTCTTCACGCACTGCTGGTAGAGCGTCTGCAGGATCATGTGGCCGGTGCGGTCCGCGGCGTAGCAGGCCCGGCGCACGGCGGCCTCGCCGTGGTTGCGGGTGTGGCCGCCGAACCGGCGCTGGTCGATCCGGCCCTCGGGCGTGCGGTTGAACGGCAGGCCCATCCGCTCCAGGTCGAGCACGGCGTCGATGGCCTCGTTCGCCATGATCGTCGCGGCGTCCTGGTCGACCAGGTAGTCGCCGCCCTTGACGGTGTCGAACGTGTGCCACTCGGGGTTGTCGTCCTCGACGTTGCCGAGCGCGGCGCACATGCCGCCCTGGGCCGCGCCGGTGTGCGAGCGGGTCGGGTAGAGCTTCGAGATGACCGCCGTGCGGGTGCGGGCGGACGACTCGAGGGCGGCGCGCATCCCGGCGCCGCCGGCGCCGACGATGACGACGTCGAACTGGTGGGTCTGCATCGGGGTCGATGCCTCCAAGGCTGTGGGGGTGTCAGGCGGTGCAGAACGACGGCAGCAGGTCGGCCGGGGAGTCCACGGGGCACGGGTCGAAGGTGAAGATCACCAGGGTGCCGAGCACGACCACGACGACGAACGCGGTGTAGAGCGCGAGCTTGAGGACCAGGCGGGTGCCGTCGCGCTCGGCGTAGTCGTTGATGATCGTCCGCACGCCGTTGGTGCCGTGGATCATCGCGAGCCAGAGCATGAGCAGGTCCCAGACCTGCCAGAACGGGGACGCCCACTTGCCGGCGACGAAGCCGAAGTCGATGGCGGTGATGCCGTCGCCCGCGACGAGGTTGACGAACAGGTGCCCGAAGATCAGCACGAGCAGCACCACGCCGGACGCGCGCATGAACACCCAGCCGTACAGCTCCCAGTTGCCGCGGCTCGTCCGGCGGCCGGGACGCGGCGCGACGGTGCGGGGGGCGGGGATCGTCGTCATCACTCGCCTCCGAAGACGTGCATGAGGTGCCGCGGCAGGAACCCCGCCATGGTCACGACGAACAGGCCGAGCACGACCCAGAGCATCACGCGCTGGTACTTCGCGCCCTTGGACCAGAAGTCGACCAGCATGATCCGCACGCCGTTGAAGGCGTGGAACACGATGGCGGCGACCAGCCCGGCCTCGCCGAGGCCCATGATCGGGTTCTTGTAGGTGCCGATCACGGCGTTGTACGCCTCGGGCGACACCCGCACGAGCGAGGTGTCCAGGACGTGCACGAGCAGGAAGAAGAAGATGAGCACGCCGGTGACCCGGTGGGCGACCCAGGACCACATGCCTTCACGGCCGCGGTAGAGGGTGCCGCCGGGGATCCGCTTCGCCGTGGGGGCGGCGACGCTGCGGGGTTCGGCAGGCGCAGTGGGCACGAGAGGCCTCCTGGCGAGTTCGGGCGGGACTGCTGTGTCCGGTCACACAACTGTAGTGATGGTGCGCCGCGCCACCGCCCGCGGGGGTGTCGATCGGCCCTGATGTGACCAAGCGCACACCCGGGTTGGGACCGAGGTCCCTGGTCGAAGATCCACCCGTTGGGGGCCCGGTGTGTGCCGGTTCGTCCCGATACCCTGACCGCCATGCCCGTCCCTGCCGCGAACGCCCCGCGCCCGATCCCCGGCTTCCACGCCGTCGTGCCCGCCGGTGGCGCCGGCACCCGGCTGTGGCCGCTGTCCCGCCAGGGGTCGCCGAAGTTCCTGCACGACCTGACCGGCACCGGGCGCACGCTCCTGCAGAGCACGGTCGACCGGCTGCTGCCGCTCACCGGCCGCGACGGCGTCCTGGTCGTCACCGGCGTCCGGCACGCGGAGGCCGTCGGCGCGCAGCTGCCCGAGCTCGGCCCCGGTCAGGTGGTCGCGGAGCCGTCGCCGCGCGACTCCATGGCGGCGATCGGGCTCGCGGCGGCGGTCCTCGCCGAGCGGCACGGCCCCGACGTGGTGCTGGGCTCCTTCGCGGCGGACCAGGTCATCGAGGACCTGCCGCAGTTCTGGTCGGCCGTCACCGAGGGCGTCGAGGCGGCCCGCGCCGGGTACGTCGTCACCATCGGCATCACCGCGACGTCGCCGTCCACCGCGTTCGGGTACGTCCGCTCCTCGGAGCCGCTCGGCGTGGAGGGCGCCCCGAGCGCCCGGCACGTGGCGGGGTTCACGGAGAAGCCCGACGCCGAGACGGCCGCCGCCTACCTCGCGACGGGGGACTACCGGTGGAACGCCGGCATGTTCCTCGTCCGGGCGGGCGTGCTGCTCGACCACCTCGCCGAGCAGCTGCCCCCGCTCGCCGCCGGCCTGCGCACCATCGCCGCGGCGTGGGACGACCCCGCGCGGCGTGACGCGGTCCTCACCGAGGTGTGGCCCGGGCTGACCAAGATCGCCATCGACCACGCCATCGCGGAGCCGGTGGCCGCCGCGGGGGGCGTCGCGGTGGTGCCCGGCGACTTCACCTGGGACGACGTCGGCGACTTCGCGTCGCTCGGGACCCTGCTGCCGCCGGTCGGCGTCGACGGGGCCCGGACGCTCGGTGACGAGGCGCTGGTGCAGCGGATCGACGCCGGGGGAGCGGTGGTCGTGCCCGCGGCCGGCCGGACCGTCACGGTGCTGGGCGTGCCGGACGCCGTGGTGGTCGACACCCCCGACGCGCTCCTCGTCACCACCCGCGCGCACGCGCAGGCGGTCAAGCAGGCGGTGGACGGCTGGCGCGGGCGCGGCCGGGACGACCTGCTCTGACGCGCACGCGCCCCGGCCTGCGCGGACGGCTAGGGTCGGTCGGGTGATCGTCGACGCCACCCGGGTGACCCAGCTCGTGGACACCCTGCAGCCCGAGCTGGTGGAGGTCCGCCGCGACATCCACGCCCACCCCGAGCTCGGCCGGACCGAGCAGCGCACCACCCACCTGGTCGCGGACCGGCTGCGGCTGGCCGGGCTCACCCCCCGGATGCTCGCGGGCACCGGCCTCACGTGCGACATCGGTCCCTCGTCCGTGGAGACCGGGCGCCGGCGGATCGCGCTGCGCGCGGACATCGACGCCCTGCCCGTGCAGGAGACGACCGGCCTGCCCTACGCCTCGACGGTGCACGGCGTCGCGCACGCCTGCGGCCACGACGTGCACACCACGGCGCTGCTCGGCGCCGGCCTGGTCCTGGCCGAGCTGCACGCCGCCGGGGAGCTGCCGACCGGCGTGCGGCTGGTGTTCCAGCCGGCCGAGGAGGTGCAGCCGGGCGGCGCGCTGGACGTGCTGAACCAGGGCGCGCTCGACGGCGTGGGCCGGATCTTCGCGCTGCACTGCGACCCGAAGGTCGACGTCGGCCGCATCGGCACCCGGATCGGCCCGATCACCTCGGCGTCCGACGAGGTCACGGTGATCGTGACCGGCCAGGGCGGCCACACCTCCCGCCCGCACCTCACGGGTGACGTCGTGTACGCGCTCGGCCAGGTCATCACGCAGGTCCCCGCGGTGCTCGGGCGCCGGCTGGACCCGCGCTCCGGCGTGAACCTCACGTGGGGTGCCGTGCAGGCGGGCTCCGCGCACAACGCGATCCCGGCGTCCGGCTCGGTGCGCGGGACGCTGCGGTGCCTCGACGTGCGGGCCTGGGAGCGGGCGTCGCAGGTCGTGCACGAGGCGGTCGAGCAGGTCGTCGCGCCCTACGGCGTCGAGGTCGAGGTCCGGCACCAGCGGGGCGTCCCGCCGGTCGAGAACGACGAGCGCGCGACCGCGGTGCTCGAGGCCGCCGCGCGGGACGTGCTCGGCGAGGACTCCGTGCAGCTGACCGAGCAGTCGCTGGGCGGCGAGGACTTCGCCTGGTACCTGACCAAGGTGCCGGGCGCGATGGCCCGGCTGGGCACGCGGACGCCGGGCGGCCGGACGTACGACATCCACCAGGGCGACCTCGTCGTGGACGAGCGCGCGATCGGCGCCGGTGCGGCGCTGCTGGCGCGCGCGGCGCTGCTGGCCGGCACCCCCCGGTCGGGGGACGTCACGGGCGCCTGACCGGCACACGGGTGGTCCGCTGGGCCGGTCGGGTGAGTTCGCCCGGCGGGCGAATGTTCCAAGTGAGTAACGAAGGCCCTCGGCGACCTCCCGGTAACACGACGGACACCTGCGCGTGGCTAGGGTTCGTGGCGAACACCGGACGGAACCGTCGTGTGCGGCGCGCAACGAGGCGCGCGGCCCGGGCGGGCGACCCGGACCGGTCGACGACGAGAAGCAGGAGTGTCGCGTGAAGAAGATCATCCGTGTGGCCGCCCTCAGCGGGGCTGTCGCGCTCGCCCTCGCCGCCTGCGGCAGCGCGCCGGAGGAGTCGGACGACAACGCCGGTTCCGACGGCGGCTCCGACTTCAAGGCCTGCATGGTCTCCGACTCGGGCGGTTTCGAGGACAAGTCCTTCAACCAGTCCGGTGCCGAGGGCCTCGACCGCGCCGCGGAGGAGCTGGGCATCGAGGAGGTCAAGGTCGAGTCCACGGCCGAGACCGACTTCACCCCGAACATCGACTCGCTGGTCTCCCAGGGCTGCAACCTCATCATCGGCGTCGGCTTCCTCCTCGAGGACCCGATCCAGACGGCCGCCGAGGCGAACCCCGACATCGAGTTCGGCCTCATCGACTCCTCGTTCTCGGACGCCGACTTCAACCCGGTGACCCTGGACAACGCCAAGCCCCTGCTGTTCAACACGCAGGAGGCCGCGTACCTGGCCGGCTACGCCGCCGCCGCCACCTCGACCACGGGCACCGTCGCCACCTTCGGCGGCATCCAGCTCCCGTCCGTGTCGATCTTCATGGACGGCTTCGTCGACGGCGTCGCGAAGTTCAACGAGGACAACGGCGCGAACGTGGCGGTCCTCGGCTGGGACAAGGAGGCCCAGACGGGTTCCTTCACCGGTGACTTCGAGAACCAGGCCAACGGCCAGAACATCGCCAAGGGCTTCATCGACCAGGGCGCCGACGTCATCATGCCCGTCGCCGGCCCGGTCGGCCTGGGTGCCGCCGCCGCCGCGCAGGAGGCCGGTGACGTCACGATCGTCGGCGTCGACGCCGACTGGTACGAGACGGCTCCGGACTACTCCGGCATCGTCCTGACCTCCGTCATGAAGGAGATCGGCCAGGCCGTGTACGACACGGTCAAGGAGGCCTCGGAGGGCAACTTCTCCTCCGACCCGTACGTCGGCACCCTCGAGAACGAGGGCATCGGCATCGCGCCGTTCCACGACTTCGACTCGGTCGTCCCGGCCGACGTCAAGACGGCGATCGACGAGCTGAAGGCCCAGATCATCGCGGGCGACCTGGTCGTGGAGTCCCCGAGCCAGAACTGACGCACGCACCACGGTGGCCCGGGCAGCGAGCCTGCCCGGGCCACCGGTGCGTCACCGGCCGGGCGACGGGGGCACGACCGGGACGGGTCCTACGACTCACCGTCTGAATTGCCCTAGTGTGCGCACCACGAACGATCGAAGGAGCAGGCCCACGTGAAGCTGGAGCTGCGCGGGATCACCAAGCGTTTCGGCGCCCTGGTGGCGAACGACCACATCGACCTCGTGGTCGAGCCCGGCGAGATCCACGCGCTGCTGGGCGAGAACGGGGCGGGCAAGAGCACGCTCATGAACGTGCTCTACGGGTTCTACGACCCGGACGACGGCGAGATCCTCGTCGACGACCGTCCCGTGACGTTCGCCGGCCCCGGCGACGCCATGGCCGCCGGCATCGGCATGGTGCACCAGCACTTCATGCTCGTCCCGGTGTTCACGGTCGCGGAGAACGTCGTCCTCGGCTACGAGCCGGTCAAGGGCGGCGGGATGATCGACCTCGCCGCCGCGCGCCGCCGGGTCAAGGAGATCTCCGACCGGTTCGGGTTCGACGTCGACCCCGACGCCCTGGTCGAGGACCTCCCGGTCGGCGCGCAGCAGCGGGTCGAGATCATCAAGGCGCTGTCGCGCGACGCGAAGGTGCTCATCCTCGACGAGCCGACCGCGGTGCTGACGCCGCAGGAGACCGACGAGCTCATCGCGATCATGCGCCAGCTCAAGGCGGCCGGCACGTCCATCGTCTTCATCACGCACAAGCTCCGTGAGGTCCGCGCCGTCGCAGACCGCATCACGGTGATCCGCCGCGGCAAGGTCGTCGGCAGCGCGTGGCCCGACGCCGCGGAGACCGAGCTCGCCTCGCTCATGGTCGGCCGTTCCGTGTCCCTCGGCGTCGACCGCGCGCCCGCGCAGGCCGGCGAGGTCGCCCTGCAGGTGCGGAACCTGACGGTGCTCGACGAGGCCGGCGTGCGGCAGGTCGACGACGTGTCGTTCGACGTCGCGCGCGGCGAGATCGTCGCGGTCGCCGGCGTGCAGGGCAACGGGCAGACGGAGCTCACCGAGGTGATCCTCGGCCTGCAGCACCCCGTCGCCGGCTCCGTCGTCCTCGACGGGACCGAGCTGGTCGGCCGGACGGTGCGCCAGACGCTCGCCGCGGGCGTCGGCTTCGTGCCCGAGGACCGCACGGAGGACGGCGTCGTCGCCGACTTCTCCGTGGCGGAGAACCTCATCCTCGACCTGTTCGACCGCGAGCCGTTCGCCCGCGGGGTGTCGCTCGACCCCCGCAAGGTCCGCGCGAACGCCGAGCAGCGCACGGTCGAGTTCGACGTCCGGACGCCGTCGGTCGACGCGCACGCCGGCACCCTGTCCGGCGGCAACCAGCAGAAGGTCGTGCTGGCCCGGGAGATGTCCCGCCCGCTGCGGCTGCTCATCGCCTCGCAGCCGACCCGCGGTCTGGACGTCGGCTCCATCGAGTTCGTGCACAAGCGGATCGTGCAGGAGCGGGACAGCGGCACCCCGGTCATCATCGTGTCGACCGAGCTCGACGAGGTGCTCGCCCTGGCCGACCGGATCGTCGTGATGTACCGCGGCCGGATCGTCGGCGTCGTCCCCGGCGGGACGGACCGCGACGTGCTCGGCCTCATGATGGCCGGCGTCCCGCAGGACGAGGCCGTGCAGCAGGCCGCGTCCCACCACACCGTGCTCGGCGAGGCCGACATCGACGCCTCCGAGGAGGACAGCAAGTGAGCCAGGCGACCCCCGCCCCGGACCAGCCGGCCGGGTCCACCGCGCCCGCTCCCGCCCCGCGCGAGGACGGGCTCGAGTCCCGCTCGCAGACCGCGCTGCGGGAGATGCTCAGCAGCAGCTGGCTCGTCACCGTCGCCGCCCTCGTGCTGGCGCTCGTGATCTCCGGCGTGCTGATCGCGGCGGCCGACAGCGACGTGCAGGACGCCGCGACGTACTTCTTCGCCCGGCCGATGGACTTCTTCTCCGCCGCGTGGGACGCCGTCTGGGGCGCGTACGTCGCGCTGTTCCAGGGCGCCGTGTTCGACCCGGCCGCGACGACGTTCGCGCGCGCGATCCGCCCGATCACCGAGACGATGACCTGGGCCGTGCCGCTGATCCTGGCGGGCCTCGGGCTGGGCATCGGCTTCCGGGCCGGCATGTTCAACATCGGTGCGCAGGGCCAGATCATCCTCGGCGCGGTCTTCGCCGGGTACATCGGCTTCGCGTGGGATCTGCCCCCGGGGCTGCACCTGCTGCTCGCGGTGATCGGCGCGATGATCGGCGGCGGCCTGTGGGCCGGGATCGCGGGCTTCCTCAAGGCCCGCACCGGCGCCAACGAGGTGATCGTCACGATCATGCTCAACAACATCGCGATCTACCTGGTCGGGTACCTGCTGACCACGACGGCGTTCAAGCGCGGGTCGAGCAACAACCCGATCTCGCCGCCGCTGAAGGAGAGCGCGCTGTACCCGCTGCTCCTCGGCTCGCAGTTCCGCCTGCACCTCGGCTTCGTCGTCGCGATCCTCGCGGCGGTGTTCGTGTGGTGGCTGATGAACCGGTCGACCATCGGCTTCGCGTTCCGCGCGGTCGGCTCGAACCCGAGCGCCGCGCGCACCGCGGGCATCAACGTCAACCGCATCTACCTCGTCGTCATGGTCGTCGCCGGTGCGCTGGCGGGCATGGCCGGCTCCGCGCAGGTGCTCGGCACCGAGAAGGTGCTGACCGCCGGCATCGCCGCGAGCTTCGGCTTCGACGCGATCACGGTCGCCCTGCTCGGCCGGTCCAAGCCGCTCGGCACGTTCTTCGCCGGTCTGCTGTTCGGGGCCCTGCGCGCCGGCGGGTTCGCCATGCAGGCCCGCACCGGCACGCCGATCGACATCGTGCTGGTCGTCCAGTCCCTCGTCGTGCTGTTCATCGCGGCGCCCCCGCTGGTGCGTGCGGTGTTCCGGCTCCCGGCCCCCCGCGGCCGGGCCGGCGCCCCCGCGCCCGAGCTGTCCGCGCCCGTCGTCAAGGAGGCCGCCGCGTGAGCGCCGTGACCGCACCCGCCCCAGCCGCGCCGGCCGCCCCGGCGGCGCAGGTCCTGCCGCCCGTCAGCCTGCGGGCGCCGATCGGCTACGCCTCGGTCGCCGTCCTCGCGCTGCTGCTGTTCGGCGTGCTGCCGGCCTCCGGTCGCGAGACGACGTTCACGATGTTCGCGCCCGGCGAGGACATCCGGTTCACGGTGCCGTCCAAGGCCACCGCGATCGTCCTGTGCCTCGTCGCGCTCGCCCTGTCCGCGTGGTCGTTCTACGCGGCGCGGAACCGTCGCAAGGTCGGCATCTGGCTGCCGGCCGTGTACGCGGTCGTGCTGATCTTCGCGCTGCTCACCTGGGCGGTCGCCGGCAAGACGCAGCCGCTGCCCCTGACGAGCCTGCTGCAGGGGTCCCTGTTCCTCGCGGTGCCGCTGGTGTTCGGCGCCCTCGCCGGCGTGCTGTGCGAGCGGTCCGGCATCATCAACATCGCGATCGAGGGCCAGCTGCTCGCCGGGGCGTTCCTCGCCGCGGTCGTCGCCACGCTGACGCAGAGCGCGTACATGGGCCTCATCGCCGCGCCGATCGCCGGTGCGCTGGTCTCGGCCCTGCTGGTGGCGTTCGCGATCAAGTACGTGGTCGACCAGATCATCGTCGGCGTCGTGCTCAACGTGCTGGTCGTCGGCATCACGTCGTACCTGTTCTCGACCGTGCTGAAGGACAACGCGACGACGCTCAACGCGCCGCCGCGCCTGCCGACGCTGCCCATCCCGCTGCTGTCCGACATCCCGGTCATCGGCCCGGTGCTGTTCCGGCAGACCGCGCTCGTGTACCTGATGTACGTCGTCGTGGTCGTGCTCCAGGTGCTGATCTTCCGCAGCCGGTGGGGCCTGCGCCTGCGCGCGGTCGGCGAGCACCCGAAGGCCGCGGACACCGTCGGCATCAAGGTCAACCGCACCCGGGTCCGCAACACGCTGCTCGGCGGCGCGGTCGCCGGCCTCGGCGGGGCGTTCTTCACCGTCGCGAACGGCCTCGCGTTCGGCAAGGAGATGACCGGCGGGAAGGGCTTCATCGCCCTCGCCGCGATGATCCTCGGCCGGTGGAGCCCGAAGGGCGCGCTCGCCGCGGCCCTGCTGTTCGGGTTCGCCGACAACCTGCAGGTGGTGCTCGGCATCATCGGCACGCCGATCCCCAGCCAGATCATGCTGATGACGCCGTACGTCGTGACGATCTTCGCCGTCGCGGGCCTCGTCGGCCGCGTGCGGGCCCCCGCCGCGGAGGGCATCGCGTACGTCAAGTGAGTCCACCGGCCGCCGTCCCGCCACCCGCGGGCGGCGGCCGTCGTGGTGTCGTGGGGCGGCCGGTCCGCCCCGAGAGGAGCCGGACCTGAGATGACCACCACCCCCACGATCGACTGGGACGCCCTGCGGGCCGCCGCCACCGAGGTGATGCACCGCGCGTACGTCCCGTACTCGAAGTTCCCCGTCGGCGTCGCCGCGCTGGTCGACGACGGCCGCGTGGTCGTCGGCTGCAACGTGGAGAACGCGTCCTACGGCCTGACGCTGTGCGCCGAGTGCGCGCTCGTGTCCGGCCTGCACGTGTCCGGCGGCGGGCGCCTGGTCGCGTTCGCCTGCGTGGACGCCCACGGCAACGCCCTGATGCCGTGCGGCCGCTGCCGCCAGCTCCTGTGGGAGCACGGGGGCCCCGACCTGCTCGTCGACACCGTGAGCGGGATCAAGCCGATGACCGAGGTGCTGCCCGACGCGTTCGGGCCCGCCGACCTGGTCGAGAGGAAGTCCGACAAGTGAGCACCGAGCAGTTCGACGCCGTCGACGTCATCGTCACCAAGCGCGACGGCCACCGCCTGAGCGACGCCCAGATCGACTGGGTCATCGACGCGTACACCCGGGGCGTCGTCGCCGAGGAGCAGATGTCCGCCCTCAACATGGCGATCCTGCTCAACGGCATGGACCGGGCGGAGATCGCCCGCTGGACCGCCGCGATGATCGCGTCCGGCGAGCGGATGGACTTCTCCGGCCTGCGCCGCCCGACCGCCGACAAGCACTCCACGGGGGGCGTCGGCGACAAGATCACGCTGCCGCTGGCGCCGCTGGTCGCCGTGTTCGACGTCGCCGTCCCGCAGCTGTCCGGCCGCGGGCTCGGCCACACCGGCGGCACGCTGGACAAGCTCGAGTCGATCCCGGGCTGGCGCGCCGCGCTGTCCAACGACGAGATGATGGCGCAGCTCGACGGCGTCGGTGCGGTCATCTGCCAGGCCGGCTCCGGGCTCGCCCCCGCCGACCGCAAGCTCTACGCGCTGCGCGACGTCACCGGCACCGTCGAGGCCATCCCGCTCATCGCCTCGTCGATCATGAGCAAGAAGATCGCCGAGGGCACCGGCGCGCTCGTGCTCGACGTCAAGGTCGGGTCGGGCGCGTTCATGAAGGACCTCGACCGTGCGCGCGAGCTCGCCCGCACCATGGTCGACCTCGGCACCGACGCGGGCGTGAAGACGGTCGCGCTGCTCACCGACATGTCGACGCCGCTGGGCCTCACGGCGGGCAACGCCCTCGAGGTCCGCGAGTCCGTCGAGGTGCTCGCCGGCGGCGGGCCCGGCGACGTCGTGGAGCTCACCGTCGCGCTCGCGCAGGAGATGCTCGCGGCCGCCGGCAAGCCCGACGTCGACGTGGCTGCCGCGCTGCGGGACGGCCGCGCCATGGACGCCTGGCGCCGGATGATCGCGGCCCAGGGCGGCGACCCCGACGCGACGCTCCCGGTCGCCCGGCACACCGAGCAGGTGCTCGCGCCCGCCGACGGCGTGCTCACCCGCCTCGACGCGTACGCGGTCGGCATCGCGGCGTGGCGCCTCGGCGCGGGCCGCGCCCGCAAGGAGGACCCGGTGCAGGCCGGCGCGGGCGTCGAGCTGCACGCGAAGCCGGGCGACACCGTCCGGGCCGGGCAGCCGCTGATGACGCTGCACACGGACACGCCCGAGCGCTTCGACCGCGCCCGGGACGCGCTCCTGGACGCGGCGGAGGTCTCCGCGGACGCGGCGTACACCCCGACCCCGCTGCTGCTGGACCGCGTCGACGCGTCCTGACGCGAGGCGTCCCGCGCCTCCCCGGCGCTGACGGGGCGCCGAGATGACACTTCGCGCCTGCATCCGACCCGCGGGTTGCAGGCGCGGAATGCCATCTCGCCGCACTCACCTCGCCGCCCGCGCGCCGCTCCGCTGCCCGCCCCGCGCGCCGGGCGGTGGGAGGGCAGGAGATGTGGGCTGCGACGGCGGGGAGGCAGCATGTACTGGACTCTCGGCGTGGAGGTGGCGGACGTGGGCGGACGGGCGGGCTGGCGGCACGCGCAGCTGACGACGGTGCTGCGGGCGGTGCGCGGGCGCGTGGTGCCCCCGGCGCCGCGCAAGCCGGGGGCGGCTGCGGGTGTCGCGGGTGCGGGTCTCGCGGATGCGGGCGCGGGTGCCGGTGCGCGGCACGTCGGCGCCCACGCCGGCGCGCGCGTCGGCACGTCGGAGGACCCCGCCGCCGGGCACGAGGGCGCCGCGCGGCACCGGGCGTCCGCCTCCCTGATCGACCCCGCGGCGCTCGACGCCCTCGACCCGCGCCGGCGCCGGCAGGTGCTCGCGCCGCTGGACGTGCCGCTCGGTCGCACGGTCCGGTGGAGTTCGGCTGCGGCGCGCCAGGTCGACGGCACCACGTGCGGGGCCGCGGTGCTCGGCATGCTCGCCGCCGCGGGCGACCCGGCGCTGGCGTACTGGCTCGTGACCGGCCGGGCCCCCGACGGCGTGCTGCCGCCGGAGCTGACGGGCCTCGACCTCACCGACCCGCCCGCGCCGCACGACCCCGACGCGCCCGAGTGGTTCCGGACCCCCGACGGCCGGGCCGCGCACGCCGACGCGACGGGCGAGGAGGCCGCCGCCGCGCGCTGGGGCCTGCTGCAGGCGGCCCTGCACCGGCGCAGCACCGCGCGGGCGCTCGGGCCGTTCCCGTGGCCCCGCGCGCTCGGCACGCCGCCGTGGGGCGCGGCGCGGCTGGCGCGGTTCCCGGGGGTCGCGTACCGGTCGGTGCTCGTGGACGACACCCGCACCGCCGAGGTCGACGACGTGCTGGCGCGGGTCGACTCGGCGCTCGACCGCGGGGTGCCCGTCCCGCTGTACTCCGGGGGCGACCTCGCGGACGGCCTCGGGGCCGCGGTGCCCCGGCACGTGGTGCTCGCGGTCGGCCGGACGGACGACGGCTACCGGGTCTACGAGCCCGGCGCGGGGGCGGTGCTGCCCGTCGAGCGGGCGGCGCTGCGGGAGCCGGCGGGACCCGTGCCGGGCCTGGGCAGCTGGACGCACCTGGCGTGGGCGCTGCTGCCCGTGCGGCCGCGCTCGACCGCCTGAGCAGCGGCGCGCGGCTGGCGGGTGCGGCACGTCCGCGCGACGATGGCCGGGTACTGCCCGCCGAGCGGAGGAGTGGCCATGAGCACGGTGCCCGGTGACCAGAGCTGGCAGGACGCGGGGCTCAGCGAGCCCGCGCTGACCGACCTGCCGGAAGTCGAGCCGGACGACGACCGCGACGCGCGCGACGGCGCCTACGAGCCGCCGGAGCCGCGCCCGGACCTGTCGGGGGAGGCGGACCCGGGGGACGTCTCGGAGCAGGCGACGCCGGTCCCGGACGACGACCGCGACGACTACCCCTGACGGCGGTGCCCGCGGGTCCGCGATGCGGGCCCGCGGGTCCGCGCCCAGTACCGTGGGGCGCATGACCGTGACCTTCGAGCAGATCGTCGCGCTGCCGAAGGTGCTGCTGCACGACCACCTGGACGGCGGCGTGCGCCCCGCGACCGTGGTCGACCTGGCCGCGCGGCAGGGGCACGACCTCCCCGCCACCGACCCGGAGGCGCTGGCCGCCTGGTTCCGGGACAGCGCCGACAGCGGCAGCCTCGAGGCGTACATCGACACCTTCGTCCACACCGCCGGGGTCATGCAGACCGCCGACGCCCTGCGCCGGGTCGCGCGCGAGGCCGTCGAGGACCTCGCGGCCGACGGTGTCGTGTACGCCGAGGAGCGCTTCGCCCCCGAGCTGCACCAGTCCGGCGGCCTGTCGCTGCAGCAGGCGGTCGACGCCGTGCGCGAGGGTCTGGCCGAGGGGGAGGCGTCCGCCGCCGCCCAGGGCCGCACCATCCGGACCGGCCTGATCCTGTGCGCCATGCGGCAGTCCGACCGCGCCGACGAGGTCGCGTCCCTGGCGCTGGCGAACCGGGAGCGCGGCGTCGTCGGCTTCGACGTGGCCGGCCCGGAGTCCGGCTTCCCGGCGAGCGCGATGAGCGCGGCCTTCGCGCAGCTCCGCACCGCCCGGTTCCCGGTCACGGTGCACGCCGGCGAGGCCGCGGGCGCGGACTCCCTGGACGACGCGGTCGACGTCGGCGCGCTGCGGCTCGGGCACGGCATCCGGCTGACCGACGACATCACGGCGGCGGGGGAGACGTACCGCCTCGGCCGGCTCGCCCACTGGGTGCGGGACCGCCGCATCGCCCTGGAGGTCTGCCCGACGTCGAACGTGCAGACCGGCGGTGCCGTGTCGATCGCGAAGCACCCCGTCACGACGCTGCTGCGGCTGGGCTTCGCGGTGACGATCAACACCGACAACCGTCTGCAGTCCCGCACCAGCCTGAGCCGGGAGCTGCACCTGCTCGTCACCGAGGCCGGCTGGACCGCCGACGACCTGCGCGCGGTCACGCTGACCGCCGCGCACCACGCGTTCTGCCACGAGGACGAGCGCACCGACCTCATCGACCGGGTGATCCTGCCCGGCCACGCACCCCTCGGATCAGGAAGGCACCGCGCATGACCACCTCCTTGGACGCCGCCGGACTCGCGCAGTTCGTCGACCACACCCTGCTGAAGCCGGAGGCGACCGTCGCGGACGTCGAGGCGCTGATCGCCGAGGGGGCCGGGCTCGGCGTCTACTCGGTGTGCGTGTCCCCGTCGTTCCTGCCGCTGGACGCGCAGGGCCTCAAGGTCGCCACCGTGTGCGGCTTCCCGTCCGGCAAGCACCACAGCGAGGTGAAGGCCGCCGAGGCCGCGCGCTCCGTCGCCGACGGCGCGGACGAGGTCGACATGGTGATCGACGTGGGCGCCGCCAAGGCCGGGCGGTTCGAGGCCGTGCAGGCCGACATCGCCGCCGTGCGCGCCGCCGCCCCCGCGCCGACCGTGCTCAAGGTCATCATCGAGTCCGCCGCCCTGAGCGACCACGAGATCGTCGAGGTCTGCCGGGCCGCCGAGGCCGCGGGCGCCGACTTCGTGAAGACCTCCACCGGCTTCCACCCCGCGGGCGGCGCGTCCGTGCACGCCGTGGAGATCATGGCCGCGACCGTCGGCGGCCGGCTGGGCGTCAAGGCGTCCGGCGGCATCCGCACGACCGCCGACGCGCTGGCGATGATCGAGGCCGGTGCGACCCGGCTCGGGCTGTCCGGCACGGCCGCGGTGCTCGGCGGCTTCGAGGCCGACGGCGGGTACTGAACCCTCCCTTCGACGCGGACGACCCGACGCGGGCGTCCCGGCTGGAGGCGGGACGCCCGCGTTGTGCTCCGCGTTCCCGGTGCAGGCCACCGCGCCCAGCAGCATGCCCGTTGCCTTCTGGCTCCGCGCCCTACCGTCCTGTTGCGCGGAGATGGCGGTGCATCTGATTCACGGCGTCAATGGCGCTCGCAAGAAGGTCCTGAGCCTCATCGATGTCGTAGGTCTTTTCGGGGTGCTGGGTTGGATTGCGGAAGTGCTTTCGCAGGGAGTCGAGCGTCGTCGTGAGCAGCTCTGGGGGAGGTGACGATCTGCGCTTGAGGTCGACGATGATTGGTCCCCACATTCGAGGCTCAGGAATTCGCCCTCGCCGCACCAGGCGCGAGTAGAAGTCGCGCAATGCCGCCTCGGTTCCCCGGAGCATATGAAACGCCGCAGCCGTAGGAAGCATGAAGGCCACGGCTCGTCCGGCGCTAACAAAGTCGTCCTGTGCTATCGCTGGAAGCTCATCAAATGCGTCCGGAACGAATAGGCTACGCATGTCGCCGGTCAGCTTCTCGACCGTGTAGCGCTTGTCTTCGGCGATGTAGGCGATTTTGCCCGCCGCCTCTGCGAGAAGTGTTTCGCGACATATCATGGCGGCGCGGCGAACCTGCTCTGCTTCGCCCTGCGTCAGCACGCGGTTGTCCTGCGACTCATCAGGGCTTTCAGTTTGCTCGCGTCGCCACTCATCGGAAAGGGCGCGGAGGTTTGCTGCAACGCGCCAAGTCACGTGGAGCTCGTAGTCGAGGAGGCGTCGACTCAGTCCGTCGATGTTCTCTAGGACAGCACCCTTCTCGAAGATCAACTCCCCGCCGTTGCAATCCATCAGATAGCGAACGGCTGTGCCCGCGTAGACGTAGCCGCCGACCGAGCGCTTTTCCAATGCCTGTTCCTTGATGTCGAGCGCCGTGTGAGTAGGGCACTAAGAATTCGGGCTCAGCTGGAGGGTCGGGTCCGCAGAGTGCGCTCGCAGAGAGCATCCACCTTCGCGTCGTCCGTCAGATCCCCAGCGCCTCCGCCACGTCGAGCCGCACGCGGTCCAGCCGCTCCCGCGCGACACGGCGCGCCTCGCCGACGGTCTCCGCCGACGCGTGCTCCTCGACCGGCACGACGACCTCCAGGTAGCACTTCACCTTCGGCTCGGTGCCGGACGGCCGGACGATGACGCGGGTGTCGTCCTGGGACAGCAGCCGGATGCCCTCGGTCGGCGGGAGGCCGTCGCGGTCGGCGTCGGTGCCGGCCGCCAGGTCGACGACCTGCATGACGGGGGAGCCGGCGAACAGCACGGGCGGGTGCTCCCGCAGGCGCTGCATGACCTCGGGGATGCGGGAGAGGTCGGTGAACCGCGCGGAGAGCTGGTCGGTCAGGTGCAGGCCGTGCCGGCGGGCCAGCTCGTCGAGCACGTCGACGGGGGTGCGGCCCGCGGCCTTGAGCCGGGCGGCGAGGCTCGCGAGCGTCAGCGCGGCCGAGATGCCGTCTTTGTCCCGCACGTGGGCGGGGTCGACGCAGTAGCCCAGCGCCTCCTCGTAGCCGAAGGCGAGGCCCTCGACGCGGGAGATCCACTTGAACCCGGTGAGCGTCTGCGCGTGCCGGAGGCCGGCGTCGGCGGCGATCCGGGCGAGCAGGCGGGACGACACGATGGAGTTCGCCAGCACCGGGGCGCCGGGCGCGACCGCAGCGCCCGGGCTGCCGAGCCGCTCCGCCGCGACGCTGCCGAGCAGCGCGCCGGTCTCGTCGCCGTGCAGCATCCGCCAGCCGTCGGCCGCGGCCGCGCCGGCGCCGGTCGCCATGCGGGCACGCAGGTCGACGACCGCCGCGCCGCACCGGTCGGCGTCGGGGTCGAGCGCGATGACGAGGTCGGCCTGCACCGCCTGCGCGAGCGCGATGGCCAGGTCGATCGCCCCCGGCTCCTCGGGGTTCGGGAACGCGACGGTCGGGAAGTCGGGGTCGGGCAGAGCCTGCTCCGCGACCACGTGCACGTCGGTGAACCCGGCCTCGGCGAGCACCCGCTGGGCGACCGCGCCGCCGACGCCGTGCATCGGGGTCAGCACGACCCGCAGGGCGGCGTTCGCGGCGCGCGCCTCCTCGGAGGTGTCGGCGAGGGCGCCGACCTGCGCGACGTAGGCGTCGACGACCTCGGGGCCCGCGGTGGTCCAGCCGCCGGACGCGCGGGGCACGGCGGCGACCGACGGGACGCGGCCGATCTCGGCGGCGATGGCGCCGTCCATCGGCGGGACGATCTGCGCGCCCTGGCCGGAGTCGGTGACGACGCGGCCGCCGAGGTAGACCTTGTAGCCGTTGTCCTGCGGCGGGTTGTGGCTGGCGGTGACCATCACGCCGGCGTCGGCACCGAGGTGCCGGACGGCGAACGCGAGCACCGGGGTGGGCAGGTGCGGCGGCAGGGCGACGACCTCGATGCCGACGGCGGTCAGCACGGCAGCGGTGTCCCGCGCGAAGTCCGCGGAGCCGTGCCGGGCGTCGTGCCCGACGACCACGCGCGGGGCGGGGCTGACGCCCTCGAGCTCACCCAGCAGGTACGCGCCGAGGCCCGAGGCCGCGCGGATGACGACCGCGCGGTTCATCCGGTGCGGGCCGCCGCCGATCGCGCCGCGCAGGCCGGCGGTGCCGAACTGCAGCAGCCCCTGGAACCGGTCGGCGAGGTCCGCGCGCGCGTCCCGCACCTGGCCGGCGGCGTACTGCTCCTCCAGCGTGGTGGTGTCCGGGTCGGCGTCCGTCGGGCCCGACTCGGCGCGCTCCAGCAGCGACCGCAGCTCGCCGCCCGTGGCCGGGTCCGGGTCGTCGGCGATCCACGCCCGCACCCGGTCGGCCAGGGCCGCCCAGGTGTCCGTCCGGGTCTCGTCCGTGCGCTCGCTCATCGGTCCCTCTTCCTGGGGCGCCCCGCCCCGGCCTCGCTGCGTCGTGCTGGTCCCGCTCGTCGTGCTGGTCCTGCTGGTGCGGCCGCCCGGCCGCGGTGGGTCAGAGCCGGCCGACGATGTCCGCGAGCAGCCGGCTGATCCGCGGGCCGGCGGCGCGGCCGGCCTCGAGGACCTCCTCGTGCGACAGCGGCTCGTCGCCGACGCCGGCGGCCAGGTTGGTGACCAGGGAGATGCCGAGCACCTCCATGCCGACGTGCCGGGCGGCGATGGCCTCGATGGTGGTGGACATGCCGACCAGGCTGCCGCCCATGATCCCGGCCATCCGCACCTCGGCGGGGGTCTCGTAGTGGGGGCCGCGGAACTGGACGTACACGCCCTCGTCGAGGCTCGGGTCCACGTCGCGGGCGACGTCGCGCAGCCGCGAGGCGTACAGGTCGGTCAGGTCGACGAACGTCGCGCCCTCCAGCGGGGAGACGGTCGTGAGGTTGATGTGGTCGTTGATGAGGACCGGGGTGCCGGGGCCCCACGCCGGGTTCAGGCCGCCGCAGCCGTTGGTGAGCACGATCGTGGAGCAGCCTGCCGCGGCGGCGGTGCGGACGCCGTGCACGACGCGGCGCACGCCCTTGCCCTCGTACAGGTGGGTGCGGGAGCCGAGCACCAGCGCGTGCTTGCCGGTGGCGGCGACCTTCACGGACCGGATGGTGCCGACGTGGCCGACGACGGCCGGGGCCGCGAAGCCGGGGACGTCGGTGGCGGGGATCTCCGCGACGGTCTCACCGAGCAGGTCGGCGGCGCCGCCCCAGCCGGACCCGAGCACCAGGGCCACGTCGTGCTGCTCGACGCCGGTCGCCTCCGCGAGGAACGCCGCTGCGTCGGCGGCGACCGCCAGGGGGTCGGTGGTCGGGTCGTCGAGGCGGGCGTCGTCGGCCATGCGGGTGCTCCTCCTGGGGCGGCGTTCAGCGGCGGTGCGGTGCCCGCGGTGGCGGGCGGTCGCAACGGTCGAGCGTACCGGCCCGGGACCCGTCGCGGCCCGGCCGGAGGTCCGGGGTGCCGCCCCGGCGCGGCGCGCGCGTGCGCCCCGGCCCGGAACCGGGAAGATGGGCAGCGTGACGCAGCCGACCCCCACGCCCGCGCCCGCCGACGACCCGACCGCGGACGACACCGCCGACGCCCGGACCGCCGCAGCGGCCGACGCCGCCGACGCGGCCGCCGCACCCCCCGCCACGTCCCCGACGACCGCCGCGTCGCCCACGGGCGGCACCCCCGACCGGCCGGCCCAGCACGTCGTGGTGGTCGGCGGCGGCCCGGGCGGGTACGAGGCCGCGCTGGTGGCCCGCCGCCTCGGCGCGGACGTGACGGTCGTGGAGCGCTCGGGGCTCGGCGGCTCCGCGGTCCTCACCGACGTCGTGCCGTCCAAGACCCTCATCGCGACGGCCGAGTGGATGACCATCGCGGAGCGGGCGTCGGACCTCGGCATCCGCCTCGACGTCCCGGCCGGCCAGGGGGACGACTCGCCGCTCGGGGACGACACCGGCCGCAGCCGCCGGCACAGCATCGACATGGCGGTCGTGAACGCGCGCGTGCGGGACCTGGCGCTCGCGCAGTCCGACGACATCCGCACCCGCCTCGAGCGTGAGGGCGTCCGCGTCCTCATCGGGCACGGCCGGCTCGACGGGCCCGAGCGGGTGGTGGTGACGGGCGAGGGCGGCGCGCAGCAGACCGTGGACGCCGACGTGGTCCTGCTGGCCACGGGCGCGACGCCCCGGACCCTGCCCGCCGCGCAGCCGGACGGCGAGCGCATCCTCACGTGGACCCAGCTGTACCACCTGGACGAGCTGCCGGAGCGGCTGATCGTCGTCGGCTCCGGCGTGACGGGAGCGGAGTTCGCCGGCGCCTACGTGTCGCTCGGCTCCCAGGTGGTGCTGGTGTCGAGCCGCGACCGCGTGCTCCCGGGCGAGGACGCGGACGCCGCGACCATGCTCGAGGAGGTGTTCCGGTCCCGCGGCATGGAGGTCGTCCCGCGCTCGCGGGCGGAGGCGGCCCGCCGCACCGAGGACGGCGTCGTCGTGACCCTGTCCGACGGGCGCGAGATCACCGGCTCGCACGTGCTGCTGGCGGTCGGCTCGATCCCCAGCACCCAGGGCCTCGGCCTGGAGGAGTCCGGCGTGCGGATGACGCCGTCGGGGCACATCGAGGTCGACCGGGTGTCCCGCACGTCCGCGCGCGGCGTCTACGCGGCGGGCGACGTCACCGGCGTGCTGCCGCTGGCGTCGGTCGCGGCCATGCAGGGCCGCATCGCGATGTCCCACGCGCTCGGCGACGCGGTCGCGCCGCTCAAGGTGAAGGGCGTCGCGGCCAACATCTTCACCGCCCCGGAGATCGCGACCGTGGGGCTGAGCGAGGAGGCGTTGATCGAGCGCACCGCCCACTTCGTCACCCACACGCTGCCGCTGGCGCGGAACCCGCGCGCGAAGATGCTGGGCGTCCGCGACGGGTTCGTGAAGCTGTTCGCGCACTCGACGGCGGGCACGGTGCTCGGCGGCGTGGTCGTGGCGCCGCGGGCCTCGGAGCTGATCTTCCCGATCACGCTCGCGGTGTCGCACAGCCTGACGGTGGACGACGTGGCCAGCGCGTTCACGGTCTACCCGTCGCTGTCGGGCTCGATCGCCGAGGTCGCGCGGGTCCTGCACCTCACGGAGTAGGGCCGGCTCAGCCGACGCGGACGGTCGTGACCACCGCCAGGTGGTCGGAGGAGTCGTCCGTCAGCACCCGCGCGTCGTCGAACGTCACGCCGCGCCCTAGCACCCAGTCGATCCGGACGTCGGGGTCGTCGCTCGGGTGGGTGAGCGCGCCGGGGTCGCCCGCGGTGTCGACCGCGCTGGACCAGCCGGCGCCGGTCAGCGCGTCGAGCTCCGGCGAGCCGGGTCCGGCGTTGAGGTCGCCCGCGAGCACGGACGGCCCGTCGGCCGGCAGGGCCGCCTCCAGCGCCGCGAGCTGCTCGAGCCGGGTGGGCGTGTTGCCGTCCCGGTGCTGCAGGTGCACGGACGTGACCCGCACGGGCGTGCCGTCCGGCCCGTCGACCAGCGCGGTGAGGGCGGAGCGCGCCTGCGGCCCGTCGCCGTACGGGAGCGGGACCACCTCGACGTCGGTGAGCTCCGTGCGGGAGAGCAGGGCGTTGCCGAACTGGCGGTCGGCGGCGGGCGCGAACGCGACGTGCATGCCGAGCCGCTCGCCGAGCCAGGTCGCCATGTCGACGCCGCCGCCGAGCACCCAGCCGCGCGCGACCTCCTGCAGCGCCACGACGTCGGGGCCCTCGGCCTCGATGGTGCGGGCGATCTGCTCCAGGTCGACGGCGGTGTCCGCGGCGACGCCGTAGTGCAGGTTCCAGTCGAGCACCACGAGCTGGTCCGGATCGCGGTCGACCGCGGCCGCGGGGGAACCGGCGGTCGAGGTCCACCAGCCGACGAGCAGGAGCACGACCGACGGCAGGACGAGGAACCGCAGGGCGTTCGCGCGCAGCGGCGGGGCGGGCTCGCGCGGCGCCGGCTCGACCGGGGTGCGGAACCGCAGGCCGCCGCACGCGAGCAGCACCGCCGCAGCGACGACCACCCAGGCGTTGTCGACCCCCAGCGGCACGTCGTAGTCGAGCAGGTAGACGAGCAGCACCCCGACCAGCAGCAGCCCGACGGCCCCGGTCGCCAGCGACGTGCGCGGGATCCCGGGCGGCGCGGGCCGGCGGGTCTTCAGCGCGACCGCGAGCACCAGCCCGGCGGCGACCTCGGCCAGGGCGACGGCCACCAGCGCGGCGACGCCGGTGGTGAGCAGGGCGACGGCCACGCAGACCGGCAGCAGCACCGCGGCGGCCCACCGCACCGGCCGCACCATCACGCGCGGGACCAGCAGCACCCAGGCGGTGAGGGCCGACGCGAGCACGACGACGGTCCCGACGGCCATCAGCGGCACGCCGGACTGCGAGGCGGCGAACGCCGGGTTCGCCAGCACCATGAGCACCAGCGCGAGCGCCGGGCCGAGCACCCACGTGCGGCGCGGGCGACCGGTGGCCTGCTCGCCCTGCGCGATGGCCGCGAACGTCACCGTCGCCAGGACCAGGACCAACGCGACCACGGAGCCGACCACGCCCCCGCGCCACAGCGGGTCCCAGGTGCCGAGCGCGAGCTGAAACGCCGCGGACAGGCCGGTGCCGAGCGTCAGGCCCAGCGCCGCCTGCCGGCCCCCGGCGGCGCGGCCGGCGACCAGCGTCGTGGCGAGCACCAGCGTCGCGACGGCGAGCGCCGCGGTGACGAGCCCCGCGACGAACCGCGCCTCGTCGTGCACCACCTGCGTGACCAGCCGCGCGACGCCGGTGACGACGGCCGCGACCAGCACGGTGCGGCCCGACGCCGTGCCCGGCCCACGACGCCCGGTCGCGACCAGCGCGAGGGCCGCGAGCACGCCGGCGGCGAGGAACGTGACCAGCGCCGTGCCGGCGACGACCAGGGTGCCGACGGAGAACGCCCGGTCCAGCACGGGACCCGACGCGCGGACGGCGTCGACGGCCAGCACGGTCACGAGCGCGACGAGCGAGACCCGCGTGGGGGTGCCGGCGTCCGGGGGGAGCGGGCTCCCGGCGGGCGGCGTGGTGGGACGCGCGGACGCGGGGACGCTCATCCGGCCAACTTACGGCCCGGCGACCTGTGCGTGCGAACAGCGGCGGGCGAACAGCGGCGTGCGAGCAGCGGCGTGCGCGGCCGTCGGCGCGCCTCAGCCTGCGTGCGGCGCCTCGACCTCGGACGGCAGGGCGGCGCGCAGCGTGGGCCAGGCGTCGGCGAACGCGGGCAGCAGCGGCAGCGCGGGGACGTCGTCCAGGGTGACCCAGGCGATGGCGAGGCTCTCGTCGTCGGTCGGGCGGGGGTCGACGGGGCCGTCCGTCACCGCGATCACCGTCGTGTACGTCCAGTCCTCGTGGTCGAGCAGGTGCTCGCCGACCACCCGGACGGACGCGGGCTCGATGCCGGCCTCCTCGGCCGCCTCGCGCAGCGCGCCGTCGACCGCGGACTCACCGGTGTGGCGGGCGCCGCCGGGCAGGCCCCAGGTGCCGCCCTGGTCGCTCCACGGGGCGCGGTGCTGCAGCACGACGACCGCCGGCTCGGTGGGCGTCGCGGGGCGCGCCAGCAGCAGCCCGGCGGCGCCGGCGGTGCCCCAGTGCCGGCGCCCGCACCGGCACTCCACCCAGCCGTCGCCCGGGTGCCGCGGTCCGCCCCTCACCTGGTCAGTCGACGATCTCGCAGATGGCCGACCCGGCGGCGACCATGCCGCCGACGCCCGCGGACAGCGAGGCGACGGTGCCGGCGCGGTGCGCGACCAGCGGCTGCTCCATCTTCATCGCCTCCAGCACGACCACCAGGTCGCCCTCGGCCACCGTGTCGCCCTCGCCGACCGCGACCTTGACGATCGTCCCCTGCATCGGGGAGGTCAGCGTGGTGCCGGACGCGGCGACCGCGGTCGAGCGGCCCCCGTTCCGGCGCGGGGCGGGTCGCCGGGGGCCGGCGGTGCGGCCGCGCCCGGCCCGGAGGGCCAGCGCGGCGGGGAGCACGACCTCGAGCCGCTTGCCGCCGACCTCGACGACGACCCGCTCGAGCTCCGTCGGGTCGGCGTCCTCGTCGTCGGCCACGGTCACCGCGGGGGAGCGGGTGAGCGTGGGCAGCGTGTCCGCGAACTCCGTCTCGATCCAGCGGGTGTGCACCGTGAACGGCTGCGTCGGGTCCGCCGGGACGAACGCCGGCGCGTCGAGCACCGCGCGGTGGAACGGCACGACCGTCGGGATGCCCGCGACCTCGAGCTCGGCGAGCGCGCGGCGGGCCCGCTCCACGGCCTGCGTGCGCGTGGCGCCGGTGACGACCAGCTTCGCGATCATCGAGTCGAACGCGCCCGACACCGTGTCGCCCTCGACCACGCCGGAGTCGACGCGGACGCCGGGGCCGGCGGGGAACCGCAGCGTCGTGATCTTCCCGGGGGCCGGCAGGAACCCGGCGGCCGGGTCCTCGCCGTTCAGCCGGAACTCGATGGAGTGGCCGCGGGTCTCCACGTGGTCGTAGCCGAGGGGCTCGCCCGCGGCGATCCGGAGCTGCTCGCGGACCAGGTCGATGCCGCTGATCTCCTCCGAGACCGGGTGCTCGACCTGCAGGCGGGTGTTCACCTCCAGGAACGACACGGTGCCGTCGGCCGCGACCAGGAACTCGCAGGTGCCGGCGCCGACGTAGCCGGCCTCCTTCAGGATGGCGATCGAGGAGTCGACCAGCTGCGCGCGCTGCGCGTCGGTCAGGAACGGCGCGGGGGCCTCCTCGACGAGCTTCTGGTGCCGGCGCTGCAGGGAGCAGTCGCGGGTCGAGACCACGACGACCGTGCCGTGCTCGTCCGCGAGGCACTGGGTCTCGACGTGCCGCGGCCGGTCCAGGTAGCGCTCCACGAAGCACTCGCCCCGGCCGAACGCCGCCGTCGCCTCGCGCACCGCGGAGTCGTACAGCTCGTCGATCTCGTCCTCGGTGCGGGCGACCTTCAGGCCGCGCCCGCCGCCGCCGAACGCCGCCTTGATGGCCACCGGGAGGCCGTGCTCGGCGACGAAGGCGTGCACCTCGCCCGCGCCCGAGACCGGGTCCGCGGTACCCGCGACGAGCGGGGCACCGGCGCGCTGGGCGATGTGCCGCGCGCTGACCTTGTCGCCGAGGTCCCGGATCGCCGCCGGCGGCGGGCCGACCCACACGAGGCCCGCGTCGATGACGGCCTGCGCGAACTCGGCGTTCTCGGACAGGAACCCGTAGCCGGGGTGCACGGCGTCCGCGCCGGAGCGGCGGGCGACGTCGAGCAGCTTGGCGATGTCCAGGTAGGTCTCGGCGGCGCGGGCGCCGTCCAGGGCGTACGCCTCGTCCGCGACGCGCACGTGCAGCGCCTCACGGTCGGGGTCCGCGTAGACGGCGACGGAGCCGAGGCCGGCGTCCCGGCACGCGCGGGCGATGCGGACGGCGATCTCGCCGCGGTTCGCGACGAGGACCTTCGAGATGCGGGGCACGGCTCACCGTAACGCGGGGGGCCCGGGCGGACGACGTCCGCCGGGCGTCCGGCGCGAAGATTGCGGAACCGCCCACACCGGCGCGCCGGCCTTTGGAGGGTTCCACAGGCGCCACGCGCGCGACGTCGCCGGCCGGGGGCCGCTCGTTGTCCCGACCGGACAACCCCCGCGGCCGTCCTCCTCCCGGCGGAGTGGAGTGTTCTGCCCGAAACGCCAGGGCGTGTCGGGCACATCGCTCCACTCCGCGGCTCGGAGGTGGTCGGGCGGGGAGGTGGGTCAGGCGGGGAGGTGGGTCCACAGGGCCGTGATGGGGACGCCGCGGGCGGCCAGGAGCGTGCGGAGCAGGGGGAGGCTCAGCCCTACGACGCCGTGGTGGTCGCCCTCGATGCCCGCGACGAACGGGCCGCCGAGGCCGTCGATGGTGAACGCCCCCGCCACCCACAGCGGCTCGCCGGTCGCGACGTAGGCGTCGATCTCCGCATCGGTCACGTCGGCGAAGTGCACGACCGTCGTGGACGTGGCACCCGCCTCGGCGTCCGGCCCCGCACCGGCGCCGTCCCGCTGGTCGACCAGCCAGTGGCCGGTGTGCAGCCGCCCGGACCGCCCGCGCATCGCGTGCCAGCGGGCGACCGCCTCGGCGGCGTCCGCGGGCTTGCCCAGCACCTCGCCGTCCAGCTCGAGCATGGAGTCGCACCCGAGCACCAGCGTGCCGGCGTGGGCGGGTGCGACGTCGCGCGCCTTGGCCCGCGCGAGCAGCAGCACCGCCTCGGCCGGCGGCACGTCCCCCGCGGCGGCGAGCACCGCGGGCTCGTCGACGGCGGACACCGCCACCCGGGGCTCGACGCCGGCGGCGCGCAGCGTGGCGAGCCGGGCGGGGGACGCGGAGGCGAGCACGAGGGTCGTCACGGGGGTCACGGGGGTCACGGGGACGGAGCCTACGGGGACGTACGTCCCTCGGCCGGGGGGCCGCCGGTGCCGATGATGTCCGGGGAACTCCCAGTGGAGGATGCGACGATGACCAGCGTGACCGAGCCCAGCACCACCGAGCCCAGCACACCGACGGCCACCCGCGCGCCCGGCGACGCCGCCGACCCGGTGGACCCCGACCCGGACTCGCCCGCCCGCCGCGCGTGGCGGCGCCGGACCGCGATCGAGATGGTCGTGTCGGGCGTCATCGGCCTCTACACGTCGTTCGTGCTGTCGATCGAGGCCTGGCACCTCGCCGCCGACCCGGACCGGACCTTCGGCTGCGACCTCAGCTCGGTCGTCTCGTGCGGGACGGTGGCCCGGACGTGGCAGGCGCAGCTGCTCGGCTTCCCCAACGCGTTCCTGGGCATCGCGTTCGAGGTCGTGGTCATCACGATCTCGGTCGCGGCGATCGGCGGGGTGCGGTTCCCGCGCTGGTTCATGCTCGGCACGCAGGTCGTGTACACGGTCGCCCTGCTGTTCGCGTACTGGCTGTTCCTGCAGTCCTACTTCGTGATCGGTGCCCTGTGCCCCTGGTGCCTGCTCATCACGATCACGACCACGCTGGTGTGGGCGGGGCTGACCCGGTGGAACGTGCGGGACGGGAACCTGCGCCTGCCCGGCCGGGCGGGGCCGTGGGCGCGAGACTTCGTCGCTTCCGGCCTGGACTGGTACGTCACCGCGGCGTGGCTGGTGCTGTTCCTGGCGGCGGTCGTCCTCAAGTACGGGCCGTCGCTGCTGGGCTGACCCGCCCGCCCGCCCTAAATCGCACCGACGACGACGGCCCCGGACCGTGCTGGTCCGGGGCCGTCGTCGCGTCACGGGCGACGCGGGGTCACGCCAGGGCGCCGCGCAGCACGTCGAGCGGCAGCGCGCCCATGCCGAGCGCCCGCGCGTGGAACTCGCGCAGGTCGAACGCCTCGCCGCGGGCCTGCGCCGAGGCCGACGCGCCGTCGCGCACCTGCTCCCAGATGCGCTGGCCGATCTTGTACGCGGGCGCCTGCCCGGGCCAGCCGAGGTAGCGGTTCAGCTCGAACCGGATGAACTGCTCCGGCATGTTGACGTTGGCGCGCAGGAACTCCCACGCCTTGTCCGCGTCCCACGTGCCGCCGCCCCAGCGCTCGGGCGCCGGCAGCCCCAGGTGCACGCCGAGGTCCAGGACGACGCGCGCGGCGCGCATCCGCTGCCCGTCGAGCATCCCGAGCCGGTCGCCCGGGTCGTCCAGGAAGCCGAGGTCCGCCATGAGCCGCTCGGCGTACAGCGCCCAGCCCTCGCCGTGGCCGGACACCCAGCACGCCAGCCGGCGCCACGAGTTCAGGGTCGCCCGCTGGTACACCGCCTGGCCGATCTGCAGGTGGTGGCCCGGGACGCCCTCGTGGTAGACGGTCGTCTTCTCGCGCCAGGTGTTGAACGTGGTGACGCCCGGCGGCACGGACCACCACATGCGGCCCGGGCGGCTGAAGTCGTCCGACGGGCCCGTGTAGTAGATGCCGCCGTTCTGCGTCGGGGCGATCCGGCACTCGAGCGTGCGGATCGGGCCGGGGATGGCGAAGTGCACGCCGTCCAGCGCCTCGACGGCCGCGTCGGAGGTGGCCTGCATCCACTCCCGCAGGGCGGTGGTGCCCTCCAGCCGCCGGCTCGGGTCCTGGTCCAGCACGGCGACGGCCTGCTCGACGGTCGCTCCCGGTCCGGCGATCTCGGCGGCGACGCGCTCCTGCTCGGCGACGACCCGGTCGAGCTCCTCCAGGCCCCACTGGTACGTCTCGTCCAGGTCGACGGTCGCGCCGAGGAAGTACCGGGACCACAGGGCGTAGCGCTCCCGGCCGGCGGCGTCCGCCTGCGGTGCCTGCGGCGCGAGCTCGTCGCGCAGGAAGGTCACGAGCTCCGCGTAGGTCTGCCGGGCCGCCTCGGCGCCGCGCTCGAGGTCCGCGCGCAGGGCGTCGCCGCCGCCGGCCGCGATGGCCGCCTGCGCCTCGGGACCGTCGACGAACGACGTGAAGAACGACGTGGCGGGGTCGGCGAGCTCCTGGGCCTGCGTCACGGCCTCGCGGACCTGCCGGATCGCGGGGACGCGGCCCTGCGAGGCGGCCAGGCGCAGCGACTCGACGTAGCCGGCGCCGGCCTGCGGCAGCCCGGTGAGGCGCTGCGCGATGGTCGACCAGGCGTCGGCGCCGTCGGTGTTCATGACGTCGAAGACGTCGCGCAGGTTCTGCACGGGCGAGGCGATCACGTTCAGGTCGGCGAGCAGCTCGCCGGCGTCGTGCAGCTCGAGCTGCAGGCCGAGGCGCTCGCGCATCGCGGCGAGGGTGACCTCGTCCACGTCGTCGCTCGGCGCGTGGCCGTCGAGGGCCAGCAGGGTGGCGCGTGCCGCCTCGGCGCGGGCCTCGTGCCCGGCGGGGGACAGGTCCGTCACCTCGTGGTCGTGCCCCGGGATGCCGAGGACGGTCGCGTCCATCGGGTCCAGCGCGGCCAGCGTGGTGACGTAGGAGTCGGCGATCGCGTCGATCGGGGTCGCGGGACGCTCGGGCGCCCCGCCGTCAGCGGTGGGTGCAGTGGTCACCCGGCCGACCCTACCCGCGCGCGCGGGCGTCGCTCGCGCGGAATTCCCGCCCCGCCGCGAGGTCGGTCAGCCCCGCAGGCTGTGCCGCCAGGCGTCCCCGCCCGTGCGCCACGTGGCTCCCGCCCCCGGCACGGTGCGCGCGCGGTCGGACCACGCGGAGGGCGGCTCCGGGACGTCGTCCCCGTCGTCCTCGCCCGATCCCGCGGCGGCCACCAGCCCGGCGACGAGGGCGGCGAGCTCGACGTCGTCCGGCGTGCCGCGCACGACCTGCACGTGCGCCGGCGCCCCCGCGCGCGGCTCGGTCACGCCTGGTCCTCGTCGTCGTCGTCGAACGACACCGGCGCGCCGCGGGCGGCACCCCAGCCCTCGACGGTGAACCCGCTGTCCAGCAGCCGCTCGACGATCTCGGCGCCGCCGTTGTCGACGATGCCCAGCACCGCGTCGATCGACTGGTCGGACGGGCCGCTCGGCACGCTGACGACGAAGCCCAGGTGGAACTCGTCGGTGTCCTCGTCGGCGAGCGGCTCGCTGGCGGGGCGGGCCTCCTCCTCCCACGTCATGCCCGTGAGCTCGGAGTGCATGCCCAGGTTCTCGTGCAGCTGGTCGTAGAGCCGGGCGTTGAGGGCCGACACCCGGTTCTCGAGGGCGAGCACGCGGGGGTCCTCGTCGGCCTCGCCCGCGCCGAACTCCGCGCGCACCCCGGCGGCGGTGTCGACGTACTCGTGCAGCGCCACGGCGAGCTCGGCCACCGTGGCGTGCAGCGCCCCGGTGTCGACGCCGGGCAGCGGCTCGGAGCCGTGCGCCCCGCCGCTGTGGTCGTGCGCGCCGTGCCCGTGCTCGTCGTGCTCGTCGTGCCCGTCGTGGCCCTCGGCCCCGGGCAGGTTCGCGTCGCCCGTCACAGCGGGATGTTCCCGTGCTTCTTGGGCGGCAGCGCGGCGCGCTTGGTGCGCAGCACGCGCAGGGAGCGCGCGATCTGCGAGCGCGTCTCCGCGGGCGCGATCACCGCGTCCACGTAGCCGCGGTCGGCGGCGTCCCAGGGGTTCACGATGGCCTCCTCGTACTCGCGGGTCAGGCGGGCCCGCTCGGCGTCGACGTCCCCGCCGGCCTCCGCCACCTGCTTGAGGGCCCCGCGCTGCAGGATGTTCACGGCGCCCCCTGCGCCCATGACCGCGATCTGGGCGGTGGGCCACGCGAGGTTCACGTCGGCACCGAGCTGCTTGGACCCCATGACGATGTACGCGCCACCGTACGCCTTGCGCGTGATGACGGTGACGAGCGGGACGGTCGCCTCGGCGTAGGCGTAGATCAGCTTCGCGCCGCGCCGGATGATGCCGTTCCACTCCTGGTCGGTGCCGGGCAGGAACCCCGGGACGTCCACGAAGGTCAGCACCGGCAGCCCGAACGCGTCGCAGGTCCGCACGAACCGCGCGGCCTTCTCGGCGGCGTCGATGTCCAGCGTCCCGGCCATCGTCAGCGGCTGGTTCGCGACGACGCCGACCGCGTGGCCCTCGACGCGGCCGAAACCCACCAGGACGTTGCGCGCGAACAGCGGCTGCACCTCGAGCAGCTCGCCGTCGTCCAGCACGTGCTCGACGACGGTCCGCATGTCGTACGGCTGGCTGTCGGAGTCCGGCACGAGCGTGTCGAGCTCGAGGTCCTCGTCCGTGACGTCGAGGTCGCTCTCGTGCGGGTACGCGGGCGGGTCCGAGAGGTTGTTCTGGGGGAGGTACGACAGCAGCTGGCGCACGTAGTCCAGCGCGTCGTCCTCGTCGGAGGCCAGGTAGTGCGCGACCCCGGACCGGGTGTTGTGGGTCGTCGCGCCGCCGAGCTCCTCGAAGCCGATGTCCTCGCCCGTCACCGCGCGGATCACGTCGGGGCCGGTGATGAACATGTTCGACGTGCCGTCGGCCATCACGATGAAGTCGGTCAGCGCGGGGGAGTACACCGCGCCGCCGGCGGACGGGCCGAGGATGAGGCTGATCTGCGGGATGACGCCCGAGGCGGCGACGTTCCGGCGGAAGATCTCCGCGAACTGCGTGAGGCCGGCGACGCCCTCCTGGATGCGCGCGCCGCCGCCGTCGCTGATGCCCACGAGCGGCATCCCGGTGCGCAGCGCGAGGTCCATCACCTTGGTGATCTTCTGGCCGTGCACCTCGCCGAGGCTGCCGCCGAACACCGTGAAGTCCTGGGAGTACACCGCGACCGGCCGGCCGTCGACCGTGCCGTGCCCGACGACGACGCCGTCGCCCGGGACGCGCTTGCGGTCCAGCCCGAAGTTGGTGGAGCGGTGCCGGACGAACGCGTCGAGCTCCGTGAACGAGCCCGGGTCCAGCAGGGACTCGATGCGCTCGCGGGCGGTGCGCTTGCCGCGCGCGTGCTGCTTCTCGGCGGCGGCCGCCTCCGGGTCGGTGACGGCACGCCGGTAGCGGTCCGCCAGGTCCGCGACCTTGGCGGCGGTGCCGGCGGGCGGGGGTGCGGACGACGACGCAGGGCTGTGCGGCGCGGGGGAGTCGGTCACCCGAGGAAGGCTAGTGGGCCACCCGCCCGGCCGCGGTGGGCGACGGCGACGGACCTCGGCGTGTCGGGTCGTGGGGATGCGACAACCGCGTGGCGGAGGATGGCGGCGTGACCGACCGCACCCGTCCCGCCGACCCCGCCGACCCCGCCGACCCCGCCCGGGCGCCGCTGCGCGCCGGCGAGGTCCGGGAGGCGCTGCTCGCCCCCGCGGGGCCGCTGCACCGGTGCGAGGTCGTCGCGCGCGCCGGCTCGACCAGCACGGAGCTGCTCGCGCGGCTGCGCGACGACGCCGGCTGGGCGGACGGCGGGCTGCTGGTCGCCGAGCACCAGGAGGCGGGCCGGGGCCGCGCGGGGCACACGTGGACCACCCCGCCCGGCGCGGCGCTGACCCTGTCCCTCGCGGTGCGCCCGCGCGTGCCCCGCGACCGCTGGGGCTGGCTGCCGCTGCTGACCGGGCTCGGCGTCGTGCGCGCGGTGCGGGCGACGACCGGGCTCGACGCCGGGCTGAAGTGGCCGAACGACGTGCTGGTGCCCGCAGCCGACGGCGGGGACGTGCCCGGCTGGGGGCGCGAGCGGAAGGCCGCCGGCATCCTCGCCGAGGTGGCGCCCGGCGCGGGCCCCGACGGTGTCGTGGTGCTCGGGATCGGCGTGAACGTCGGTCAGACGCCGGCGGAGCTGCCGGTGCCGAGCGCGACGTCGCTGCGGGCGGCCGGGGCGACCGGCGTGGACCGCACGAACGTCCTGGTCGGCGTCGTGCGGGAGGTCGCCGGGCTGCTGGAGCGGTGGCGGGCGCACGACGGCGACGTCACCGCGAGCGGGCTGGCCGACGAGGTCGCCGCCGCGTGCCGGACGCTCGGCGCGGTGGTCCGCGCGACCCTGCCCGACGGCGCCGAGCTCCGGGGCACGGCGGTGCGGATCGCCGGCGACGGGGCGCTCGTCGTGCGGGACGGGTCGGGCGCCGAGCGGACCCTGCTGGCCGGTGACGTGCGTCACGTGCGGCCGGTCGGTGAACTAGGGTCGGCGGAGTGACGGACGGAGCGCAGGACGAGGTGCAGGCGGTCGGCGGCAGCGGTCCGGCCGGCGCGCCGGACCTCGCCCCGGCGCCCGCGGCCGCGCTCGACGCGGTGCTGCTGGGCGGCCCCCGCACCCTGACCCTGCGGGACCTCGCGGAGCGGTCGGGCCTCGACGTGGAGCTCGTGCGCCTGTACTGGCGGACCCTCGGGCTGCCGCACCCCGACGCGGACGACCGGGCGTTCACCTGCCGGGACGCCGAGGCCGTCGACAAGGCGGCGGAGCTGATCCGCGAGGACCAGCTGGGCAGCCGCACGATGATCTCGCTGACCCGCGCGCTCGGGCACACGAGCGACCGGCTCGCGCTGTGGCAGGTGGAGGCGCTGGTCGAGGACATGGCGACCCGGCACGGCCTCGACGACCCCGCCGCCCGCCGCGCCGTGCTGGACGAGCTGCCGGACCTCGCCCCCGTGCTGGAGGCGCAGCTGCTGCACTCCTACCGGCGGCACCTGGCGGCGATCGCCGCGCGGTACGCCGTCGAGTTCGCCGCCGGGCAGGACGTCACCGGTGACCCCGCGGCGCTGCCCCTGGCGCGCGCGGTGGGCTTCGCCGACATGGTCTCGTTCACCCGGCGCACCGCCGGTCTCGGATCCACCGACCTGTCCGACTTCGTGCAGCGCTTCGAGACCGCCGCGCGCGACGTCGTGACGCAGGGCGGTGCTCGCGTGGTGAAGACGATCGGCGACGCGGTGCTGTTCGTCGCGGACGACGTCCGGACCGGCGCGCGGGTCGCCCTGGAGCTGGCGCGGGTGCTCGGCGGCGACCTCGACGTCGAGCGCGAGCGGGGTGCCGGCGGGCTCGCCGAGGGTGCGCGCGGCGTCACGCCCGTGCGGGTCGGCGTGGTGTGGGGGCGGGTGCTGTCCCGGTTCGGTGACGTGTTCGGCCCGTCGGTGAACGTGGCCGCGCGGCTGACGGACATCGCCGACCCGAGCACCGTGCTCACCGACCCGGCCACTGCGCGCCTGCTCGTCGAGGTCCCCGGGATGGTGCTGGAGCCACTGCCGGAGCGCGAGCTGGAGGGCATCGGGCGGATGGCCCCGGTCCGCGTCAGCGGCACCAGCGCCTGACGGGGACCGGGCGCCCGGTCAGGCGCAGCGCTCCCGGCCGCGTCACCGCGCCGCCGGCACCTCGGCCCCGAACCGGTAGCCGGTGAGCGCGGCCGCGGCACCCGGGTCCGCGCCCTGAGCCGGACGGCCGTCGACGACCATCACGTCGCCGAGCAGGTCGCTGGTGAAGGACCCGGAGGGCGCGGGGGCGTCGACCGACCACGGGACGCTGCCGTCGGAGGTGTCCAGGGCCCACACGGCGGCGTCGTCGGCCAGCACCAGCGCGTCCCCCACCTGCCGCGGGTCGCCCGCCCAGGTGCCCTCGTGCTCCCAGAGCGGCGCGCCCGTGGCGCCGTCGAGGCCCACGTAGGTGACGGCGGTCGTGGCCGCGACCACGGGCGTGCGCCAGAGCACCGTCACGTCGTCGGTCACCGCGGCGTCCCGGACCCGGGTGCCGTCCGGCAGCGCCGTCGTCCAGAGCGGCTCGTACGTGGCGGGGTCGACGGCGCTCGCACCGATCCCCGTGCGCGTGGCGGTCGAGCCCACGGCCCGCCGCCACGGCGCGCCCGGCAGCGCGGCGCGACCGGTGCCGTCCGCGGCCAGCACGACGGTGCCGGTCCCGTCGGCCGAGGACGCCCAGGAGCCGGTCGAGGGCATCGCCCCACCGCTGCCCACGGAGGTGGAGACCGTCGCGCCCGAGTCGGGGTCGAGGGCCACGACCAGCGGGCCGGCGGTGACCACGAGCGTCTCGGCGTTCGCGGAGATGCTGTCGAAGTAGTCCGACTCGAGCAGCCCCGGCGACTCGACCTGGACCGCCCACCGCGCCGTGAGGTCCGCCGGCGTCCCGCGGGAGATCGTCACCGGCGCGATCGCGTCGCTCTGCGACGGGCCAGCGAGGACGACGTCGTCACCGACCGCCAGGGCCATCTCCATGTTCCCGTCCACGGTGCCCTCGCCGAGCACGCGCCCGGTCGCCGACTCGACGACGGTCACGTGCGTGGTCGCGGTCGACCGCACCTGGCTGAGGCACGCCGCCCGGAGGCCGTCCGCGAGCACGTGGCAGGTGTGCCGGGAGGCGGACGGGGTCGACCGGCGCCACACGACCTGCCCGTCGGAGCGTCCGATGCCGAGCACCTCCGCCGCCTGGTCGTCCGAGCCGTCCGGGCGGGACGCCACGACGACCGCGACGTCCGACACGTTCGCCGCACCGGACGCGCTGGGCTCCGCGAGGGTCAGGTCGGTCAGCCCCGGGACCGCGCCGGGCAGGGTCTCGCCGGTCAGGGTCCACGCGACGGTAGGGGCGACGGTCCCGTCGGGTCGCGCCGCGGGCGCGTCCTGCGTGGGGCTCGGGCCGGGCGTCGCGCTCGGGGCCGTCGAGATCGACACGGTCGGCACGGTGGCCGGGGCGTCGGCTGCACCCGCGCGACGGACGAGGACCGTGGCGACCAGGACGAGCACCACCAGGACGACGAGGGCGACGAGCAGGGCAGGGGTGCGGCGGCTTCCTGCGGGGCGCGGGCCGGCGGCGCCGGGGTCCGTGGTGGTCATGGTCGCGACGATAGGGCCGCAGGTCAGGCCGCGTGGGCGGTTTCGACGCCGTGATCGGATCGCAACCTGCTCGTCAGGAGCGAGGGCCGCGGAGGCCGGATCGACCGCCGCGGTGCGGGATCGAAACGATTCGCGACGGCGCTCCCCGCATGGGACGATCGGGCCACATGAGCACCGCCGACCCGACCCCCGCACCACCCGGCCGCGCGACCGTCCCCGTCGGTCAGGTCGCGGCCCCTGCCTTCAAGCCGAACGCCAAGTACATCCTGCTGCTCGGCGTGATGACCGCCCTCCCGGCGATCACGACGGACATCTACCTGCCGTCCCTGCCCGACGTCGCACGGGACCTCGACACCAGCGCGGCGGCGGCCCAGCTGACGATGACGATGATGCTCGTGGGCGGTGCGGCGGGGCAGCTGGTGATCGGCCCGATGTCCGACCGGTTCGGCCGGCGCGCCCCCGTCCTGGTCGGCGTGGCGCTGCACATCGTCACCTCGCTGCTCTGCGCGGTCGCCCCGGCGATCCTGCCGCTCATCGGGCTGCGGATGGTCCAGGGGTTCTTCAACGCGTCGGCGTCCGTGGTGGCGATGGCCGTGATCCGGGACCGGTTCGTCGGGCCGGACGCCTCGCGGCTGCTGTCGCGGCTGATGCTCGTGATCGGCGTCGCGCCGCTGTTCGCGCCGAGCGTCGGCGGGCTGATCGCCGGCGAGTTCGGCTGGCGCGCGGTGTTCGTCGCGCTGGCGATCTACGGCGCGGTGCTGTGGGTGGTGGTGTTCCTGCGGCTGCCCGAGACGCTGCCCGTGCACCGCCGCGTCGCGTCGACCCGCGGCGCCTGGTCCGGGTACCGGGTGCTGCTGCGCGACCGGCACTTCGTGGCGCTGGCGCTGCTGCCGGGTCTCGGGCTGGCGGTGCTGATGAGCTACGTGGTGGGCTCGCCGTTCGTGCTGCAGGAGGGCTACGGGCTGTCGTCGAGCCAGTTCGCGCTGATCTTCGCCGTCAACGGCATCGGGCTCGTGGGCGGGGCACAGGTGAACGCCGCGCTGGTCCGCCGATACGCCCCGATCCAGATCATCCGGGTGGCGCTGCCGGTGTCGTTCGTGCTGGTGCTGGTGCTGCTCGTCCTCGCGATCACCGGCGCCGGCGGGCTGCCGGCGCTGCTGGTCGTGCTGTTCCTCATCATGTCGCTGGTGAACTTCACGCCGCCGAACGCGTCGGCCATCGCGCTGTCGCGGCACGGCGAGCGCGCGGGGACTGCGGCCGCGTTCATCGGGGCGCTCCAGGCCGGCGTGTCCGGGGTGGTCGCCCCGCTCGTCGGGGTGCTCGGCGAGTCCGCGTGGGCGATGGCGACGGTGATGCTCGGGGGTGCGGGCGGTGCGCTGCTCGTGCTCGCGCTGGCGACCCCCGCCTACCGCCGCGGCGGCTGGACCGAGAGCGACCACCCGGCGGGCTGACCCGGGCACCTCTCGCGCTGCCGCCGCTCAGTGGAGGGTTCCGCCCGACACGCCCGGCGTGTCCCGGCCGAACGCTCCACTCGGGCGTCGGGGGCCGGGGGTCGGGGGGCAGCGGTCAGGCGGCGAAGGCCGACGTCAGGCGGGACGTCGCCTCGCGCAGGACGGCCTCCTGCTTGACGAACGTGAACCGCACGGCCGTGCGCAGCGCACGGTCCGCCGGCGAGCCCGCGTGCGTGAACGCCGTGACGGGCACCCCGACCACGCCCGCGAGCCGCGGCAGGGCCCGGCACAGGTCGGCCGCGTCGGTCAGGCCCGAGCCCGCGAGCGGGCCCGCCAGCAGCCGCGCGGCGTCCGCCACCACGAAGTACGTGCCCTGCGGCCGCACGACGTCGAAGCCGGCCTCGGCCAGCCCTGCGCTCAGCAGGTCCCGGCGGTGGGCGAGCGAGCCGGCGAGGCCCGCGATCCACCCGGAGTCCGGTGCGGCGTCGCCGAGCGTCTCCAGCGCGAGGGCGTGCGCGACCGCCGGCTGGAACGGTGCGCCCGACACGTACGTGAGGAACTGCTTCACCGCGCGCACGGCGTCCACCAGGGCGGCGGGTCCGGTGACCCAGCCGATCTTCCAGCCGGTGAACGAGAACGTCTTCCCCGCGGACGAGATCGTGAGCGTCCGCGACGCGGCGCCCGGCAGGGTCGCGAAGGGGACGTGCCGCACGCCGTCGTAGGTGAGGTGCTCGTAGACCTCGTCGGTCACCACGAGGCAGTCGTGCCGCTCCGCGACCTCGGCGACGACCGCGAGCTCCTCGCGGGTCAGCACGGCACCGGTCGGGTTGTGCGGGGTGTTGAGCAGGATGATCCGGGTGCGGTCGGTGACGGCCGCGCGCAGCGCCTCGGCGTCGAGCCGGAACCCGCCCGGGGTCGCGACGAGCGGGGCGGTGGTGTGCCGGGCGCCCGCGAGGCCGATGACGGCGGCGTAGGAGTCGTAGAACGGCTCGAGGGTCAGCACCTCGTCGCCCGGCTCCGTCAGCGCGAGCACCGCCGCCGCCAGCGCCTCCGTCGCACCGGTGGTGACGAGCACCTCGGTGTCCGGGTCCGGCTCCAGGCCGTAGTGCCGCCGCTGGTGGTCCGCGACGGCGCGGCGCAGCTCGGGGATGCCCGGGCCGGGCGGGTACTGGTTGACCCCGGCGGCGATCGCGTCGGCGGCGACGCGCTTGACCGACTCCGGGCCGTCGACGTCGGGGAACCCCTGACCGAGGTTGAGGGCGCCGGTCGCCGCGGCGAGCGCCGACATCTCCGCGAAGATCGTCGGGCGCGGGACGCCGTCGGCGCCGAGTAGCCCGGTCGCGCGGGCGACGTCGCGCCACCGGCCGCCGGGCGTGGCGGCGGGGTCGGCGGGGGAGGTCGTGGTCATGGGGGTCCTGTCGTGAGGGGACGCCAGGAGGGTAGACCCGGGCGCCGCCGCGTCGCGGGGCTGCCCGCAGTGCGGTCGGCGGTGACGGTCAGGGCTCGACGAGCTCGACCCCGGGCAGCGCGTCGAACGCGGCACGCCGGTCGAGCGTGACCACCGCCCGTCCGTGCTCGGCGGCGTGCGCCGCGATGATGAGGTCGTGGGCGCCGCGCGGTACCCCTGCGCGCCGGACGTGCGCGAGCAGCAGGGCGTGCTCGACGGCGGTGCGCTCGGTGTAGTCCAGCACGGTCGTCGCCTCGACGATCGCCGCGAGCGCGCGTGCTCGGGAGGCGGCTCGGGCAGGGGTGTCGGCGAGCTCGACGCCGACGCGGAACTCGGCGACGGTCACGGCGGCGATCGCCAGGTCGTCGTCGAACAGCGCCGACCGGTCGAGCGTCCCGCGCTCGAAGGCGATCAGCGCGCCCGTGTCCAGGATCAGCCGGCGTGCCACGGGTCCGGGTCCTCCGTCAGCAGCGACGTCGCGGCGGCGATGTCCGCCTCGAGGTCGTCGTCCAGCGGGGGGATCCCGGCGAGGGCCTCGTGCAGGCGCCGTCCGGTGGAGGGCGACGCCGGGCGGATCTCGGCGACGACGTGGCCGGCCCGCGTGATGGAGATCGTCTCGCCGTGCTCGACGGCGTCCAGCAGGTCGGAGAACCCGCGGGACGCGCGCGTGGCTGTGACGGTCCGCATGTCAGGAGCCTACTCCGCGATCTGAGAACCAGACAGGCCCTCGCCTGAGGGCTACAGGACCCCGGAGGCCGCGGCCAGCCCGCCCGCGACGAGCAGCCCGATCGAGCCCCACGCGCACGCGACCCACCACGGCACGTGGTGCCGGGTCCGGGGGCGCGGGTGCTGCGTGGTCATACCCCAGTGATCGGCAGGATCCACCCCCGCGTGAAGTGGTCCGCGGTCGCTCCTGCGGGTGACCTCTGCGGGACCGGCCGCCCCCCGTCTCGCCCACGGTGCGCGGGCCGGGCGGGGCTCAGCCCTGCTCGGCCTGCCCGACCTGCTGGCTCAGCTCCTCGACCTGCTGCGCGAGGCGGTCGAGGGCGTCCGCGGTCGTCGCGTCGACCTGGCCGGACGCCGAGTCGAGCGCCGCCCGGGCGGAGTCGAGGCTGGAGCGCGCCGAGTCGAGCTGCTCCTGCGCGGCGGCCGAGCCGTCCGCCTGCGCCTGGTCCAGCGCGGCGGTGGCGTCGTCCATCGCGGTGGACGCCTGACCGAGGGCGTCCTCGGTGGCGGCGCGCGCCTCCGCGTCGAGGCCGGACAGCCGGGCGGTCACGTCGTCGACGGTCGTGCGGGCGGACTCGACGCGCTCCCGGGCGGAGTCGGCGAGCTCGCGGACCTGGTCGGCGGCGTCGCGGGCGGAGTCGACCGCCGACTGGGCCTGGCCGGCCGCCTCGTCGATCTCGGAGCACGCACCGAGCAGGGCGGTCGCGCCGACCAGCAGCGGGACGGCGAGCAGGGCACGGGCGGAGCGGGTGGCGCGGCGGGTGGTCATGGGGCCTCCTCGTCGGGGAAGGGCCAGTGTGCCAGGCGGACCTGGGCGCGCCCCGGACGCGCGGAGGCACCGTGCGGACGCAGAGGAGCGCCCCGCCCGCGGGATCCGCGGACGGGGCGCTCGGCGAGCAGCCGACCCTACGGGGTCAGGAGGACGCGACCGTGGCGTCGTCCTCGACCGGGGCCCCCGCCCCGGCGGGCGCGACGTCCGCGCCCTGCTGCTGCTCGCGGCGGCCCCGCACCTCAGCGACGGAGGTGCCGTAGTAGGCCGCGGTCATGATGTCCTTCATGTCGGCGCGCATCGGCATCCGGGGGTTGGCCGGTGCGCACTGGTCCTCGTACGCGCCCATCGCGACCTCGTCGAGCCGGGACAGGAAGTCCTGCTCGTCGACGCCCTGCGCCTGGAACGACGCCGGGATGCCGACCTTCGCCCGGAGCGCCTCGATCGCCAGCGCGTAGGACTCGACGCCCTGCTCCGGGGTCTCGGCGGGCAGGCCCAGCATCTGGGCGATCTGCTGGAACCGCTCCGGGGCGACGTAGTGCTCGTACTTCGGCCAGCTGGTGAGCTTGGTCGGGATCTGGCCGTTGTACCGGATGACGTGCGGCAGCAGCGTGGCGTTCGTCCGGCCGTGGACCAGGTGGAACGTCGAGCCGATGACGTGCGCCATCGCGTGCACGATCCCGAGGAAGGCGTTGCCGAACGCCATGCCGGCGATGGTGCCGGCGTTGTGCATCTTCTCCCGGGCCTCCTTGGTCGCCGGGTCGGCCGGGTCGCCGTTCACCGACTGCGCGAGGTTGTCGAAGATGAGGCGGATGGCCTGCAGGGCCATGCCGTCGGTGAAGTCGTTCGCGTACACCGCGACGAACGCCTCGGTGGCGTGGGTCAGGGCGTCGAAGCCGGAGTCGGCGGCCAGCGAGCGCGGCATCTTGGACGTGAGGACCGGGTCGATGATCGCGACGGTCGGCGTCAGGGCGTAGTCGGCCAGCGGGTACTTCTTGCCGGCGTCGGGGTCCGAGATGACGGCGAAGGGGGTGACCTCGGCGCCGGTGCCCGACGTGGTCGGGATGCACACCAGCTTGGCGAGCTCGCCCAGCGTCGGGAACTTGAACGCGCGCTTGCGGACGTCGAAGAACTTCTGCTTGAGGTCCGAGAACACGATCTCCGGGTGCTCGTACAGCAGCCACATGACCTTCGCGGCGTCCATCGGCGAGCCGCCGCCCAGCGCGATGATCGTGTCGGGGCGGAAGTGGCGCATCTGCGCGGCGCCGGCCTGGACCGTCTTGACGGACGGCTCGGGCTCCACCTGGTCGATGATCTGGACCGACACCTTGTTGGCGCGGCGGTTCAGGACGTCGAGCACGCGGTCCACGAAGCCCAGCGTGGTCATGGTGCCGTCGGTGACGATGGTGACGCGCTCGACGTCGGCCATGTCGGACAGGTACCGGATGGCGTTCGGCTCGAAGTACGTCTTGGCGGGGACCTTGAACCACTGCAAGTTGTTGTTCCTCCGGCCCACGCGCTTGACGTTCACGAGGTTGATCGCCGACACGTTGTTCGACACCGAGTTGTGGCCGTACGAGCCGCAGCCCAGGGTGAGCGACGGGATGAAGGCGTTGTAGATGTCGCCGATGCCGCCGAGCGACGAGGGGGCGTTCGCGATGACGCGGATCGCCTTGACGCGGGAGCCGTACTCCTCGGTCAGCGCCTCGTCCTGGGTGTGGATCGCGGCGGAGTGGCCCAGGCCGTCGAACTCGACCATCTGCTCGGCGAGCTGGATACCCTGCTCGGTCGAGCCGGCGCGCAGCACCGCGAGGACGGGGCACAGCTTCTCGCGGGTCAGCGGCTCCTGGGGGCCGACGCCGGAGACCTCGGCCAGGATGATCGAGGTGTCCGCGGGGACGGTGAAGCCGGCCTGCTCGGCGATCCACTGCGGCGACTTGCCGACGACCGTCGGGTTCAGCTTCGCGTCGGCGCAGTTCTTGCCCTTGGCCTCGACGCCGAAGATGAACTTCTCGAGCAGCGCCTTCTCCTTCTTGGACGCCTTGTAGGCGTGCAGGACGGCGAACTCCGCGAGCGCGGCGTCGTAGATCGCGTCGTCCAGGATGACGGCCTGCTCCGAGGCGCAGATCATGCCGTTGTCGAACGACTTGGACAGCACCACGTCGTTGACGGCCCGCTTCAGCTTCGCGGTCTTCTCGATGTAGGCCGGCACGTTGCCCGCGCCGACGCCGAGGGCCGGCTTGCCGCAGGAGTACGCGGCGCGGACCATCGCGTTGCCGCCGGTCGCGAGGATCGTCGAGACGCCGGGGTGGTTCATCAGCAGGCCGGTCGCCTCCATCGAGGGGGCCTCGACCCACTGGATGCAGTGCTCCGGGGCGCCCGCGGCGACCGCGGCGTCCCGCACGACCTTCGCCGCGGCGACGGACGACTTCTGCGCGTTCGGGTGGAACGCGAAGATGATCGGGTTGCGAGTCTTCAGCGCGATGAGCGACTTGAAGATCGCGGTGGAGGTCGGGTTGGTCACCGGCGTCATGGCGCAGATGACGCCGACCGGCTCGGCGATCTCGGTGATGCCGTTGATCTCGTCGCGGCTGATGACGCCGACCGTCTTGAGGTTCGCCATCGAGTTGGTCACGTGCTCGCAGGCGAAGATGTTCTTGACGGCCTTGTCCTCGAAGACGCCTCGGCCGGTCTCCTCGACGGCCAGCTCGGCGAGGTGCCCGTGCTGGTCGAGCGCGGCGACGGCGGCCTTCTTGACCAGGCGGTCGACGTCCTCCTGCGTGAAGCGGGCGTACTCGGCCAGCGCCTTGGTGGCGCCGTCGACCAGCTGGTCGATCGCGGCGGCGGTGTCGGTGCTCGTCGTGATGGTCACGGGATTCTCCCGATGGTGGTCCGGGTGGGGGTCGGAGGACTCCGTCGGCCTCACGTGGAACACGCTATCGAGAAACTTTTCACAAAGTCTGGGACCGGAGTCCCGGGGACGTTGGTCCTCCGTCGGCGGACCCCTCCCGACGGCCCCGCGACGCGCGGAGGCCCGCCGCCCCCGGGGGGTGCGACGGGCCTCTCGCGGGACCTGCGGCGTCAGTCGTGCGGCATCGGCGGCGGCGTGAGGACCGTCGGGTGGTCCGGGACCGTCGCGGTCAGCAGCGTGCCGTCGGCGCGACGGTTGCCCTCGATGTCGCGGACGGTCGGCGTGCCGATCAGCCGCGGGGCGGGGCTCAGCGCGACGACGACCGGGTCGCCCGCGGTCACCTTCACGTGCTCGCCGCGCACGACGACGTCCGCCGCGTCGCCGTCCTCGACCGTGAGCCGGAGCTCGGTGTGCCGGACGTCAACGCGAACGCGGGTGCCGCGCAGCGTGAGGCGGAACGTCAGCCCGTCCCAGACCTCGGGCAGGCGCGGGTCCAGGGACACGACGCCCTCGTGGTCGCGCAGACCGCCGAACCCGCAGGCCAGCGCGCTCCACACGCCACCGGCGGACGCCACGTGCACGCCGTCGGAGGTGTTGTGGTGCAGGTCCGCGAGGTCCACGTACAGCGCGGAGGTGAAGTACCGCAGCGCGAGCTCCTGGTACCCGACCTCGGACGCGACGATCGACTGGACGACCGCCGACAGCGTGGAGTCGCCGGTGGTCAGCGGGTCGTAGTAGTCGAAGTCGGCCAGCTTCTCCTCGAGGGTGAACTGGTCGCCCTGCAGGAACAGCGCGAGCACGACGTCCGCCTGCTTGAGCACCTGGAACCGGTAGATCACCAGCGGGTGGTAGTAGAGCAGCAGCGGGCGCTTGGCCGGGTCGGTGTTCGCCAGGTCCCACAGCTCCTTCTCGAGGAACTGCGCGTCCTGCGGGTGGATGCCCAGGCGCTCGTCGAACGGGATGTGCATCCGCTCGGCGGCGTGCGCCCACTCGTCCAGCTCGTCCTGCGTGAGGTGCAGGCGGGCGACCATCGCCCCGTGCGCGGCGGGGTCCTCGTGCGCGAGCCGGTCCACGGCCTCGACGGCGCCGCGCAGGTTCGCGCGGGCCATCACGTTGGTGAACAGGTTGTCGTTCACCACGGTCGTGTACTCGTCCGGGCCGGTGACGCCGTGGATGTGGAACGAGGAGTCGCCGTTGCTGCCGCGCCAGAACCCGAGGTCGGCCCACATGCGGGCCGTCTCGACGAGGATGTCGATCGCCTCCCGCGCGAGGAAGCCGTCGTCGCCGGTGGCGGCCACGTACTGCCGCACGGCGTGCGCGATGTCCGCGTCGATGTGGTACTGCGCGGTGCCGGCGGCGTAGTAGGCCGAGGCCTCCTCGCCGTTGATCGTGCGCCACGGGAACAGCGCGCCGTTCTGGTTCAGCTCGGCGGCCCGGCGGCGGGCGGCGTCGAGCATCGTGTAGCGGAACCGCAGGGCGTTGCGGGCCGCGCGCGGGGACGTGTACGTGAGGAACGGCAGGACGTAGATCTCGGTGTCCCAGAAGTAGTGCCCGCTGTAGCCGGAGCCCGTCAGGCCCTTCGCCGCGATGCCGCTGCCCTCGGAGCGGGCCGTGGCCTGGGCGATCTGGAACAGGTTCCACCGGATGGCCTGCTGCAGCTCGGGCTGGCCGTGCACCTCGACGTCGCTGCGCGCCCAGAAGTCGTCCAGCCACGCGCGCTGGTCGGCCAGCTGCTGCTCGACGCCCGTCTTCTGCACGCGGTCCAGGGTGCGGCGGCACCGGTCCGCGAGCTCGCGCGCGGGCACGCCGCGGGACGAGTGGTAGGCGACGACCTTGGTGATCCGGATGGTCTGGCCGCGCTTCGCGTCGACCCGGTACACGTGCTTGGCGAGGTCGTCCTCGACGAGCGTGCGCTCCTCGTAGGCGTTCTCGGTCTCGATGCTGTGGTCCGCCGCCACCGACAGGGTCATCCCCGACGCGGCCGTGCGGTAGGACAGCACGTACCGGCCGTCCGCGCCCCAGTGGGAGCGGGGCTCCAGGACGCGGTTCGTCAGCTGCTCGGACTTGCGAGGGTCGAAGCCCTCGCCCATCGCGGCGGCCCGTACGTGGTACTCGTCCTGGCCGTCCTGCCGGTTGAGGATCTGGCTGCTCACGACCACCGGGGCGTCGGCGTCGAGCATCGTGACCTCGTACGTCATGACCGCGAGGTGCCGCTCGGTGAAGGACACCATGCGCTTGGAGCGCACCTGCACCCGCTTGCCCGACGGCGTCTGCCACACCAGGTCGCGGTAGAGCAGGCCGTCACGGAAGTCGAGGCCGCGCTCGTACTCGTGCAGGTCCGCCACGGTCAGCAGCAGCGGCTCGTCGTCGACGTACAGCCGCATGATCTTGGCGTCGGGGACGTTGACGATGGTCTGGCCCACCCGCGCGAAGCCGTAGGCCTCCTCGGCGTGCCGGATCGGCCAGGTCTCGTGGAAGCCGTTGATGAACGTGCCGTGGCTGTGGCTGTCCCGGCCCTCCTCGACGTTGCCGCGCATGCCGAGGTAGCCGTTGCCGACGGCGAACAGCGTCTCGGTGCGGCCGAGGTCCGAGGCGTCGTGCCGCGTCTCGCGCAGCTTCCACGGGTCCCGCGGGAACCGGTGCCGGTCCAGGGGGTCGGGGGTGAACAGGGAGGTCGGGTTCACGGCGCGGTGCTCTCGGTGTCGGTGCGGTCGGGGGTGCTGCGCAGGAGCTCGGCGAGGTCGTCCACGACCAGGTCCGCGCCCTGCTCCAGGAGGACGTCGGCGCCGGCGCCCCGGTCGACGCCGACCACGAGGCCGAAGTCCCCGGCGCGGCCGGACGCGACGCCGGACTCGGCGTCCTCGACCACGACGGCACGCTCGCGCGGCACGCCCAGCTGCTCGGCGGCGTACAGGTAGGTGTCCGGCCGCGGCTTGCCCGCGAGGCCCCGCTCGGCGGCGACGAGCCCGTCCACGACCAGGGGGAAGCGGTCGGTCAGGCCCGCGGCGGCGAGCACCGGGACGGCGTTGCGGCTGCTGGAGACGACCGCGACGCGGCGCCCCTCGGCGATCAGCGCGTCGACCAGGCGCACCGAGCCCGGGTACGGCTCGACGCCCTCCGACTCGAGCACCTGCGTGAACACGGCGTTCTTCCGGTTGCCGAGGCCGCAGACGGTCGCGGTGTCCGGGCTGTCCGACGGGTCCCCCCACGGCAGCTCGATGCCGCGCGAGGTCAGCAGCGACCGGACGCCCTCGTACCGGGGCTTGCCGTCGATGTGCGCGAAGTAGTCGGCGTCCGTGTACGGCGCGGCCCCGCGCTCGTCGAGCAGCGGCGCGAACAGGCGCGCCCACGCGTGCATGTGCACGACGGCGGTCGGGGTGAGGACCCCGTCGAGGTCGAACAGGACGGCGTCGAGGCCGTCGAGGACCGCCGCGGGGCGGTCGGGCGCGGGTGCCACGGGAGGTGCTCCAGGGGGTGCGGAGGGTGGTGCTGAGGGGCGGGGTCGTGCGGGCGTGCGGGTCCGGAGGGCACCAGTCTGATCGGTCAGGGCGCCGCCGTCTGGAGGGACGCGCCACGGTCGCCAGGACCTCGGCACCCACGCGGCGGTGCGAGCGCTCGCGCGCGGGTGGTCGGCGCCAATCCTCCTGGCGTGCGTGCGCGGTGTCAAAGGTCCGGCGGCGGGTCGCGCGGGCACGCCGCGGTGGCCCCGGCCAGCGGTTTCGGGCCCGCGTGCGGCGCTGCTGCGCGCGCCGGGTGTGACTAGGGTGACAGCCATGACGTGGCTGACGACGCCCGCGCACGCCCGCTGGCTGGAGACCGAGACCGACCGCCTGCTCGCCTTCGGGAGGGCGTCCGCCGCGCCCTCCGGGGGGTTCCTGCGCCTGGACGACGTGGGGCGGCCGCTGCCGGGGCCCGTCGAGCTGTGGATCACGTGCCGGATGACGCACGTGTACGCGCTCGCGCACCTGCTGGGCCGTCCGGGGAACGCGGCCCTCGTGGACCACGGGCTCGCCGCGCTCGACGGGCTGTTCCGCGACACCGAGCACGGCGGCTGGTTCGCCGAGGTGAACGCCGACGGAACGCCGCGGGACGACGCCAAGGCCGCGTACCCGCACGCGTTCGTCGTGCTGGCCACGTCGTCCGCCACCGCCGCGGGCCGGCCCGGCGCGGAGGCGCTGCTGCGCGAGGCCCTGACCGTCTCCGAGCAGCGGTTCTGGGACGAGGAGGCCGGGATGGCCGTCGAGTCCTGGGACCGGACGTTCACGGAGCTCGACGGGTACCGCGGCGTCAACGCCAACATGCACACCGTCGAGGCGTACCTGGCGGCCCACGGCGTCACGGGCGAGCGGGTCTGGCTGGACCGCGCGGTGCGGATCCTCACCCGCGTCGTCCACGGGTTCGCGCGCGACAACGCGTGGCGCATCCCGGAGCACTTCGACGCCGGCTGGGACGCCGACCTGGAGTACAACGTCGACACCCCGGCGCACCCGTTCCGGCCGTACGGCGCCACCATCGGGCACTGGCTCGAGTGGGCGCGGCTCACCCTGCACGCCCGGGCCGCGATCACCGCCGCGGGCGACGTCGCGCCGCTGTGGATGCTCGACGACGCGGTGTCCCTGTTCGACGCCGCCGTCCGCGAGGGCTGGTCCGTCGACGGCGCGCCGGGGTTCGTGTACACCGTCGACTGGTCCGGGGCACCGGTGGTCCGCGAGCGGATGCACTGGGTGGCCGCCGAGGGCATCGCGGCCGCCGCGGCACTGCACGCCGCCACGGGGGACCAGCGGTTCGACGACTGGTACGCGACCTGGTGGGACTACGCCGAGCAGCACCTGATCGACCGGGACGGCGGGTCCTGGTGGCACGAGCTCGGCACCGACAACACCGTGTCCCGGACCGTGTGGGAGGGCAAGGCCGACCTGTACCACGCGGTGCAGGCGACCCTCGTGCCGCGGCTCCCGCTCACCCCGGTGATCGCGCCGGCGCTGGCCCAGGGGCTGCTGGACTGAGGGAGGCGGGGCGCGCCGGGCCCGTCCGCTGTCGGGCGGGCCCGTGGTCGCGGCCCTAGAGTGCCGCCGTGTCCCGACGGTCCGTCCCGTGGTGGGCGGCGGCCGTCGTGGCAGCCGCCGTCGTCGTGCTGACCGGCGCGCTCCCGGGCGCGGACGCCGCGGCGCTCGCGGCCCGCGTGGGGCCGGTGCTCGTGCTCGTCGCGGCGCTGACCGTGGTGGCCGAGCTGTGCGGCTCGGCCGGGCTGTTCGACGTCGCGACGGACGTCGCCGCCCGGTCCGCCGGCGGGCGCCGGTGGGTGCTGTGGCTGCTGCTCGTGGCCATCGCCGTGGTGTCGACCGTGCTGCTCTCGCTCGACACGACGGCGGTGCTTCTGACGCCGCTGGCCATCACGCTCGCCCGGCGCACCGGGACGTCGCCGCTGCTGCTCGCGCTGACCGTGGTGGCGCTCGCGAACACCGCGTCGCTGCTGCTCCCCGTCTCGAACCTCACCAACCTGCTGGCCGACCGCCGGTTCGCCGAGCAGGACGCGGGCTACGTCGGGGTGATGTGGGCGCCCGCGCTCGCCGCCGTCCTGGTCACCGTGGTGGTGCTGGCCGTCCGGGGCCGCCGGGAGCTGCGGGGGCGGTTCCGGCCGGGGGAGCGGTACGCGCCGCCCGACCGGCCGCTGCTGCTCGTCACCGCCGCGACCGTCGCCGTGATGGCCGCGGGCTTCGTCGCCGGGCTGCCGGTGTGGGCGGTCGCGTCCGGCGCCGCGGTCGTGCTGCTGGTCGCGACCGGGGTGCGCCGGCGGACGCTCCCGGGGCGGGCGCGGGACCTCGTGCCGTGGCGGATGCTGCTCGTGGTCGGCGCGCTGTTCGTGCTCGTGGAGACCCTGCACGTGCGCGGGCTGGGCGACGCGCTCGTGGCGCTGGCGCCCGGCGGCAGCGGGACCGGCGCGCTGCTCGGCGTCGCCGGGCTGTCGGCGGGCGCGGCGAACCTCGTGAACAACCTGCCCGCCTACCTGGTGCTCGAGCCGGTCGCTGGGGACGACACCCGGCGGCTCGCGGCCGTGCTGATCGGCACCGGGGTAGGGCCCCTGCTCACGCCGTGGGCGTCCCTGGCCACGGTGCTGTGGTGGCAGCGGTGCCGGCAGGCGCTGCTGCACGTGCCGGCGCGGGCGTTCCTGGTGCAGGGGCTGTGGCTGGCGCCGCTGTGCGTGGTCGCGGCGGTGCTGGCGCTGGGGTGAGCGGGGCCGGCGTCACCGGGCGGCGTCGGTGGCCCGGGCGGTGCGGGTCGACCGGGCGCGGACGTGCATCCGCTCGCCCTGCGGGCCCCAGAGGCTGATCACCTCCGCGGAACCCGGCCCGGGATTGGTGAACCAGTGCGGCAGCCGCGTGTCGAACTCGACGGCCTCACCGGGCTGCAGCAGCAGGTCGTGCTCGCCGAGCACCAGGCGGATCCGCCCCGACAGCACGTACATCCACTCGTACCCCTCGTGGGTCCGCGGCTCCGGCGGGCCGGGGTGGTGCCCGGCGGGGAACACCTGCTTGTACGCCTGCAGGCCGCCCGGCCGCTGCGTGAGCGGCACGTACGTCACGCCGTGGCGCTCGAACGGCGTGGCGTGCACGCGCGGGTCGCCGGTCTGCGGGGCCCCGACCAGCTCGTCGAGCGGCACCTGGTGCGCGCGGGCCAGCGGCAGCAGCAGCTCCAGGGTGGGGCGGCGGCCGCCCGACTCGAGCCGCGACAGGGTGCTCACGGAGATGCCGGTGGTGCGGGACAGGTCGGCGAGGGTCGCGCCGCTGCGCTGCCGCAGGGCGCGCAGCCGCGGTCCCACCGCGTCGAGCACCGGGTCCAGGTCGGAGGTCTCTGCCATGGAGCCATTTGCCGTTCCGGCAACGATGTTTGTCAAGTGGCGCCCCGCCCGGAACGGTGGACCGTAGACCCGGACGAGCGGAGGAGCACGATGGACGAGCAGGAGCGGTACGACGTGCTGGTGGTCGGCGGCGGTGCCGCCGGGCTGAGCGCGGCCCTCACCCTGGCGCGGGCGCGCCGGCGGGTGCTGGTGGTGCACGACGGCACACCGCGGAACAAGCCGGCGGCCCACATGCACGCCTACCTCGGGCTCGACGGCCTGCCGCCGGGCGAGCTGCTCGCCCGGGGCCGCGCGGAGGTCGAGGGGTACGGCGGCGAGGTCGTCGAGGACCGGGTGGTGGACGCCCGGCGGGACGGGGCGCTGTTCCGCGCCGAGCTCGCCGGCGGCCGCGTCGTGCACGCCCGCCGCGTGCTGGTCGCCACCGGCCTGTCGGACACGCTGCCCGCGGTCGACGGGGTCGCGGAGCGCTGGGGGCGGGACGTCCTGCACTGCCCGTTCTGCCACGGCTGGGAGGTGCGGGACCGCGCGGTCGCGATCATCGGGTCCGGTCCCTTCGGCGTGCACCAGGCGCAGATGTGGCGGCAGTGGACGCCCGACGTGACGCTCCTGCTGCACACCGGCGAGGAGCCCTCCGACGCGGAGTGGGAGCAGCTCGCCGCGCTCGGGGTCCGGGTCGTCGACGGGACGGTGGGCGGGCTCGTGGTGGTCGACGACGTGCTCCGGGGCGTGCGCCTCGCGTCCGGCGTGCAGCTGCCGTGCGACGCGGTGGTCGTGGCCACCGGGATGGCGGCGCGGCTGGACGGGCTGGCCGGGCTGGGGCTGACGGTCGAGCCGCTGCTGATGAACGGGCGCGTGGTCGGCTCCCGGGTCGTGGCGGGGGCGGACGGGGAGACCGAGGTGCCCGGCGTCCGCGTGGTCGGCAACGCGGCGGACCTGCGCGCGCAGGTGGTCGTCGCCGCGGCGGGCGGGCTCAGCGCCGCCGCGACGCTGGTCGCGGAGCTCGGGGCGGAGGACACCCGCGCGGCCGTCGAGCGGTACCGCGCGGAGCAGTCAGCGCCGTTCTCCGCGCGGGCCGAGCGGGAGCTCGCCGGGCGGCTCGCGGGCGACGGGCGGCACGGGCTGTGAGCGGGCACGACGGGCACGGGCCGCACGGCTCGCACGAGGTGCGGCACGACCGGGAGTTCTGGGAGGAGCGGTACCGCTCCGTCCGCCAGGTGTGGAGCGGGCGGCCGAACGTGCAGCTCGTCGACGAGGTGTCCGACCTGCCGCCGGGCACCGCGCTGGACATGGCGTGCGGCGAGGGCGGCGACGCGATGTGGCTCGCAGGGCGGGGCTGGCGGGTGACCGGGGTGGACCTGGCGCAGGCGGCGCTGGACCGCGTGGAGCAGGCCGCCGCGGCCGCGGGCCCGGAGATCGCGTCACGGGTCCGCACCGTGCGGTCGGACGTGACCGGCTGGGACGCCGGCGGCGAGCGGTACGACCTGGTCACGACGCACTTCCTGCACCTGCCCCCGGCCGACCGGGACGTCGCGTTCGCGCGGCTGGCCGACGCCGTCGCACCCGGCGGGACGCTGCTGGTGGTCGCGCACCACGCGAGCGACCTCGGCACGACGATCGGGCGGCCCGACGTGCCCGACCTGTTCTTCGCGCCCGAGGACGTGGTCGCCGCGCTCCGGCCCGGCGAGTGGGACGTGCTGGTCGCGGAGGCGCGGCCCCGGACCGCCCAGGACCCCGACGGCCGGGACGTCACCATCCGCGACACCGTGGTCCGCGCGGTCCGGCGGGCGGCGGCGGGATGACAGGATCGGCGGCATGAGCGACGAGACGGACGTGCAGGCACTGATCGCCGAGGTCGAGCGGCAGGAGCGGGAGCTGCGCTTCGCCACCTTCACCAACGACGACGCGTGGGAGCTGGGCTCGCTGCTGGTGCGCCTCGCGACCGAGCGCGCGCTGCCGGTGACCGTCGACGTCCGGCGCGGCACGCAGCAGCTGTTCCACGCCGCCCGGCCGGGGACGGCCGCCGACAACGACTCCTGGGTCGACCGGAAGGTCCGCGTGGTCGAGCGGTTCGGCACCTCGTCGTACCTGCAGGGCCTGCGCGCGCGGGCGAAGGGCACGACGTTCGCCGCGGTGCACGAGCTGCCGCTGCAGGAGTACGCCGCGCACGGCGGGTCCTTCCCGGTGCACGTCGAGGGCGTGGGCGTCGTCGGCGCGGTGACCGTCTCCGGCCTCCCGCAGGCCGAGGACCACGCGCTGGTCACCGAGGCCGTCCGCACGTTCCTCGACGGCTGAGGGGACGGGGGCCGCCGGCCGGCGGCCCCCGTCCGGCTCAGCGCCGGAAGTACCCCGCCACGTCGACGACCACGCCGATGCGCGCGGTCTGGGAGTACAGCGACACCGCACCGCCCTGGCCGAGCCTCGCGATCACGAGGTTCGGCTCGTCGCGCCCGGCGACCACGTTGAGGTTCGACACGAGCGGCACCGTGCCGGCGGCGTTCGCCGGGTAGACCCGCAGGTTCGAGAGCCGGTCGGGCCGCACGGCCGTCACGTTGAGGACGGCGGCGTCCGCGTCCGCCGGTACCCCGCCGGCTCCCGCCACGGTGAGCGTCGCCGGCACCCCGGCCTGGAGCGGACCGCCGGTGAGGCCGAGCCCCGACCGGGAGTCGGCGATGCGCGTCGGGTCCAGCGGCACGTACCCGCGGTCCCCGGTGGGCGAGTAGTAGCCGGCGAGGTCGGCGACGAGGTGCACCGCGGCCGTCTGCGTGTAGAACCGGACCCGGCCCCCGTCGCCCACCGTCACGGTGACCAGGTTCGGCTGGTCCCGGCCACCGGACAGGTTGAGGTTGGAGACGGTGGGCGGCGCCTGGTCCTCGGAGGCGGCCGGCGTCGGGTACACCCGGACGTTCGTCTTGCCGGTGGGGGAGACGCCGGTGACGTTCAGGACGACCGCCGACGCGTCGGCGGGCACGCCCTGACGGCCTCGGACCACCAGGTCGACCCAGCGCCCGGCCGCGACCTGCGCCTTCGGGACACCGCCCGTCCCGCTGCGGGTGTCCATCACGCGGACCGGGTCCAGCGGCACGAATCCCGTCGCACCGCCGGTGCGGTAGTACCCCGCGACGTCCGCGAGCAGGTGGGCGGTCGTGCCCTCCGTGGCGAGCGTGACCCGGCCGCCCGACCCGAGGGAGACGGTGACGAGGTTCGGCTGGTCGGTGCCCGGCACGACGTTGAGGTTCGACACCGTCGGGGGTGCGCCGCCGGCGGACGGCGTCGGGTAGACCCGGACGTTGCCGGTCCCCGTCGGGCCGACCGCCGTCACGTTGAGCACGACCGCGGAGGCGTCCTCCGGCACCAGGTCGCCGCCGACGTCGAGGGTGATCGGCGCGCCGGGACGGACGGGGCCGCCGGCCCCGGTCCCGTTGCGGGTGTCGAGCACGCGCCACGGCGTGACCGGGGTGAACCGCTCGCCGTCCGCGCCCGCGGTGAAGGGCACCCGGTACGGCTCGGCCTGGACCGCCCCGTCGGCGTCGGTCAGGCCGCCCACCCAGAGCTGGTAGTGGCGGCCCGGGACGAGGTCCGCGGCGGGGGTCACGGAGACCGCACCGGTGCCGGCGTCGTAGGCGCGCGTCGCGGCCACGTCCGTCCCGGACACGGCGTCGACCACGCGGACCGTCGACGCCTGCACCGCACCGGAGGCGAGGCTCCGGCCGACCGTGACGGTCAGCGTCGGACGCCCGTCGACCCCCGCCTGGTGCGGTGCGACGGAGGCGTCCAGGACCCAGGCACCGGAACCGGTGCCCGCGAGGGGCTGCTGGACGAGGGTCTCGAGGACCGTGGAGGCGAGCACCACGTCGGCCGTGCCGTCGCCGGTCACGTCGCGCACGGCGAGCGGGTCGCCGAAGTAGTGGGAGGCGTAGCTCACCCAGGTCGACCCCGACGTGCTCAGCGTGCCGTCCGGCCGCTGGGCCAGGACGGACACGGCGTTCCAGCCGCCGGCGACCGTCACGACGTCCTGCCGGCCGTCACCCGTGACGTCCGCGACGACGAGCGCCTCGGGGTTCGGGGCCGTGGCCGAGGGCACGGACGTCGCGAAGGTGCCGTCGCCGCGGCCCGGGGCCACCTGGATGGTGCCGGGGGTGCCGGTCACGGACCGGACGACGTCGATCCGGCCGTCCCCGGTGACGTCACCGAGCGCCAGGTCGGCCGTGCCCGAGGACGCCGGTACCTGACCCGCGGCGACGAACGAGCCGTCCGGCTGCTGGATGCGGACCTCACCGGCGCCCGAGACGAGGTCCCCCCGGCCGTCCCCCGTGAGGTCGCCCACGTGGAGCGCTGGGAACGACGCACCGACCGCGACGGGAGCCTCGAAGGTGCCGGTGCCCGCGTTGTGCCGCGTGACCGTCGCGGCGGGGGAGCCCTCGGTCGTCACGAGGTCGGCGGCGTGGTCCCCGTCGAGGTCGGACACCTCGAGGGCGGAGACGCCACCGGCGACGGGGACGGCCGGGTCGGCGGTGAGGACGCCGGCCGTCTGCCGCACGACGACGAGTCCCGCCGAGCTGGCGACCAGCACGTCCTCCTGCCCGTTGCCGTCGACGTCCGCGACCGCCAGCCCGGTGATCGACCCGGTCAGCCCGCCCAGCGGCACCGCGGTGCTGAGGGGGAAGCTGCCGGTGCCGTCGCCGGTGTCCAGCGTCACGGACGTCGCCGAGCCCTGCACGGCCCGCACGACATCGACCCGGCCGTCACCGTTCAGGTCCGCGGGCGCCTGCATCTGGGTGGCGTGGCCCAGGTTGGCGCTGGTGGTGCGCGAGAAGAACGCCGAACCCGTCCGTCGGACGTCCACGGTGTAGTCGTCGCCCCAGGCGCCGTCGACGTTGGCCACCCCGACGCGGAACGTACCCGCGGCCGGCACCGGCACGGGCAGGGTCAGCGTCTGGCCCGCCTCCACGGCCTGCCCCTCGGCCAGGACCTGGCCGTCGTCCGCGAGGGCGGTGACACGCGGCCTCGTGGCCGGCACGTCGGACGCCGACGGGTCCACGACCACGGAGTACCAGCCCGGCTCGGTCGCCGTCAGCGCGTACCAGTCCTGGTCGCCCTCCGGGGACAGCGCCGCGGTCGTCGTGGTCGCGAGGGCCAGCGGAGTCGCTCGGCCGGCGGTGTCGTCGGAGCCGCCGTCGCCGGGCGCACGGTCCAGGGGGATGGACACGCCGAGGCCGAGCGCGGCGGCCGCGTCGACGATCCCGGCGCCGTAGTACGGGTCCGACCCGCGGGGGCCGGCGTCGCGGGCCGTCGACACGAGCGACGACTCGACCTGGGCGGGCTCGACGCCGCGCGCCGTCAGCAGCGCGGCGACGCCGCTGACCAGCGGCGCGGAGAACGACGTGCCGCTCGCGTAGAGGTAGCCGCCGCCGTTGAACGGGACCACGATCTCGTAGCCGGGAGCCGCGACCGTCACGGTGTCGCCCCAGGACGAGAAGTCCGTCACGGCACCCCCGTCGTCGGTGGCGCCGACGGACAGGAGGCCCGCGAGCCCGGGAGCGTACGCAGCCGGGTAGTTCGGGACCTCCGTGCCCTCGTTCCCGGCCGAGGCGACGACGACGGAGCCCTTGGCGATCGCGTCCTGGATCGCGGCGCGGAGCACCGGGGACGCGTCCGGCCCGCCGAGCGAAAGGTTGATGATGTCGGCGTCGTGGTCAGCGGCCCAGGTGATGCCCTGGGCGACGTCGGAGTCGTACCCGCTGCCCGAGGCGCTGAGGACCTTGACCGGCATGATCTTCGCGTCGTAGCCCGCGCCGACGGAGCCCACGCCGTTGTCGCCAGCCGCGGCCGCGGTCCCGGCCACCGCGGTGCCGTGCCACTGGTCGTCGGAGGCGTCGGCGTCCTCGTGCACCGCGTCCCAGCCGGGGACCAGGCGTCCCGCCAGGTCCTCGTGCGACGGGTCGACCCCCGTGTCGAGGACCGCGATCACCTGGCCGGAGCCGGTCGTCACGTCCCACGCGCGGGGCAGGCGCAGCAGGTCGAGGTACGGCCACGCCAGCCCCACCAGCGGGTCGTCCGTCCAGCCGGCCGCGGTGCGCACGTGGTCCAGCTGCACCTCGGCGACCCGCGGGTCCGCGTCGAGGGCCGCGACGAGCTCGGCCGGGTCGGCGTCGCCCACGGGCACCTCGACGAAGCCGGTGCCGCCGACGGCCTCGTCCGCGGCGAGGCCCTCGGCCGACAGGGTGGCCGCACGCTGCCGCTGGCTGACCTCCGGGGCGAACCGCACGAGCACGTGCTCGGTCGAGGCCTCCGGGACGTCGCCCGACGTGGCGGCCGGTGCGGGGGTGAGCGAGGACCGGTCGGGCACCTCCCCCGTGGTGGGGTCCGGCACCGGGCCGGGGTCGGCCTGGGCCGCCGGCCAGGCGCCGAGCGCGAGGCTCGCCGTCACCGCCAGCACCGTGACGGTCCGGACGATCTGTCGCACAGCGCCTCCTTCGCGCGCCGCACCCCCCTGGTGCGAGCCTCGTGATCATCGGCACGAGCGCGGCGGTTCTTGACCCGCGGCGCACCGCGGCACCCGAACGGGTCGGCGCGCGGTGGCGTGAGGTGGGGCCCGAGTCGCGGTTCAGGCCGGGAGGACCGTCGGCAGCCACGCGCGGACCGCGGCGGTGACCGCCGGGAGGTCCTTGCGTAGCGCGTGGTCGCCCGCGACCGTCACCACGGTGCGGCCCGGCGCGGCGGGCGGGGTGCCGTAGGGGTCGCGCTCGCCCTGCACGATCAGCACCGGGACGCCCGCGCCGTCGAGCTCGGGCAGGCGACTCGGCGCGTCGGGGCGGCCGGGCGGCTGCGTCGGGAACGCCAGGCACAGCACGCCGACCGCACCCGTGACCGTCGCCGTGCGGCAGGCGGTGCGCCCGCCCGCCGATCGCCCGCCGGTGACGACCGGGGCGTCGAGCACGTGCTCCCGCAGGTGGGCCACCACGGCCGTCCACGCGGAGTCCAGCGCCGGGCCGCGCGGGCCGACGCGCCGGCCGGCGACCCGGTACGGCTGCTCGACCAGCACCACGGCGAGGCCCGTCGCGGTCGCGGCAGCCGTCACGGCGACCAGGTCCGGGGCGCCGATCCCGCCGCCGGCGCCGTGCCCGAGCACGAGCGCACCCGGGACCGTGAGCCGCCCGCGCGCGCCAACCCCAGCCCCGTCCGCCCCGGGCACGTCCACCCCGGGCGGGGCGTGCACGTGCGCGCGCGCCGGACCCTGCGGGGTGTCGATCTCCACCACGCGCACCGGTGGAGTCGGTTCGGGCGTCACGCCCGGCACGCTACCCCCGGCCGCCGCGACGCCGCCGTGCGGATGCGTCCGGACCGGCGCGGGGGCACAGTCGGAGGTGTCCGCAGACGTCGATGCGAGGAGGCCGCCGTGCCGCGCCGTGACCCGGGACCGAGCGTGAAGGACAAGGAGCTCTACGAGGAGCTCCGCGACGAGGGCAACAGCAAGGAGAAGTCCGCGCGGATCGCGAACGCCGCCGCCGCGCGCGGCCGCTCGTCGGTCGGGAAGAAGGGCGGCGAGTCCGGCTCGTACGAGGACTGGACGGTCGACGACCTGCGGAAGAAGGCGGCGGACGTGGGGATCGAGGGCCGGTCGTCGATGAACAAGGCGGACCTGGTCGAGGCGCTGCGGTCGCACTGACCCCCGCGCCCGGCCCCGGGGGTCACGCGGCGCAGGTCAGGCCGGTCGCGAGCGCATCCAGGTTGTCCCGCATCACGTCGAGGTAGTCGCGGTCGTCGTCCTCGGCCATGCCCTCCAGCGGATCCAGCATCGCCGTGGCGACGCCCAGCTGGTCGGCCAGGGTCTGCGTGACCTCGGGGCTGACGAGCACCTCGAAGTACAGCGTGCCCACGCCCTCCGCCCGGACGACGTCCGCGACGTCGCGCAGCCGCGCGGGGGACGGCTCGACCTCGGGGTCGACGCCGGAGATGCCGACCTGGTGGAGCCCGTACCGCTCCGCGAGGTACCCGAAGGCCTCGTGGGAGGCGACGAGCGTGGCGCCCCGGCAGGCGGCCAGCCCGTCGGCGAGCTCGGCGTCGAGCGCGTCCAGGTCCGCGGCGAGGTCCTCGGCGGCGGCGGTGAACGCGTCCGCGTGCGTCGGGTCGACCTCCGCGAGCTCCGCGGCGACCTGGTGCCCGACGGCGGCCAGGCGGGTCGGGTCCAGCCAGAAGTGCGGGTCGAGCGGACCGGAGCCCGACCCGCCGGGCTCGGTGCCGTCCGGCCCGGCCTCCAGGCCCGCCGCGGCGGCGGCGTCGACCACGTGCGCGGGGTCCGACGCCGCGACGGCCTGGTCGGTCGCGGCCTGGAACCCGGACAGGTAGAGGACGAGGTCCGCGTCGCCGAGCCGCGCGACGCTGCTCGGGGAGAGCTCCAGGTCGTGCGGCTCCCCGCCGGGCGGGGTCAGGGACGTGACGTCCACGTGGGTGCCGCCGACCCGCTCGGCGACGAACTGCAGCGGGTAGAACGCCGTGACGACGTCGGGCCGGTCGTCGGTCGTGGCGGGGGGGGGGGGGGGCGGGCCCGGCGGGGGGGGGCGGGGGGGCCCTCAAGACATCCGCTCGCGCGACAGAGCCATCCTCAAAACGCTGGTTGTCCTGCCCCTTATAAAAATATACACCGTCGGCGGCACGGTGTTAAAAGAAGAAAACCGCGCTCTTATCCGCAAAAG
>NZ_CABEGA010000016.1 GCF_901521055.1 Cellulomonas hominis | reverse complement strand
CATGCGAGTTGGGGTGGCGTCTCGGGGGTTCGGGGAGGTGTATAAGAGACAGCCGACGACGTGTTCCGCCCACACCGCGGCGGGGCGGAACACGTCGTCGACGGTCAGCTGCTCGGGGCTCGTGGGCCCGCCGAGCTCGGCGGTGAGGTACTCGACCACCAGCGCGACGTCGGCCGTCGGCAGCAGCACGGGGAGCGCCGCCAGGTGCGCCGCCAGCTGCCGCTCGCCGACGACGGTCCCGCCGCCGCACACCGCGACGGGCTCGTGGTCGCGCCCGGCGAGGCACAGCACGGCGTGCACGGCGCGGCGGTGGGTGGGGGCGAGCAGGGCGGTGAGGGCGCCGGCGGTGGCGGCGACCGCGGCGACGTCGGGCGTGCGGCCGTACCCGCGGTGGCGGAGCGTGCCGCCGGCCACGGTGATCTCCCCGTCCCCGTGCAGCGTCTCGACCACGACGATCCCGCCGGGCCCGACGGCCACGAGGTCGACGGTGGCGCTGCCGCTGCCGGGGCGGTGCAGGTCCGTCAGGGAGGTCCAGCCGTCGGCGCGCTCGAGCGCCCGGCGGGTGCCGGCCGTGGCAGCGGAGTCGGTGAGCCAGGAGTCGAACCAGTCGTCGGCGCGGTCCGCCGCGGGGCGTGCCGCGGGGACGCCGGGCGCTGTGCCCGCCGCCGTGCCCCACCACCGGGCCCGCCGTCGCGCGCGTCGCGCGACCGGGTCACCCGTGCCGATCCCCTGATCCATCTCTCTCACCCCACGGACCTATCGACACGCGGGGGTGCGGTGCTGAGCCGAACGGACCGCGGAAATCGTGTCGCCGGCGCGCGGGCGTCCTAGCCTCGGAGCATGGCCGCGCTGCTGGACATCGTCGTCGACTGCCACCACGCCGCCTCGCTCGCGCGCTGGTGGGCGGAGACCCTCGACGGGTACCGCGTCGCCCCGTACGACGAGGCCGAGCTCGCGCGGCTGCGGGCGAAGGGCGTCCACGACCCCGAGGACGACCCGACGGTGCTCGTCGAGCCGGAGTCCGGCACCGGTCCCCGGCTGTGGTTCAACGCCGTGCCCGAGCCGAAGACGGTGAAGAACCGCGTGCACGTCGACGTGACCGTGCCGGACCTGGAGCCGGGCGTGGCGGAGCTGGTCGCCCGGGGTGCCACGGTGCTGGCGCGGCACGACGGCTGGGTGGTGCTGGCCGACCCGGAGGGCGACGAGTTCTGCGTCTTCCCGCTCTAGCCGTCAGTCGTCCCAGGCGGCGATCGTCCGACGGGTCTCGGCGATCCAGGCCAGCGTGGCGCGGCCGCTGTGCTCCCCTGCGCTGAGGGTGAGCAGCGCGTACCGCTGGTCCGGGTCCCGCGGGTCCAGGCTGCGGCGGACCTCGTCCAGCCGCGCCAGGCGGTCCGTGACCTCCCGCTCGGTGCCGGCGAGCAGGTCGAGGCACGCGTCCCGGCCGATCTGCCGCCCGAAGAACAGCCGCAGCAGCAGCGCGTTGCGGGGCGGTGCGATCTCCGGCGGGGTCAGCAGGAGCTCCCGCAGCCGACCGAGCCCGGCCTCGGTCGCGGTGAAGCGGCCGTCCTCGGTGCGCCCGACGAGCCCGCCCTCCTCGAGCCGGGTCAGCGTGGGGTAGATCTGCCCGAAGCTCTCCGCCCAGAAGTGCCCGAGTGTCTGCTGGATCTCCTGCCGGACCCGGTACCCCGACATGGGCTCGATCGACAGGGCACCGAGCACCGCGAGCTCGGTCTGGGACGGGGGGCGCGCCATGGCGTTGACTATATCTGACAGATAGCCGAGGATCGCCGCATGGCAGAGACGGCCGCAGTCGCGGCACTCGTGGTCCTCGGGCTGCTGACGGTGTTCCAGGTGCTGCTCGTCGCGGGCGCGCCGCTCGGCCGGTACGCCTGGGGCGGGGGGCACGAGGTCCTGCCGCGCGGGCTGCGTGTCGGCAGCGCCGTGGCCGTCGGCATCTACGCGGTGATCGCGCTCGTGCTGCTCGACCGGTCGGGCCTGACCGCGATGCTGCCCGGACGCTTCGTCGACGTGGGCGTGTGGGTGGCGTTCGCCTACGTCGTGATCGGTATCGGCATGAACGCGATCTCCCGCAGCCGGCGCGAGGCGCTCGTCATGACGCCGACGTGCCTCGTCCTGGCCGGCCTGACGTTCCTGGTCGCGACGGGCGCCTAGTCCTCGTCCGGGGCCCGCACGCCCTCCTCGCCCGTCGCGCACCGACCTTCCTCGTCCACCCCGCACCGACCTTCCTCGTCCACCGCGGACCGACCTTCCTCGTCCACCGCGTGCAAGGCCTCCTGGTCCGCGACCCGCCGTGCCTCCTCGTCCGCCGCCCGGGACGCCCGCCCGTCGGCGATGACGCGCGCGGCCCACTCGTCGAGCGACTCCTCCGCGTGGAGCGCCCCCGGCTCGGCCTCGAGCCGCTGGAGCCGGATGAAGTCGTCGACGCCGATCAGCACCGCCACCAACGACCCGTACCGGTGCAGGCCGATCCGGCCGCGGCCGTAGGCGGCCTCGTTGGCGAGGGAGCCGAGGTGGGCCCGGAGCTCGCGGGCGGTCACTTCGCGTGTGAGTGTGCTCATGCTCCGACGCTAGGGGTGCATCCGGCACCGATCGCCGTCGTCCCCAGGGCAGATCTCGACGGGCGCGCCCGCGGGCCGTGCACCGGCGTACACGGTGGACGCGGTGTCGCCGAGGGAGGCCGGCACACCTCTTCCGCAACCGTGCCTGCGGTGCCTGCGGTGCTTGCGGTGCCCGCGGTGCCTGCGGTGCATGCGGTGCGCGCGATGCGCACGGCGGTCACGGCGGTCACGGCGGTCACGGCGGTCACGGTTGCCGAAGGGCTGGGTCGTGGTCGGTGGGGAACACGGTGGACACCGTGGACACGGGGGTCGCGGTTGCCGAAGGGCTGTGTCGTGGTCGGTCAGGAACACGGTGGACACCGTGGACACGGCGGTCACGGTCGCCGAAGGGCTGGGTCGTGGTCGGTCGGGGACACCGTGGGCACGGTGGTCACCGCCGTGGCACGCACGATGCTGCGGGTTAGCGACCGCGGGGTCGGCGACGGCCGGGTCAGAGGCCGCTGCGGCGGGCGTACGCCGCGGCGTCCACGCCCCGCAGCTCGCAGAACTCCCGCACCGGCCCGGTGATGAGCAGGTCGACACGGCGCAGGTCCGCGACGGTGCGCGCGCCGAGCAGCGTCATGATGTCGCCCACCTGCTCGAGCCAGGTCTGGATGCGGGTGACGAGCGCCGACTCGCCCTCGGTGAGCAGCACGCGCAGGAAGCCCCCGGCCACGCCGACGGCTGTCGCGCCGAGGGCCAGCGCCCGGACCACGTCGAGCGGGTGCCGCACGCCGCCGGACGCCAGCAGGTCCACGCCCTCGACGGACGACGCGTCGAGCAGCCCCTCGACCGCCGACTGGCCCCACGACGCGAGGTAGCCCATGCCGCCGTCGTCGCGGCGTGCCGACTCGATGGCGGTGAAGTCCGTGCCCCCGCGGCCGGAGACGTCCACGGCCGCGACGCCGAGGTCGCGGAGCTGCGCGACGGTCCCGCGGCTCATGCCCGCGCCGACCTCCTTCACGACCACGGGGACGCCGACGCCCTCGACGATCGCGGCGATGTGGTCGGCCCAGCGCGTGAAGTCCCGGTCGCCCTCCGGCATGACGATCTCCTGCGCCGGGTTCACGTGGACCTGCAGGCCGTCCGCCTCGAGGATCTCCACCGAGCGGCGGGCCTGCGCGGGGCTGAGGTTCGCGTTGACGTTCGCCATGACGAAGCCGTCGGGGTTCAGGTCGCGCAGCACCCGGAACGACGGGATGGCCGCGGGCTCGCGGTGCAGGATGCCGGTCGACCCGGACGCGATCGGCACCCCCGTCTCCCGGGCCGCCAGGGCCAGCGCCCGGTTGATCGTCGCGGTGTGCGCGGTGCCGCCCGTCATGCCGTTGATGTACAGCGGCACGTCCCAGGCCAGGACCCGCCCGGTGGTCGCCAGCGACACCTGCGACCGGTCACCGGCCGCGAGCGGGTGGTTCATCGGCCGCACGTGGTCGAAGTCGTGGGCGCGCGGCTCGGCGTGCTGCGCGGACGCGAGCCGCACGTGGTCGTCCTTGCGGCGCGCGTCCTGCGCGGCGGGTCCGGGCTCGTCCTGCCCGGACAGCGCGGGCTCGTCAGCAGGCATCGTCGACCTCTCGCGGCGGCTGCACGCGCAGCGACAGGTGCCGCACGTCGGACAGCTCCCAGTCCCGGAGCATGGGCTCCAGGTCGGTGTCGGCGTCCACGAGCACGATGCCGCAGTCCCCGCCCCCGGCGCCAGACGACTTCGCCGCGGCGCCGACCCCCTCGGCGGTCTCGCAGAGCGTGCGCAGCGCCGGCGTCTCGATGTCCACGCCCGCCGTCCGGGCCAGCGAGGTGAGCAGCCCGCGGGCGCGCCGGATCTGCTCCTTCGCGGCGGGGGCGTCGTCCCGCTCGATGGCCTCGGCCAGCGCGTCCACGCACGCGCGGGAGGCGGCGAGGAACTCGGGGTAGTGGCTCTCCGTGACGCCCTTGCGCGACTGCATGGTGTCCACGAGGCGGGTGGTCGACGCCGGGACGCCCGTCCACCCGACGACGAGGCGCATCGACCGCGGGGTGGGCAGGCGGCGCACCGACAGCCCGGGCCAGTCGGCGTCGAGCAGGTCCGACAGCGGGCGCGGGGACCTGGCGGCCTCCGCCGCGGTCTGCGCCTGCCGGAGCCAGTCGCGGTCGAGCGCCGCGTACCGGATCCACCCGCCGTACAGGCTCGCCGCGACGTCGCCGCCGGACCCCATCGGGTTGACCGCTACGGTCGCGAGCAGCGCCAGGCGCAGCAGCCGCTCGGTCGGCAGGCCCAGGTCGTAGAACCGGTCGAGCGCCCGGACCGTCGCGGCGGTCACGGCGGCCGACGACCCGAGCCCGAACTTCCGCCCGGACCGGTCGTCGAGCTCCGAGGTGATCGTGATGTCGTAGAACCCGAGCGTGCGGCCCTGCTCGGCGGCGAACCGCTCGACCACGTCGATGGCGGCCAGGACGTAGTCGAACGGGCGGCTGTCGTGGTCCAGCACGACCCGGTCGCCGCGGCGGCGCCACACGACGGGCAGCCGGCCGTACTGGTCGGACGCGATGGACCCGGCGCCCTCCGCGGGCGCGAGCCGGACGGTGACGTGCCGGTCCACGGCGACGAGCACCGCCGGGTACCCGGCCTCGACGACGGCGTACTCCCCGGCGACGAACAGCTTCCCGGGTGCGCTGACCTCGATCACGCCGCACCCCCCGCCGTGACGCGCAGGTCCGGCCCGGGGCGCGCGGTCACGACGCGGCGGGTGCCGCCCTCGGACAGCGCGCCGGCGACGGCGGCCAGGTCGGATGCGGCGCACAGCACCTTGACGTTCGGGCCGGCGTCGATGGTCGCCCAGCAGGGCAGGCCGTCGGCGCGCAGGGCGAGCACCTGGTCCAGCACCGCGACGGTGTGCGCGGTCCAGTACCGGACCGGCGGGCGGGCGCCGAGCATCGTCGCGTGCATCCGCAGGGCGTTGGACTCGGCGAGCTCCCCGAGCGTCGGGAGGTCGCCCGCGGCGACGGCCTCCAGCATGAGGGCCACGTCGCGCTCGGTGGCCTCCGTCCAGGCAGGGAAGAACGGCGACGTCTCGACGGTCCGGCGCATCGCGACCCGGCTCGACACGGACTTGGGCCCCGCGTCCAGCACGACGACGGCCATCGCGGGGTCCAGCGGCCCGCCGGCCTCGCCGCCGGGGACAGGCTCCGCGAACGACGACGCGTCGTCGGTGCCGGCGTGCCAGACCACCAGCCCGCCGAACACGGAGCGGGCGGCCGAGCCGGAGCCGCGCCGGGCCAGCCGGGACAGCGCGCGGGGGTCGAGGTCCAGCCCGTAGGCGGCGGCCGCCGCACCGGCCAGCGCGGCGAACCCGCTCGCGGACGACGCGAGGCCGGCGCCGGTCGGCACGGTCGACGTCGAGGTCACCGTCGCGTGGGCCGAGGACCCGGCGAGCGACCGCACGAGGTCGAGGAACCGGCGGACGCGCACGACCTCGCCGTCGGACATCGGCCGGCCGTCGAGGACGCCGGAGTCCTCGGTGGCGGACGGGTCCAGCGTCACGGTGGTGGTCGCGTGGAAGGCGTCCAGCGTGAGCGAGAGGCTGGAGGTCGCGGGCAGCGCCAGGGCCTCGTCGCGCTTGCCCCAGTACTTGGCGAGGGCGATGTTCGCGTGCGCGACGGCGGTCGCGGAGTTCGTCATCCGAGGGACACCTGGGCGGGAGCGGCGGGATGCCGCGCGTCGGTCCGGTGCAACCAGGTGCGCGCCGCGCCCGCGCGGCGCAGGGCAGCGGCGATCGTACCAGCGGAGGTGGTGTCGGCCGCGAGCGCGAGCAGGCATCCGCCCTGGCCACCGCCTGTCAGCTTGGCGCCGAGCGCGCCCGCCGCGAGCGCCGCCCCGACCAGCCGGTCGAGCTCCGGGGAGGAGACGCCGAGCTCCGCGAGCGCGCCGTGGGCGCGGGTCATCCGGGCGCCGAGCTCGCGCGGGCGGTCCAGCGCCAGGTCGTCGACGGCGTCGCGCGTGATCTGCCCGAGCTCGGCGATCAGCTCCGCGCCGCGGGCGGGGTGCCGCTCCCGGAACGAGCGCACGTCCGCGACGGCGACGCGGGTGCGCCCGTGCACGCCGGTGTCGGCGACCACGAGGTGCGCGCGCAGGCGCAGGTCCAGGGACCGGATCTCGCCGGCCTGGAACCAGACGGGCTCGGTGGACGCGGTGGTGCGGGCGTCGAGGCCGCTGGGGTTCCCGTGGGCGACGCGCTCGCCGACCTGCACGAGGTCGAAGTGCTCCTGCGGGGTGAGGGAGCGCCCGGCCAGGTCGGCGAGGGCCAGTGCGAGGGCCCCGGCGGTCGCGGCGCTGGACCCGAGGCCGCGGGCGGCGGGGATCGTCGACTCGGTCGCCAGCACGATGCCGGTGTGCGGCAGGCCCAGGTGGTCGAGCGTGGCCTCGACGGCGGCCCGGGGCGCGGCGAGCTGCTCGGGCGCGTCCGCGAGCGTCCCCGAGTACAGCACCGACTCGAGCATCAGCGGGCCGTCCTCGCGCCGCGCGGTGGCGCGCATCGGGAGGCTGGCGAGCGGCAGCGCGATCGCGGGCTCGCCGTACACGACGGCGTGCTCGCCCACGAGGATCGCCTTGGCGCGGGTGCGCCCGGTGCCGGTGCTGCGCGGCGCGGAGCTGCTGGGGCTCGGGATGGTCGGCTCCTTCACATCAGGTGCAGGACGAACCACGGGGCCGCGTACAGCGACATGAACTGCACCCCGAAGTTGACGCCCAACCGGTTCAGCGTGCCGCAGGTCAGCCCGACCAGCAGCACGGCGAAGACGTTGATCAGCCCCGCGTCCAGGTACGCGAGCAGCAGCACGAACACGACGAACAGCGCGAGCACGGCCTCGTGCGGCACGTGCCGGGTGACGAGGGCCGTGAGCCGGAACGAGTACCGGACGGCGAGCACGTACGACAGCACGAGCGCCAGCACCCCGCCGACCAGGACCGCGGCCACGAACTGCCCGGTGGTCAGCAGGTGGTGCAGGTTCTGGTCGAGGGTCAGGACGGGCGGCGCGTTGAACAGCGCGTTCGCGGGCCCGACGGCGACCGGCGACAGCGGCAGCCCGACCGCGAGCAGCGGGATGATCACGCCGGCCAGGTACGTGGAGTGCGCCAGCGCGGCCATCGAGGTGACGGCACGGGACGAGCGCTCGGTGGGGTCCTGGGCCCGGGCGCCGGACGCCTCGCCCATGAGCAGCGTGAGGGCGACGGGGCTGAGGAAGAACAGCGGCGTCGACGCGGCGGACACGGTGGCGCTCGCGCCCAGCTCCGCGCGGGTGAGCAGCCGGCGCGGGTTCAGCGACGACCCCCGCAGCTCGGACCGGGTGATCCGCACCGGCGTGCGCCCGGCCCGGGGCAGCGCGCCGCGCAGCGTCGGGTTCAGCAGCGTGGCGAGGCTCAGCAGCAGAGGGCCCGCGGTGATCGACAGGAAGAACGACACCGTGATGGTGCCGTCCTCGGGGAGCACGCCGGTCTGCCGGTAGAGCGCCTGCACGCCCTGGAACAGCAGGCCCAGCGGGATGATCGCCAGCAGCGACAGCACCCGGTTCTTCCCGAGCAGCGCCAGGACGACCGCCCCGCCGACGAACAGCAGCGACCCGTACTCGCGGAGCTGGTCGGCCAGCGGCGTGATGGCCCGGGCGATCAGCAGGGCCAGCGGCACGGAGATCAGCGTCCCGACGACCGACCCGGCGGCCATCTTCCGGATCGTCTCCGCCGCGCGCCCGGACCGCTTGAGGACCAGCGCGTGGTCGATCATCGGCGCCGACAGCACCCCGCCCGGCAGCCCGACCAGCGCGGTCGGGATGGAGTTCGTCAGGTTGAGCGTCACGACGGCGGCGATGAAGAACGCGAGCACCACCTGCGGGTCCGTGCCGGCGAGCACCAGGGCGAGCGTCACGGGCAGCAGCACGGACGTCTCGTCGGTGCCGGGGATGAACCCGATCAGCGTGTAGAGCGCGACGGCCGCCAGCGCGGCGGCGACCATCGGCAGCAGCAGGGAGAGGTCCACGGAGGTCTTTCGGTGCGGGGCGCGGTCCCGGACGGGTGCGCGGGCGTGTGAGGTCGGGCTCAGTCGGCGGGCGGGTCGGTGCGACCGGCCTCCGCGGCGTCGTCCTCGACGATCTGCACGTCCCGCTTCGGCCGGACGAGCGCGACCGCCGCACCGAACCCGACGACCGAGCCGCCCAGCCCCCAGAAGAACTCCGACGCGTCGAGCGCGCGGCCGACGGCGACCGCGGCGACCGTCGCGGCGGCGACCACGGCCAGCGCGAGGACCAGGTCCCGCAGGGAGACCTGGTCGCCCCAGATCTCGACGTACTGCTCGTCGTCGCCCACGTCTCTCCTCGCCGATCGTCCGGACCGCCACCCTAGGATCCCCGCTGCGGGGACCCTGTGCGGCCGGTGTGCACGCGACGTGGATGTGCTGGTCGGGCGCCGACAGGCCGGGGGCCACTGTGGTGCGACCGGGGGTGGCGCGGCAACTCGGGACCGCCCCGGTGCGTGCGCCGGCGAGCAGGTTCACCCGCTCCGGTGGCGCTCCCGCGCGGGGCGCGCACCATGGATGAGCATGAGCGACCAGACGACTCCCCAGGACCCGACCACCCAGCACCCCGAGCCGGAGCAGCCCGCGGAGAACATCCCGCACCCGGGCCTCACGGGCGAGATGGAGCAGAAGCCCGACCACGGCGAGGAGTCGTACGTCGGCTCCGGCCGCCTGGACGGCAAGCGGGCGATCATCACCGGCGGCGACTCCGGCATCGGCCGGGCGGTCGCGCTGGCGTTCGCGCGGGAGGGCGCCGACGTGCTGATCGTCTACCTGCCCGACGAGGAGCAGGACGCGCAGGAGACCGTGCGCCTGGTGCGGGACGCGGGGCGCAAGGCCGTCACCTGCCCGGGCGACCTCCGCGACGAGGCGTTCTCGCAGACGATCGTCGACACGGCCCTGTCCGAGCTCGGGGGCGTCGACATCCTGGTCAACAACGCCGCGTACCAGATGTCCCAGGAGAACGGCCTGCTGGACCTCACCACCGAGCAGCTCGACCGCACGATGAAGACGAACGTCTACGCGATGTTCTGGCTGACCAAGGCGGTCCTCCCGCACCTGCAGGCCGGCGCGAGCATCATCAACACCACGTCGATCCAGGCGTTCCAGCCGAGCCCGCAGCTCATCGACTACGCCGCGACCAAGGCCGCGATCCTCAACTTCACCAAGGCGCTCGCGCAGCAGGTCGCCGAGCAGGGCATCCGGGTCAACGCCGTCGCACCGGGCCCGATCTGGACGCCGCTGATCCCGGCGACCATGCCGGAGGAGAAGGTGCAGCAGTTCGGCGCGGACACCCCGCTGGGCCGCGCGGGCCAGCCGGCCGAGCTCGCGCCGGCGTACGTGTTCTTCGCCAGCCAGGAGAGCAGCTACATCACGGGCGACCGCATCGGCGTGACGGGCGGCAACCCGCTCAGCTGACGTCCGCGGCCGGGGTGGCCGGGGCCGGGGTGGCCGGGCCCGCCGCGAGGTCCCGGGCGCGGAGCAGGACGGCGTCGAGCATCGCCGGGGTGAGGCGGCCCGTGAAGGTGTTCTGCTGGCTGACGTGGAAGCAGCCGAGCAGCGTCAGGCGCTGGGGCTCGGCCCCGTCCGGGACCGGGCGCTCCAGGACCTGCTCCGCGCCGTGCACGAACCGCGGGCGGGGACGCGGGACCGCCCAGCCCTGCTCGGCGAGCGTGCGCAGCAGCGCGTCCCACCCGAACGCCCCGAGCACCACCGCGACCCGCGGCCGGACGAGCTCCAGCTCCCGCGCGAGCCAGGGGCCGCACCGGTGCCGCTCCTCGGGCAGCGGCTTGTTGTCCGGCGGGGCGCAGTGCACCGGCGCGGTGATCCGCACGCCGGTCAGCGTCAGCCCGTCGCCGAGGTGCGTGGACGTCGGCTGGGAGGCCATCCCGACGCGGTGCATCGCCGCGAACAAGAAGTCCCCGGACCGGTCGCCGGTGAACATCCGGCCGGTGCGGTTCGCCCCGTGCGCCGCGGGCGCCAGGCCGACGACCAGCACCGCGGCGTCCGGGTCCCCGAAGCCGGGGGCCGGCCGCCCCCAGTACGTCTGGTCCCGGTAGGCCGCGCGCTTCACGTCGGCGACGTGCTCCCGCCAGGCCACGAGCCGCGGGCAGGCCCGGCACTCCACGACGGCCCCGTCGAGCTCCGTGAGGTCCCGGGCGCCGGGCGCGACCTCCGCGGGGTAGCGGACGTCGTCGGGCAGCGCGGCGGTCACGGGCCCGCGCCCGTCAGGAGAACCGGTCCGGGTCGCCCGCGCCGACGCGGACCACCTCGGGGTACCCCTCGGACCAGTCGACGACGGTGGTCGGCTCCTGCCCGCACTCCCCGGCGTCCACGACGGCGTCGACCACGTGGTCGAGCTCCTCCTTGACGGTCCACCCGTCGGTCTGGGGCTCCGTCTCGCCCGGCAGGATGAGCGTGGACGACAGCAGCGGCTCGCCGAGCTCCCGGAGCAGGGCCTGCACCACGCGGCTGTCGGGGATGCGCACGCCGACCGTCTTCTTCTTCGGGTGCGCGAGCCGGCGCGGGACCTCCTTGGTGGCCGGGAGGATGAACGTGTACGGCCCGGGGGTCGCCGCCTTGATCGCCCGGAACGGCGCGTTGTCCAGCCGCACCAGCTGCCCGAGCTGCGCGAAGTCGCTGCACATCAGGGTGAAGTGGTGCCGGTCGTCGAGGCGCCGGATCGCGCGGATCCGGTCCGCTCCCGCGTGACTCTCCAGGCGGCAGCCGAGCGCGTAGCCGGAGTCGGTGGGGTACGCGATCAGCGCGTCGTCCCGGAGCATCGCGACGAGCTGGCTCACCGCCCGGGCCTGGGGGTCGTGCGGGTGGACGTCGAAGAACCGGGCCATGCGGTCGAGCCTGGCACGGCTCCGGCGCTGCGACCAGCGCGGGTGTCAGCCGAGCACGGCGACCAGGAAGTCCGACTCCGGCCCGAACGGCCGCAGGTCCCAGGTGGCGAACCGGTGCTGGATCGTGAACCCCGCGGTGCGGGCGTCCTCGTCCAGGGCGTCGAACGCGTAGCCGCGCCCCGCACCGAAGCCGACGACCAGCCGGCCGCCGGGGACCAGGTGCGCGCGGATGCGGCGCAGCACCTCCGCCTCGGTGCCGGGCGCGACGAACGTCAGCACGTTGCCCGCCATGACCGCGACGTCGAACGGCTCCGGCACCCCCGCCGCCGGCAGGTCCAGCTCGGCGAGGTCCCCGACGTGCCAGTCGCCCGCGGGGTGGTCGGCGCGCGCGGCCTCGACCAGCACCGGGTCGACGTCGACGCCCACGACGGCGTGCCCCCGCCGGGCGAGCTCCCCGCCGACCCGGCCCGGGCCGCACCCGGCGTCGAGCACCCGGGCGCCGCGCGGGACCATCGCGTCGACCATCCGGGCCTCGCCGGCCAGGTCGGCGCCCTCGGCGGCCATGCTGCGGAACCGCTCGACGTACCACTGCGAGCGGTCGGGGTTCTGCTGGCCGATCTGCTCCCAGCGGGTCTGCTGGCGCATGCGGGCGCTCCTCGGGCGGGGTCGGACGCGGACGGACCGAGCCTAGCCAGCCCGCGCCCGGCCCCGGAGCAGCGTCAGTGCCGGACGGCCTTCTTCGCCTTCTTCGCGGCCTTGACGCCGGCCTTCTTGGCCGACGAGGTCAGCGTGTCGATGAGGTACGACGCGGCGGCGCCCGCCATGACGACGTCCTTGGCGACGCCGATGCCCTGCGGGTTCGGGCGCGGGTCGTTCGGGCCGCGGTGCAGCGCGGGCGTGCGCAGGTACATGCCGACGAGCGCGGCGGAGAACGCCGTGAACCCGGTGGCGACGACGACGCGGGGCAGCACCGGCACCAGCAGCGCGGCGCCGAGGCCGACCTCGGTGGCGGCGAGCGCCTTGGTGAACGTCTTCGGGTCGACGTCGGCGAGGAACGGGTACGCGCCCGCGGCGGTGCCGTGGATCCCGGCGGCGGCCTCCTCGTCGGCGGAGAACTTGTCCAGGCCGGAGCTCAGGATGTAGGCGCCGGCGCCCAGCCGGAGCGGCAGATGACGAAGCTTCACGCGGTCCTCCTCGGGGGATGGGTGTACGTCCCGACGCTACGACCGGACGGCCTGCTCCGCAGGGCCGGGTTGACTTCGAGCGCGCTCCAAGGGCGACGGTCGAGCCATGACTCTCCCCACCCGCACCCTCGGCAGCGCCGCGAACGGCACCGCCCTCACCGTCTCCGCCCTCGGCCTCGGCTGCATGGGCATGTCCGAGTTCTACGGCGCGACGTCCGCGCCCGGCAGCGACCAGGAGCGCGAGTCGGTGGCGACGATCCACCGCGCGCTCGACCTGGGCGTGACCCTGCTCGACACGGCCGACATGTACGGCCCGCACACCAACGAGCGGCTCGTCGGCCGCGCGATCGCCGGGCGCCGTGACGAGGTGGTGCTGGCGACGAAGTTCGGGATCGTCCGGGACCCCGACCCGGCGGTCGCCACGCGGTCGGTGAACGGCCGGCCGGAGTACGTCCGCGCGGCGCTCGACGGGAGCCTCCAGCGCCTGGGCGTCGACCACGTCGACCTGTACTACATGCACCGCATGGACCCCACGGTGCCGGTCGAGGACACCATGGGCGCGCTCGCGGAGGCCGTCCAGGCGGGCAAGGTCCGGCACCTCGGCCTGGCCGAGGCGGCGCCCGAGACGATCCGCCGCGCGCACGCCGTGCACCCGCTGACCGCCGTGCAGACGGAGTACTCGCTGTGGACGCGCGACGTCGAGACCGCCGTGCTGCCCGTGCTGCGCGAGCTCGGCATCGGCCTGGTGCCCTACTCCCCGCTCGGCCGCGGCATGCTGACCGGGGCGATCACGGCGGTGTCCGACCTGGCCGACGGCGACTTCCGCCGCGCCAACCCGCGGTTCGCGGGCGCGGCCTTCGACGCCAACCGCGCCCTGGTCGAGCGGGTGCAGGCGCTCGCGGCCGACCACGGCGTCACGGCGGCGCAGCTCGCCCTGGCGTGGGTGCTCGCGCAGGGCGAGGACGTCGTGCCGATCCCCGGCACCCGGCGGGTCCGCTACCTCGAGCAGAACGCCGGCGCCGTCGACGTCCGGCTGACCCCCGAGGACCTGGCCGCGCTCGCGGACGCGGTGCCCGCGCAGGCCGTCGTCGGGGACCGGTACCCCGACATGAGCACCATCGACCGGTGACGGGGCGCATGCTGGTGGACGTGACCGACCAGACGCGCACGCTCACGATCGCCGAGGCCGCCGCCGCGACCGGGCTGTCCCCGCACACGCTGCGGTACTACGAGCGCGACGGGCTGCTGCTCGACGCGGTCGAGCGCGCCGCGTCCGGCCACCGGCGGTACACCGAGCGCGACCTCGGGTGGCTGCACCTGCTCACGCGGCTCCGGGCCACGGGCATGCCGATCCGCGAGATCCGCGAGTACGCGGACCTGGTGCGCCGGGGGGAGGGCACGGAGCCGCAGCGGCTCGCCCTGCTGCAGGCGCACCGGGACGCGGTGCGCGCCCAGCTCGCGGAGGCGGCGGAGCACCTGGCGGCGATCGAGATGAAGATCGACCTCTACGCCGGCCGGCTGGGGACCGGGATGCCGGTCCCGGAGGCCCGGGTGCCGGCGGGCGCCTGACGTCTGGGGACGCCCGCCCCTCCGGGTCGAGGCCCCGAGGGGCGGGTCAGGGTCCGAGGAGTGCGGCAGGCACGACAGCCACACCGTCCCGCCGCCGGTAGGCGTCGGACCCGGTCGTCACCACGACGGCGTCGAGCAGACGCGGGCCGAGCTGGTCGCGCAGCCACAGCAGGTGCCGGACGTCCCGGTCATCGACGTCGGTCGCGAGCTTGACCTCGACCGCGACCACCTTGCCGTCGGCGCGGCTGACGACGAAGTCGACCTCGCGTTCGCCACCCTTGGTGCGCAGGTGTCCGACCGAGGCCTCGGAGTGCTGCGCGTAGACCCGCAGGTCCAGGGCGACGAGCGACTCGAAGAGGGCACCCAGCAGGGTGCCGTCGCGTGGCACGGCCGGTGCGGCGTCCTGTCCGGTGAGCAGGCTCTCGGCCGTCGCGCCGAGCAGCCGGCACGCGAGCGCCGGATCGGCGAGGTGGTGCTTCGGCGCTGCACCGAGGCGCTTGAGGTGGTTGGACGAGGGCGACCAGGCGGGCACGGGGTCGAGCAGCCACAGGCGCTCCAGCGTGTCTCGGTAGGGACCGGTCGTGGTCTTCGCCGGCTTGTCGCCGTGCCCGGACGTGGCGGCGTCCCGGATGGTCTCGTAGGAGGCCGTGGTCGACGTCGCCGCCGCGTACGCCGCCATCCACCGGCGCAGGGCGTCGGGACGTCGGACCTCCTGGCCGACCTCCGGGAAGTCGCGGTCGACGACCCTGGCGAGGTAGCCGTCGAGCTGCGCGCGCAGTGCCCGCCCGGGCAGGCCGCGCAGCGCGGGGAAGCCGCTCGCCAGGATCTCCGCCACGTAGTCCTCGAGCGACACCGTGGTCGCGCCGACGACCTGGACGGGGGCGCCGGAGAGCATCGCGCCGAGGCTGACGGACGGGGTCGTCCCGCGTTCGGCCAGTGTCATCGGGCGCATCCGCACCTGGACGATGCGGCCCGCGCCCGAGTGCGTGGCCGGTGTACGGGGCGAGGCGGAGCCCGTCAGCAGGAAGCGTCCGGCGGTCGGGTCGCGGTCGACGTCCCGCCGTACGAGGTCCCACGTCCGAGGGAGCAGCTGCCACTCGTCGAGGAGGACCGGGGGCCGGCCCGTGAGCACGCGGTCCGGGTCGGCCTCGATCACCGCGCGCGTGGCGGGGTCGTCGAGCAGGTGGGTCGTGCCGGCCCGTGCCGCGGCCGTGGCGGTCTTGCCCACCGCCTTCGCCCCCTCGATGGCGATCGCTGGCACGCCCGGCAGCAGCGCATCGATCTCGTCATCCACCACGCGACGCCGGTAGGGCTCGGTCAGTGCGCTGGTCACAGGCTCTACGCTACCGTTCGTCGGTCAACTACGCTACCGATCGTCGGCGGCCAACGCTACCGATCGTCGGCTCGGTACGCTACCGATCGTCGGCTCTCACACCGCCGCCAGGTGCCCCGGCCGGACCTCGTACTCCCCGGGCGCCAGCGTCACCTCGCCACGGCCGCCGGCCAGGGCCCGCAGGTCCAGGGCGTACCGGACGACCTCCGCCTCGGGGACTGTCGCCTCGATCCGCACGCGGCCGTCGTCGGTGGTGCTGCTCGCGGTGATGTGCCCGCGCCGGCCGGACAGGTCCCCGAGCACGTCGCCCTGGGCCTCCGGCGGGACGACGACCGTGACGCGGACCGTGGGTTCGAGCAGGACGGTGCCGGCGGACGCGAGCGCGGCGCGCACCCCGGCGGCGGCCGCCGTCCGGAACGCCATGTCGGACGAGTCGACGGCGTGCGACTTCCCGTCGTGCACCTCGACCTGCACGTCGACCACGGGGTGCCCGAGCGGACCGCCGGCGGCGAGCGCCTCGGCGGCGCCGCGCTCCACGGCGGGCAGGTAGGACCGGGGGACCGCACCGCCCACCACCGAGTCCTTGAACGCGAAGCCGGACCCGGCCGGCAGCGGCGTGAGCCGGAGCTGGACGACCGCGAACTGCCCGTGCCCGCCCGACTGCTTCTTCAGCCGGCCCTCGGCCTCCGCCGGGCGCGCGAGCGTCTCCCGGTACGCGATCCGCACCGGCTCGGTGGTCACGTGCACGCCGAACACGCGGGCCAGCCGCTCGACCGCCACGGCCAGGTGCGCATCACCCAGGCCGCGCAGCACCGTCTGGTGCGGCGTGCGGTCCACCCGCAGCGTCGGGTCCTCCGCCGCGAGCCGGGTCAGCGCGGCCGACAGCTTGTCGTCGTCGGCCTGGCTCACCGGGACCAGCCCGACCGCGAGCACCGGGGGCCGCGCGGGCAGGGCGGCGGGACGGACCGGCTGGGCGCGGGCGGCGAGCAGGCCGCCGGTCGGGGTGCCGGTGAGCTTCGCGACGGCCGCGATCGACCCGGCGGGCACCGCGTCGACCGGCAGGTGCTCCCGGCCGCGCAGCCGGAACAGGCCGTGCAGCCGTTCCTCGGTGCCCGTGGCGGTGCTGACCAGCCGGTCGCCGGAGCGCACGGTGCCGGACAGCACCTTGAACACCGACACCTGCCCGACGAACGGGTCGGCGACCGTGCGGAACACGTGCAGGACCGGTTCGCCGAGGGGGTCCGCCGGCAGGTCGGTCGTCGGACCGTCGTCGCCGCCGACGCGCAGCCGGGCCGGGCGGTCCGACGGCGCGGGCCCGATCTCGCACAGCAGGTCCGCCAGCCGGTCGACCCCGACGCCGGTGGCGGCCGACGCGACGAGCACCGGCACCGCCTCGCCCGTCACGACCTCCCGCGCGAGGGTGCGCTCGAGGTCGGCCGCGTCGGGCACCTCCCCGGACAGGTAGCGCTCCAGCTGGTCGTCGTCGTGCGCGACGATCTCCTCCGTGACCTCGTCGTGCAGGCGGTGCTCCTCCTCCGCGACGTCCTCGGGCAGCGCGCAGGTCTGGTGCCGGCCGTCCGCGGCGTAGTCGAGCCCGCGGTCGGACAGGACGTCGGCGACCCCGTGCAGCGCCTGCTCCTCGCCGAGCGGCAGCTCCAGCGGGACGACGCTCGCCGGGTCGCGCCCGGTGCGGCGCGCGAGGTCACGGACCTGGTCGAGCACCCGATGGAAGTCCGCGCGGGCGCGGTCCTCCTGCGAGACGACGACGAGGCGGGGGATCCCCGCCTCGTCGCACCGCCGCCACGCCGCCTCCGTCCCGGACTGGACCCCGTCGACGGCGCTCACCACCACCACCGCCAGGTCCGCCACGGACAGCGCGGCGTCGACCGCGCCCGCGAAGTCCGGCGCCCCGGGGGTGTCCAGCAGGGTGAGCCGGTGGGGGCAGCCCTGGCTGCAGGTCCAGTCGAGGTCGGCGACGCCGAGCGCCACGGAGGAGCCGCGCGCGACCTCCTCGGGCTCGTGGTCGCAGACCGTCGAGCCGTCCTCGACGCGGCCGGCGCGCGGGACGGCCCCGGCGCGCAGCAGCAGCGCCTCGGCGAGTGTCGTCTTGCCGGATCCGCCGTGACCCACGAGCGCCACGTTCCGGACCGTCGGCGTCGTTGCCGCGTCCATCGCCGTCTCCTGACTGGTGCTGGGACGCCAGGCTAACCACGTCGGTCGCGAACGGAACAGGGCCCTCGGTCACTGGTGCGACCGAGGGCCCTGTGCGTCGTCCGGAGCGTCAGGACGCGGCGAGGATGTCCACCACGAAGATCAGCGTCGAGCTGCCGGGGATCGTGTCGGTGTCCTCGTCGCCGTAGCCGAGGTCCGGCGGGATGATCAGCAGCACCTGGCTGCCGACGGTCTGCCCGACGAGGCCCTGCTGCCAGCCCTGGATGAGGTTGCCCAGCGAGGTGGACAGCGGGGCGCCGTTCTCCCACGAGGAGTCGAACGGGGTGCCGTCCCACAGCCAGCCGCTGTACTGGATGGTGATGTTCTGCCCGGCCTCGACCGCGGCGCCGGCGCCCTGGATCAGCGGCTGCACGACCAGGTCGGCCGGCGGGTCGGCGTCGACGGTCTCGATGGACGGCTCGCCGTCCTCGGCCAGCGTCACGGTCGGCAGGCCCTCGGGCAGCGGGGTGACGGGCGTGCCCTCGGCGCGGCTCGGGACGGACTCGGCGCTCATGATCTCGAACGCCCAGATGAGGGTCTGCTCGGTGCTCGGCTCCGAGTAAAGGACGCGGGCGCCGACCTGCTGGCCGACGATCTGCTCGAGCAGCACGTCCGGCAGGTTCGGGCTCTGCGCGAGGTACTGCTGCGGCTCCGCGCCGTACGTGGTGCCCTGGCTCGCGCCGTCGGCGCCGTCCACGGCGGTGAGGTTGACCGTGACGAGCTGGCCCTCCTCGACGGTCGCGCCGGTGCCGGCGGCCGCGACGCGCGCGACGGGCGCGGACACGGTGAACGGCTGCTCGAACGCGAACGTCGGCTCCGCGCCGGGCTCCCCGGTGAGGGTGACGCCCTCCAGGGCGGCGACGTCCTCGGCGCTCGCCGTCGCGGCGGCGGAGGCGCTGGCGGAAGCCGACGGCGACGCGTCGTCCTCGGAGCCCCCGTCGCTGCACGCGCTGAGCAGCAGCAGGGAGGCGGCGAGCAGGGTGGTGACCGTGCGGCGCACGTTCTCGTCCTTCGATCGGGGGCGGCGGGGCGGCCATCGTAGGCGCCCCGGCTGGACGTCGCCTGTGCCCGCCCGCCCCCGTGCCGGCGCGGAGCCGCTCAGCGGCCGCTGACGATGCCCTCCGCGTGCGCGCCGATCCAGGCCATCAGGGGCAGCAGGTGCTCGGCGAGCTCCCGGCCGAGCGGGGTCAGGGAGTAGTCCACCCGGGGCGGGATCGACGGGGTCGCCTCGCGCAGGACCAGGCCGTCGGCCTCGAGGGTGCGCAGGGTCGACGCCAGCATCTTCTCGCTGATGCCCTCCACGAGCCGGCGCAGCTCGCCCCAGCGCAGCGTCCGCTCCGACAGCGCCACGAGGACGAGGACGCCCCACTTGCTGGTGACGTGGTCCAGGACGACGCGGCTCGGGCAGGCCGCGGGGAGCACGCCGTCCGTCATCAGCGACGCGAGGGGCGAGATGTCGAGCGCCGCGGGGGCCGTGACCTGGCTGCTTACCGTCATGTGCGTACCTTACGTGAAAGTGGGTACCCGCGATCAGGAAGGTCCGGCGCCGGTGCCGGGTTGGGCGGGGTGCCGGACGCGTCACGCCCCGGCGCGCACAACCGAGAGGAAGTCCCATGTCGATCGTCGTCACCGGTGCCACCGGCCACCTCGGCCGCCTCGTCGTCGAGCACCTGCTCGCCGACGGCGTCCCCGCGGACCAGGTCGTCGCGACCGGCCGCCGCACCGAGCGCCTCGCCGACCTCGCCGAGCGCGGGGTCCGCGTCGCCGAGACCGACTACGCCCGCCCGGAGACGCTGACCGCCGCCCTGGACGGCGCCGACGTCGTCCTGCTGGTGTCCGGCAGCGAGGTCGGCCAGCGGGTCGACCAGCACCGCGCCGTCATCGAGGCCGCGAAGGCCGTCGGCGTCGGCCGGCTCGTCTACACGTCCGCCCCGCACGCCGACACGTCGCCGCTGGTGCTCGCCCCGGAGCACAAGGCCACCGAGGAGCTGCTGCGCGCCTCCGGCCTGACCTTCACCGTGCTGCGCAACGGCTGGTACACCGAGAACTACGTCGGTGACGTGCAGCGGTCCGGCGAGACCGGGGAGATCGTCGGGGCCTACGGCGAGGGCCGGGTGGCCAGCGCGCCGCGCGACGACTTCGCCGCGGCGGCCGCGGTGGTGCTGCGCACCGAGGGGCACGACGACGCGACCTACGAGCTGTCGGGCGACGTCGCGTGGACGTTCGACGACCTCGCCGCGGCGGCGTCCGAGCTGCTCGGCCGCCCGGTCGTGTACCGCGCGGTGAGCTCCGAGCAGCGCCGCGCCGACCTGCTGGCCGCCGGGCTGGACGAGGGCACGGCGGGCTTCGTCGTCGCGCTGGAGGAGAACACGCGCGACGGGCTGCTGTCGGAGACGTCCGGCGACCTGTCCCGCCTGACCGGGCGCCCGACGACGCCCCTCGTCGACGCGCTGCGCGCCGCTCTCGCGCAGGCGTGACACCGCCGCCGGCCCGCTCCGGATGCCGGGGCGGGCCGGTGGTGCTTGTCTCGGAGGCATGACGCGATTCGGCTACACCCTGATGACCGAGCAGTCCGGCCCGAAGCAGCTCGTGGGGTACGCGGTCGACGCCGAGCGGATCGGCTTCGACTTCGAGGTGTCGAGCGACCACTACTTCCCGTGGGTCGACGAGCAGGGCCACGCCCCGTACGCGTGGACGGTGCTGGGCGCCGTGGCGCAGGCGACCTCCCGCGTGGACCTGATGACGTACGTGACGTGCCCGACCGTCCGGTACCACCCCGCCGTCGTCGCGCAGAAGGCCGCGACCCTCGGTGTGCTGTCGGACGGCCGGTTCACGCTCGGCCTCGGGGCGGGGGAGAACCTCAACGAGCACGTGGTCGGCGAGCGCTGGCCGGCGGTCGGCGAGCGGCACGACATGCTCGAGGAGGCCATCGAGATCATCACCGCGCTGCTGGACGGCGAGCGGCTGACGTTCGACGGCGTCCACTTCCGCACCGACTCCGCGAAGCTGTGGGACCTGCCGGAGCGGCCGGTCGAGATCGGCGTGGCCGTGTCCGGCGCGCAGTCGATCTCCCGGTTCGCGCCGCTGGCCGACCACCTCATCACCACGGAGCCGGAGGCCGACCTGCTGCGCGGGTGGGACGAGGCGCGCGCGCAGGCGGCGGCCGAGGGCGGGGGCGGGGAGCCTGCCCCGTCCCGCAAGATCGGGCAGATCCCGATCTCCTGGGACCCGGACGTCGACACCGCGAAGCAGCGCGCGCACGAGCAGTTCCGCTGGTTCGCGGGCGGCTGGCACGTGAACGCCGACCTGCCCACCACCGAGGCGTTCGACGCGGCCAGCCAGTTCGTCCGGCCCGACGACGTCGCCGAGACCATCCCGTGCGGCCCGGACCTGGACGCGATCGTCGAGGCCGTGTCCGCGTACTGGGAGGCCGGCTTCACCGACATCGCGCTCGTCCAGGTCGGCGACGCCGCGCAGCAGCGGTTCCTCGACGAGGCCGCCGGGCCGCTGCTGGAGAAGCTGCGCGCCGCCGCGCCCTCGTCCTGAACCCGTCGACTCATCACCACGGACGTTGCGCAACCCCACGGTTGAGAGGAGCAGCATGGCTGTCACCGCGTTCCAGGACCTCCCGCTCGCCGACCGCGACCGCGAGTGGGACGGCGCCGCCGCCGAGAAGCGGGTCCGCGCCTGGGCCGACGCCCAGGACGAGCCGAACGAGAAGTACCGCGACGCCCACGTCTGGTACGACGCCGACGCGAAGCAGAACTTCACCGCGTACAAGCTGCTCATCGCGGACGTGGTGGGCGGGAAGCTCGTCGCGGTGCCCCGCGGGGTGTTCGCCGCGGCGGCCGTCATGCAGGGCTCGCGCGGCGGCGTGGACCTGCCGGCCAAGGACGTCGACCGCGTGAAGAGCCACCTCGCGAAGTACTACGCGAAGCTCGACGACACCCCGCCCTGGGAGGACTGAGACCGCGCGGGTGGGCGGACGCCCCGATTCGGGCGCCCGAACAGGCGTGGAACGCGTGACTCGGCGCCCGCGGGCCCCCACCATGGACGACCGTGCCACCCACCGACAGCCCCTCCACCAGCGCCACGCCCACCCGGCGGCAGGTCCGCCGCTGGCGCCGCTACCTGGCCGACGAGCGCGCCGAGGCCGCCGCCTACCGCGACCTCGCGTCGCGCCGCACCGGCGAGGAGCACGCGATCCTGCTGGAGCTCGCGGACGCCGAGCGCCGGCACGAGCAGCACTGGCTCGACCTCCTCGGCGACCAGGTCGGCCGGCCCCTGCGCGGCGACTACCGCTCGCGGGTGCTGGGCTGGCTCGCGCGCCGGTTCGGCGGGGTGTTCGTGCTCGCGCTCGCGCAGCGCGCCGAGGCCCGGTCGGCCTACGACCAGGACGTGGACGCCACGCCGACGATGGCCGCCGACGAGCGGATCCACGAGGAGGTCGTGCGGTCCCTCGCGATGCGCGGCCGGAACCGGATGTCCGGGACGTTCCGCGCCGCCGTGTTCGGCGCGAACGACGGGCTCGTGAGCAACCTCGCGCTCGTGCTCGGCATCGGGGCGAGCGGCGTCGCGACCTCCACGGTCCTGCTCACCGGCCTGGCCGGGCTGCTCGCGGGCGCGCTGTCGATGGGCGCCGGCGAGTACGTCTCGGTGCGGTCCCAACGGGAGCTGCTGGAGGCGTCGCGCCCGAGCCGTCAGGCCCGCGAGGCGCTGCCGCACCTGGACCTGGACGCCAACGAGCTCGCGCTGGTCTACCGGGCGCGCGGCATGACGGTGGACGACGCCCGCGACCGGGCCGACCGGGTGCTCGCGGACCTCCGCGTCCTGGACGTCGCGGTGCCCGCGTCGGCGCTCGGCACGGCCGGGTCCGCGGACGAGGCCGCCGTCGGTGCGGCGCCGGTGGACGGTCCCGAGGCGCCGGCGGTCGACGAGCACGAGACGGTCGGCAGCGCGATCGGCGCGGCCGCGGCGAGCTTCTGCTTCTTCGCGACCGGCGCGCTCATCCCGGTGCTGCCGTACCTGCTCGGGCTGGAGGGCTGGGCGGCGGTCGCGGTCGCGAGCACCCTGGTCGGGCTGGCGCTGCTCGTGACCGGCGCGACGGTCGGGGTGCTGTCCGGGTCCTCGCCCACCAAGCGGGCTCTGCGGCAGCTCGCCATCGGGTTCGGGGCCGCTGCGGCCACCTACCTGCTGGGTCTCGCGTTCGGGACCACGGCCGCCTGAGTCCGGCTCGGTATCCACCATGTGGGATGTGTCACAAGGGGGGTGAGGTAAGGCTCACCTTCGATATACGGTGGCTCGCATGACAGCGTCCACCACCGCACCGGCCGTCACCACGCCGTTCCGGTTCTTCGACGTCCGCGTCGCGCGGATCGTGGACCTCACCCCCTCGTTCCGCCGGTTCACCTTCACCGGCGACGACCTCGACCAGTTCGCCGACAACGGCTTCGACCAGCGCATCAAGCTGCTGCTCCCGCTGCCGTGCGGGTACGACGTCGTCCCGCAGGGCGAGTCCTGGTACCTGCAGTGGCGCGACCTGCCCGAGGAGCTGCGGCACCCGATCCGCACCTACACCGCCCGCGCCGTCCGCCAGTCCGAGCGCGAGATCGACGTCGACGTCGTCCTGCACGGCGACGCCGGGCCCGCCTCCCGTTGGGCCGGCTGCGCCGCCGTCGGCGACTCCCTCGTGATCCTCGGCCCCAACCGCGAGCACCCCGGCCCGTCCGGCGGCATCGACTTCGTCCCGCCCGCGCACGCCGACCGGCTGCTGATCGCCGGCGACGAGACCGCGGTCCCCGCCATCGCCGGCATCCTGGAGCGCCTGCCCCGCGACGCCCGCGGTGAGGCCCTGCTCGAGGTCCCCGTCACCGGCGACGAGCTCACCATCGACGCCCCCGCCGGCGTCACCGTCCGCTGGCTCCCGCGCGACGGCGCCCACCACGGCGCCCGCCTGGTCCCCGCGGTCCAGGCCGCCTGCGCCCGGCTCATGCCCGGCGAGGCGCCCCTGCCCGACGGCATGGAGCTCGAGGACGTGGACATCGACACCGGCATGCTGTGGGAGGTCCCCGTGGACCACGCCACCGGCGAGCCGCTCCGGCAGAGCGCCGCCCTGTACGCGTGGCTCGCGGGGGAGGCCGGGGCGATCAAGACCCTGCGCCGGCACCTCGTCGGGACCTGCGGGGTGGACCGGAAGGCCGTGGCGTTCATGGGGTACTGGCGCGAGGGGCGTGCCGAGGGGGCGTGAGGGTCCTCCGCCGATAGGCGGCACCGATCCTTGAAAGCTGACGCTCACTTCGGAAGCGCTGGGCCACAGCGTTCGCCGTGGACGTCTCAGGCATCGGCCAAGCGCCGCGGATAGCGCAGCGGGTACTCGCGGCAGCGCCTTCTGTGCTGGGCCGGCAACTCGGCGCGGCGGCCACTACGCGCCCTGACTCGCTGACGGTGTGTCTGTGGCAGGTGGCAACTCAGGCGGGGCGTCGCGCCCGGTGCTCGGGGCAAACTCAAGTTGGTGCTGGCGCCTCGCTCCGGTCCAGTCGAGCGCCTCTGGCTCCACGCTCAGCAGCTCGGTGAGGTGGTAGGTGACCATGTTCATCGCGATGGGTTCGCCACATTCGATGCGCACCACCTCGTCGTCGAGTGCGCGCTCGACGCGTTGACGTTGACTGTGCACGTCACGCAGTTCCCACAGCCGGGCGGCGATGAGCCGCGACGCGTACTCCAGGCTACTGACCCGCAACGGCTCCGCCCCGACACCGCCGACCCGGTGTCGCAACAGGATCAGCACGACCGCCCGCTCGACGGGGACGCTGGGCGCGTACCGGTCCAAACTGCGGGCGGTAGCGGGCACGCGCCATCGTCGCTTGCCCGCGCTGCGCACGGCCCGCCGCCGACCGGCGACGACAACCTTGCCGCGCATCACGACGCGCTTGCCGGGACGGAGGTTCGCACGGGCGTGGTCGATCGCCGAGTGGATGTCCAGAAGGTAGATTACTCGGCTGTACGGCTCCAGGCGGTACGGCGCGGCGGTGGGCTGGATCTGCTTGTCGATGTCCCCTGCGGGGCCGAGCATCCGGGGTGTCAGTGAACGCTTGACGCGGCGCCGGAACCAGCGCGGGCGCTTACCGCGGTACGCGACCCCAGGGTCGGTGATCGTCACCGCGGTCCTTCCGGCGTTCTCGACCACGAGAACCGCGCATTCGGCACCTGCCGTGCGCCCTTCCTTGAGCTGACCGGGAGAACGCCACGCACCGGTGCGCGAGTCCATCGTTCGCAGAGCGTGCCCGGGATCCCACAGCGCGGGGTTGAGCTGGACCAGGACCCGGCCGCCGTCGAGGATGTGCTTGGCGATCTGCCAGCCGAGCGCGATCAGCGATACCCCGAGCGCGAGCGCCGAGATCGCGATCGGCAGCCACACCGGCACCGTGGGGTTCGCCATGTGTCCTCCTTCGCATTCCAGCTGGTCGAGACTACCCAGGCCGGATTCACGGACGTCGCACGCCGGCGTGCCGCGCCATAGTCGGCCCAACGCGTCGTCAGCTCCGGGCGTGCGACAGGGCGTCGGTGCGGCCAGACGGTGAGGTGAACCGCAAACTTGCACCTCCGGTTGGCCACGGATGGCGCCTCGCTGAGCTGCTCGGCGGCGACGCTGTGCATTGCGGCCTGTCCGCTGGGTCGTTGCTGGGTGACGCGTCGACCGGCGATGTCGTGCGGGTGTAGGCCGAGCGGCGGGTGCCGGAGTCGCCGCAGCCGCGCGAATCGAGGCGGACGACGCGGGGTGTCAAGGCACGCCGTCCCCTGCACCTGCGCGGTTGCTCGGTGCGGAGGCCTTATGGCGTGCCCTCCCGCTCGCCGCTGCCCCGCTGCCGCCTGTGCCCCGCCGTTCACCCCGGCACTCACCTCCGGTCACCCCCGCCCCACCCCGATGTCCGATCAGCCGGACGTGCGCGCACGAGCGCTCGACCACCACCGGCGATGTCGAGACGGATGGACGTGGGGATGACCTGGGGAACGGGACGTGGGCGTGGGCTCGCGTCGATCGGGCAGCCGGTGGCGCGGTTGACCGCACTGGTGACCGTGCTGGCGTTGATGCTCGTGACGGCGGTGCTGACCGTGGCCGCGCCGGGGGCCGCGAGCGCGGCCGAGGGCGACCGCGGGACGCTGACGGTGCGGAAGACCGCGTCGGCGGCGACCGCGCGGCCGGGGGACCGGATCACGTGGACCGTGGAGGTGACCTGCGAGTCGATCGTCGCGTTCTGCGAGGACGTCACGGTCGCCGACGTGGTGCCGGAGCCGTTCGTGCTCGACGCCGACGGGGTCGCCGTCCAGTCCGAGCAGACCGGCCAGGCGGCCGTGACGGTCACGGGGAACGACGTGCGCGTCGCGTTCCAGGAGACGGACGCGAACCACCCGGGCGTCGTCGGCCTCGCCGCGGGCCAGAGCGTGTCGGTGCTGCTGCGGAGCACGCTGCCCGCCGCGACGCCGCTGTCCTGGGACGGGCGCGCGGTGACGAACACCGCCGACGCCACCGCGACGAACGCCGACCCCGCGCAGGCCGCGGCCACCGTCACCATCGCGGTGCCGGTCACGCCCCAGGTCGCGCTGACCAAGCAGATCGCCCCCTCCGACCAGGTCGCCGGCGAGGCCGGTGATGTCACCGCGACGCTCGGGGCGCGCAACACCTCGCCCGTCGCCGCGACGGCGCTCACGGTGACCGACCCCGCCGCCGGGGCGCCGGCGGCCTTCGGGCCGGGGACCCCGCTGGAGCTCCGCTCCCTCGGCGCGTGGACCGCCCCCGAGGGAGCCTCCTCCCTGAGCGTCGACCTGACGACGGCGGACGGCACCACCACGCTCGGCCCGTTCCTGCCGGGCCAGGAGATCGACGCCGACGGCGTGGACCTCGCGTCGGTGACGGCGGTCGTCCTGCGGTTCGACGGCGGCACGACCCCCGACGGCACGATCGTCGCGGGCGGCGCGGCCGGCAGCGTCCCGCTGGTGCTGGGCCAGTCGGGCTCGGCGCCGCGCGACGCGACGACCCGCGTCACCAACACCGCGGCCGCCACGCTGAGCACGCCCCGCGGCGACGCGTCCGCCACCGCGTCCGCGGACTTCCAGATCAACCCGGTGACCGTCGAGGTCGCCGCGGGCAAGACGTTCGACGGTGCCGCCCGCGCCGAGGTGGTCGCCGGGCAGCCCTCCGTGGTCCGCCTGACTGCCCGGAACTCCTCCAACACCGCGCTGTCCGCGCTGCGCATCGCCGAGCCCTCATCCGCCGGTGCCGGCCCCCTCGGGGCGACCGCGGACGGGCTGCTGGCCTTCGCCGGCTTCGGTGCCGACGGGTCGGGCGCGGTGCCCGCCGCGGACTGGCCGGCGGGCGCGACCGGGGCGTCCGTGACGCTGCTGGGCACCGGGCCGGGCCTCCCGCTCACCGCGACGGTCACGCCGCCGACCGGCTCGACGACCGCGTGGCCGACGGCCCCGGCCGGCGCCGTCGTCACGGGCTTCACCGTGGAGTACACCGGCGTGCTGACCGCCGGCGCCGCGGCCGCCGTGCCGTTCCGCGTCACCACGGACCCGGCGTGGACGGGTCTGCGGTCGTTCACCAACGAGGTCGCCGTGGACGGCACCGCCGCCGACGGCACCGCCGCGACCCCGCGCACCGCGAGCGCCGCGCTCACGGTCGTCCCCCGGCAGGTCGTGACCACGGCCGCCAAGACGCTCACCCAGCAGGCCGCGGGCGCACCGCTGCCCGGCGCGGACGGCCAGGAGCTGGTCGCGACCGTGACGGGCCGGGTCTCGGCCGACACCACGGTCCCGGTGGGCTCGCTGGTGGTCGAGGACGTCGCCGGCCCGGACTCCCCGCTGTGGGACGCCGCGGTGCTGGACCGGATCGGCTCGGTGCAGGTGCCGGCCGGCTCGCGCGCCGAGGTGCTGGTGCGCCGCGGGGGTGCCTGGTCCACCGTGGCCGGTCCCACCACGGACGCCGCCGCGCTGCTCGACGTCGCGGTGCCGGCGGACGGTGACCGGGTCGACGGCGTGCGCGTCGTGTGGACCGCGACCGGCGCGTCTCTGCCGGTCGACGGGTCGTTCGGTCCGCGCGTGACGCTCGTGCTCGCCCTGGACGGCGCGCAGCCGGCCGGGACGACGCTGCGGAACACCGTGACCGCCACCGGCACCGGCACGGGGGTGGGCGCCGGGCTGACCGGTGTCGCGCCGGCCGACGACGACGTCACCTTCGGGCCCGGCGACGACCCCGTGGACATCCGCCGGGTGGACGCGAGCAAGTCGTGGCGTGACGCGTCCGCGCTGATCGGCGTGGACAACACCGACGCGGGCGCCGAGCGGCCGCAGAACCGGTTGACCATGCAGGTGCAGAACGTCACCGGCATCCCGGTCGGCACCCTGCGGCTGACCGACCCCGACCCGCAGACCGCGGGCAACGCCTTCGACCACGTGGACCTCACGCACCTGACTGTCACCGCGCCCTCGGGCACCGGGACCCTCCGGGTGGTGCTGCGCGCGGCGGACGGCGGCGTCCTGCACGACCTCGGCTCGGCGTCCGCGGTCGCGGAGCTCTCGGCTGAGGACCTGGCCGACGTCGTGTCGGTCGAGGCCCGCGCGGACGGCACCCTGCCGGACGGCGCGGTGCTGCGGGTCGTCGCCGACACGGTGCTGCGCGGCACCACCCGCAGCGGTGCGCCGATCTCCGGCACCGTGGACGGCGCGCCCAGCACCCTGCTGACCAACACCCTGCTCGGTGACCTCGGGGACGGCACGCCGTCCGACGCGGCGCAGGCGTCCACCGTCCTGTACCCGGAGGCCCTGCAGCCGCTCGACGGCGCGCTGGCGAAGTCGGTGTCCCCGGGCACCGGCACCCGCTACTCCGCCGACCCGGGCCGCATCGTCCGCCTGTCGCTGACGGCCCGCCGCGTCAGCGACGCGTCGGTCAGCCGGCCGGCGCAGTACGTGCTGGAGGACACGTCCGAGCAGTTCTGGGACGCGTTCGACCTGGTGGGCCTGGAGGCGCTGGCCGGCGTGACCGCCGCGGACGGCGCCGGGTACACCGCCGCCGTGCAGTACCGCGTGGCGGGTTCATGGACAGCCCCGGTGACCAGCGCGCTGCCCCCGGGCGTCAGCACCACGATGCCGCCGCTGCCCGACGGCGCCGCCACGCTCCCTGACGGCACGTCCGCCGCGGACGTGACCGGCGTGCGGGTGACGTTCACGGCACCGTCCGGGTCGTGGTTCGAGAACCGCGAGGTCGGCGGGTTCGAGGGCGCGACCGCCCTGTTCACGCTCCGGCCGCGCGCCGAGCTGCGCAGCACCGGCGCCGAGGTCCCGGCCGGCACGCTCACCAACGTCGTGACCGGCACCGTGCAGGCCGAGCACCAGCCGACGCCCGTCGTGCTGGACCCGGCCGAGGCGACGTACACGGTCACCGACGGCGTGCTCGACGCGGCCGTGTCGAAGACCCCGGCGACCACGACCACCGGCCCCGGCACGCGGCTGCCGTTCCGGCTGACCGTCACCAACACGGGCACGGCACCGGTCGTCGACCCCGTGCTGACGGACGTGCTGCCGGCCGACGCGTCCGGCGCGCTGCTCGTCTACGCGCCGGAGGCGTACGGCGCCGCGACCGTGGCGGTCACCCCGTCCGACGCGGCGATCGCCGGTGCGGAGCCGGTCGTGACGCTCGACGGGACGGACCTGCGAGTGACGTTCCCGCCGGGCACGCGCCTCATGCCCGGCGAGCAGGTCGTGGCCACCGTGCCGCTGGCGGTCCGCGCCGGCACCCCGGCCGGCACGACGTTGGTCAACGGGTTCGTCCTCACCGCCGCCGGCGGGCTCGACCGGCGGGCGTCGGCCGAGGTGGACGTGGTCGCGCTGCCGAACTACCTGCGGGTGAAGGACGTGGCCGAGGACGTCGCGCCCGGCGCCATGCCGACCGGCGTGGTGAACACCTCCGGGTCGGGCCAGGCGTGCGTCCCGGAGGACGGGTTCTACCGAACGCCGTGCCTCGTGCGGACCCAGCCGGGCGGCACCGAGACGTGGCGGCTGCGGGTGACCAACACCGGCAACCTGCCGACCGCGAGCGCCACCCTGGTGGACGTCCTGCCGTACGCCGGCGACACCGGGACCTCGCGCTCGCAGAGCTCGAGCGCCCGCGGCAGCGTGTGGGCCACCGCGTACCTCGGTGACCTGCAGCTCACCGGCCTGCCGGCCGGTGCGACCAGCACGGTGCGGTACCTCCTGGCGGGCGAGACCTGCGCCTACACCGGGGACCCGCGGTCCGCCGACCCGTTCGGCACCGGCTGCGCCGAGGACGTCTGGACGCCGGCGGCCGACGTCGACGACCTGTCGCAGGTGCGCGGCGTGCGCGTCGACCTGGACCTCTCGGCGGACCACCTCGAGCCGGGGGAGACGATCACCGCGACCTTCCGCACCCGCTCGGCGACGTCGTACGACACGGCGGCCGCGGACGTGGACGCACCGGCGTGGAACACGATGGTCGTCACCACGGCCAGCGTCACCCCGTCCGGGCTGGACCACGAGACGCTGGAGCCCAACCGCGCGGGCGTCGCGGTGTCCCGGACGTACGCGCTGGGCGACCGTGTGTGGGTCGACGAGGACCGTGACGGGCAGCAGGACGACGGCGAGCCCGGCGTGCCGGGCGTCACCGTGCGCCTCTACCCGGCCGGCTCGGACGTCCCGGTGGCGACCACCACCACGGACGCCGACGGGCGGTACGCGTTCGACCTGCTGCCCGCGGGCGACTACCGCGTCGAGTTCGTGCTCGACGGCCCCACGGCCGCCCGCTACGGGTTCACCACCGCGCTGCGGGGCGACGCCGCGAGCGACTCGGACGCCGACGCGGCCGGGTGGAGCCGCACGGTCACGCTCGGCGCCGGGCAGGGGCGGGTCCGGCCCGTGACGTCCGGCGACGGCGTGCAGGCGGACTACCTGGACCCGACGGTCGACGCCGGCCTGGTGCTGCTGCCCACGGGCGGCGGGTCGGGCGGCGGGACCGGCGGCGACCCGGACGGCGGGTCCGGCGGCGGGGCGGGCGCGGGCGCCGCGCCGGACGTCCTCACCGCAGGCCGGGGCGCGCTGGCCGTGACCGGGTCGGCCGGCACGGTCGCCCTGCTCACGGTGGTCGCCGGCTTGCTGCTGCTGGGTGCGGCGCTGCTCGCGCCGCGGACGCGGTGGCGCCGGCGCGACTGACGCCGGCCGCGGGAGCGCGGGGGAGGGGGACGGTCCACGGGGCCGTCCCCCTCGTGCGTCCCGTCCGGGCTCTTGCCACACTGGCGCCACTGACGTCCAGCAGACGGGAGTCATCGAGTGCGCGTCGACGTGTGGGGTCTGATCAGCGTGGTCCTGATCGGCGGCGTCGTGCTGCTGACGCGCGCGGCGGTGCGGCGTGGCACGCGCGACAGGCAGCCGGACCACCACGCCGAGGGCCGCCGGGTCCGCGACATGACGCCCGCCGCGAAGGTCGTCGGGGTGCTGGCGGGCCTGGCGCTGGTCGGCATGGTCGTCGGGCGGTCGCTCGACCCGATGCCCCCGTGGACGTGGTGGTGCATCCTCGCCGCGGTGGCCGGGGCGGTGTTCGTGGTGGTCAGCGAGCGCCGTCGGGTGCGCCGCGACCCCCGGCTCGCGGAGTTCCGGGGTCCACGGCCGGGCGACCGCGACGTCGACGCGCGCTAGCGCTCGCGGGTCGAGAGGGAGAGATCATGGCTGCGCCGGCACCGGACAGGCGTACGAAGGCCCTGCTGCTCGGGGTGTTCCCCCTGGTCGCGCTCCTCGGCCTCGTGCTGCTGCTGCGCGACGACGACCCGCCCAGTGCCGTCGTCGTCTGCGTGGTCGGGCTGTCCGCTGTCTCTGCCTGGGCGCTGACGATGCAGCTGACCCGCTGGCGCAGGGACTAGCGCCCGGCGGGCCCGCCGGCCGCCGCGCGCCGCTGCTCCAGCCGCTTGCGCAGGAACACGAACGGCAGCAGCCACGTCGCCAGGGCGGTCACGAGCCACACGAGCACGACCGCCGCGATCCACGTCGCCGCACCGCCCGTGACCTCCAGCCCGCCGGAGATCGCCTGGGCGATCAGCAGGGCCACGAACGTGGACACCAGCCCGATCCCGCCGAGGAACGCGCTGGCGTACTGGCGCGTGATCTTCGCGATGAACGGCGTGAGGATCGCCTGCGCGACGGTGAACACGAGCACCGCCGTGACGAAACCGCTGGCGCTGAGGTGAAACCCGTCGAGCACGAGGGACGTGATCCACAGGCCGAGGGCCGCGGAGCCGAGGTAGATCAGCACCCGGATCAGGAAGATGATCATGGGCCGACCGTAGACCCGCGGACGGTGGCACGAACAGGGCCCGGGCCACCCCGGCTGTCCGGCGCTGCCCGGCGTGACCGGCGTAAACTCGGGACCAGCCCGGTGTCGAGGACCTCCCAGTGGGGCGACGACCCGGATCCAGCAGCATCGGAGGGCGTCATGCCCGTCCAGCCCGCTTCCAGCCCCCTCTCCCCGCACACCCGTGAGCCGGCCGTCCCGCGGACCCGCGAACCGCGCGCCATCCGCCAGCGCGGTGCGGGCACGCGCACCAGCGCGGCGTGGTTCGGCATCAGCGTCGGGGTGCTCCTGCTCATCGCGCTGATCGTGTTCATGCTCCAGAACACGGGCCCGGTGGCGGTGTCGTTCCTCGGGATGAGCGGGACCGCCCCGCTCGCCCTCGCCCTCCTGATCGCCGGCGTCGCGGTCGGCGTGGTCGTGCTGGTCTTCGCGTCCCTGCGCATCGGGCAGCTCCGCCGGCGCGCGGGTGGCCGGTGAGCGGTCGCGGCGGGCCCGGGGTGCGTCGTGGATGACGTGACCGGGCTGCACGCCGGCCTGCGCGCCTGGGCGCGGGGGATCGACCCGCTGGAGGCCGCGACCGAGCTGCTCATCCGCGCCGGGTTCGCGCGCCCGGAGGACCCGTGGGTCCGGCGGGGGACGCCGACCGGGAACGTGCCGGGGCCGTGGATCGACTTCGCGGCCGTGTCCGCGTTCGTGGAGGGGGTGTCCCCCGGGGAGCGGCGGCTGCTGCTGCTCGCCGCCTCGTTGTCCGGCGTCGACGACGCCCCTGCGGTCCGGCTGGGCGAGCTGATGACCCTCGGACCGCGGCAGCTCGCGCTCGTGGTGGCGGCGGTGGCGCACGCCGGCGGGCGACGCGACGTCTGGGGGCCCGACCCGTCCCGGGCGGCGCGGGGGCTGCTCTCGTAGCACCGGCCGGATCCGCCGGTGCCATGTCACCGTCGCGCACACGCCACCCCCGCGCACACGCCACCCCGCGCGCTCGTGGCCGCGTCCGGCCTGCTGCCGAGATGACAGCGCCCGCCTCTGCGCCGCGGGGGCGCCGCAGGCCGGGACTGCCATCTCGGCGGGCGCGGGGGGGCTGAGCGCGGGCCGTAGCATCGCCGGGTGCCTCCGCGTTCCCCGCTCCCGGCGCGCCACGGGCTGAGCGCCGCCTGGCTGCGCACCCCCGACACGGACCGCTCGCGGCCCGTCGCGTGGGCGACCATGGGCGCCTGGCTGCGGGACCGGCTCCCCGAGCACGTGGACGTCCCCGGGATGCTGGCCGACCAGCGGTTCGTCGACGCGGACGGCCGCCCGGTCCGGGACGACGACCCCTACGCGCCGCACCGGTTCGTGTGGTTCCACCGGGACCTGCGCGAGGAGCCCGAGGTCCCCGGCGCGATCCACGTGGTGCACCGCGACGAGCGGCTCGTCGTCGTCGACAAGCCGCCGTTCCTGTCCTCGATCCCGCGCGGCCGGCACGTCATGCAGAGCGTCGTCGTCCGGCTGCGCGCGGAGCTCGGGCTGCCGGAGCTGTCGCCGCTGCACCGGCTGGACCGCGTCACGTCCGGCCTGCTGATGCTCGCGACCGAGGCCCGGTGGCGCGGGCCGTACCAGACGGCGTTCGAGCGGCGGGAGGTCCGCAAGACCTACTGGGCGCTGGCCCCGCTGCGCCCGGACCTCGCGCTGCCGGTCGTCGTCCGGAACCACATCCGCAAGGAGCGGGGCTCGTGGCAGGCGCAGGTCGTGCCGGACGCGCCGGTGAACGCCGAGACGCTCGTGGAGCTGGAGCGGGAGGTCGACGGCCGGGGGGTGTACCGCCTGTCCCCGCGCACCGGCCGGACGCACCAGCTGCGGCTGCACCTGCTCGGGCTCGGCATCCCGATCGTCGACGACCCCCTGTACCCGGACGTGCTGGACGTCGAGGTCGACGACGTCAGCCGGCCGCTGCAGCTGCTCGCCGGGGAGCTCGCGTTCACCGACCCCGTCGACGGGTCGCCGCGGCTGTTCCGCAGCGTGCGACGCCTGCCCCTCCCGCCCGGGGGCTGACCCGCCCGGCCGGGCCGAAATGCCCATGACGGCGCGCCTCCCGCGGCCGATGATGGCGGAGTGCCGGCGACCCCGGCCGCCCACCCATCTCGCCCACGAGGAGAGCCGTCATGACCACCCCCGCGATCACCGCACCCACCGGCACCCTGCCCCAGCTCCGTGAGGTCGTGCGCCACCTGCGCCACGACCCCGCGCCGCGCTGGGAGGAGGGCTCCCGGGCCCGGCTCGCGGTGTGGGTCGGCGGCAGCATGGTCGTGTGGATGGCGATCGGCCTCGGGGCGACGGCGCTTCTGGGCGCGCTGGTCGACCTCGTCGCCTGACGCCCGGGACGGTCGCGCGCGGCGGCGGCCCGCGAGGTCGTCACACCGGCACGAGGTCGTCCGTCCTGCGGGACGACCTCGTGCGCGACTGACGACCTCGACGCACGGCGCGGCACGGCGCGACGCGACGGGCGGGGCCGCCCCCCGGGTCAGAGCGCCGCGGCCTTGCGTTCCAGGACCGCGCGCTCGCGGGCGTTGCCGCACAGCCGCGCGGCGGACTCCAGCTCGGCCCGCGCCTCCGCCGTCCGCCCGAGCTGCGCGAGCAGCTCGCCCCGCACGCTGGGCACGAGGTAGGTGCCTCCCAGGGTCGCGTCGGTCGCGAGCGCGTCGACCAGGGGCAGCGCCGCCGCCGGGCCCGTGGCCATCGACACGGCGACGGCCCGGTTCAGCTCCACGACGGGTGACGGCGCCACGCGGCCCAGCGCCTCGTAGAGCACGACGATCCGTTCCCAGTCGGTGCCCGGCACGGACGGTGCGAGCGCGTGCTGCTCGGCGATCGAGGCCTGCAGCCCGTACGGCCCGAGCGGGCGTCCGGAGGTCGTCGCCCGGGCGAGCGCCGCGCGGCCCCGCCGGATCGCCGAACGGTCCCAGCGCCGCCGGTCCTGGTCCGCGAGCAGCACCGGCTCGCCGTCGGGACCCGTGCGCGCGGGGAACCGGGCGGCGGTGAGCTCGAGCAGCGCCAGCAGCCCCTGGGCCTCGGGCTCGTCGGGCACCAGCTGCACCAGCACGCGCGCGAGCCGGACCGCCTCGTCCGCCAGGTCGAGCCGCAGCCAGGAGTCGCCGGTCGAGGCCGACGAGCCCTCCGTGAACAGCACGTACACCACGTTCAGCACGGACCCCAGCCGCTCGGCGCGCTCGGCCGCGGGCGGCACCTCGAACGGCACGCGGGCCGCCGCCAGGGTCTTCTTCGCCCGCGTGATCCGCGCCTGCACCGTCGGCACCGGCACCAGCAGGGACGCGGCGACCTGCTCGCTGGTCAGCCCGCCCACCACCCGCAGGGTCAGCGCGAGCCGCGCCTCCTTGGACAGCACGGGGTGGCACGCGATGAACAGCAGCGCGAGCCGGTCGTCCTCGATGCGGTCCGGGTCCCACAGGACGTCCGGGTCGCCGGGCCGGTCCGGCGTCGCCCCGGTGTGCGCGCCGCCCTCCGCGAGCTCCCGGCCGAGGGCGGCGTACCTCTCGTCACGGCCCGACCGGCGCCGGAACGCGTCGATCGCCCGCCGCCGGCCGACCGTCAGCAGCCAGCCGACCGGGTCCCGCGGCACCCCGTCGCGGGGCCACGCGACCAGCGCCTCCGCCAGCGCCTCGGACGCGACGTCCTCGGCGAGCGGGAAGTCACCGGTGTACCGGGCGAGCGCGCCGACGATGCGGGCGGACTCGATGCGCCACACCGCCTCGACGGCGCGCCGCCCGGCGTCGGGACCGGTCAGTTGGTCCCGAGCTGCTCGCGCCACACGGCCTCCTTCTGGATCCACTCGTCGTCCTGCGGGAAGTCCTCGGGGCTGTTGATCCGGCGCACCTCGATCTTGTTGCCCGGGCCCTGCAGCGGCGCGCGCTTCGCCCACTCGACGGCCTCCTCCTGGGTGGCGACGTCGACCGTCCAGAAGCCGTTGAACAGCTCCTTGGTCTCGCCGTAGGGGCCGTCGGTGACGACCGGGGTGTCCCCGGAGAAGTCGACGACCGCGCCCTCGGCCGCGTCGCTGAGGCCCTCGCCGGCGACGAGGACGCCCGCCTGCATCATCGACTCGTTGTAGCGGCCCATCGCCGCGATGACCTCGCGGAAGTCCGTGTCCTGGTACGCGGCGACGCCCTCGTCGGTGCCCCGCATGATCAGCATGTACTTCGACATCGCGCCGTCTCCTTCGTTCGGTGGTCCGCGAGCCGGACCCTCTCACCTCCGAGGTCGCACGGGAAGCCCCCGGATCGACACGGGCCGTGATCGAGTTCCGCCCGGGGCCGGGATTCCGTAGGTGCTGGGCGGACGTCGTCGCCAGCACTCATCTTCTCCAGCGAGTGACCACTCAGCCTGCCCTGCCGCCCCGTAGACGGTCCGGGTAGGTGACCGCTGCTGGTCTCCTGTGGGAGGTGAGCTCACCTGCACCGTCGCGGTGAACAAGCGCACCAACGAGAGGACGTAGCCATGAAGAGACGTTCCGTCGCCATCGAGGCCGTGGTGACGGTCGGCGCGGACGCTCCCGTGGCGCAGCCGTCGGAGGCGGTGGTGATCGGGTATGCCACCGCGGCGTGCGAACCGGCCGTGCAGGAGTACGCCGATCGGCGCGGTGTCCAGGTGGCGGGGCTGTTGCAGATCGCGGTCGTCCCCGAGGACCGGTGGGACGGGCCGGCCACACCGGTGGTGTGCGCGGTGTCCGAGAGCTGATGGCGACCGCCGCGGTCGAGTTCGCCGGGGTCACCGTGCGCCGGGCGCGACGCGACCTGGTGCGTGACGTGAGCTTCGACGTTCCGGCCGGATCGGTCCACGCGGTCCTCGGGCACAACGGTGCCGGGAAGACGACGTTGATGCGCGCACTCGCGGGCCTGATCCCTGTGAGCGGTGGTGTGATCCGGTCTGCCGGGGTGCCGACGGTGCTGTTCGTCGCGGCGGGGATGCCACGGGAGCTGCGGGTCCGGCAGATCCTCGACCATCGGCGTCGACTCGAGCGGGCCTCCGCCCGGGCCGTCGACGCCGCTGTCGCACGATGCGGGGTCGGGCCGTTCCTGGGTCGCCGGTTCGGCCAGCTGTCCACCGGCATGGCGCAGCGGGTGGCGATCGCTGTGGCGCTCGTCGCGGAGTCGCCGATCATCGTGCTGGACGAGCCGACCACCGGCCTGGACCCGCAAGGCGTCGACGCGCTTCTCGCACTGCTGGCCGACCTGCGCGACGACGGTCGCACCGTGGTGATCTGCTCGCACGACCTCGCGCGGCTCGAGCTCGTCTGCGACGGGGTGACGTGCCTGCGACGAGGCCGGGTCACCGTCGACGGACCGGTACCCCAGGTCACCGCTGGGCTCACACCGCCTGGGCACGTGCTGCGCACCAGCGACGACCGCGCGGCGTGGGACGTCGTGCGGCGCGAGGGTTGGGGCGCGGTGGTGGGTGCACGCGGGCTCCATGTCGACGCCGGTCCCTCCCTGGGGGAGATCACCGCTGCCCTGCGAGGCCACGTCGAGCTCGAGGAGTCGACGACCGACGCCTCGGTCTTCGAGCGGATCTACCGGCTCCACGCAGCAGCGCCGGGTCCCGGCACCCGGCGTGGGACGCTGCGGTGAGAGCGGCGCTGCTGGCGGAGCTGTACATCCAGCCGCGACGGCGTGCGGCGCGCGGAACGGCCGTGGCCACCGGGGCCCTGACCGTGGCGCTGGTCCTCCTTCGCGCTCTGACCAGCTCCGCCGACACGACAGCGGCGGTGCGGAGCTCAGAACGTGAGGCCGCCTCTCTGTCGGCGCTGTTCGGGGAGCAGACGCTGCCGGCGCACACGTATGTCGAGCCTCGCTACATGTTCGCCGGTCAGTTCCCCCACGACCTGGCGTGGTTCCTGGTCGGGTGCGCTCTGCTCGCGTTCGTCGGAGGCGCGTTGCTGGTGGGCGGCGACTGGCGTACCGGGGCCGTCGGGGCCACGTTCCGCCGTCACTCCTCCCGCTCGCGGCCGGCGCTCGCACGACTTGTGGTGTGGGCGGTCTCGTCGATGCTCGTCGCCGCGTGCGCTGCTGTGCTCGTGACGGCCCTGCTGCTGGCGGTGGCGTCCCTGAGAGGCTCCACATCGGGAGCGGACCTGGTCGGCGCAGCGCTCATGATCGCGCGCGGTGGACTCGTGGTCCTGGTGGGCGCGAGCTCCGGGGCGGCGCTGGGGGCGCTGTCACGCTCGGACGTCGGTGTCGTGGTGCTGCTGCTCGTCTACGTCCTGGTCGTGGAGACGTTGATGCCCGTCCTCGTCCTGGGACTGAGGACGCCCGCCGCCGTGGTGCACGCCTTCATCCGGTCGGAGGACGTCGGCCGTGACAGCGCTTTCGTCTGCGACGTGCCGCGCTGCCCGGAGCCGGTGCTGGCGGGCGCCGGGAGCTGGGCCGGCTACGCGCTGATGGCAGGGGTGCTCGTTCTCGCTGCGCTCGTCACCCGGGTGGGGGCGCGGCGGGCCGTCTGGCGGTGATGCTGCCGTTCAGCGCTCGACCCGTGACACGACGGGCGAGTGGGATCGAGCTCCTGGGCTACCGTCGTCCGGTCTCGCCCGCCAGTACGAGGAGCCCCCGCATGAAGCAGGTCACCCACCCGGACGCCCAGGCGTTCCGGATCGTCGCGGTCTTGGAGGCGGCGACGTGGGCAGGGCTGCTGGTCGGGATGTTCCTCAAGCACGTCACGCACACCACCGAGGTCGGCGTGCAGGTCTTCGGCCAGGCGCACGGGCTCGTGTTCCTGGCCTACGCCGGCCTCACCGTGGTGGCCGGGGTCAGACTGCGGTGGGGATGGTGGGTGACGCTGGTGGCGCTCGCTGCGTCCGTGCCGCCGATGTGCACCCTGCTGGCCGAGCGCTGGCTGCGCCGGAGCGGCCGGCTCGACGGCCCTGTGCCGGAGCCGGCGGCGGACCCGACAGCCTGACAGGCCCGCGGGCGTCTGCCCCGGCCGGGGCGTGGACGGCCGCCACGCGCCGGCACCCGACAATGGACCCATGAGTGCCACCGTGCAGGCCAAGGGAGTCGGTGCGGGGTTCGGCGACCGCGAGCTGTTCTCCGGCGTCGACCTCGTCGTCGCCCCCGGGGACGTGGTCGGGCTGGTCGGGCCGAACGGTGCGGGGAAGTCGACGCTGCTGCGCATCCTCGCGGGGCACCGGGCTCCCGACTCCGGCACCGTCGCGGTGTCCCCGCCGCACGCGCAGCTGGGGTACCTCGCGCAGGAGATCGAGCGCCGCGAGGACGAGTCGGTGCGCGCGCACCTGGAGCGGCGCACCGGCGTCGGGCCCGCGCAGGTCGCCATGGACACCGCGGCGGAGCGGCTCGCGACGGGGGAGCCGGGCGCCGACGACGAGTTCGCCGAGGCGCTGGAACGGTGGATGGGTCTGGGCGGCGGCGACCTCGACTCGCGGCGGGGTTCGGTGCTGGCGGACCTCGGGCTCGACGTCGACCCGGAGCTGCCGATGACGGCGCTGTCCGGCGGGCAGGCGGCGCGCGTGGGGCTGGCGGCGCTGCTGCTGTCCCGGTACGACCTCTACCTGCTGGACGAGCCGACGAACGACCTGGACCTGGAGGGCCTCGCCCTGCTGGAGGACTTCGTCGACCGGGTGGACGCGCCGGTGGTGGTGGTGAGCCACGACCGCGAGTTCCTCAGCCGGACGGTGACGTCGGTCGTGGAGATCGACCGCAGCCTGCAGCGGGTCGCGGTCTACGGCGGGTCCTACGACGCCTACCTGGAGGAGCGGTCGACGGCCCGCCGCCAGGCCCGCGAGGCGTACGAGGACTACGCCAGCCGCCGGGACGCCCTGTCGGCGCGCGCGCGGATGCAGCGCGCGTGGATGGACAAGGGCGTGAAGAACGCCCGCCGCAAGTCGTCCGACAACGACAAGATCGGCCGGAAGTTCCGGGCGGACTCCTCGGAGAAGCAGGCGGCGAAGGCCCGGCAGACGGAGCGGCTGATCGAGCGGCTGGACGTCGTGGCGGAGCCCCGCAAGGAGTGGCAGCTGCAGATGACCATCGCGGCCGCGCCACGGTCCGGGACGGTCGTCGCCGCGGCGCGCGCCGCGACCGTCCGCCTCGGGGAGTTCACGCTGGGGCCCGTCGACGTGCAGCTCGACTGGCAGGACCGGGTCGCGATCACCGGGCCCAACGGCGCGGGCAAGACCACGCTGCTGGGGCTGCTGCTGGGCCGGCTGGCTCCCGACGAGGGCCGCGTCGACCTCGGGTCCGGCGTGCTGGTCGGCGAGGTCGACCAGGCGCGCGCGGCGTTCGAGGACGACGCCCCGCTCGCCGACGCGTTCTCGCGGCTGGTCCCGGAGTGGAGCACCGCGGACGTCCGGACGCTGCTCGCGAAGTTCGGGCTGGGCGGGCACCACGTCGGACGGCCCGCGTCGTCCCTGTCCCCGGGGGAGCGCACCCGCGCGGCGCTCGCCCTGCTGCAGGCCCGGGGCGTGAACCTGCTGGTGCTCGACGAGCCGACGAACCACCTGGACCTGCCGGCGATCGAGCAGCTCGAGCAGGCGCTGGAGGCGTTCGACGGCACGGTGCTGCTGGTGACGCACGACCGCCGGATGCTCGACAGCGTGCGGCTCACCCGCCGGTGGCACGTCGAGGACGGCCGCGTCACGGAGGTCACCGCGGACTGACGGGCCGGCACCGCACCAGCCGCACCCGGCCCGTCACCCCCGGCGCGTGCGGCGGCGCACCGCGACCAGCCCCGCGCCCGCCAGCAGCAGGAGGGCCGCCGCGGCCACGGCGGGCGCCGGCTCGGCGCCCGTGCGGGCGAGCGCCCCGCGGCCCAGCACCACGATCTCGACCTGCGCCAGCAGGGTCCCGTCGAGCGCCCGGACCTGCACGTGGTGCACCCCCGGCGCGAGGTCCGCGGGGATCGTGACGGTCGCGGTCACGGTGCCGTCGACGGCTGCCGCCCGGGTGAGCGCCCGGTACGTGCTGGCCACGCCGATCTCCACCTCCGGGACGGTCAGGCCGTGCACCGTGACCGTGACGGTGCCTCCGGCGCGGACCCGCTCGCGGCTGAGCGCGATCTGCGGGGTCGCGGCGGCCGCCGGCGTGACCGACGGAGCGGCCGGGGCCGGGGTCGTCGGGGCGGGGGTCGGCTGCTGGCCGGGCTGGCCCGGCTGCCCGGGCTGCCCCGGCTCCGTCAGCGCCGCCAGTGCGCCGGTCAGCAGCTCCGTCACCGCGGCCACCCGCTCCGCCGTCGGGGCCTGCGCCGCGAGCACGACACGCGCGGCGGCGACCGCCTCGTCCAGCGCCGCGAGGGACGCCGGGGTGTACCGGTCGCGCTCGACCCCGGCCGCCTGCTGCACCAGGGCCGCGAGCGCCGCGGTGTCCGCGCCACCCGTCGCGGTGCGGACGAGGCGGACCTCGTCGACCGTGCCCCACGCCCCGCCGGACAGGGTGCCGGTGACGGAGACGGTCGCGACGCCGTCGGAGCCCACGTGCACCGGGACGGCCGGCCTGGACCAGACCCGCCACCCGGTGAGGGCGAACGGCGCCGACGCGGACGTCCCGCCGGCGGTCGCGCCGAGCAGCAGCTGGTCACCGGTGCCGATCGCACCGCCCTGGCCCGACGCGGTCAGTGTGTAGTCACCGGCCGGGAGCCCGGTGACCTGCTGCGTGAGGCCGAAGCCGTACGGGCCGGCGGCCCAGAACGACAGCGCCCGCGCCCCGGCGGCCGCGTCGCTGCTCGGGCCGATCGACGCGCCGGTGCCGGTGAGCGTCCACGCCGACGCGCCGGCGTCCTCGAACCCCGGGTCGCGCAGGTGGTTCTGCGCCTCGACCACGACCGTCGCGGTGACCGCGGTGCCGGAGGAGGTCGTGCCGGGCACCGGGTACTCCCCGGGTCCGTCGATCCAGCCCGCCGCGCCGCTCCACGTCACGGCCTGGGCCTCGACCGAGCCGTCGTTGTAGCTGACCTGGACGGTGGCGGGCAGCGTGACGGGCTGCCCCTCGACGACGGTGACGCGCACCTGCTCCACGGACGTGACCGCGCGCGGTGCGGTCGCCCCGGTGCGCACGTACGCGAACACCTTGAGCGACTCCAGCGGCCGGCCGGTCGCGTCGAACATCGCCTGGTTGTCCCACGCCGAGCCGCCGAAGTACTGGCCGGCGTCGTCGGGGTCGTATTCGCCGGCGAAGGAGGACGCCCACCCGGAGCCGTCCCGCTCCCAGAGCTCCTGGTTGCTCGCGAGCGCGCTCGGCGGACCGACCGGGATCCACGCGGGCTCCCAGTAGAAGACGCCGATGCCCGCTGGGCCGACGTCCGCGACGGCGTCCACCACGTCGCGCACCGCGCTCGCCTGGCCCTGCACCGAGACGGGGTACTGGTGCGTGGTGTTCTGCGCGGTGATGACGTTCGGGTGACCGTCGCCGTCCTCGAGCGTCTGGCTCCACGACGTCTCCGCGACCATGACCTTCTTGCCGTAGGTCGTCGCGACGTGCTGCAGGACCGCGGTGAGGTTGCCCAGGGTGCCGTGCCAGTACGGGTAGTAGGACGACGCGAACACGTCGTAGTCCACGCCCCGGCTGTCGAGCTCAGCCGCGGCCGTCGCGTACCGGCCCGCGGTCTCGGGGTTGGTGAGGTGCACGGCGACCAGGGCGTCGGGCAGCACCTCGCGGACCGCGAGGCTGCCGGCGTTGAACAGCTGCGCCATGCCGTCCCAGCCGGTGACGCCGGCGACGCCGTTGTTGGTCTCGTTGCCGACCTGGACCATCCCGACGTCCACGCCGGCGTCCGCGAAGTCCGTCAGGGCGTCGGCGGTGAAGTCGTGCACCGCGGTGGCCTTCTGCTCGACCGTCAGCGCCTCCCACGCCTTCGGGGCCTGGAACTTGGCGGGGTCGGCCCAGAAGTCCGAGTAGTGGAAGTCGACCAGCACCCGCATGCCGTGCGCGGTGGCGCGCCGGCCGATCTCCACGGCGCGGTCCACGTCGACGGTGCCGCCGCCGTACCCGCGGCCCTGGGCGTCGTACGGGTCGTTCCAGACGCGGACGCGCACGTAGTTCACACCGGAGTCGGCGAGCACGGCGAACAGGTCCGCGGGCGCACCCGACGCGTCGCGGTAGACGACGCCGCTGGCCTCCTCGGACAGGACGGAGGAGACGTCGACGCCGGTGATGAAGTCGTCGCTCAGGCCGTCGACCTTCGGCACGACGATGCCGGCCTGCACCGGGCCGTCGTCGCCTGCCTGGGCGGCGGGGGCGGCGAGCGTGGTGAGCAGAAGCGCGCCGGCAGCGGCCAGTGCGCCGAGCCGGCCGGCCCCGCGGGGGAGTGCGTGCATGCGGACGGTCCTTCCCGTCGAACGTCGTCGGTCGAACGGGCCCGGGGCCGAGCGGGACGACGGCAGCGGCGTCCGGGCGCGTGGTGACGGGACTGTACACGGTCACAGGATCGGCGGGAATGCCTGTGCGGAGTCCCAGCGCGGTGACGCAGTCGCACCCCCTTCTCGCACTGTGACCGTACACAGTCCGGCGCAGTGAGACGGCACCATGGGCGCGGGGCGACCAGGGCGCCTCAGTGCTGCGCGGGGAAGACCGCCCAGACGTGCTTCGTGTCGCCGGTGGTGTACCAGCCGACGTCCTGCGACAGCCGGCGCGCGATCACGAGGCCGAAGCCGCCCGCGCCGGTGGGCCGGTCCCCGGCGACGACCGGGGCGGAGCTCACGTCGCTGTCGCACACGTCGAGCAGGTAGTCCCGGGTGTCGGCGGACAGCGTCAGGCTGGTCGGCGGGCGTCCGTGCTCCAGGGCGTTGGTGGCCAGCTCGGAGGCGACCAGCACCATGTTCTCGGGGACGCGGTCCAGGCGGAGCTGCACCGGTGCGTCCTCCGCGGTGATGGCGACGAGGAGCTCCCGCCGGACCATCGCGAGGTCCCGGACGGTGTCGAGCTGCCAGGTCCGGACGGGCACGAACCGGGCGGGGGGACGGGACGCGGGCAGTCCGGCGTCGGTCTGGGGCCGGTCGCCGAACCCGCCCTCGCTGTGCGGCACATCGCCTCCGTCGTCTGCACTGGTGGATCGCCCGACGACGGTATTTCGACGGGACGGCGAGCGCCACTCCGGGCCGGGCGCAGGACGGGGGAAGATGCTCCGGACGACCGGGGACGAGAGGTGCTGGGATGGACGACCGCGAGCGCGAGGTGCGCCGCCGCATGGCCGCGCACGAGCTCTACACCGACAGCGGCCCGGGGCTGGAGGCGCTCGACGAGGCGCGCACCCGCGGCAAGGAGCTCGTGCACGAGCTCAACACCTCCCACCCCCGCGACACCGCCGGGCGCGAGCGTCTGCTCCGCGAGCTGCTCGGCAGCGTGGGCGAGCGCGTGTGGGTCGAGCCGCCGCTGCGGGTGATGTACGGCCGGCACGTGCACCTCGGCGACGACGTCTACGTCAACGTCGGGCTCACGCTGGTGGACGACGTGGAGGTCCGCGTCGGCAGCCGTGTCATGTTCGCGCCGCACGTGACGGTCTCCACGACCGGGCACCCCGTGCACCCCGACCTGCGACGTGACGGGTCCCAGTTCTCCGCGCCCGTCGTCATCGAGGACGACGTGTGGATCGGGTCCGGTGCGACGATCCTGCCCGGCGTGACGATCGGCGCCGGGTCGGTCGTCGGCGCCGGCGCGGTGGTCACCGGGAACGTGCCGCCGGGCGTCGTGGTCGGCGGGGTGCCCGCGCGGGTGATCCGCGAGATCACCGACGCCGACCGCGAGTTCCGCTACCGCCCGCCGCGGGACCTCCCCGTCCCCGCCGCGGGCTGACCCCGCCCGCCGCGGGCTGACCCCCCGCTCGCGGGCGACGCGCCGGTCAGCGGGCCGCGAGGTCCAGCGTCATGAACGTCGAGTACGGGCTGGGCAGGTAGGTGCCGAACGGCCCGCACTCCTCGAACCCCGCCCGCGCGTACACCGCCCGCGCCGCCGCGAAGCCGTCCTGCGTCCCGGTCTCCAGGCTGACCCGCTCGTAGCCCCGCTCGGCCGCGAGCCCGACGAGGTGCTCGACCAGCGCGGCCGCCACGCCTCGTCGCCGTGCCGCCGCGGCGGTGTGCATCGACTTCAGCTCGCCGTGCCCCGGGGCGACCTCGGCCAGCGCGCCGACGCCGAGCAGCGTCCCGTCGGCGGCGTCGCGGGCGCTGCAGAACGTGACGTGCGGCGCGGTCAGCCCGTCGACGTCCAGGGCGTGCACCTCCTCCGGCGGGCTCAGCTCGTACATGAGCTCCAGGTGCCGCGTGAGCAGCGCCAGGACGTCAGGGGTGCGGGGGTCGTCGGGGGCGATCGTCGGCGTGGTCATCGCCGGTGACGGTACCGCCTCAGGCGCTGAGCTCCGGGTCGCCCGCCAGCGTCGCGGCGTGGTCCGGCACCGACGTGAACAGCTCGCGCGGCGGCCGCTCGTAGTCGTCCCGCGCCGGCGGCCGGTCGGGCAGGTGCACCGGCTCGTGGGCGACCTCGCGGTACGGGATCGTCGACAGCAGGTGGGCCATCATGTTGAGCCGGGCGTTGCGCTTCTTGTCCGACTCGACGACGAACCACGGGTTCTCGGGGGTGTCGGTGTGCGCGAACATCTCGTCCTTGGCCCGGGAGTAGTCCTCCCACCGTGCGATGGACTCGAGGTCCATGGGGCTGAGCTTCCACCGCCGCACCGGGTCGTGCAGCCGGGACCGGAACCGGCGCAGCTGCTCCGCGTCCGACACGGAGAACCAGTACTTGCGCAGCAGGATCCCGTCGTCCGAGAGCATCCGCTCGAACACCGGGGCCTGCTCCAGGAACAGCGCGTGCTCCTCGGGCGTGCAGAAGCCCATGACCTTCTCGACGCCCGCGCGGTTGTACCAGGAGCGGTCGAACAGCACGAGCTCCCCGGCGGCGGGCAGGTGCGCGATGTACCGCTGGAAGTACCACTGGCCGCGCTCGCGCTCGGTCGGTGCGGGCAGGGCCGCGATGCGGGCGACGCGGGGACTGAGGTACTCGGCGATCCGCTTGATCGTGCCGCCCTTGCCGGCGGCGTCGCGGCCCTCGAACACCACGACCACGCGGGCGCCGGTGCTCCGCACCCACTCCTGGAGCGTCACCAGCTCGGACTGCAGCCGGAAGAGCTCCGCCTCGTACACCGCCTTGGGCACCTTCGCCGTCATCCCCGGACCGTACGCCGGGCGGTGCGGGCGTGACCAGGGCCGGGCGTCACGGCTCGGGGGTCATGCGTCCCGCGTCCGCTCCGCCCTCCCCGTGACCACCCGGTTCACCACGTACAGCACCACGCCGATCCCGAGCAGCACGAGCGCCCGCAGGTAGACGCTGCCCTCACGCCCGGTGAGCGGGGAGGCGAGCACGAGCGACACGACCGCGCCGACCGCCGGTGCCCAGGTCGGTGCGCGGAACGACTTCTCGGTGTCGCCGTCGACGGTCTCGGGGTCGCCGTCGGTGTCCCGGCGCCGCAGCACCAGCACCGCGACGTTCACCACCGCGAACACCAGCAGCAGGAGCAGCACGGTGGTGTCCGCGAGGTCGCCCAGGTCGCCGGTCGCGGTGAGGGTCAGCGCCAGCACGACGGTGAACGCGATCGCCACGACGGGCGTCCGCCGACCGGCGTGCACCCGGCCCAGGAACGCGGGCACGATCCCCTCGCGCGACATCCCGTAGACCAGGCGCGACGCCATCATCATGTTGATCAGCGCCGTGTTCATGACCGCGAGCAGGGCGATCAGCGCGAACAGCCACGGCGGGAACGCCAGGCCCGCGACCTTGACGACCTCGAGCAGCGGCCCGGTCGAGCCGACCAGCACGTCCGTCTCGACCAGCATCGACGCGGTGAACGCCACGGCCAGGTAGATCACCCCGGCGACGAGCAGGCCGCCGAACAGTGCCCGCGGGAAGTCGCGCCGGGGGTGCCGGGCCTCCTCCGCGAGGTTGACCGAGTCCTCGAAGCCGAGCAGCGCGTAGAACGCCAGCGCGGTGGCACCGAGCACGCCCATCCAGACCGGTCCCTCGGTGCGCAGCTCCATCGCCCGGCCCGGGTCGCCGTCCCCCTGCAGCAGCGCCCAGACGCCGATGCCGATGATGACCAGCAGGCCGCTCGCCTCGATCAGCGTGAGGACCACGTTGACGCGCACCGACTCGGAGACGCCGAGGACGTTGACGACGGTGATGAGGCCGAGGAACACCCACGCCGCGGCGAGCGTCGGCACACCGAAGGGCAGCAGCTCCGCGAGGTAGTCGCCGCCGAACGCCCGCGCCGCCGCCGACGCGCTGGTGATGCCGGACATCATCACGGCGAACGCGACGAGGAAGGTGAGGAACGGCCGCTGGAACGCCCGGTTCGCGTACAGTGCCGCGCCCGCCGCCTGCGGGTACCGCGCCACGAGCTCGGCGTAGGCCGTCGCCGTGAGTGCCGCCAGCACGAACGCCAGGAGGAACGGCAGCCAGATGGCCCCGCCGACCTCCGCGGCCACCGTCCCGGTGAGCGCGTAGATGCCCGCGCCGAGGATGTCCCCGACCACGAACAGCAGCAGCACGGTCCGGCCGATCGTCCGCTTGAGCGCCGGCTGGTCCTTGTCCACCTGCACCGACTGGGCCATCGGAGCACCACCTCCCCTTCGAGGGGACACTGTGCTCCCGCCGGGCGCCGGGCGCGCGCCGAGAGCGGCCCCCACCAGGCGGGACGCGACCTGCGCCCCTACGCTCGGTCGCACCACCACACACCGGACACCGGAGGTCAGGCATGAAGGGCAAGCTGGCATTCGTCCTCGGCGCGGGCGTGGGCTACGTGCTCGGGACGCGCGCGGGCCGCGTGCAGTTCGAGAAGATCAAGGGCTGGGCGTCCGACGCCTGGAACGACCCGCGCGTGCAGTCCACCGTGGAGGACCTGGAGTCGCAGGCCGCGCGGATCGCCAAGGACCAGGGTTCGGCCATCAAGGACAAGGCCGTCGACGCGGTGAAGACCGCGGTGTCGAAGGCCAAGGGCGACGAGCCCGACGCCGCGGACGGGACCGGCACCACGCCGCCGACCGCGACCACCCCGCCGCCGAGCCTCTGACGGCAGGCGCACGGGACGACGAACGAGGCCGGCGGTCCCCGGGTGGGGGCCGCCGGCCTCGTGCGTGCCGCGGGCGCCGGTGAGCGGCGCTGGACCGCGGAGTCAGATCACGGCGCTAGATGACCAGGCTGAGCAGCAGCACCACGACCAGCGCGGTGACCGACAGCACGCACTCCATCAGCGACCACGTCTTGAAGGTCTGGCCGACGGTCATCTTGAAGTACTCCTTCACCAGCCAGAACCCGGCGTCGTTCACGTGGCTGAGGAACACCGAGCCCGCGCCGATCGCGAGCACCATGAGCGCGACGTGCGTCGGGGACAGGCCCTCGGCGAGCGGCGCGACGATGCCCGCGGCGGTGACGGTCGCGACCGTGGCCGAGCCCGTCGCCACGCGGATCAGCACCGCGACGAGCCAGGCGGCCAGCAGCGGCGAGATGGGCGCGTCCGCGAGCCCCTTGGCGATGACGTCGCCGACGCCGGAGTCGACCAGCGTCTGCTTGAATCCGCCGCCGGCGCCCACGATCAGCAGGATCGAGGCGATCGGCGCGAACGAGGAGTCGACGAGCGAGCCGATCTGGCTGCGGGTGCGGCCCTGCTGCGAGCCGAGCAGCACCAGCGACACGAGGGCCGTGATGAGCAGCGCGACCAGCGGGGTGCCGATGAAGTCGAGCACCTGGCCGACGCCGCTGTCCTGGAACCCGATGGTCTCCGCGAGGGTGCGGGCGAGCATCAGGACGACGGGCAGCAGCACCACGGTGAGCGCGGTCGCGAACGACGGGCGGCGGGCGCCCTCCTCGCGGTCCGAGCCGCCGAGGATCTCGGTCGGCGGGTCCAGCGGCACCCAGCGCGCCATGGGCTTGGCGAGCAGCGGCCCGGCGACGGCGACGGTCGGGATCGCGACCAGCAGGCCGAGACCGAGCGTCAGGCCCAGGTCGGCGCCGAGGGCGTCGATCGCGATGAGCGGCCCGGGGTGCGGCGGCACGAGGCCGTGCAGCGCGGACAGGCCGGCGAGCGCGGGGATGCCGACGACGATCATCGAGACCTTCGACCGGCGGGCGACGAGCATCACGACCGGGATCAGCAGGACGACGCCGACCTCGAAGAACAGCGGGATGCCGATGATGAACGCCGCGAACGCCATGGCCCACGGCAGCCGCTGCACCGGCGTCCTGGCCAGGATCGAGTCGACGATCTGGTCGGCGCCGCCGGAGTCGATCAGCATCTTGCCGATGATCGCGCCGAGGGCGATGAGGATGCCGACGCCCGCGACGGTGGTGCCGAGGCCCGCGGTGAAGCTGGTGAACGCGTCGGTGTAGGGCAGGCCCGCGGCGACGGCGAGCACGCCGGCGCCGAGCATCAGGGACAGGAACGGGTGCAGCTTCAGCCACACGATGAGCAGCACGATCACGGCGATGCCGACGACGGCGGCCACGATCAGGCGGGTGTCGGACACCGCGGGTGCGGTGTCCTCGGCCGCGGCGGCCAGCAGCGCCGTGGCGGCGAGCGGGGACATCAGGACTCCTGGGGGGTGGTCGGGCCGGGCACGCGGGCCGTGGCGGGGTCGATGCCGAGCTCGCGCAGGGCGGCGTCGGCGACGGAGTGCGGGGAGACCTCGACCGGCACCACGACGCCGTCCTCGGCCCCGGTGAGCCGCTCGAGCGTCTCGAACTGCGAGGGCAGCAGGGACGGGGGCATGAAGTGCCCGGCGCGCCCGGCCATCCGCTGGCCGATGGAGTCGATCGTCCCGTCCAGGTGCACGAACCGGACGCGCCCCTCGGCCTCGCGCAGGACGTCGCGATAGGCGACGCGCAGCGCGGAGCAGGTGACGATGGTCGACCGGCCCGCGCCCGCCTGCTCCGACAGCCAGTCGCGCATGGCGCGCAGCCACGGCCAGCGGTCGTCGTCGGTCAGCGGGGTGCCCGCCGACATCTTCTCGATGTTGGCCGGCGGGTGGAACTCGTCGGCCTCGGCGAACGGCCAGTTCAGGCGCTCGGCCAGGATCTGGGCGGTCGTGGTCTTCCCCGACCCCGCGACCCCCATCACCACCAGGTGCTGGACCTCCGGCATTGGTTGTCCCTCTCGACGTCGTCGTCCGGGCGCGGATTCGTCCGGCAGCGGCCGCGGATCGCCCCGCGGCACCGGACACTGTGGCACAAAGGTGCGATCTTTGGAAGCCAAAGGTCACACCAGTCGGGGCGATGGTCGACCGCGCGTCCCGCCCGCCCCGTGTGCGACCCTGGCACGGCCGCCGGGGCGGCGCGCGTCGAGCAGGCGCGTGATCAGCGCGCCGAAGGGGCGCGTGACCAGCGCGGCGAGGAGGAGCGGACGTGGTGGCCGAGGTGCTGCACAGCAGCGTGCTCGAGGTGGTCGGCGCGGAGATCACCGCCGGCACGGTGCCCGCCGGCGCGGTCCTCACCCTCGAGCAGATCCAGCAGCGCTTCGCCGTGTCCCGCACCGTCGCGCGCGAGACCATGCGGATGCTCGAGCACCTCGGGCTGGTGACGTCCCGGCGCCGCGTCGGGCTCGTCGTGCGGCCCGCGTCCGACTGGATGGTGTTCGACCCGCGCGTGATCCGCTGGCGGCTCGCGGGCCCCGGCCGGCTCGCTCAGCTCCGGTCGCTCACCGAGCTCCGCGCGGCCGTCGAGCCCGTCGCGGCCGCCGCCGCCGCCCGGCACGCCGACCCCGCCGACGTCGACCGGCTGCTGGAGATCGTCGGCCGGATGCGCGAGCTCGGGGAGGCCGGCCGGCTCGAGGAGTTCCTGGCCTGCGACATCGAGTTCCACGCGCTGCTGCTGCGGGCGGGCCGGAACGAGATGTTCTCGGCGCTCACCGACGTGGTCGCCGAGGTGCTCGCCGGGCGCACCCGGCACGGCCTCATGCCCGCGCACCCGCGCCCCGAGGCGCTGGACGCGCACGACGCGGTCGCCGCCGCCGTGCGCGCCCGCGACCCCGAGGGTGCCGAGCGGGCGATGACGGTCATCACGGCGGAGATCCGGGCCGCCCTGGGCGAGCTGCACTGACGGGCGGCCCCGGCGTCACCCCTCGGCGTCAGCCCACGGGGTCCGCGGCGAACGTCTGCAGCCCCGCGGTGCGCGCGAGCTCGAGCCGGTGGGCGTCCTCGCTGCCCGGCGCCGCGGTGTAGACGACGATCCGCAGGTCGGTGCCGGGGGCGACCAGCACGTCGCAGTCGACCGTGATGTCCCCGACGCACGGGTGGTGCACGGTCTTGCGGCTCGCGCGGTGGTCGGCGACCCGCGCCTCCTGCCAGCGCCGGGCGAACTCGGGCGACTCCTCGAGCAGCCGCTGCACCAGGCGCTCGAGCGCGGCGTCCTGCGGGTAGCGGCCCCGGGCCTGGCGCAGGTCGCCCACCAGGTCGGCGGCGAACGCCTCGGCATCCCCGGGCGCGTGCTCCACGCGCGGCACCCCGCCGACGAACCACTGCCAGACCACGTTCCCCTCGTGGCCGACGAACCCGGACGGGTCGCCGTTCACCGCCGCCCAGAGCGGGTTCCACAGCACCAGGTCGTGCGCGGCGGTGAACACCGCGACCGGCACGTCCGTCAGCCGGTCGACGATCCGCTGCACGCCGGGCGTGACGTGCCGGGGGACCGTCCCGCGGGACGGGACCGCCGCACCCGCCACGCGGTACAGGTGGTCGCGCTCGTGGTCGTCCAGCCGGAGGGCCCGCGCCAGGGCGGCCAGCGTCTGCGGCGACGGGTGCGTCGCGCGGCCCTGCTCCAGGCGCACCACGTAGTCGACGCTCACGTGGGCCAGCATCGCGAGCTCCTCGCGCCGCAGCCCCGGGGTCCGGCGCCCGGCTCCGGCCGGCAGCCCCGCCTCCTCCGGTCGCACCCGGTCCCGCCAGGCCCGCAGCACCCGCGCGAGATCGTCCATGCGCCCATCGTGCCCCCTGGCGCCCGGGCCTGGGTGGTACCGCGAGTCCCACGGTCGTGCGGTGCCTGGTGCGATCCGCCGGCCCGGCGGAGCGTGGACGCCATGACCACCACACTGATCACCGGGGCGAACAAGAGCCTCGGGCTGGAGACCGCCCGCCGGCTCGTCGAGGCCGGCCACACCGTGTACGCCGGGATGCGGGACCTCGCCTCGGGGGACGCCGTGCGCGCCCTGGGTGCGCACGCCGTGCAGCTCGACGTCACCGACCGGGCGAGCGTCGACGCCGCGGTCGCGTCGCTGCCCGAGCTGGACGTGCTCGTCAACAACGCGGGCGTCCTCGGCACGTCCTTCGGCGTGGACGACCTCGACGCCGAGGCGGTGCGGGAGGTGCTGGAGACCAACGTCGTCGGCGTCGTGCGGGTCACGCAGGCCGCGCTGCCGCTGCTGCGACGGTCCGCCCACCCGGTCGTCGTCAACGTCGCGTCGGGGGTCGGGGTGCCGCGGTGGCTCCTCGACGAGGGGCACGACGAGTACCCGGTCCTGGCCGTCCCGTACGCGGCGTCGAAGGCGGCAGTCATCGCGCTGACGGTGCAGTACGCCAAGAACCTGCCCGGCTTCCGCGTCAACGCCAGCGACCCCGGCTACACCGGCACCGACTTCAACGGGCACTCGGGGCACCAGACCGTCACCGAGGGCACCGACGCGACCGTGGCGCTCGCGCTGCTGGGTCCCGACGGCCCGACCGGCGAGCTGCACGGCCGGCACGGGCGCATCGCGTACTGACCGCCGGCGGGGCGGGGGCGCGCCCTCGTGGCGGGGCGCGCCCTCGCGGTTGGCGCCCCCGCCGGGCCGTCAGGGGCGCGGGACGTTGCGCAGGTTCGAGCGGGCCATGGCCATGACCTCGCCCATCCCGCCGCCGAGGATCTCCTTGCTCATCGCCGCCGTGAACCCGCCGACCTGCTGGCGCGTGATCTTCGGCGGCAGCGACAGCGCGCGGGGGTCGGTGACGAGGTCGACGAGCGCCGGCCCGTCGTGCGCGAACGCCTGGCGGAGCGCAGCGCGGATCTGCGTCGGGTCCTCGACCCGCACCGCCGGGATGCCCACCGCGTTCGCGACCGCCGCGTAGTCGACCGTCGGGGAGTCGGTCCCGTAGCTCGGCAGCCCGTCGACCAGCATCTCCAGGCGCACCATGCCGAGCGTCGCGTTGTCGAACAGGACGATCTTCACCGGCAGCTGGTAGTGCACCAGCGTGATGAGCTCCCCGAGCAGCATCGACAGCCCGCCGTCGCCGGCGATCGCCACCACGTGCTTCTGCTCGGCGCCGTAGTCCCGGGCCGCGAAGGCCGCCCCGATGGCGTGCGGCACGGCGTTGGCCATCGACCCGTGCAGGAACGAGCCGATCACCCGGCGCCGTCCGTTCGGCGTGAGGTACCGCGCGGCCCAGACGTTGCCCATGCCCGTGTCCACCGTGAACACCGCGTCGTCCGCGGCCTCCTCGTCGAGCAGCACGGCGGCGTACTCGGGGTGGATGGGCGTGTGGTGCTCGACGTCCTTCGTGTACGCGCCGACCACGCCGGACATGGCCCTCTCGTGCTTCTTGACCATCGACTCCAGGAACCGGCGCGACCGCTTGCGCGACACCAGCGGCAGCAGGGCCCGCACCGTCTCGCCGACGTCGCCGACCACCGCCAGGTCGTTGCGGGTCCGGCGGCCGAGGCGGGTGGGGTCGATGTCGACCTGCGCGGTCCGGACGTCGCCGGGCAGGAACTGGTCGTACGGGAAGTCGGTCCCGAGCAGGATCAGCAGGTCCGCCTCGTCCATCGCGGCCTGCAGCGCCCCGTACCCGAGCAGACCCGTCATCCCGACGTCGAACGGGTTGTCGTACTGGATGTGCTCCTTGCCGCGCAGGCTGTGCCCGACGGGCGCGGCGATCGTGTCGGCGAGGGCCAGGACGTCGTCATGCGCACCACGGACGCCCGCACCGGCGAGGATCGTCACCTTCTTGGCGTCGTCGATCGCGGCGGCGAGCGCGGCGACGTCCGCGTCGGCCGGGACCACGCGCGGGCTGCTCGGGCGGGTGAGCGTGTCCGTGCCGGCGGGCGGGACCTCGAGGTCCGCGACGTCGCCCGGCAGCGTCAGCACCGCGACGCCCGGGGCGCCGTACGCGTGGTGGATGGCGCTGCGGATCACGCGCGGCGCCTGCGCGGCGGACGAGATCATCTCCGAGTAGACGGAGCACTCGACGAACAGCCGGTCGGGGTGCGTCTCCTGGAAGTACTGCGTGCCGATCTGCGCGCTCGGGATGTGCGAGGCGATCGCGAGCACCGGGACGCGGCTGCGGTTCGCGTCGTACAGGCCGTTGATGAGGTGCAGGTTGCCCGGGCCGCAGGAACCGGCGCACACCGCGAGCGCCCCCGTGATCTCCGCCTCCGCCGCAGCGGCGAACGCGGCAGCCTCCTCGTGCCGGACGTGCACCCACTGGATGTCGACGCCGTCCTTGCGCGCGCGGCGGACCGCGTCGACCACCGGGTTCAGGCTGTCCCCGACGATGCCGTAGATGTGCTTGGCCCCTGCCGCCACCACCTGGGCGACGAGCTGGTCGGCCACCGTGCTGCTGCGTGCCACGCCTCGCTCCGATCGTTGTCGTGTGGAGCCATATTCATCCCATGACTTCGCGCGGTGCCACCGGGGGCCGGTGTCTCGTCGATCACCCTCCGGGCCCTGCGCCACCCCGGCGAACCGGGCCGTCCGGCGGGCAACCTGGTGAAAGTCTGCGCAGGAACTGTGGACGACGCACCCCGGGCTCCGCGGGCTGGCACTCTCAGCACGTGGAACTGACCTCGGCAGATGCGCTCCGGCGCGAGCTCACCGACTTCACGCGCTGCCCCTCCTGCGGGAGCGCCCTCGACTCCGCGCGCTGCGGGTCCTGCGGGCTCGACCTCGCGGGGTCGGCCGGCGAGCGCATCGCCGACGCCTCCCGCGCCGCGGCCCGCGCCCTGGACGAGCGGCACCGCGTGATCTGGACCGTGCGCGCGGAGCAGACCGGGGACCACCCGCGCACCGCGGCGTCGACCGGGCCGACGGTGTGGGCGCCGCAGCCGGTGGGTGCGGGTCAGCCGGTGCCCGCGGGTCAGCCGGTGGGTGCGGTGCAGTCGCTGGGCGGGCCGGCGACCGGGCCGGTGCCCGCCGCCCCGGCGTGGACCGCCGGGCCCGTCGCCGCGCGTCCCGTCCCGCCGGCCGGTGCCGTGCCCCCGCCCGGCGCGCCGCTCCGGTTCGCGCCCGTGGGCCCGCCGCCGGCGGAGCGCGGCTTCGACGTCGTGCGCCTGTTCGTCCTCGCCGGCGCGGGGCTCGTGGCCGCGGCGGCGCTCGTGTTCGCGTTCTTCGTGCTCGCCGAGGCGCCCGCCGCGCGCGTCGCGGTGCTCCTGCTCGCGACCGCGGGCGCGGCGGCCGGCACGCTCGTGCTGCGCCGCAAGGGGATCGGCTCGTCCGCCGAGGCGGTCGGCGGCCTGGTCGCCGCGCTCGCGGTCGTGGACGCCTGGGTGGTGGCGGCGCTCGTCGGCGGCGCCGCCCGCTGGGTCGTGCTCGCGTTCCTGCTGCTGGCCGTGGGCGTGGGGCTGCCCGCCGCCGGGCTCGCCGTCCGGGTGCGCGCCTGGACCGCGGCCGTCCTCGTGCTCCCGCTCGTGCCCCTGAGCGTGGCCGGGGCGGTCGGCGGCCTGTGGGCGTGGCACCTCGCCCTGCTCGTCGCGGCCGTCGTCACGCTGGTCCGGGTCCCGCACCGGCGGACCGTCCGCGACCGGTTCGGCGCGGCGCCCTCCGTCGTGGACGCGGTCCTCACGCTGGGCGCGGCCGGCCTGCTCGCGGTGGCGCTCCTCGTCGCGCCCGCCCTCCCGCCGATCGCCCCGCGCTGGGAGACCGGCGCCGTCGCCGTCGCCCTGCTCCTCGCGGCAGCCGTCGCGCGTGCCCAGGCGCCGGCCGGCCTCGCGACCGTCTGGACCTGGGCAGCCGGCGCGCTCGCCGTGCTGTCCGGGGTCGCCGTGCTGCCGCAGGAGGTCGGGGCCGGTCCGCTCGCCGGGGCGGCCGTCTGGGCGCTGCTCGTGCTCGTGCCGACGGTCGCCGACCGGCGGCGCCAGGAGGACCCGCGGTACCGGGCGCTCGTCTCCGGCGGGTTCGTGGCCCTCGTGGCGTCGACCGTCCCGCCGGTGGTCGTCGCGATCGCGTCGACCGTCGCGCTGCTCGACGGCATCGACGCCACCTTCACCCGCGAGCTCGACGGGGCCGCGTTCGCCGGGACGGGCACGGGGTCGGGCGGCGCCCAGCTGCTCGCCCTCGTGGTGCTGGCCGGGGCGCTCTGGGCGGTCGGCCGGCTCCGGCTCGCGCCCGTCTGGCGGGTGCCGGTGCTCCCGCCGCCGCCGCCCGTCCTGGCCGGGGCGCCGCTGCCGCCGTCGCCCGTGCCCGCGGTCCCCGCGGTCCCCGCGCTGCCCGCGCCTCCCGTCCCGCACGAGCCCGGCGTCCAGGTCTTCGCCCGGCTGTGGCTGCCGGCCGCGACCGTGCTGGCCGCGGTCGTCGCCACCGGGTTGCTGCGACCCTGGTCGGCGGCGCTGCTCGTGGGGCAGCTGCTGCTCGCCGCCGCGCTGGTCGAGGCCGCCCGCCGCGTGCCCGCGTCGGCGACGCCCTGGCGCGCCACGCTGACCGTCGCGGCGTTCGGGCAGATCGCCCTGCTCACGGCGCTGACCTGGACCTCCCGGCCGACCGTCGCCCTCGGTGCGGTCGCCGTCGTGCTGCTGCTCCTGCGCAGCCGGCGCCTGGCGCTCGCGGACCTGCGGGGCGCGCTGGTCGGGCTCGGTGCCGCCTACGCGGGGGTGGTGCTCGCCGTGTGCCTCGCCTGGGCCGGGTGGGACGCCTACGGGGTGATCGGTGGCGTCGCGGTGGCGCTGACCCTCGTCGCGGTCGTGCTCACCGTCCTCCGCCGCGTCGGGTCGGACACCTGGCTCGCCGTGCTCGTGGTCGCGGCCGTACCGGCGGCGCTCGGGATCGCGGCGGTCGCGGTCGAGCGCACCTGGTGGTCGGCGGGCGTCGCGGCGGCGCTCCTCGTGCTCGAGGTCGTGCTCCTGGACACCCGGGCGCGCCCCGTCGCCGGGTGGTTGCGGGTGCTGGCCGCCGGGCTGGTCGTGCCGACCGTCGCGGTCCTCGTCATCTGCGCCGGAGCGGTGCTGCTGCCCGGGTCCGGGTCGCCGGTGCTGCTGCCGGTCGTCGCCGTCCTGGCCGCCGCGGCCGCGGTCGCCGCACCGGCCGTCGCGGACCGCCTGCGACGCCGGGCCCCCGAGGTCCCCGCCGACCGGGCGCGTGTCGCCCTGGAGCTGGCGTCCGCCGGCACCGGCGCTGTCGCGCTCCTGCTCGGGATCGCGCGCGCCAGCACCGGGGCGGAGACCGTCCTGGCGCTCTGCGCGATCCTCGGCGCCGGCGCCACCGCCCTCGCCCTGCGCCCGGACCGGCGGCCCGTCTGGTGGGTCGCCGCCGTGCTGTGGTCCGGCGTCGTCTGGTCCGCGCTCGCCTGGTGGGGCGTCGGCCTCGTCGAGGCGTACACCGCCCCGCCCGCCGTCGCGGCCGTCGTCGTCGGGACGCTGCTCGCCCGGCGCGGCGACCGGTGGCGCCCGCTCGTCGCCGCGGGGACGGCCCTGCTGGTCGCGCCGACCCTCGTGCTGGCCCTGTTCGGCGCGGCGACCGGGGTCCGGTCCGCGGTGCTGCTCGCGTTCGCGGCCGTGGCCGTCGGTGCGACGCTCCTGGTCGACCGGTCCCCGGCCGGCACGGCGACCGCCCCCGCCGGTCGCGGGGCCCTGCGCGCCCTCACCGACCCGCTGCTGCTCGGCGCCGCCGCTGCGGCGCTCGGCGGGCCGATCCGGGCGGTGCACCTCGCCGCCGGCACCCCCGCCGGATCCGGGGCGGACAACGCGCGGCTGTTCGGCGCCGCGCTCGCGTGGTCGCTGGTCGGCGCGCTGCTGCTCGGGGTCGCGTGCCGGCTGGTCGCGGCCCGGCAGATGGCGCTCGCGGCGACCGTCGGGCCGCACCGCCGCGCCACCGCCGAGGGGGAGGCCGCGGCCCTGCGCCGCTGGGCGCTCGCCCCGGCGCTGCTCGCCGGGACGGTCGGTGCCCTCGCCGGGGCCCGGGACTCCTGGGCCGTCGTGTGGGTCGGGTGGCTGGTCGAGCTCGCGCTGCTCGGTGCCGCGGTCCTGGCGGTGCGCGCGGAGGCGGGCGTGCTGGCGGCGGCGTCGGTGCCGGCGGGCGCGGCGCCGGGTGGCGCGGTGCCGTCGGCCGCAGTGTCGTCGGGCGCAGTGCCGTCGGCCGCGGTGTCGTCGGGCGCGGCCTCGGCTGGTGGCGTGCCGTCGGGTGGCACGGCGTCGGGCGACACGGCACCGGGGCGCTCCTCGCTCGCCGTGGCCCTCCCGCCCGGCTGGTTCCTGTGGCTGGCGGCGCTCGCGTGGGCGATCGGGGCGTGGAGCCCGCGCGAGCTGCGGGTCGAGGTGTTCGCGCTCCCTCTCGGGCTCGCGCTGACGGCCATGGGGTTCGCGGGGCTCCGAACGGCGCTCGGGGAGCCGACCGGACGCGTCACCGCGGCCCCGGCTCGCGGAGCGTGGCCCGTGGGCCGGACGACGTCGGTCGCGACGCTGACCCCCGGCATCCTCGCGACCCTGGGCCCGTCGATGCTGGCCATCTGGACCGACCCGATGACCTGGCGCGCGATCCTCGTCGTGGTGCTCGCGCTCGGGTTCATGCTGCTCGGTGCGCGGCAGATGCTCCGCGCGCCGCTGGTCGTGGGGGCCGGAGCGCTGCCCGTGGCCGTGATCAGCGTGTTCGCCGCGCAGATCGGCCGGACGATCTCCGCGGGTCCGTGGCTGCTCACCCTCCTCGCGGCGGGCGGGCTGCTGCTGGTGCTCGGGATCTTCGCGGAACGCCGCCGCGCGGCCGCCGAGGACGGGGCGGAGGTGGGCGCTCCCCGCGTGCTGCGCTGACGTGCTGCGCTGACGGGCGACGACGCCGGGCCGGGGACGCGGGCCGGCGCTCCGGGCGGGCGTCAGCCCCGGGTGGCGTCCCCGGGCCGGCGGGGAGCGGGGGCGACCGCCTCGGCCGTCCGGGTGGCGGGGTCGGTGCCCGGCGTCCCCGCGGCGTGGTCGTCCACCGCGAGCTCCGCACCCAGGTCCGCGGTGCCCGCGCGCAGGGTCCGCAGCGACGCGAGCGTCGCGACCACGGCGAGCGCGGCGGAGCCGACCACGACCAGGTAGCCGCCGTGCGACCCCTGCCGGTCGATGAGGCTGCCGGCGATCCACGACCCCACGGAGACGCCCACGCCGAGCGAGGTGCCGACCCACGTGAGGCCCTCGGTCAACCGCTCCGGCGCCACGAAGTGCTGCACGAGCCCGTTGCCGTTGATGAGGGTCGGCGCGATGGCGAACCCGGCGACGAACATGACGACCGCCAGCATCGTCATCGACGTGACCAGCACGAACAGCGCGGCGCCCACCGCCAGCGCCACCATGCCGATCGCGAACCGCCGCCACAGCGGCGTCACCCAGTGGCGGGCGCCGTACAGCAGGCCGGAGATCATCGAGCCGCACGCGAACACCGCCAGCACGACGCCCGCGAGCCCGGGCCGGCCGGCCTCCTCGGCGAACGCGACGGTGCTGACGTCGGTCGCCCCGAAGATGGCGCCCATCGCGACGAACACGATCGCGAGCACCAGCATCCCGCCGGACCGCATCACGGAGCCGCGCCGCACGCGCCGGCCGTCCGGGCGGGTGGCCGCGTCGGCCTGCGGGTGCGGGGGCGGCTGCGTCGCACGCTGGCCCAGGAACCAGAACCCACCGAGCAGCATCCCCACGACCGGGACGATCAGCCCTGCCGAGGGCGTCACGGCGGTCGCGAGCGTGGTCGCGAGGATCGGCCCGACGACGAACACCAGCTCGTCCAGCGCGGACTCCAGCGAGTACGCGGTGTGCAGGGCCCGCGGGTCGTCGAGCACGTGCGACCACCGGGCGCGGACGAGGGCGCCGAACGAGCCGATCGTGGAGCCGGTGACGACGGCCGTGAGGTAGAGCGTCCACACCGGCGCCCCGCTGAGCGCGCACACCACCAGGGCGATGATCGCGAGCGCGGACACGGTGACGGCAGGACGCATGACGCGCGCCTGCCCGTGCTGGTCCACCAGGCGGGCGAGCCACGGCGAGCACACCGCCTGCGCGAGCACGTAGACCGCCGACACGCTCCCGGCGAGGCCGTACGAGTCGTGCAGCGCCTCGATCATCAGCACGATGCCGATGCCCACCATCGACATCGGCAGCCGGGCGATGACCCCGGCGGAGGAGAACGCCAGCGCCCCTGGACGGGTCAGCACGTCACGGTAGGGCCCCAGCACCTGGTCAGTCTCGCACCCGCCTCCGACACCGGGCGCGCTGATATCAGCGACGTGGCGGCGGGCGCGGTCGGCGGCCGATACTTCGGGCATGACGACGCTCACCGTGACGGACGTGCCCGAGCAGGACCGCTTCGAGGTCAGCGACGCCGAGGGCGCCCTGCTGGGGTTCGCCGAGTACCGGCGCAGCCCCGGCGTGGTGGTGTTCACGCACACCGAGGTGGACGCGCCCCGCGAGGGTCACGGCATCGGCTCGACGCTCGTGCGCGAGGCGCTGGACGCCGTGCGCGCCGCGGGGGACCGCGTCGTGCCGCAGTGCCCGTTCGTGCGCAGGCTGATCGACGAGCACCCCGAGTACGCCGACCTGGTGGCCGACGACAGCACGGAGCCCACCCGCTGACGAGCGTTCAGGCGGGCGGCAGGACCGCGGCCAGGGGGCTGGTGCGCCACCCCGCGAGCAGCGCGGAGACGTCCGGGTAGACCGCCACCGCGCCGGCCTCCCGGAGCTCCGCCTCGGACGTGCCCCCGCTCAGCACACCGACGCACGGCACCCCGGCGCGCGCGGCGGCCGCCACGTCCCACACCGCGTCGCCGACGAACACCGCCCGGTCGGGGCCGACCCCGGCGCGCTCGAGCGCCGCCTGCACGAGGTCCGGCTCGGGCTTGGCCTCCTCGACGTCCTCCGCGCCGGTGATCTCGACGACGTCGTCCACGTCGAGCACCGCGCGCAGCCTCTCGACCTCCTCGGGGGCGGCGGACGTCGACAGCACCACGGCGACGCCCTCGCCGGCGAGCGTCCGCACGAGCTCCCGCGCGCCGTCGAACGGCCGCAGCAGGTCCGCGAGCGCGGCGTACCGCTCGGCGTGCCCGTCCTTCACCTGCTCGGTCAGCCGGTCGGCGTCGTCGCCCAGCAGCTCCGCGATCAGGCGGCCGGAGCCCATGCCGATCCGGCGGTGGACCCGCCAGGCGTCGACCGGGTGGCCGGCGCGCGCGAAGGCCTGCACCCACGCGTGCACGTGCAGGAAGTTGGAGTCGACGAGCGTGCCGTCGATGTCGAACAGCACGGCACCTGCATCGGGGGATCGCGTCATGCCCCCGGTCTACCGGGACGGGCGCCGGCGCGCGCGGCGGGACACCGGCGAGGTGGCGTCCCCGCCGCGCGCGGTCGGTGCGTCAGGGGTTGAGGAACGACGCCGGGTCGGTGTCGTTGCCGCCCGCGTCGGGCATGGAGCGCGCGACCTCGTCGTCGGAGATCTCCTCGTCGCGGACCTCGTCCACGTCCGGGTCCACCACGGCGTCCGGGGCGTCGTCGGGGCCGGGTCCGGTGCTCTCGCTCATCGTGTGCTCCTTCGCTGACGTGGCTGGTCCCGCCACGCTAGGCGCGGTGCACGTCGCGCGCCCGCCGAGCCACCGCGCCCGCCGAGCCATCCGCCCGCCCCGCGGCCTCACCCGTCCGGGCGCTCCCCCCGCCCGGGCGGCTGGACCGCCGCGGGGCTACGGTGCGGCGGTGCCCCCGCCCGCCGACGTGCCGACGACCCGGCCCGTCGTGCGCCCGCGCGGCTGGGCGCTGCTCTCGGCGTCGGTCGCGCCCGTGGCGATGATCGGCGGCTGGACCGCGGCGGCGGCCGTGCAGGACGGGTTCGACCCGGTGCGCGCGACGATCAGCGAGCTCGCGACCCGGGCCGTGGACCACCCGGCCGTGATGACCTCCGGGCTGCTCGTGACGGGTGCGGCGCACGTGGCGACGGCAGCCGGGCTCCCGGGCGTGCCGGTGCCCGGCCGGGTCCTGCTCGCCGTCGGCGGTGCGGGGACGGCGGCCGTCGGGCTGCTGCCGGTCGACCGCCTCCCGATGGCGCACGCCGTGGCCGCGGGTGTCGCGTTCGGCGCGCTGGCCCTCTGGCCCGCGGCCGCCGTCCGGCGCGACGGACCGGCGGCTCTGCGCCCCGCGGTCGCCGGGACCGCGTGCGCCGTCCTGCTGGGTCTCCTGGCGTGGTTCGTCGTCGAGCTGACGGGCGCCGGCGACCGCGTCGGTCTCACCGAGCGGCTGGTCGCCGGCGCCGAGTCGCTCGCGCCGCTGGCCCTGGTCCTCGCACTCAGCCGAGGGCGTCGGAGACGACGTCCTTCGCCGCGTCCTGCACCTGCGTCAGGTGCTCGGCGCTGACGAACGACTCCGCGTAGATCTTGTAGACGTTCTCCGTGCCGGACGGCCGCGCGGCGAACCAGGCGTTCTCGGTGGTGACCTTCAGCCCGCCGATCGCCGCGTCGTTCCCGGGCGCGGAGGTCAGCTTGGCGGTGATGTCCTCGCCCGCGAGCGTCGTCGCGGTGACCTGCTCGGGGGACAGCTTGCCGAGGGTCGCCTTCTGCTCCAGCGTCGCGGGGGCGTCGACCCGGGCGTACCAGGACTCGCCGAACTCCGAGACCAGGTCCGCGTGGTGCTGCGAGGGCGACTTGCCGGTGGTGGCGAGGATCTCGGAGGCGAGCAGCGCCAGGATGATCCCGTCCTTGTCCGTGGTCCAGACGCTGCCGTCGGTGCGCAGGAACGACGCGCCCGCCGACTCCTCCCCGCCGAAGCCGACGGAGCCGTCGAGCAGGCCGGGCACGAACCACTTGAAGCCGACCGGCACCTCGAGCAGGCGCCGGCCGAGACGGCCCGCGACCCGGTCGATGAGCGAGGACGACACGAGGGTCTTGCCGATCGCGGCGTCCGCCGGCCAGCCGGGCCGCGCGCCGGAGTACAGGTACTGGATCGCCACGGCGAGGTAGTGGTTCGGGTTCATCAGGCCGGCGTCCGGGGTGACGATCCCGTGCCGGTCGGAGTCGGCGTCGTTGCCGGTGGCGATGTCGAACGGCGCGTCGCCGCCCATCGCGTTGACCAGCGAGGCCATGGCCGACGGCGACGAGCAGTCCATCCGGATCTTGCCGTCCCAGTCGAGCGTCATGAACGACCACTGCGGGTCGACGCGCGGGTTCACGACCGTCAGGTCCAGCGCGTACCGCTCGGCGATCGCACCCCAGTACTCGACGGAGGCCCCGCCCAGCGGGTCGGCCCCGATCCGGACGCCCGCCGAGCGGATCGCGTCCAGGTCGAGCACGTGCGCCAGGTCGTCCACGTAGGCGCCGAGGAAGTCGTGCTTCCGGGTGGTGTCCGCGGCCAGCGCGGCGTCCACGCCCACGCGCGGGACCCGGTCGACGCCGTCCTTCAGCAGGTCGTTCGCCCGGTTCGCGATCCACGAGGTCGCCTCGGACCCGGCGGGACCGCCGTGCGGCGGGTTGTACTTGAAGCCGCCGTCGCGCGGCGGGTTGTGGGACGGCGTCACGACGATGCCGTCGGCGAGGCCGGGCCCGGACGCGCGCACGCCCTCGGACGTCGCGGCGCCGTTGTGCAGCAGGATCGCGTGCGAGACGGCGGGCGTCGGGGTCCAGGAGTCGCGGGCGTCCACCCGCACCTCGACGCCGGCGGCGGCCAGCACCTCCAGCGCGGTCTGCCACGCCGGCAGCGACAGCCCGTGGGTGTCCCGCCCGATGAACAGGGGGCCGTCGGTGCCCTGCGCCCGGCGGTACTCGACGATGGCGGCGGTGATCGCGACGATGTGCGCCTCGTTGAAGGCGCCGTCGAGGCTCGACCCGCGGTGGCCGCTGGTGCCGAACACCACGCGCTGGGCGGGGTCGTCGAGATCGGGGCGACGGTCGACGTACGCGGCGAGCATCGCCTCGACGTCGACCAGGTCGGAGGGCTGGGCGGGGGTTCCGGCGCGCGGGTCCATGCCGACGATCCTGCCACCGAAGCGGCCTCCACGGCGGGGTCTGTGGACGACGCCGGGCGCGGCGCGGCCGCCCGCGGCGGGGATCGGTAGGCTGGCCGACATGCCTTCTTCCGTCGACTTCGTGCTGCGCCCCTTCGAGGGCCTCCCCGGCGAGCCCGACTGGGTCGCCCTGCGCGAGCTGGTGCCCGCCGCGACCGCGACCGCCCGCACCACGAAGGAGCACGGCGCCCGCGACGTCACCGTCACGACCGTGCTGCCCGAGGGCTGGGCGGCCCTGAACCGCGCCGACGGCGTGCTGCTGCTCGCCCTGCAGGTGGTCGGCAGCTCCGGCGACGCGAGCCGCGACCTCGCCGCCGCGCTCCTCGAGGCCCTCGACTCCGAGCCCGGCACCGCCGTGCAGCAGTCCGGCCTGCCCGGCCCCGGCCCGCGCCTGCAGGACGTGCTCGACCTGTCGGTGCCCTTCGAGGTCACGGTCCAGGACAGCTTCGCCTACTGGATCGCGGCCGACACCGAGATGACCCCGGAGCTCAAGGCCGCCGTCGAGGAGGCCGACGCCGGGGTCGTCGACACCAAGAAGCTCGCCGCCGCCGAGGCCGCGTACTGGGTCCGGATGGGCGCGCGCGAGTACCTGCGCTGGGCGCAGCCGCACGACGAGCAGCAGGTCATCGACGGCCTCGCGCGCCTGCACGGCCGCCGCGAGTCCGGCTTCGACGGCGCGAAGTTCATCGGCTACTTCCGCTCGAACGGCCTGGTCGTGCCCGTGTGGGAGCTGGCGCGCGGCAGCGAGGCGGAGGACATCGAGGACGCCGTCGCCGCGTTCGCCCCGACGTTCGAGGCCGCGCTCGCGGACACCGAGCCGCTCGACGCGAACGCCCGCCGGGCCCGTGCCGGCATCGTCGCCCGGCAGGTCACGCTCCGCTGACCCAGGTCGCCGCAGGGGGTCCCGGGGTGCGCTCCGGGACCCCCTGCTGCGTCCCGGTGGCACGGTCGCGCGGCAGGGCCCTGCGCACCACCCGCCGTACGGGGGCTCCGCGGACCCGCTGGTGGGGGCGCCGCGCCGCCCGTGTGACCGTCGTGTGCAGCCTCCGCGTGTCCCGCCGCCGGAGGGCGCGACGCCCGCCGCCCATCAGTAGGCTGTGCCGGGTGACGGGCGAGGCGGAGGACAGGACCGAGGAGCGATCGGTCACCGACCGCTCTGCCCACGACGCGGTGGCCGAGGCGCCCGACGTGCAGGACGCCCCCGAGGCGCCCGACGCGGCAGCACCCGCCACCGAGGCCCCCGCCGAG
>NZ_CABEGA010000015.1 GCF_901521055.1 Cellulomonas hominis | reverse complement strand
TTGGCAAAGGAGGGAGCGTAGAGTCGAGTGGGCGTGGAGATGGGTGGAGGAGGCAGGGTCAGTAAAGGAGAGGTGGGGGGGCGGGGGGAGGGTCCCTGAGTTGGGAAGTGGTCGGCTGGCGCCTTGGGCGTCGGGAACCCCGGAGAAGGAGGAGGTCCGCGACCGTCGCCGGCAGCGCGTGCGCCAGCGCGAGCGCCGACACGGGGCCGCCCGGCACCGCGACCCCCGCGGCGCGCCCGTGCACCAGCGCCGCGGCGGCCGCGAGCGCCGCGGCGAGCGGCGGGTCCTCCAGCACGTCGGCGGCCCGGCCGGCGAGCAGCGCCCCGAGCACGCCGGCCAGGACGTCCCCGGAGCCGGCCGTCGCGAGCCACCCGGGTGCGTCGGCCTGGGCGTAGACGGCACCGCCGGCGCCCACGACGACGGTGGTGCTGCCCTTGAGCAGCACGGTGGCTCCGGTGAGCTCGTGCGCGCGGCGCGCCCAGCGCAGCGGCTCGGCCTCGACGCCGGCACGGTCGACCTGCTCCCCGAGGCGGCCGAGCAGGGTCGCGAGCTCCCCGGCGTGGGGGGTCAGCACGCACCAGGGGGCGAGGTCCCGCGGCGCGACCGCGAGCGCCCCCGCGTCGAGCACCGCGGGCAGGCCGGTGCCGAGCGCCTCGTCGATCCCGCGCCGCACCCGCTTCGCCTGCTTGGCGTGGCCCGGGTCCACGCCGGGACCGAGCAGCCACGCCTGGACGCGGCCCTTCCCCGCGACGACCTCCGGCCGGGCGGCCAGCACGGGAGCGGCGACCTCGGCCGGCCCGACGTACCGCACCATGCCGACGCCCGCGAGCACGGCGGCCGACACGGTGAGCACCGCGGCGCCCGGGTAGGCGGGTGTCCCGGCCACCACGCCGAGCACCCCCCGGCTGTACTTGTGGTCCTCGGGCCCGGGCACCGGCCAGAGGGCGGCCACGTCCGCCGCCTCCAGCCGCGCGACGGCCGGGCGCTCCGGCAGCGGCAGGCCGAGGTCGACCACCTCGACGCGCCCGGCGCGGCGGGACGCCGGCGGGAGCAGCAGCCCGGGCTTCGCGCCGCCGAACGTCACGGTGAGCCCCGCCGGCAGCACCGGCCCGTCGGGGAGGGCGCCGTCGTCGACGCCGGCGCCGCTCGGGACGTCCACCGCCACGACGAGCGGCCGGTCCGGCGTCGCGGCCGCCGAGCCGGCGACCTCCTCCCCGGCCAGCAGGTCCGAGAGCAGCCCGACGAGCAGCCCGGCCACGCCGCGAGGCGCCCCCCGGCCGCCGATCCCCAGCAGCCCGTCGAGCACCACGTCCGCCGCGTACGCCTCGGCCACGGCGTCGCCCAGCCACACCGGTGCCAGACCGGGGTCGTCCCCCTCCGGCAGGCCCGACGGACCGGGACCGTCGGGGTCGACCGCCCGCACCGCCCGGCCGCCCGCGCGGCGCAGCGCCGCCAGGCCCTCCGCGTGCGGGGCGCCGGTGGTGCACACCGCGAGCACCTGCACGCCACGCCGCGCCAGGACCGCACCCGCGTGCAGCGCGTCTCCCCCGTTGTCGCCCGCGCCGACGAGCGCCACGACGCTCGCCCCCCGCACCCGCCCGCGCCGCTCGGTGAGCTCGGCCGCGACCCGGGCCGCCAGGCCCCATGCCGCCTGCTGCATGAGCGGCACCCCCCGCGCGAGCAGCGGCTGCTCCGCGGCCCGCACGTCGTCCGCCGTGTACCCCAGGATCATGCGCCCATCCTGGCCGAGGGCGCCGCGCGGCGCTCGGCCGTGACGGCGGTTACGTTCTGCGCATGCGATTCGGACTCTTCATCCCGCAGGGCTGGCGGCAGGACCTCACCGGCATCGAGCCGGCCGAGCACTGGGCCGTCATGAGCTCCCTGGCCCAGCACGCCGACGCCGGCGACGCGTACGACTCGATCTGGGTGTACGACCACTTCCACGCCGTGCCGCAGCCCAACGGCGAGGCGACCCACGAGGCATGGAGCCTCATGAACGCCTACGCCGCCACCACGAGCCGCGTGAAGCTCGGGCAGATGTGCACCTGCATGGCCTACCGGAACCCCGCCTACCTCGCGAAGGTCGCCACCACCGCGGACGTCATCTCGGGCGGGCGCGTGCAGATGGGCATCGGCGCCGGCTGGTACGAGCACGAGTGGCGCGCCTACGGCTACGGCTTCCCCCGCGCCGGCGAGCGGATCGCCATGCTCGACGAGGGCGTGCAGATCATGAAGCAGCTGTGGACCAACGGCGTCGCGACGCTGGACGGGCAGCACTACCAGGTCGACGGCGCCCAGCTCGCGCCGCTCCCGCTGCAGGTCGACGGCCCCCCGCTGTGGATCGCGGGCGGCGGCGAGCGCAAGACGCTGCGGATCGCCGCGGAGCACGCGCAGTACACGAACTTCGACGGCACGCCCGAGGGGTTCGCCCACAAGTCCGAGGTGCTGCGCGGCCACTGCGCCGACATCGGCCGGGACTTCGGCGAGATCACGCGCTCCGCCAACTACAACGTGGTGATCGGCGAGACCGAGGCGGAGGTCGACGACCGCATCGCCTGGGTCGAGGAGCACTACGCCCGCACGGTGCCGGAGAAGGCGCCCGAGGTCGCCGAGGAGTTCCGCCACGGCACGCTGGTCGGCACCCCGGAGCAGCTCGTGGAGAAGCTCACGCACCTCCAGGGCCTCGGCATGACCTACGCGATCACGTACTTCGCTGAGGCCGCGTACGACCGCTCCGGCATCGAGCTGTTCGAGCGCGAGGTCGTCCCCGCGCTGCGCTGACCGCCGTCGTCGCCGGGGCGGGCGGGCCTCAGTCCGCCTCGGCGACGACCATCGCCGACGCGATGCCCGCGTCGTGCGAGAGCGACAGGTGGAACCGCGTCACGCCGAGCTCGGCGGCGCGGGCGGCGACGGTCCCGATGACCTCGACCACCGGCTGCTCCCCGCGCACGCGGCGCACCGTGGCGTCCTGCCAGGACATGCCGGCGGGCGCGCCCAGCGCCTTCGCGATCGCCTCCTTCGCGGCGAACCGCGCGGCCAGCGACGAGGGCGGCAGGTCGCGCTCGTCCGGCGTGAACAGGCGCTCGCGCAGGGCGGGCACCCGCTCGACCGTCGCCATGAACCGCGCCACGTCGACCACGTCGATCCCGACGCCGACGATCACCGGGCGGTCACTCGACGGTGACGGACTTCGCGAGGTTCCGCGGCTGGTCCACGTCCAGGCCGCGGGCCGTCGCGAGCTCGCACGCGAAGATCTGCAGCGGCACGACGGACAGCAGCGGCGCGAGCAGCGTCGGGCTCTGCGGCACGTAGAACACCTCGTCCGCGTACGCGCGCACCGCCTCGTCGCCGTCCTCCGCGATCACCAGCGTGCGGGCGCCGCGGGCCCGGATCTCCTGGATGTTGGAGACGACCTTGGAGTGCAGCGAGTCCCGGCCCCGCGGGCTCGGCACGATGACGAACACCGGCTGCCCGGGCTCGATCAGCGCGATGGGCCCGTGCTTGAGCTCGCCGGCCGCGAAGCCCTCGGCGTGGATGTACGCGATCTCCTTGAGCTTGAGCGCGCCCTCCAGGGCCACCGGGAACCCGACGTGCCGGCCCAGGAACAGCACCGAGGAGGTGTCGGCCATCCACCGGGCGATCTCGCGCACGCGGCCGGCCCGGTCCAGGACCTCCTGGATCTTGCCGGGCATCGCCCGCAGGTCCTCGAGGATCTCGGCGATCTCGTCGGCGAACTTGTTGCCCCGCAGCTGCGCCAGGTACAGGCCCAGCAGGTACGCCGCGGTGATCTGCGCGAGGAACGCCTTGGTCGAGGCGACCGCGACCTCCGGCCCGGCGTGCGTGTAGAGCACGGCGTCGGACTCGCGCGGGATGGTCGACCCGTGGGTGTTGCAGATCGCCAGGACCTTCGCGCCCTGCTCGCGGGCGTGCCGCACGGCCATGAGCGTGTCCATCGTCTCGCCGGACTGCGAGATCGCGACGACCAGGGTCCGCTCGGTGAGGATCGGGTCGCGGTAGCGGAACTCGTGCGCGAGCTCGACCTCGACCGGGATGCGGCACCAGTGCTCGATCGCGTACTTGGCGACGTGGCCGGAGTAGGCCGCCGTGCCGCAGGCGATGACGATGATCTTGTCGACCGCGCGCAGCACGGACTCGTCGATCTTCATGTCGTCCAGCACGAGCCGCCCGTGGGTGTCGGTGCGGCCCAGCAGGGTGTCCTGCACGGCCTGTGGCTGGTCCGCGATCTCCTTCTCCATGAAGGAGCGGAACCCGCCCTTCTCGGCGGCCGCGGCGTCCCAGTCGATCGTGTACTCGCGGCCCTCGGCAGGGTTGCCGTCGAAGTCCGTCACGGTCACCGAGCGGGGCGTGATGACGACGACCTGGTCCTGCGCGAGCTCGAGGGCCCGGCGGGTCTCCGCGATGAACGCCGCGACGTCGGACCCGAGGTAGTTCGCGCCGTCGCCCAGCCCGACGACCAGCGGCGAGTCGTGCCGCGCGCCGACCACGGTGTCCGGGTGGTCCTCGTGCACGGCGAGCAGGGTGAACGTGCCGTGCAGGCGGCGCACGACCTGGCGCATCGCCTCGCCCAGGTCCTTGACCTCGGCGTAGGCGCGGGCGACCAGGTGCGCGACGACCTCGGTGTCGGTCTCCGAGAGCAGCACGGCGCCGTCGGCGACGAGCTCCTCCTTCAGGAGGGCGAAGTTCTCGACGATGCCGTTGTGGATCAGCGCCACCCCGCCGGCGACGTGCGGGTGCGCGTTCACGTCGGTCGGGCCGCCGTGCGTGGCCCACCGCGTGTGCCCGATGCCCGCGGTCGCGCCCGGCAGCGGCTCGGCGTCGAGCACGGCCGCGAGGTTCGCGAGCTTGCCCGCCTTCTTCGCGGTCGCCAGGCCGCCCGCACCGGTCACCAGGGCGACGCCGGCCGAGTCGTACCCGCGGTACTCCAGGCGGCGCAGGCCCTCCATCACGACCCCGAGCGGCTGCCCGTCCGGCTGATGGTCCCCGACGTACCCGACGATTCCACACATGGGCGCGAGTCTAGCCGCGGGGACCCGTCACGCGGCCGCGCCGTGACGCGGCCCACGTCGGACGGGCGCGGCCCCGCCGATCGGGCAGAATCGTCGGGTGCGCGCCACCGAGGTCCCCGTCCAGCCCTCGCCGTACGTGGAGCTCGACCGGGAGGCCTGGGTCCGGCTCTCGGAGTCGACGCCCCTGCCCCTCACCGACGAGGACGTCACCCGGCTCCGCGGTCTCGGCGACCCGATCGACCTCGCGGAGGTCGACGCGATCTACCGGCCGCTGTCGCGCCTGCTGGACCTGCACGTGACCGCGACGCGCCGGCTGCACGCGGCGGCGTCGACGTTCCTGCGCGAGGACACCCCCCGCACCCCGTTCGTGATCGGCGTCGCCGGGTCGGTCGCGGTGGGCAAGTCGACCACCGCCCGCCTGCTGCGCGAGCTGATGGCCCGCTGGCCCGCCACCCCGAACGTCGCGCTCATGACCACCGACGGCTTCCTCTACCCGAACGCCGAGCTCGAGCGGCGCGGGCTGATGGACCGCAAGGGCTTCCCCGAGTCCTACGACCGCCGGGCCCTGCTGCAGTTCGTGTCCCGCGTGAAGGCCGGGCACTCCGAGGTCCGCGCGCCGGTCTACGACCACGTCACCTACGACATCGTGCCGGGCGCGGAGGTCGTGGTCCGCAAGCCCGACGTGCTGATCGTCGAGGGCCTGAACGTGCTGCAGCCGGCGCCGTCCGCGGCGGGCACCTCCAGCACGTCGAACCTCGCCGTCAGCGACTTCTTCGACTTCTCGATCTACGTCGACGCGCGCACGCAGGACGTGCGGCAGTGGTACGTCGACCGGTTCCTGTCGCTGCGGTCGACGGCGTTCGCCAAGCCGGAGTCCTACTTCCACCGGTACGCCGCGCTCACGGACGAGGAGGCGACGGCACGCGCGGAGAGCATCTGGGACGCGATCAACGCCCCGAACCTGGTGCGGAACATCCTGCCGACGCGCAGCCGCGCCACGCTGGTGCTGACCAAGGGGACCGACCACTCCGTGCGCCGGGTGCGGCTGCGCAAGCTCTGAGCCGCGGGCGCGCGGGCGGGACCGTTCAGCCGGCCGTCGGCGAGGCCGTCGCGCGGGCGTCGACCAGCTCCACCGGGTAGTGCTCGACGTCCACGGCCTCGAGAGCCGCGAGCCCGTCGGCGACGGCGTCGGGCAGCGGCCCGCACCCGTCGCCCGGCAGCGCGACCCGCACCGCGGCGCCCAGCGCGTCGACCAGCCACAGGTCCGAGCGCGGTGCGCCCTCGGCGCAGGCCCCGGGCGACGACGACGCCGCCGGGGTGGTGCCCGCGGAGAGCGCGTCGACGAGCGGCGCGACGTCCCCCTCCAGCCGGCTCGCGGTCACCGCGGCCCACCGGCCGGCGCCGTCGGTGAGCGTCTCGCCGGTGCTGCACAGCACGGCGGACACGGCGGTGAAGTCCGCGGGGAGGGCGTCCGCGGCCGGGGCGTCGGGGTGCGCCGTGGCGCCCGCGTACGCGTCGCCGTCGAAGCCGAGCGCCGTCAGCACCTGCGGCGCCAGGCAGTCGGCACCGGTCGTGACGGCGGTGCGCGCGGCCGCACGCGAGCCGGCGTCGGCCGCAGCGGACGGATCGGCACCCACGGAGCAGCCGGCGAGCACGCCGCCGGCCACGAGCAGGGCGGCGGTCCCGGCGACGAGCCGCGCGGCCGGGGTCCGGGGCCCGGAGGGTGCGCGGCGGTGCGGTGCTGCCATGCTGCTGCCCGCCCCTCGTCGCCCTCACGTCCCGGGACGCCAGGCGGGGCGTGGCCCGCACCTGGCGTCGTCAGGGGCGACTCCGTCGTGGCCCGGGTCGAGCGTAGGCGGGCCGCAGGACGCCGGGCCCCGCAGAGACCGGATCGTTAGCGAGCGGCGGCGGATCGTTGCCGGGCCGTGACCCGGGACGTGCCGGACCTCAGTCGGCGGCCTCGCACGCGCCGGGGACCGCCCCGGCCCGCACCCCGCCGGGCACCGGCAGCCCGCCCGGCACCGGCAGCCCGCCGCGCACCGGCAGCGCACCGCGCGCCGGCGATCCGACCCGGTGGGCTGCCGCCTCCGCGCGGGCCGGTGCGGCGGCCGGGGTGCCCGCTCGCGCGGCGCCGTCCTCGTCGGCGTCGACCTGCTCGGCCTGCTCGTCGGCCTCGGGCGCCCGAGTGCGGCCGAACCGCGTCCAGCGGCGCAGGACCCAGTCGATGGCGATGCCGGCCGCGGTCCCGACGACCACCCCGGCGACGACGGCGACCGCTGGGTACTTCTCCAGCCACAGGCCCGCCCCGGCGCCGACCAGCGTCCCGTAGAGCGCCCACGTCACCGCGGCGAGCGCGGTCAGCCCGACGAACCGCCTGCGCGGGTACCCCAGCGCGCCGGCCGTCATGTTCACCGCGACGCGGCCGATCGGGATGTACCGCGCCGCCAGGATGAAGGACGACCCGCGGTGCGCCAGCGCGTGCTCCGCCCAGGCCAGTGCCTTGCGGCCCCGGGGGCCGCGGAAGAGGCGCAGCGCGTGCACGTCGACGCGGGAGCCGATCAGGTAGGCGATCTGGTCACCGGTGAACGCGCCGATCGCGCCGGCGAGGGCGATGAGGGCGAGGTTCGGCTCCCCGTGGGAGACCGCCAGCGACGCCAGGCCGATGACCACGGACTCGCTGGGGATCGGGGGGAAGAAGCCGTCGATCGTCGCGAACAGCATGAGCGCCGGGTACACCCAGAGCGACTCGGCCAGCATCGGGACCCAGTCCTCGATGGCGCTGATCCAGTCCTGCAGCACGGTCATCAGCTCCTGGGTCGTGGTGGCCTCTCGGCGGTGGAGGCCTCGCCGTCCACGCTAGGTGGGCGCCGCGGGCCGCGACATGGGGGACACCCCCGAGTCCCCCCTGGTCCTCCCCCCATCGTGCCCGGGGCCGTCGCGGCCGGGCATCGCCCCCCGGGCCGACATCGGCCGCCCACGGGTCCCCCCTGCGACGGACACCCGTGGTCCTCACGGTGCGGTCCTCGCAGCGTGGTCCGCGAGCGGGCCGCTGCCTCGGCCCGTGACCCCAGTCCACCACGCACCACCGACACGGGTCACGGAGTTTCCCGGGCGGTCAGGGGACGGTCCGGCGGCGATCCGATGACGGTCGCGTGGCCGTCCGGTGACCGTCCCGTGGCCGGCGCGGCGGCCGGCTGCGTCAGTCGCCGAGCGGGAAGCCGAGCATCCGCGCGGCCTCGGCGGGGCGGGGCTCCGTCGCCCAGTGCGCCCCGATCTCGTCGGTCGCCGACAGCGAGCGCAGGTGCGCCCGGTCCAGGTACAGCGTGCCGTTCAGGTGGTCCGTCTCGTGCTGCACGATGCGGGCGGGCCAGCCCTGCAGCACCTCGTCGAGCGGCGTGCCCGCCTCGTCGGCGCCGGTGAGCCGCAGCCGGCGCAGCCGCGGGACGACCGCCTGGTAGCCGACGACGCTGAGGCACCCCTCGTAGAACGCGACGCGCTCCGGCTGCTCCCCCGGGACCGGCTCGTATCGCGGGTTCACCAGCACGCGGAACGGCAGCGCGGGCCGCTCCCGGACCACGCCGGTCTCGGTCTCGCCGGCCCCCGGGTCGGCCACGACGGCGAGCGCCAGCGGCAGCCCGACCTGCGGGGCGGCGAGCCCGACGCCCGGCGCGGCGTGCATCGTCGCGCGCATCAGCGCCACCAGCCGGGCGAGCTCGTCGCCGTCGACCTGGCCGTCGAACGGCACGGCCCGCATCCGCAGGGCCGGGTGGCCGGCCTGCACGATCGGCACCGTCCCGGACGGGTCCGCCGCGGCGGCGTCGAGCAGCCGCAGCACGTGCTCGCGCACGACCGCGGCGGGCCAGCGCGCCTCGGGGGCGGAGCCGGCCACCGGGCTCACCGTCGCGTCGTCCACCGGGTCAGAGCGCCAGGCGGTCGCGGACCACGTCGGCGAGCTGCGCCGCCACGCGGTCGGCGTCGTCCTGCGTCGCGGCCTCGACCATGACGCGGACCAGCGGCTCGGTGCCCGACGAGCGCAGCAGCACCCGGCCGGTCGACCCCAGCGCGGCCTGCGCGGCGCCCACCGCGGCGGACACGTGCTCGTCGGTGCCCGCGCGCGCCTTGTCGACGCCCGGGACGTTGACCAGCGTCTGCGGCAGCCGCCGGACCACGGCGGCCAGCTCGCTGAGCTTCTGCCCGGTGGCCGCGACGCGGGACGCGAGCTGCAGGGCGGTCAGCGTGCCGTCGCCGGTGGTGGCGTGGTCCGCGAGGATCACGTGCCCCGACTGCTCGCCGCCCAGGTTGTAGCCGTGCGCGCGCATGGCCTCCAGCACGTACCGGTCGCCGACGCCGGTCTCGACGGTGCGGACGCCGGCGGCCTGCATGGCGAGGCGCAGGCCCAGGTTGCTCATCACCGTGACGACGAGCGTGTCGTGCGCGAGGATCCCGCGCTCGCGCAGGTCCAGGGCCAGGACGCCCATGATCTGGTCGCCGTCCACCAGCGCGCCGGTGTGGTCGACCGCGAGGCAGCGGTCGGCGTCGCCGTCGAACGCCACGCCCAGGTCCGCACCCGACGCGACGACCGCCGCCTGCAGCTGCTCGGGGTGGGTGGAGCCGCAGTTCTCGTTGATGTTCCGGCCGTCGGGCGACGCGTTGATGACGACGACGTCCGCCCCTGCCTCGCGCAGCGCGAGCGGCCCGACCTCGCTGGCCGCGCCGTTCGCGCAGTCGACCGCGACGCGCAGCCCGGCCAGGTCGTGCCCGATGGTCGACACCAGGTGCTCGACGTACTGCTCGCCGGCGCGGCCCGTGTCCGAGCGGATCCGCCCGACGTCGGCGCCGACCGGGCGGGACCAGTCCTCGCGGAGCCGCTGCTCGATGGCGTCCTCGAGCTCGTCGTCGAGCTTGTGGCCGCCGCGCGCCAGGAACTTGATGCCGTTGTCCGGCATGGGGTTGTGCGACGCGGACAGCACGACACCGAGGTCGACGTCCAGCGCGGCCGTGAGGTGCGCGACCGCGGGCGTGGGCAGCACGCCGACGTTCAGCACGTCGACTCCCGCGCTCGCCAGGCCGGCGGCCACGGCGGCGGACAGGAACTCGCCCGACGCGCGGGGGTCGCGGCCCACCACGGCCCGCGGGCGGTGTCCGGCGAACTCGCCGCGCTGCCCGAGCACGTGCGCCGCCGCTACGGACAGGTCGAGCGCGACCTCCGCGGTGACGTCCCGGTTGGCCAGGCCCCGCACCCCGTCGGTGCCGAACAGTCGTCCCATGAGGACCCCTTCGTCGTGGGCCGCGTCCGCGGCCCCCTGCATCGTGCCAGGGCGCGCGCCGTCGCGGCCCCGGTTCGCCGTCGTGCCGGTCGCCCGGTGGCGGGCACCGGAACGGCCGATGGCCCCGAGGGTCGGACCCTCGGGGCCATCGGCCGCGGTTGCTGATCGGTGGATCAGCGCTTCGAGTACTGCGGGGCCTTGCGGGCCTTCTTGAGACCGGCCTTCTTGCGCTCCACGACGCGGGGGTCGCGGGTCAGGAAGCCGGCCTTCTTGAGCGTCGCACGGTTGTGCTCCTCGTCGATCGCGTTCAGCGCGCGGGCGATGCCCAGGCGCAGCGCACCGGCCTGGCCGGAGACGCCGCCGCCGTTGATGCGGGCGATGACGTCGAAGCGACCCTCGACGTCGACCAGCTTCAGCGGGTCGTTCACGAGCTGCTGGTGCACCTTGTTCGGGAAGTACTCCTCGAGGGTGCGGCCGTTGATCTTCCACTGGCCGGTGCCGGGCACCAGGCGCACGCGGGCGATGGCCTCCTTGCGGCGGCCCAGGGCCTGGCCGGGAGCCGTCAGGCTCTGCCCGCGGCCCGCGGGGGCGCTGCTCTCGGAGGTGTAGCTGCTGGGCGTCTCGCCGCCCTCAAGGTCGATGTCGACCGTGGTCTCGGCCACTGATGTGTCCTCGCGTCCTGTCTCGGTGTCCTCGCGGGCGTCAGCCCTGCGCGACCTGGGTGATCTCGAAGGGCTTCGGCTGCTGGGCGGCGTGCGGGTGCTCGGCACCCGCGTAGACCTTCAGCTTGGAGAGCTGCTGGCGGGCCAGGGAGGTCTTCGGGAGCATGCCACGCACGGCCTTCTCGATCGCACGCTCAGGGTGCTTCTCGAGGAGGTCGGTGTACGTGGTCGCCCGCAGGCCGCCCGGGTAGCCCGAGTGACGGTAGGCGAGCTTGGTCTCCCGCTTGTTGCCGGTCAGCGCGATCTTCTCCGCGTTGATGACGATGACGAAGTCACCGCCGTCGACGTGCGGGGCGAAGGTCGCCTTGTGCTTCCCGCGCAGCAGGGTCGCCACGTGAGTGGCCAGGCGGCCCAGGACGACGTCGGTCGCGTCGATGACGTACCAGGTCCGCTGGACGTCGCCGGGCTTCGGGGTGTACGTGCGCACGGTCGTTGCCTTCTCGTTGTCTCTGACTGTGTCCACGGCAATCCCGTAGAAGCCGGGGTCAGCCGATGAGTACCGTCGGTGCGTCGTCCATGGACCGGTGAATGGGAACGCACCGATCGACACGGACTCAACGCACAACGACTCACCAGGGTAGCCGCCGCCACCGCGCCCGGTCAAAGCGGCCGGACGGGGACCCGTGCGACGTCGGTCACGCGCGGCGCGGCCGCGAGCGGGTTGTCAGCGCGCCCGCGCCACCCGCCCGGCGTCCCACACCGGCTCCGGGGTCTCCACCACGGCGCCGTCCTCGCCGAACACGAGGAACCGGTCGAACCCGCGCGCGAACCAGCGGTCGTGGGTCACGGCCAGCACGGTGCCCTCGAACGCCGCGAGCCCCGCCTCCAGGGCCTCCGCGGAGTGCAGGTCGAGGTTGTCCGTCGGCTCGTCGAGCAGCAGCAGGGTCGCGCCGCCGAGCTCGAGCAGCAGGATGTGGAACCGCGCCTGCTGCCCGCCGGACAGGGTGTCGTACCGCTGCTCGGCGGAGGCGACCAGCTCGTACCGGTCCAGGGCCTTGCTCGCGGGCTCCCGCCCCATGCCCGGCCGCCGCCCCTCCCCGCGGTGCAGGATCTCCAGCAGCGTCCGGCCCGCGAACGCCGCGTCCTGCGCGTGCTGCCGGTTCTGCGCGAAGAACCCGGGCACGACGCGCGAGCCCAGGCGCGCGACGCCGGAGTGCCGCACGGGGTCGATGGGCATCTCCCCCTCGGTGGGGGCCTGCTCGGGCTGCGGGTCGGTGCCGCCCGCGGCGAGCAGCCGCAGGAAGTGGGACTTGCCGGACCCGTTGGACCCGAGCACCGCGACGCGCTCGCCGAACCACACCTCCAGGTCGAACGGCTGCATCAGCCCGGTGAGCTCCAGGCCCTCGGCGACCACGGCGCGCTTCGCGGTGCGCCCGCCCCGCAGCCGCACCCGGACCTGCTGGTCGCGCGCGACCTCCTCCGGCGGGCCGGCCTCCTCGAACTTGCGCAGCCGGGTCTGGGCCGCGGAGTACCGCGACGCGAGGCCGTCGTTGAACGCGGCCTTGGTCTTGAGCGTCTGGACCAGGGTGACGAGCTTGGCGTGCTCCTCGTCCCAGCGGCGGGCGAGCTCCGCCAGCCGGTCGCGGCGCGCCTCCCGGGCTTCCGTGTAGGTGGTGAACGTGCCGCCGTGCACCCAGACGGTCGCGCCGGCGCGCGCGGGCTCCAGCGTCGCCACGTGCGTGGGCACCCGGGACAGCAGCTCGCGGTCGTGGCTGACCAGCAGGACGGTCTTGGGGCTCGCGAGCAGCCGCTCCTCCAGCCAGCGCTTCGTGGGCACGTCGAGCGCGTTGTCCGGCTCGTCGAGAAGCAGCACCTCCTGCGGACCGCGCAGCAGCGCCTCCAGCACCAGGCGCTTCTGCTCGCCGCCGGACAGGGTGCGGACGCTGCGGTGCTGCGCCCGGTCGAACGGGATCGACAGCACGGCGTCGGTCACGCGGTCCCAGTCGGCCTCGACCTCGTAGCCGCCGACGTCCGCCCAGTCCGCGAGCGCCTGCGCGTACCGCATCTGGGACGGCTCGTCGTCGACCTCCATCATCCGCAGCTCGGACGCGGTGAGCTCGGCCGCGGCCGCCCCGATCGCGCCGGTCGCGAGCGAGGCGAGCAGGTCGCGCACGGAGCGGTCGTCGGCGATCCGCCCCACGTCCTGGCGCATGACGCCGAGCCCGCCGGTGCGCACGACCGCGCCCTCGTGCGGCTGCTCGTCGCCCGCGACGATGCGCAGCAGCGTCGACTTGCCGGCGCCGTTCGGCCCGACCAGCGCGGTGCGCTGCCCCTCGCCCACCCGCAGGTCGATGCCCCCGAGGAGCGGCCGGCCGTCGGGGAGCACGTAGCGCACGTCGTGCACCTCGAGATGACCCATGCCCCGATGGTCCCAGCACCACGGCCCCGTCCCCAACCCGATATGCCTGCGGTGGCATCCTGCGGGAGCCGGTGCCACGCTCGGAGGCATGAGCGACACCCCAGCCACCAGCACCGACCCGGCCCTCGGCTCCGAGGGCGACGACAACCAGCTGCCCGGCGAGGACACCCTGTCCGACCGCGGTGTCGACCCCATGGACGAGGGGTTCACGCTGCCCGAGCGCGACCGCCCCGCGGTGAGCCACTGGGGCGAGACCCCCTGGGAGGAGTCCCGCGGCGAGACGCTCGACCAGCGCGTCGCCCAGGAGGAGCCCGAGGTCTGGGAGGCCGACCCCGCGCCGGACGCGGGCCGCGAGCCCGACCGCGCCGGCCGGCTGCTCGAGGACGACGACGCCGTGGAGTCCGGCGGCAACGACCAGTTCGCCGTGGACGCGGGCATCGACGGCGGCGCGGCGTCGGCCGAGGAGGCCGCCGTGCACGTCGTCGACGAGGAGCCGTGACGGTTCCGTCCTGAGCCCTCACGCCGAGGTCGGCAGTGCCCGGTCGAGGTCGGCAGGTCCGGGTGCCGAGCTCGGCGCCGGACTGCCGATCTCGGCGATCGCCAGCGGCCGGGGCCCGTCAGTCCGCGCGCAGCGGGTGCGGGTGGACGTCGTCCGGCGAGCGCAGCGCGCGGGTGCGCTGCTGCCGGTCGGCGAGCTCGGCGTCCGGGGGGTACACGACCTCCTCGAGGGTGAGGCCGTGCGCGGCGACGACCGCACCGCCGGGGTCCCGCCGGCCGCCGACGAGCAGCTCCGCCGGCCAGTCGACGCCCCGCCGGCCCTCCCCCACGGCGATGCTGGCCCCCACGAGGGCCCGCACCATGCTGTGGCAGAACGCGTCCGCGCGGACCGTCGCCACGACCAGCCCGGCGTCCGGCCCGTCGGCGGGCCGCTCCCACCGGAGCTCGTCCAGGGTCCGGATCGTCGTCGCCCCCGGCCGCGGCTTGCAGAACGCCGCGAAGTCGTGCCGCCCGAGCACCCGGGCCGCCCCCTCGTGCATCGCGTCGACGTCGAGCGGCCGGCGGGTCCACAGCACGTGGTGCCGGCGCAGCGGGTCCCGCAGGGCCTCGTCGTCGCAGATCCGGTACACGTACCGCCGCGCCACCGCCGAGAACCGCGCGTCGAAGCCCTCCGGCGCGACCCGCACCCGCGTCGCGACGACGTCCGCGGGCAGCACGCCGGCCAGCCGCGTCAGCAGCGACTCCTCCGGGGAGCGGTCCGAGCGCCCCGGCACGGCCCGCCACGCGTCGTCCGGCACGTCCACGTGCAGCACCTGCCCCCGCGCGTGCACGCCGGCGTCCGTCCGCCCGGCGACCGTCACCCGTGGCGGCTGCTGCCCCCGGTGAGCGGAGCGCAGCACGAGCCCCAGCCCGTCCTCCACGACGCCCTGCACGGTGCGCAGCCCCGGCTGGCGCGCCCAGCCCGCGAAGTCCGTCCCGTCGTAGGAGAGGTCGACGCGGACGCGGACGGACTGCGCCTCGTACGGGAGCACGCCGGAGGGGTCGAGGGGCTGGTCGCGCACGCATTGAGCGTACGGGGCGGGCGGCTGCTCTACGGTGGACCGGTGCCAGCGCCCGCGTCGACCCCGTACACGCTCGCCGTCGACTGCGGCGGCGGTGGCATCAAGGCCTCGGTGCTCGACGCGTCCGGCACGCTGCACGCCCCCGCGGTCCGGGTGCCGACCCCGTACCCCCTGCCGCCGGAGCGCCTGGTCGCGACGATCGCGGAGATCGCCGCGCGGCTGCCCGCCTTCGACCGGGCGACGGTCGGCATGCCGGGGATGATCCGGCACGGCGTCGTCGTCGCCACCCCGCACTACGTCACCCGCTCCGGCCCGCACACCCGGGTCGACCCCGAGCTCGTCGCGGCGTGGGCGGGCTGCGACATCCGGGCGGCCGTCGAGCAGCAGCTCGGCGTGCCCGCCCTCGTCCTCAACGACGCCGAGGTGCACGGCGCCGGCGTCGTGTCCGGCACCGGCGTGGAGCTCGTCCTGACCCTCGGCACCGGGCTCGGCTCCGCCCTGTTCGACGGCGGGCAGCTGGCGCCGCACCTCGAGTGGTCGCACGCCCCGGTCCGCCGCATGACCACCTACGACGAGTACATCGGCCAGATCCAGCGGGCCCGGCTCGGCGACGCCCTGTGGTCCCGCCGCGTGCGGCAGGTCGTCGAGGGCCTCCGGCCGGTCGTGCTCTGGGACCGCGTGTACCTCGGTGGCGGCAACGCCCGGCAGATCACGCCGCAGGTGCTCGCCCGGCTCGGCGACGACGTCGTGGTGGTGCCGAACCAGGCGGGCATCGTCGGCGGCGTCCGGGCGTGGCAGCTCGGGGTCTGACGGCGGTCTAGCGCCGCGGCGCGGCGTCCCGCTCCCGCGCCGTCACCGCGTCGACCGCGTCGAGCAGCACCCGCGTGAACCCCACCGGCGCCACCAGCGACACCAGGTGCGTCGCGCCCGGGACGATCACCAGGCGACCGTCCCGGCAGGCGCGCAGGAACCGGCGCTCCTCGCCCCGGAAGTGGTCGTAGCGCCCGTTCACCAGCCACACCGGCGCCTCCACCGCCGCCAGGTCCTCGACCGGCGTCGCGGACCGCATCGCCCGCAGCGCGTCGTCCACCACGTCGAGCGCGAACCCGCCGGCGGCGACGTCCCGGGCGCCCTCGACGGGCAGCACCCGGTCCACCATCCCCTGGTTCAGCCCCGCGCCGGCGTCCGGCAGCCGCGCGATCCCGCGGGCCAGCAGCGCCCACCCGTCGACCAGCGCGGCCAGCGGCCGGGTCGAGCACGACGCCGCGACCAGCCCCGCCACCTGATCCGGGTGCCGGGCGGCGTGGGCGATCGCGGTGTACCCGCCGAGCGACAGCCCGACCACGAGCGCGCGCCCGCCGGCCGCGTCCACCCCGTCGGCGACCGCCGTCACCGCTCCGTCGAGCGTGAACCGCTCCCCGAGCCGCTCCCCGTGCCCGGGCAGGTCAACCGCCACCGCGCGCGAGCCGTACGCCTCCAGAGCCTCGACCTGCGCGCGCCACATCGTGCGGGACGTCCGCAGCCCGTGCACCAGGACGACAGGGACGCTCATGCCCCCCGACCGTACCCGCCGGCTCCCCGGGGGACGCGACAGGGCCCGGCCCACGAGCGTGCAGCTCGCGGACCGGGCCCTGTCGGTGCGGACCGATCGGTCAGGCCTTGTCGGCCTCGTCGGTCGTCGCCTCGGTCGCGGTCGACTCCTCGGCCGGGGCCTCGGTGGTCTCCTCGACGGTCTCGTCGGCGGCGGTCTCCTCGACCGGCGCCTCCTCGGCCTTCGGCGCGGCCTTCGCGGCGGCCTTCGTGGCCTCGCGGACGACGGCCTGCTTCGGCGAGACGGGCTCGAGGACGAGCTCGATCACGGCCATCGGCGCGTTGTCGCCCTTGCGGGGGCCGATCTTCGTGATGCGGGTGTAGCCACCCTGGCGCTCGGCCATCTGCGGGGCGATCTCCACGAACAGCTCGTGGACGACCGACTTGTCGCGGACGACGGTCAGGACGCGGCGGCGGGCGTGCAGGTCACCGCGCTTGGCGAACGTGACGAGGCGCTCGGCGAGGGGGCGCAGGCGCTTGGCCTTGGCCTCCGTCGTCGTGATGCGCTTGTGCTCGAACAGCGCCGTGGCCAGGTTGGCCAGGATCAGCCGCTCGTGCGCCGGGCCGCCACCGAGCCGGGGACCCTTGGTGGGCGTAGGCATGGTCTTTACTCCTTGGTTCCAGTGATGGGCGGGCGGCGCGCGTCAGCCACGCGCCGCCTCCCCGGCGTCAGTACTGCTCGTCCTCGGTGAAGTCGCCCTCGTCGCCGTCGTAGTACGCGGCGGCGCTCGGGTCGAAGTCGAGCGGGCTGTCCTTCAGGGACAGGTTCAGCTCGGCCAGCTTCTCCTTGACCTCGGTGATCGACTTCGCACCGAAGTTGCGGATGTCGAGCAGGTCGGCCTCGGACCGTGCCACGAGCTCGCCCACCGTGTGGATGCCCTCGCGCTTGAGGCAGTTGTACGACCGGATGGTCAGCTGCAGGTCCTCGATCGGCAGCGCCAGGTCGGCGGCCAGGGCCGCGTCCGTCGGCGACGGGCCGATCTCGATGCCCTCGGCCTCGACGTTCAGCTCGCGGGCCAGGCCGAACAGCTCGACCAGGGTCTTGCCGGCCGAGGCGAGCGCGTCCCGCGGGGTGATCGCCGGCTTGGTCTCGACGTCGACGATGAGCTTGTCGAAGTCGGTCCGCTGCTCGACACGCGTCGCCTCGACCTTGTAGGTCACCTTGAGGACGGGCGAGTAGATCGAGTCGACGGGGATGCGACCGATCTCGGCCTCGTACGACTTGTTCTGGTTCGCCGACACGTAGCCACGGCCGCGCTCGACGGTCAGCTCGATCTCGAGCTTGCCCTTCTCGTTCAGCGTGGCGAGCTGCAGGTCGGGGTTGTGCACCTCGACACCGGCCGGCGGGACGATGTCCGCCGCGGTGACCTCACCGGCACCCTGCTTGCGCAGGTACATCACGACCGGCTCGTCGTTCTCCGAGGAGACGACGAGGTTCTTGATGTTGAGGATGATCTCGGTGACGTCCTCCTTGACGCCCGGCACCGTGCTGAACTCGTGGAGCACGCCGTCGATCCGGATGCTCGTCACGGCCGCGCCCGGGATGGACGACAGCAGGGTCCGGCGCAGGGAGTTGCCGAGCGTGTAGCCGAAGCCCGGCTCGAGCGGCTCGATGGAGAACCGCGAGCGGTACTCCGAGATGACCTCTTCGGTCAGGGTGGGGCGCTGTGCGATGAGCACTTCGGGGTTCCTCTCAGCGTGCGTCCGCCATATGACGCAGCGCAGGTGTACTCGCTGGCCGCCTCGGGTCTCGGTCCACCCGGACGACCGGCCGGCACCGCGCACGGGCGGGAGATCGCTCCCCCGCCCGTGGCGGCCCGGCTACGGGGTGTCAGACGCGGCGGCGCTTCGGCGGACGGCAGCCGTTGTGGGCCTGCGGCGTCACGTCCTGGATCGAGCCGACCTCGAGGCCGGCGGCCGTCAGCGAGCGGATCGCGGTCTCGCGACCGGAGCCCGGGCCCTTGACGAAGACGTCGACCTTCTTCATGCCGTGCTCCTGCGCCTTGCGCGCGGCGGCCTCGGCGGCCATGCCCGCGGCGTAGGGGGTCGACTTGCGCGAGCCCTTGAAGCCCACGTCGCCGCCGGACGCCCAGGAGATCACGGCGCCGCTCGGGTCGGTGATCGAGACGATCGTGTTGTTGAAGGTGCTCTTGATGTGCGCCTGGCCGTGGGAGACGTTCTTCTTCTCCTTGCGGCGCGGCTTGCGCACGGAACTGCGGGTCTTGGGAGGCATCTGCTCGTTCTCTCTCGCTGCTGCTCAGGTGAGGTCGGGTGTCCGACGCGGCTCGGCCGGCGCGTCCGTGAGGGCGCGGGCTCGGCGGGCCGCGGTCGGGCTACTTCCGGCCGGCCTTCTTCTTGCCGGCGACGGTGCGCTTCGGGCCCTTGCGGGTACGCGCGTTGGTCTTCGTGCGCTGACCGCGCACGGGGAGCCCGCGGCGGTGACGCAGACCCTCGTAGCTGCCGATCTCGACCTTGCGGCGGATGTCCGCGGCGACCTCGCGTCGCAGGTCACCCTCGAGCTTGAAGTTGCCCTCGAGGTAGTCACGCAGCGTGACGAGCTGGGCGTCGTCCAGGTCCTTGACCCGGACGTCGGGGCTGATGCCGGTCGCGGCCAGCGTCTGCTGGGCGCGGGTACGGCCGACGCCGTAGATGTAGGTGAGCGCGATCTCGAGCCGCTTCTCGCGGGGGAGGTCGACGCCGACAAGACGTGCCATGTGCCTTCCGGCTCCTGTACTTCTCCTCGGAGGTCTGCCGCACCGTCCTCCCGCTTGGCTGCGGGCCCCGGCCTCCGAGCCAGGGGTTCACCGGTCCGATCCCGTCGTGCGGGTGCGGTGCCGGTTCGGCGGTGCGCTGGTGGCCGTCCCCTGGGGTCAGGGAGCGGCCGGGTGCTGCTGCTCGATCAGGTGCCGAGCGGCGGCAGGGCTCTTGTGCTCAGCCCTGGCGCTGCTTGTGGCGCAGGTTCTCGCAGATCACCTGGACGCGACCGTGCCGGCGGATCACCTTGCACTTGTCGCAGATCTTCTTGACGCTGGGCTTGACCTTCATGGCCTGTTCCTCCGCCGCCGATGCACCTCGTCCCCGCGAGCGGGGGCGTGGCCGACGGCGATGCTCGTTCGGTCGATTTACTTGTAGCGGTAGACGATGCGCCCGCGGGACAGGTCGTACGGGCTCAGCTCGACCACCACCCGGTCCTCCGGGAGGATCCGGATGTAGTGCTGGCGCATCTTGCCCGAGATGTGGGCGAGCACCTTGTGGCCGTTCGTCAGCTCCACGCGGAACATCGCGTTCGGCAGAGCCTCGACCACGCTGCCCTCGATCTCGATGACACCGTCCTTCTTCGCCATGTCCTCCGCTAACTCTTGTCCTGAACTTCCGGTCCACGCCCCGTGTCCGCCGGCACGACCGGCGGGCGGGAGGTGGTGGACGTGCCCCGTGGCCTGCGCCGCGGTCCACCCGCACGGCACGACCACGGAAGCGGTCGGGCTCGGGCGGGACGTGCAGCAGCGACAGGGCGCACACCCAACGGACGATCATACGCCATCGGGCCTCGCGGGAGAAACCGTGGCGGCGGCCGTCAGCGGACGCGCCGCACTCCGGCACACCGCTCCCAACGCCCGGGCCGCCCAGCTTCTTCCCGTCCGCCGCCTCGCCGGCGACGCGGTGTGCGCCCCGTGGCGGCGACTGCGCCCCCTGCAGGAGGCGCAGTCGCCGCTGGAGGGCGCAGTCCCCGCTACGGGGCGCAGTCGCGGCTGCCGGGCGCAGTCCCGGCTACGGGGCGCAGTCCCGGCTTCGGGGCGCAGTCCCGTCCGTCGGGCGCAGTCCCCGCGCGTCAGGCCCGGTGCCGGTGGGAGCCGCTGCCGAGCCGGCCGCGTGAGCCCGCGAGGGCCAGCAGCGCCGCGCCGAGCACGATCAGCGCCGCGGCACCCCCGAGCGGCGCCGCCGGCGTCGCACCCGTGACCGCGAGGTCCGCCGCCGGGTCGGCCGGGTCGGCAGGGCCGGTCGGACCGGGCTCGCTCCAGGCGACGTCCTGCGCGGCCAGCACCTCGAACAGGTACCCCCGGCCCGTCACGTCCACCGTCGCGGTGTTCGTGACGTCGGCGTCCGCGGCGGTGAGCCCCGTGACGATCCGGACCGTGGCGGTCTCCCCCGCCGGCAGCGAGCCGTCGTGGTCGCAGGTCACGACCTGGCCCACCGCGGTGCACGCGAAGCCGGTGCCCGACGCGGTCCGGAACGACAGGGCGCCGGGCAGGGCGTCCACGACGGCGAACCCGGCGTAGGCGTCCTGCGTGCCGGTGGAGGCCACCGTCACGTCCCAGGTGATGGAGTCCGCGGTGCGCGCGACGGCGGTCTTGCGGAGCGCGAGCTGCACGTCGTCCGCGAGCACCATCCCGAAGTCCAGGGTGGTGTCCTCCTCGCCGCCCACGAGCTGCCGCGACGGGGCCGACCACGTGGCGGAGTCCGCCGCCGGGTCCGTCCCCGCGCCGGCGACGGTCGGGGCGTACCCCGCGAGCGCCGACGCGGACGCCAGGCGGTCCACCCGCACGACGTACTCCCCGGGCAGCAGGCCCGTGAACGCGTACCGCCCGTCGGCGTCCGTGGTGACCGCTGCCACCTCGGTGCCGTCGGCGGCGGTGACGGCCCGCAGGTCCGGGGTCCGGAGCTCCAGGACGACGCCCGGCAGGCCGCGCTCGCCTGCGTCCTGGATCCCGTCCTCGTCGGCGTCGAACCACACGAGGTGCCCGACGGAGACGGAGCGCTCGACGAGGCCGGCGTCCCAGGTGCTGTCCACGTACGCCGCGGTGACGCCGTCCGCCGCGGTGGCCGCGCGGAGTCCCGGTGCGCCGGGTCCGACGGTGATGGCCGCGGTCCGCCCGGTCCCCGGCGTGCCGGTGTCCTCGGCGTCCGAGTCGGCGTCGGCGCGCGGAGCCGTGCCGGAGCGCGGTGCGGTCCACGTGTACCGGGCCGCGTCGGCCGGGGTCAGCTCGAGCTCGACCCGGTACGTGCCCGGCTCCAGCAGGTCGAACCGCCAGGTGCCGTCGGCGCCGGTGACCGTCGTGGCGAGCACGACCCCGGTCCCGTCGAGGAGCCGGACCGTCACGCCCGGCAGAGCGTCCTCGCCGGCGTCCTGCTTGCCGTCGCGGTCGGCGTCCAGCCACACCCGGTCCCCCAGCGCCCGCAGCGGGCGGTAGCCGAAGTCGAGGGTGTCGTCCGCGCCGCCGCCGACGAGCACGGCCGAGGTGGCCGAGCCCGTCGCGGAGTCGGTCGCCGGGTCGCCGGGCGTCCCGGCGGGCGTCGGGACGTACGGCGCCAGCGCGGCGGCCGACGCGGCAGCGTCCACGGTGACGGTGTAGGCACCCGGGAGCAGGCCGGTGAAGGCGTACCGGCCGTCGGCGTCGGTGGTGACCGGCCCGACCGGCGCACCGTCCGTGCCGGTGACCGGAGCACCGAGCGCGTCGGTCAGCGTGAGCACCACGCCGGGCAGCCCGGGCTCGCCGGCGTCCTGCACGCCGTCGTCGTCCAGGTCGACCCACACGCGGTCACCGACACGCACGGGGCGCTCCGCGAGGCCGGCGTCCTGGCTGGGGTCGGCGTAGTCGGCGTCGGCCGCGGCCCACAGCGGGTCCCCGGCCAGCTCCGCCACGGTGACGAGCCCGCTCCCGGGGGTCAGCGTGAACGCGGCGGTGCGGCCGAGCCGCGCTGTCACCGGCACCACGTCGGAGTCGCCGGTGGCGTCCCCGGCGAGCGCGCCGGTGAACGTCCAGCGCCCCGCGAGCGCGTCCGGCAGCTCGACCTCGACCCGGTACGTCCCGGGGTCGAGCGCGTCGAACCGGTACCGGCCGTCGGCCGCGGTGGTCGTGGAGCCGACCACCGCGTCGTCCGCGGCCAGGAGCCGGACGGTCGCGCCGGGCACCGGGTCCTCGCCCACATCCTGGCGGCCGTCCCGGTCCGCGTCGAACCACACGGTGTCGCCCACGGCCAGCGGCCGCCACTGCAGCCCGGCGTCGCGGGTGGCGTCGACGTGCGTCGCGGCGAGGCCGGGGTGCGCGTCCTGCCACGCGGTCGGCATGGCGGCGACGGCGACCGTGCCCGGCCCGCCCGCGCCGAGCACCACGTCGGCGATCAGCGCGCCGTCCGCGTCGAGGACGGCGTCGGAGTCCAGGTCGTCCGAGCCGGCGTCGGCACCGGTGAACCGGTACTGCGCCGCGAGCGCCGGGGGCAGCGTGAGCCGCACCTGGTAGGTGCCGGCGGGCAGGCCGTCCACCAGCCAGTCGCCCGCGGCGCCCGTCGTGGTCTCGGCCGCCCAGCCCGCGGCGGCGCCGCTGCCCTGGTACAGGTCGACGACCACACCGGGCACGCCGTCCTCGCCGGCGTCCTGGACGCCGTCGCGGTCGAGGTCGAGCCACACCCGGTCCCCGACGGCGACCAGGGGGTCACCGGTGGCGACCGCCACGGCGTACCGGGCGCCCGCCTTCAGCGGCACGGAGGTGACGTCCACGGGCCGGCCGGCGCCGGCGTCGGCGGGTACCCGGAAGGCGAACGAGTTCCAGGTGTCCGCCTCCTTCGGGGCGCCGGTCAGCGGCGTGCGCATGGACCAGCCGACGCGGACGGACTCGCCCGACGACAGCTTGTCCGCGCCCGCGAAGGTGACGACGAGCTTGAAGCCGGTGACCCGGGCGGCCTGCGCCGCCGGCACGGTGCTGCCCGGCGCGAGCGGGGTGCTGCTCCACGTGCCGGGCACGGGGTCGAAGTCCGCGCTGGCGGGCAGACCGCCCGCCCGGTAGTCGGCGGTGGTCGTGTACACGGCGAGCGTCGCGCCGGCCGGCAGGCCCGCCATGCTCACCAGGGTCGGCACGTGGCCGTCCCACACCGGCCGCCAGGCGCTGCCGCGGCTCCCCGACGCGCTGCCGTCCATCGCCGGGTAGTCGCCGACGGTCGGCAGCATGTCGACCATCTCGAGCCGGTCGGCGGCGATGCTGGCGCGGCTGGTGACCTGCACCTGCCACTGCGTCGTCGCGCCGGCCGTCGAGACCACCGAGCACGGGTAGCGGTACCAGTCGGCGTCCACGCCGGTGCCGCGCGGGGCGCACGCGCTGGGCGCGCCGGGCTTCGCGGGCGTGGTGCGCACCGCGCCGGTCCCGGGCGCGGCGTCGCGGACCCACTCCTCCGACACGTACACGTTCGCGCCGCCGATGGTCAGCGCCGCCGCACGGACGAGGCAGGCCGCCGCGTCAACGTCGTAGGTGCCGGGCGCGCAGCCCGTCCCGCCGTCCGACCCCGACGGCGCGGCCACGAGCGGGCGGGACGTCGACGCGGCCGTCGCGGTGTTCACGACGGAGGTCGTGGACAGGTCGGTCGCGACGCGCAGCCACAGCAGGACCTCGACGCTGGCGCCCGGGGCGAGCCGGTCGTCCGCGCCGAACGTCAGCACGACGGCCGACTCGTCCGCCTGCACGACCGGCGCGGCGAGCGGGCTCGGGGTCCCGCCGGGCCCCTGCACCGTCCACGGCTGCTGCCCGTCGGGCGCCGTGCCGTAGACCAGGGAGCCGTCCTCCGGGAGCCGGTCGGTCACGACCAGCCCGGTGAGGTCGGCAGCGCCGGTCCCCGTGGCGGTGTTGGTGACGGTGATCCGGTACCGGACCGCGTCGCCGGGCTTGCGCGGGGCCACGTCGAGCTCGGCCTTCTGCACCCGCACGGTGGCGCTCCCCGCGTGCACCGCGACGGGGACGTCGGCGGTCGTCTGCTCGGTGGAGGTCAGGCCGTCCCGCAGCGCCTGCGCCGTGACGTGGTTGCTGACCACGCCGCGCGTCGTCTCACCGGGGTTGGTCGCGTGCTCCTCGGCGCCCTCGTACCGCCAGCCGTCCGCGCCCACGGCGCTCGGCAGGCCGCCGGTGCGCAGCTCCTCGCGCAGCACGCCGGCCAGCGTCGCCTCGCCGAAGCCCTGGCCGGGGGCGGTGATCCGGTCCTGGTCGGTGTCGACGAACCGCACCCGCACGCCCACGACGTCGTCCGCGGTCGCGCCGTGCGCCGCCGCCAGCGTCGCCAGGTCCCAGGTGGTGCCGAGCGCGCCGCTCCCCCACGCGCGCCAGGTGCGGGCGCCGTCGTACGTGCCGTCGGCCCCGATCTCCAGGTCCGCGCCGGCGACGAGCACCTCGAGGTCCGCCCGCTCCGCGCCGGTGGGCACCCGGTCGACGCGCACGCTGCGCGCGGCCACGGCGTTGAAGTAGCGCGGGTCCGCGTCGGTCACCAGCAGCGCGTCCGCGGGGGTCAGACCGAAGTTCTGGGTCGACAGGACGGCGGTCACCGTCGGCACGGTCGCGTCGCGCTGCACGTCGACGGGCGTGACCTCCAGCGCCGGGAACGCCTGCACGTCCGGCTCGCGGACCGTCGTGGTGGCGCTCGCCTCAGCGGCGCGCACGGCGGCGGTGCAGCCGGTCGCCGCGGTCGGGCTGCCGGTCTCGTCCGCGCAGACGCGCGCGTCGGACACGGTCGCCTCGACGTCGTTCGTCACGACCGTGTCGGCCGACACTGCCAGGCCGCTGACGCGGTTCTGCGGCAGCAGCCGCGTCGCCAGCGTGAGGCGGGCCGTCCTGTCGGCCTGGATCCGGCCGGTGTACCGGACCTGGACGCCGACCACGTCGGCGAGCGCGGTCGCGTCGTAGCCGAGCGCGGTCGCGACCGGCACGGGCGCGGACGCCGTGACGCCGTCCTCCGCCGTCCACCGGTAGAGCACGACCTGCGCGTCGGTGGCGCCCGTGACGGCCGCGGCGGTGGTGACACCGGTGATGCGGGTGATCGCGAACCGGGCGAACGGCGCGGACGGGTCGAGCGCGGCCGGGTCGAGCGTGGCCGTGCGGTCGATCCCGCTCGGCTCCGTCAGGGTCAGCGCGTCCACCCGGGTCGTGGAGGTGCTCGTGCCCGTGACCGTCAGCGTGGCGGTCGGCCACTGGTCCGCCGGCGCGTCCTGGCCCTCAACGGGCAGGGCGAGCTCGTCCAGGTCGGTGCTCGGCTCCAGCGGCGTGCCGTTCTCGTCACGGAGCCACGTCTTGGTGGCCGTCACGCCGAGGGACGCGGGCTGCACCGTGAACGTCTGCTGGCCCACCGGGTTCACGGGGCCGCCGAGGTCGAGGTCGTCACCCGTGCCGCCCGGCCCGGTCCAGCCGGTGACGCGCCCGGAGTTCACGACGGTGCCCGCGGCGGTCCCGGTGTAGCGGAACGCGTTGTTCACCGGCGTGCCCGTCGCCCGCGAGGTGTCGCGCAGGGCCAGCGTGAGGGCGACCGGGCGGGCGGGGCCGTCGGTCGACGCGACGGCGCCCGGCGTGAGCGTCGGCAGCAGGGCGCGGCGCCAGTCACCGGCAGGCAGCGCGTCACGCTCGGCGTCGGTCCGGGCCTCGTACACGAGCTGCACGCCACCGACCCGGGCCTGCAGCGACGCGTTGACCGTCAGCCCGGGGAACGACCCCTTGTAGGGGAACGCGCCGACCGCGGCGCCGCTCGTGAACCGGACGTCGTCGCGGGAGGCGCCCACGGCGACCCAGCCGGTGCCGTCCCACTTCTGCGTGCGCAGCGAGTGCCACTCCCGGGCGACGGCGTCGTACACGCGCACGTCGGTCACCTGGTCGAACACGAGGTACGGGTCGTGCACGCCCGACGGGGACGCGCCGGAGGTGATCGGCGTGATCCCCGTGAGGTCGAACGTGTCGAAGAAGCTCGCGGCACCGCCGACGTCGGGCGTGCCCTGCCCGTCGGCGAGCCCGTTCCCGTCCGCGACGGTCGCCGAGGCGAGGTCGTTCCCGCCGGTGCCCCAGGTGAGCGTGGCCGTCGTCGTCTGCGCCGTGCCCTCCGTCCCGTCGAGCCGGCTCAGGGTCTTCAGCAGCGCCGGAGCGCCGGCGCCGGCCGCGACGCCCAGCACCGACACCGTGTCCGAGGGCCGCCGGACCACGCTCGTGACCACGTTGCCCTCGATCGTCGCCGACGAGGTGATCTCCGCGACGTTGCGCGGGACGGCGCCGTCCTTCCAGGCCGCGGTGTCGAGGACCGCGTCCCGCACGGCGAACGTGATGCGGGTGCGCAGGACGGTGCCGTCGGCGAACGTCGTGCCGTCGGCCCGCACGGCCACGACGCGCATGCCGCGCCACGCGTCGGAGCCGGACAGGTCCGCGCGGTCGCCGGCGTAGTCCTGCCACGCCGGGGCGCCGCCGGTGTTGGTGTAGTACTGCACCGTCGCGGTCACGCCGGCGGGTGCGCCGGGGTCCACGGAGACGGGCCGGAACGCGTTCCACCACGCCGCGCCGGTGGCGCTCGAGGAGGTCGCCGCCCTGGCGCTGTCCTCGATCGTCAGCGTGTCCGGCAGGTGCCCGCTCGCGCCGGCGCGCGCCACGGCCTCCAGGATCGCGGTCACGGTGCTGCCCGCGGTAGTGGGGACGTACGGCTCGGCGACGTACTTGGTGCCGTCGACGCCGACGGTCGGCACCGCGACGGCCACCGTCGCGGCCGTCACCGGGCGGTTGCCGCTCTGCGCCGTGCGGGGCGTGAGCGCGGACCGGGTGCCGCCGAGCACCGTCGCGGCCGTGGTGTGCGCGGCGTAGGTCTGCGCCTGAGCGGAGGTCGCCGCGCGCACCAGGTACGGCACGGCGACGGACGCGCCCATCGGCACGGGCGCGCCGGTGCCGTCCGCGCTCCGGAGCGTCGCGGTGAACCCGGTCACCTGCGACCAGTCGGTCAGGCCGAACGAGGCCGCGCCGGTCGGCACGACGGGCGCCGCGGCGTCGAGCACCACGGAGCCGGCCGGGCCGCTCGAGGTCCGCACCGCCAGCACGAGCTGCGCCGGACCGGTGAGCCCCGAGACGACGATCCCGGACCCGTCGCCCGCCGCGCCGCTGCGCGCCGCGCCGAAGCCCGCGAACGTCAGGCCGGTCCCGAGCACGCGCGCGTCGAGCGCCGGCAGGTCGGGGTCGAGCGCCGCGTTGGTCGCCGTCACGTCGGACGCCGCGGACGGCACGGCCAGCTCGAGCTGCTCGACCGCGCGGCGCGACCAGTTGGTCCCGGCCGCCGTCGCGACGACGTAGCCGCCGCCGTACACGGTCCCGGCGGACAGGCCCCGGAGCGACGTCGCCGAGCCCGCGTACGCCCGCGGGTCGAAGACGCGGAACCCGCGCGTGACGGCGGCGGCGCCCGTGACGTTCGCGCCGCGCTTCGCGGACGACGTCGCGGTGCCCGCCACGGCGAGGGTGTTGAGGTCGGACGCGACGTCGAACGTCGCGGCCGGGGCGGTGGTGACGTACTCCGCGGCGGCGCCGGTGCGGGCGACCGGGGTCGACCCAGCGCTGCCGTGCTCGCGGACCGCGATGACGGTGGTCGCCACGGCCCCAGCGTCGAGCAGCGTGCCGTCGGCCGCCGCGAACACCAGGCGCAGCCCGGTCAGCCCGGCGCGGGTGCCCGCGTCCAGGCCGGCGAGCAGGTCGCGGCCCTGGTCGGCCGGGGTGAACGTCCCGACCGCGACCTGGGCCGTCGCCGACGACGCGCCGGTCCAGCGCCACCCGGTCACCACGAGGCTCGCCGCGCCCGCCGGCCAGCCGGTCACGGCCGTGCTCGTCAGGTCCGTGAGCATCCCCGCGGTGCCGGCAGCCGGGCGGAGCGACGGGTCGGCGCCGCCCCAGGTCACGGTCAGCTGCTCGGCCGGGTCCCCGGTGCTCGTCGCGACGACCGTCGCGGTGTTGGTGGGCTGCTCGACGCCGTCGTCGACGCCGGACAGGTAGCTCGTCCGCGACCACGACAGGGCCGTCGTCGTGGCGAGGTTCACCGGGAACTGACCGGTGACCCGGACCCGGGACGGCAGCCCGGCGCCGGCCTGCGACGACGGGGTCGCGACGGCAGACCCGGTCTGCGCACCGCCGGCCGAGGGCGCCACCAGCACCGAGTCGAACCGCAGCGAGCCGTTGCTGCCCGCACGCAGCCCCGTGCCGCCGTCGTCTAGCGCGCTGCGGAACGCGACCCGGAACGCCGCGGCCTGCGCCGGGTCGGCGGTGGTCGTCGTGGCGGCGGCGTCGCTGAAGTACGTGACGACGGTCGTGGGGTCGAGGTCGACCGCGGGCAGGGGGCCGGTCAGCCGCAGCTGCCCGAGCACCACCATCGCCGCGGCGTCCACGCAGTCCTCGGTGTCGCTGGCGCACCGGTACCCGAACGTCGACGTCACCGTGCCGGTCGCCGCGCTCGCCGCGTACTGCAGGTCGGACGCGTAGGCCGGGTCTGCCGCCGGCTGGGGGTTCGCGGCGGCCGCTCCGGCCGTCACCGTGAACGAGGTGACCTGCAGCGTCGGCGCCGGGGCGTCGCCGGCGGCCGTCGCGGGCGCGGCGGCGGTGCCGAGGACGATCGGCGCGAGCAGCGCCCCGACGGCGGAGAGCACGGCGGGGCGGCGGAGACGGTGCAGCAGGTTCATGTCGGTCCGGGAGGTCGCACGGGCGCGCGACGACCGGGGCCGTGGCGCGGGGAACGACATCTCTTCGGCAGTTGCCTGAGCCGACATGAATCCGAAATGGGGTGAAAGCACCCCTTCGTCCGGTTCGACCGCATCCGTCCCGGGTGGTGGCACCCACGCCGGGGAACGCGCTCACCCGGACGGGTGAGCCCGAGGGCCGGCGCTCAGCCCAGCGGCGCGACCGTGACCCCGCGCGCGGCGAGCTCCGCCGCACCGCCGTCCACGGCGGTCAGCACCCAGATGCCGCCCTCGTGCAGCGCCACCGAGTGCTCCCAGTGCGCCGCCCGCGACCCGTCGACGGTCACGACCGTCCAGTCGTCCTCGAGCACCTCGGTCCCGGCGGACCCGCGCGTGATCATCGGCTCGACGGCCAGGCACATGCCCGGCTTCAGCCGGGACCCGCGGTCCCGGGTGCGGTAGTTCAGCACGTCCGGCGGCTGGTGCATGGCCGAGCCGATCCCGTGGCCCACGTAGTCCTGCACGATGCCGAACGGCACGCCGCCGTTGGGCGCCGGGTCCGCCTCCTCGACCGCCAGCTCGACGGCCTCCCCGACCACGCCCAGGCGGTCCGCCAGGCCGCTGCCCGAGGCCAGCGCGGCGATGCCGTCCCACATGGCCTTCTCGGTGACGGCGGACAGCGCCAGGTCGGCCGGGTCCGCGTCCGGCAGCACGACGGTCAGCGCGGAGTCCCCGTGCCAGCCCTCGACGATCGCCCCGCAGTCGATCGACACCACGTCGCCCGGCTCCAGCACGCGCCCCGAGGGGATGCCGTGCACGACCTCGTCGTTGACCGAGACGCACACGGTCGCCGGGTAGTCCATGTACCCGAGGAACGACGGCTGGGCGCCCGCGTCCGCGATGACCGCGGCCGCCACGGCGTCGATGTCGGCCGTCGTCGCACCCGGCACCGCCGCGGCGCGCGCGGCGGCCAGGGCGTCCGCGACGACCAGCCCGGCCCGCCGCATCAGCAGCACCTGGTCGGGCGTCTTCAGCTCGATCCGCTCACGTCCGAACACGTCGGCTCCCCGTCGCGGTCAGCCGACGCGGGACGCGAGGGCCGCGAGCAGCCGCTCCGTCACCTCGTCGACCTCGCCGATGCCGTCGACCTGCACGAGCAGGCCGCGCTCGGCGTAGACGCCCGAGATGGGCGCCGTCTGCTCGGCGTACACGTCCAGCCGGTGCCGGATGACCGGCTCCGTGTCGTCCGCCCGGCCCTCGATCTCGGCGCGCTTCAGCAGGCGCTCCACGACCACGTCGGCGTCCGCGGTGATCTCGAGCGCGGCGTCGAGCGCGCGGTCCGTCTCGGACAGGATCGCGTCCAGCTCCGCGACCTGCGCCACGTTGCGGGGGTACCCGTCCAGCAGGAACCCGTCGGCGGCGTCCGGCTGCGCGAGCCGGTCGCGGACCATGGCGTTCGTGACCTCGTCCGGGACGAGCGCACCGCGGGCGGTGTACTCCTGCGCCGTGCGGCCGAGCTCCGTGCCGCCCTTGATGTTCGCCCGGAAGATGTCCCCGGTCGAGATCGCCGGGACGCCCAGCTGCTCGGCGAGCCGGGCCGCCTGGGTGCCCTTGCCAGCCCCGGGAGGGCCGAGCAGGACGAGACGGGCGGTGGGGCGGGCGGTCATCGCAGGAACCCTTCGTAGTGCCGCTGCTGGAGCTGCGACTCGATCTGCTTCACCGTCTCCAGGCCGACGCCCACGACGATGAGGATCGAGGAGCCGCCGAACGGGATGTTCGTCCCGACCCCCAGCACGATGAACGCGATGGTCGGGATGAGCGCGACCAGCGCGAGGTAGATCGACCCGGGCGCGGTGATGCGCGTGATCACGTAGTCCAGGTACTCGGCCGTCGGGCGGCCGGCGCGGATGCCGGGGATGAACCCGCCGTACCGCTTCATGTTGTCCGCGACCTCGTCCGGGTTGAACGTGATCGCCGTGTAGAAGTAGCAGAAGAAGATGATCAGCAGCACGTAGAGCGCGATGTGCAGCGGCGCGTCCGTGGCGGCCAGGTTGTTCGCCACCCACTGCCGCCAGCCCGCGGTCGGGTCCCCGAAGCCGGACAGCAGCGCCGGGACCTGCAGCAGGGACGACGCGAAGATGACGGGGATGACGCCGGCCATGTTGATCTTGATCGGGATGTAGGTGGACGAGCCGCCGTACATCCGCCGGCCGACCATCCGCTTCGCGTACTGCACCGGGATCCGGCGCTGCGACTGCTCGACGAAGACGACGAGCGCGATGACCAGCACGATGATCGCCAGGATGACCAGGAAGGCGCCGATGCCGCCCGAGCCGCCGGCGATCGACCACATGGCGCCCGGGAAGGACGCGGCGATCGACGTGAAGATGAGCAGCGACATGCCGTTGCCGACACCGCGCTCGGTGATGAGCTCGCCCAGCCACATGATCAGACCGGTACCGGCCGTCATCGTCACGATCATGATGAGCGTGGTGACGATGCCGCCGTCCGGGATCACGTCCACGGAGCAGCCCGGGAACAGCTGGCCGTTGCGGGCGGTGATGATGACCGTCGTCGACTGCAGGACCGCCAGGCCGATCGTCAGGTACCGCGTGTACTGCGTGAGCTTCGCGGTGCCGGACTGGCCCTCACGGTGCAGGGCCTCGAAGTGGGGGATCACCACGCGCAGCAGCTGGATGATGATGCTCGCCGTGATGTACGGCATGATCCCGAGCGAGAACACCGACAGCTGCAGCAGCGCACCGCCGCTGAACAGGTTCACCAGGCCCAGGAGCGTGTTCGAGCCGCTCACCTGGTCGATGCAGACCTGGACGTTCGGGTAGGACACGCCCGGGGTCGGCAGGAACGAGCCGATCCGGAAGACCACCATGATCCCGATCGTGAACAGCAGCTTGCGCCGCAGGTCGGGTGTCCTGAACGCCCGCACGAATGCGCTGAGCACGTGTCCTCCTGCTCCGCCGAAGCGGGATGTCGTCTACCGGTCGGGCGCCCGGGGCCCGGCCTCGTCCGGCGGGCGGTGCCCGTCCGTCGCCCTGCGGAACCCTAACCGACTTCGCCGATCCTTCGGGCACGGCCCGGGCGCGGCGGCCTCGTGGAACCCGGACGGGCGGTCCCGCCCCGGGTGGAGATGCAGAACGGGGCCGGCAGGGGCGTGGTGCCTCCGCCGACCCCGTTCCGAGGGATCAGTCCTGCGCGACGCTGCCGCCGGCCGCCAGGATCTTCTCCTTGGCGGAGCCGGAGTACGCGTCGACGGCCACGGTCAGCTTGACCGTGAGCTCGCCGGTGCCGAGCACCTTCACCGGGGCGCCCTTGCGGACGGCACCCTTCTCGACCAGGTCGGCCACCGTGACGTCGCCACCCTCGGGGTACAGCGAGGACAGCTTGTCCAGGTTGACCACCTGGTACTCGACCCGGAACGGGTTCTTGAAGCCGCGGAGCTTCGGCAGCCGCATGTGCAGCGGCATCTGCCCGCCCTCGAAGCCGGCCGAGACCTGGTACCGGGCCTTGGTGCCCTTGGTACCGCGACCGGCCGTCTTGCCCTTGGACGCCTCACCACGACCCACGCGGGTCTTGGCGGTCTTGGCGCCCGGCGCGGGACGCAGGTGGTGCACCTTGAGGGTGCCACCGGCGCCGGTCTGCGCAGCCTCGGCCTTGGCCTTCGGCTCGGCCTTCGGAGCAGCCTTCGCCGGGGCCTTCGCCTTGGCAGCGGGCTTCTCCTCCGCCGCCGCAGCCGCCTCGGCCTTGGCCTTGGTGGTGCGGGCGGCGGGCTTCTTGGCGGCCGGCTTCTCGGCGGCGGACTCGGTGGTCGCCGCCTTCTTGGCGCGGGTCGCCTTGGGAGCCGCGGCAGCGGTCTCCTCGACCTTGTCGGTCTCCTTCTCCGCCATCGTCACTCCACCTCCTCGACCGCGACGAGGTGCGTCACCGTGTTGACCATGCCGCGGATCTCAGGGCGGTCCTCCTTGACGACGACGTCGCCGATCCGCTTCAGGCCCAGGGTGCGCAGCGTGTCGCGCTGGTTCTGCTTGCCGCCGATGGCGGACTTGGTCTGGGTCACCTTCAGGCGGGCCATCAGGCACCCACCTTCTCTGCCGACGGGCGGCCCGCCGCCTGCGCCTTGAGCAGCGACGCCGGGGCGACGTGCTCGAGCGGCAGGCCACGGCGCGCGGCCACGGCGGCCGGCTCCTCGAGGCCCTGCAGCGCCGCCACCGTGGCGTGCACGATGTTGATGGCGTTGGAGGAGCCCAGGGACTTCGACAGGATGTCGTGGACGCCGGCGCACTCCAGCACCGCACGCACCGGACCACCGGCGATCACACCGGTACCCGGCGACGCGGGACGCAGGAACACGACGCCGGCAGCGGCCTCACCCTGGATGGGGTGCGGGATGGTGCCCTGGATGCGGGGGACGCGGAAGAAGTTCTTCTTCGCCTCCTCGACACCCTTCGCGATCGCGGCGGGCACCTCCTTGGCCTTGCCGTAGCCGACACCGACCGTGCCGTCGCCGTCACCGACGACGACCAGGGCGGTGAAGCTGAACCGGCGACCGCCCTTGACGACCTTGGCGACGCGGTTGATGGACACGACGCGCTCCAGGAACGCGCTCTTCTCTGCGGCGTCGCCCCGGCGACCGTCGCGGCGACCACCGTCGCGGCGGTCACCGCCGCCCTGGGGAGCGCCCGTGTTGCTGCGCTGAGGAGCAGCCATCAGTGGATCCTCTTCTTCGATGCGGGGATGGTCGACGTCGTCACAGCGCGAGACCGCCTTCGCGGGCCCCGTCTGCGACCGCAGCCACCCGGCCGTGGTACTTGTTGCCGCCGCGGTCGAAGACCACCGCGTCGATGCCGGCCGCCTTGGCACGCTCGGCGATCAGCTCGCCGACGCGACGCGCCTTCGCCGTCTTGTCGCCCTCGCCGCCACGCAGGTCGGCCTCGAGCGTCGAGGCCGACACCAGGGTGCGACCCACGGCGTCGTCGACGACCTGCGCCACGAGGTTCCGGTTCGACCGGGTGACCACCAGGCGCGGACGCGCAGCGGTGCCGGCGACCTTCTTGCGCAGCCGGAGGTGGCGACGCTTGCGGGCCTTGAACTTGCCCTTGCCCATAACCGTGATCGCCATGGCTACTTACCAGCCTTTCCGACCTTGCGGCGGACGTTCTCGCCCGCGTAACGCACACCCTTGCCCTTGTACGGCTCAGGCTTGCGGATCTTGCGGATGTTGGCGGCGACCTCGCCCACCTGCTGCTTGTCGATGCCGGCCACCGAGAACCGCGTGGGGCTCTCGACGGCGAAGCTGATGCCGGAGGGCGGCGTCACGGACACCGGGTGGCTGAAGCCGAGCGCGAACTCGAGCGCGTCACCCTTGGCCGTCACGCGGTAACCGGTGCCGACGATCTCCAGCTTCTTCTCGTAGCCGGCGGTCACGCCGGTCACGAGGTTGGCGAGCAGCGTGCGCGTGAGGCCGTGCAGCGACCGCGAGAGGCGCTCGTCGTTCGGGCGGGTGACCACGAGGTCCTCGCCGTCGCGCGCGACCTCGATGGGCGACGGGACCGTGTGCGTCAGGGTGCCCTTGGGACCCTTGACCGTCACGACGGCACCGTTGATGGACACGTCGACCCCGGCCGGGACCGGGACGGGGATTCTGCCGATACGAGACATGGGCTAGCTCCTTTCCGTCTCGGACTTACCAGACGTAGGCGAGGACTTCCCCACCCACGCCCTTCTTGGCGGCCTGCTTGTCCGTCAGGAGACCCGAGGACGTGGACAGGATCGCCACGCCCAGGCCGCCGAGGACCTTCGGCAGGTTGGTCGACTTCGCGTAGACCCGCAGACCGGGCTTCGACACGCGCTTGATGCCGGCGAGCGCACGCTCGCGGCTGGGGCCGTACTTCAGCTCGACCACGAGGCTCTTGCCCACACGGGCGTCCTCGACGGTCCAGCCGGAGATGTAACCCTCCGCCTGGAGGATCTCGGCGATGTGCGACTTCAGCTTCGAGTACGGGATGGTCACCGAGTCGTGGTGCGCCGAGTTCGCGTTGCGCAGACGCGTCAGGAAGTCTGCGATCGGGTCGGTCATCGTCATGGGGGCTATCGCCCTTCCTCGCCGTGGTTTCCACGCCGCCCGTCCGTCAGGACGGGCGGTCGCGGACCTACGACGTCGTTATTTACCAGCTGCTCTTGGTCACACCGGGGAGCTGGCCCGCGTGGGCCATCTCCCGCACGCAGATCCGGCACAGGCCGAACTTGCGGTACACGGAGTGCGGACGCCCGCACCGCTGGCACCGGGTGTAGGCGCGGACGGCGAACTTCTGCTTGCCGGCGGCCTTGTTGATCAGGGCGGTCTTCGCCATGCTCATGCCTCCTGGAAGGGGAAGCCCAGGTGCTTCAGCAGCGCCCGGCCCTCCGCGTCTGTCGTGGCGGTGGTGACCACCGTGATGTCCATGCCGCGGACCCGGTCGATCTTGTCCTGGTCGATCTCGTGGAACATCGACTGCTCGGTCAGACCGAAGGTGTAGTTGCCGTGGCCGTCGAACTGCTTGGGCGACAGCCCGCGGAAGTCGCGGATGCGCGGCAGCGCGGTCGACAGCAGGCGGTCCAGGAACTCCCACGCACGGTCGCCGCGCAGCGTGACGTGCGCGCCGATCGGCATGCCCTCACGCAGCTTGAACTGCGCGATGGACTTCCGGGCCTTGGTGACCTGCGGCTTCTGACCCGTGATCTGCTGGAGGTCGCGGATGGCGCCCTCGATCAGCTTGGAGTCCTTGGCCGCGTCACCGACACCCATGTTCACGACGACCTTCACGAGGCGCGCGACCTGGTTGACGTTCTCGTGCTGGAACTCCTCGCGGAGCGCCCCACGGATCGCGTCGTTGTACCGCACCTTGAGGCGCGGCATCGGGTAGGACCGGGTGGTCTCGTCGATGGCGGTCATCAGATGTCCTTACCGGAGCGCTTGGCGACGCGGACCCGAACGGTGCGGGTCCGGCCGTCACGCTCGACCTGCTCGGTGCGGTAGCCGACCCGGGTGCCACGCTTGGTCTCCGGGTCCACCAGCATCACGTTGCTGACGTGGATGGGGGCCTCGACGGTCTCGATGCCACCCGTGCGGGAACCGCGCTGGCTCTGGCCGACCTTCGTGTGCTTGGTCACCCGGTGGATGCCCTCGACCAGCACGCGGTCACGGTCGGCGAGCACCTCGAGCACGCGCCCCTGCTTGCCCCGGTCCTTGCGGGAGCCGGAGATGACGACCACGAGGTCGCCCTTCTTGATCTTCGCCATGGTCAGAGCACCTCCGGAGCCAGCGAGATGATCTTCATGAACTTCTTGTCGCGCAGCTCGCGGCCCACGGGACCGAAGATGCGGGTCCCGCGCGGCTCGCCGTCGTTGCGGAGGATCACCGCGGCGTTCTCGTCGAACTTGATGTACGAGCCGTCCACGCGCCGGCGCTCCTTGCGGGTGCGCACGACGACGGCCTTGACGACGTCGCCCTTCTTGACGTTGCCGCCGGGGATGGCGTCCTTGACGGTGGCGACGATGACGTCACCGATACCGGCGTAGCGACGGCCCGAACCACCGAGCACACGGATGCAGAGGATCTCCTTCGCACCCGTGTTGTCGGCGACCCGAAGTCGCGACTCCTGCTGAATCATCTACTTCAACTCCTGTCGTCTGCCGGTTCTCACCGCGAGGGCGAGCCTGGCCGAACGGAATATGGCCGAAGAGGGCGCGGCTTACTTCGCCTTCTCGAGGATCTCCACCACGCGCCACCGCTTGGTCGCGGACAGCGGGCGGGTCTCCATGATGAGGACGAGGTCGCCGACGCCGGCCGTGCTGGCCTCGTCGTGGACCTTGACCTTGCTGGTGCGCCGGATGACCTTGCCGTAGAGCGGGTGCTTGACCCGGTCCTCGACCTCGACCACGACGGTCTTCTGCATCTTGTCGCTGACCACGTAGCCGCGCCGCGTCTTGCGGTACGGACGGCTCGCCGCAACAGCGGTGGTGGCCTCGTTGGTGTTCTCGCTCATCGAGTCCTCACTCGCTCGCACTCGGTGCGGTCCGGATGCCGAGCTCGCGCTCGCGCAGGATCGTGTAGATCCGGGCGATGTCGCGACGCACGGCCTTGAGGCGGCCGTGGCTCTCGAGCTGACCGGTGGCCGACTGGAAGCGCAGGTTGAACAGCTCCTCCTTGGCCTTCTTCAGCTCGGCCACGAGGCGCTCGTCGTCGAAGGCGTCCAGCTCGCTGGGAGCCAGGTCCTTGGTGCCGATAGCCATCAGTTACCACCCTCGCGAACCACGAAACGGGTCTTCATCGGGAGCTTGTGCTGCGCGCGGCGCATGGCCTCGCGAGCCAGCGGCTCCGGGACGCCGGCGAGCTCGAACATCACTCGGCCGGGCTTGACGTTGGCGATCCACCACTCCGGGGAACCCTTACCGGAACCCATGCGGGTCTCGGCGGGCTTCTTGGTGAGCGGACGGTCCGGGTAGATGTTGATCCAGACCTTGCCGCCACGCTTGATGTGGCGGGTCATCGCGATACGAGCAGCCTCGATCTGGCGGTTCGTGACGTAGGCGGGCTCGAGAGCCTGGATGCCGTACTCGCCGAACGAGATCGCGGTGCCACCGGTCGCGGCGCCGGAGCGCCCGGGGTGGTGCTGCTTGCGGTGCTTCAGCCTGCGCGGGATCAGCACGGCTCAGGCCTCCGTTCCGGTCTCAGGAGCGGTCGTCTCGCCGGAGGCCGCAGCCGGAGCAGCGGTCGCCTCGGCCGGGGCCTCGGTCCGCTCGTTCCGACGGCCGCCGCCGCGCGGGCCACGGTCGCCGCCGCGCTCGCCGCCACGGTCCGCACGCGGACCGCGGTTCTGGCGCGGGGCCTGGGTGGCCTGCTCGCGAGCGAACTCGCGCTCGGTCATGTCGCCCTTGTAGACCCAGACCTTCACGCCGATGCGGCCGAAGGTCGTGCGGGCCTCGAAGAAGCCGTAGTCGATGTTCGCGCGGAGCGTGTGCAGGGGCACGCGGCCCTCGCGGTAGAACTCCGTGCGGCTCATCTCCGCGCCACCGAGGCGGCCGGAGACCTGGACGCGGATGCCCTTGGCGCCGGCGCGCTGCGCGGACTGCATGCCCTTGCGCATCGCACGACGGAAGGACACGCGGCTCGCCAGCTGCTCGGCGATGCCCTGGGCGACCAGCTGGGCCTCGATCTCGGCGTTCTTGACCTCGAGGATGTTCAGCTGGACCTGCTTGCCCGTGAGCTTCTCGAGCTCGCCACGGATGCGGTCCGCCTCGGCGCCACGGCGACCGATGACGATGCCCGGGCGCGCCGTGTGGATGTCGACGCGCACGCGGTCACGCGTCCGCTCGATCTCCACCTTGGCGATGCCCGCGCGCTCGAGACCGGTGCTCATGAGCTTGCGGATCTGCACGTCCTCGCGGACGTAGTCGCGGTACCGCTGACCCGGCTTGGTCGAGTCGGCGAACCACCGCGAACGGTGATCGGTCGTGATGCCCAGGCGGTACCCGAGCGGGTTGACCTTCTGTCCCACTGTCAGGCCCTTCCCTTCGTCTCACGCTCGGCGACGACCACGGTGATGTGGCTCGTGCGCTTGAGGATCTGGCTCGCACGACCCTGCGCCCGGGGGCGGAACCGCTTGAGCGTCGGACCCTCGTCCACGTACGCCTCGGCGACGTAGAGGTTGGTCTCGTCGAAGCGCTCACCGGCACGCTTGGCGCCCTCGCGGGCGTTGGCGATCGCGGACTCGACGACCTTGAGGACCGTCTCCCCCGCGGCCTGCGGCGCGAACTTCAGCGTCGACACGGCCTCGCCGGCCTGCTTGCCACGGATGAGGTCCACGACGCGCCGGGCCTTCTGGGGCGTGACGCGGACGAACCGCGCCTTCGCCTTGGCTTCCATTGCTGTCCTGCCTTCTTGTCTCTGCCGTCAGGGCAGTCGCCTGGCTGACCCGGGGGTCAGCGGCGACGGCCCTTACGGTCGTCCTTCTCGTGGCCGCGGAACGTGCGCGTCGGGGCGAACTCGCCGAGCTTGTGCCCGACCATCGACTCCGTCACGAACACCGGCGTGTGCTTGCGGCCGTCGTGCACCGCGAACGTGTGGCCGAGGAAGTCCGGCGTGATCATCGAACGGCGGGACCACGTCTTGATGACGTTCTTGGACCCGCTGGCGTTCTGTGCGTCGACCTTCTTCTGCAGGTGGCCGTCGACGAAGGGCCCCTTCTTCAGGCTGCGAGGCATATCGCTAGGCTCCTATCAGCGCTTCTTGCCGGTGCGGCGGCGACGGACGATGAGCTTGTCGCTCGGCTTGTTCGGACGACGCGTGCGGCCCTCCGGCTGGCCCCAGGGGCTCACCGGGTGACGACCACCGGACGTCTTGCCCTCGCCACCACCGTGCGGGTGGTCGATCGGGTTCATCGCGACACCACGGACGGAGGGGCGCTTGCCCTTCCAGCGCATGCGGCCGGCCTTGCCCCAGTTGATGTTCGACTGCTCGGCGTTGCCGACCTCGCCGATCGTCGCGCGGCAGCGCAGGTCGACGTTCCGGATCTCGCCGGACGGCATGCGCAGCTGCGCGTACGGGCCGTCCTTCGCCACCAGCTGCACCGACGCACCGGCCGAGCGGGCGATCTTCGCGCCGCCACCGGGCTTGAGCTCGATGGCGTGGATGACCGTACCGGTCGGGATGTTGCGGAGCGGCAGGTTGTTGCCGGGCTTGATGTCGGCGCCGGCACCGTTCTCGATGACGTCGCCCTGCTTCAGCTTGTTCGGCGCGATGATGTAGCGCTTCTCGCCGTCGGCGTAGTGCAGGAGCGCGATGCGCGCGGTGCGGTTCGGGTCGTACTCGATGTGCGCGACCTTGGCCGGCACGCCGTCCTTGTCGTGACGACGGAAGTCGATCACGCGGTAGGCGCGCTTGTGCCCGCCGCCCTGGTGCCGCATGGTGACGCGGCCGGTCGAGTTACGACCACCGGTCTTGTGCAGCGGACGGACCAGCGACTTCTCCGGCTCCGAGCGCGTGATCTCGACGAAGTCGGCGACGCTGGCGCCGCGGCGGCCCGGCGTCGTCGGCTTGTACTTACGGATTCCCATGGGGATCTGTCCTCAATCTGCTCTCAGGACCCGGTCAGCCGACCGGTCCGCCGAAGATGTCGATCGTGCCCTCGCGGAGGGTGACGATCGCGCGCTTCGTGTCCTTGCGCTTGCCCATCCCGAACTTCGTCCGCCGCGTCTTTCCCTTGCGGTTGATCGTGTTCACGGACTCGACCTTGACCGCGAAGACCTGCTCCACGGCGATCTTGATCTCGGTCTTGTTCGCACGCGGGTCGACGATGAAGGTGTACTTGCCCTCGTCGAGCAGCCCGTAGCTCTTCTCCGAGACGACCGGTGCGATCAGGATGTCGCGGGGGTCCTTGACGACGGTGGTCACTTGGCGTCCTCCTCGACCTCGGACGACGTCGCGACAGCGGTCGCCGTGCGGCCCTTGGCGGGACCGGCGAGGAACGAGTCGAGCGCGCCCTGGGTGAACACGACGTCGTCGGAGACGAGCACGTCGTAGGTGTTGAGCTGGTCGGCGACGAGCAGGTGGACCCGCTCGACGTTCCGCAGCGACTTCCACGCCAGCTCGTCCGCACGCTCGACGACGACCAGCACGTGCTTGCGGCCGGACAGCTGGTCCAGCACGCTCACGGCGGCCTTGGTCGAGGGCGCCTCGTTGACACCGAAGCCGGTGACGACGTGGACGCGGCCTGCGCGGGCGCGGTCCGAGAGAGCACCGCGGAGCGCCGCGGCCTTCATCTTCTTCGGGGTCCGCTGGGAGTAGTCACGCGGGGTGGGGCCGTGGACGACGCCACCACCGGCGAACTGCGGCGCACGGGTCGAGCCCTGACGGGCGCGGCCGGTGCCCTTCTGCTTGTACGGCTTCTTGCCGCCACCACGGACCTCGCCACGGTTCTTCGTGTCGTGGGTGCCCTGGCGCGCCGCGGCGAGCTGCGCCACGACGACCTGGTGGATCAGCGGGATGTTCGTCTGGGCGTCGAACACCTCACCGGGCAGCTCGGCCGTGCCGGCCTTCTTGCCCGTGGTGTCGACGACGTCGACGGTCAGCGTCTCGGACATGGGGTTCATGCCCCCTTCACGGCGGTACGCACGACGACGACGCCACGCTTCGGGCCGGGAACCGCGCCCTTGAGCAGCAGCAGACCCTTCTCGACGTCGACCGAGTGCACGGTCAGGTTCTGGGTGGTCTGGCGGGCGTGGCCCATGCGACCGGCCATCCGCACGCCCTTGAACACGCGCGACGGCGTCGAGGCGCCACCGATCGAGCCCGGCTTGCGGTGGTTGCGGTGCGCACCGTGCGAGGCGCCGACGCCGGAGAACCCGTGGCGCTTCATGACACCGGCGGTGCCCTTGCCCTTGGTGGTGCCGATCACGTCGACCAGCGCGCCGGCCGCGAAGGCCTCCGCGGTGATCTCCTGGCCGAGGGTGAACTCGGCGGCGTTGGACGTGCGGATCTCGGCCACGTGCCGACGGGGGGTGACCCCCGCCTTCTCGAAGTGGCCCTTCAGCGGCTTGGTCACCTTGCGCGGGTCGATCTGGCCGTAGGCCAGCTGGATCGCGGAGTAACCGTCAGCCTCAGCGGAGCGGACCTGGGTCACGACGTTGGTGCCGACAGCGACCACGGTGACGGGGACGAGACGGCCATCGGCGTCCCAGACCTGCGTCATACCGAGCTTCGTGCCGAGCACCGCCGTGACGGGGCGCGCGTTCTGCTGGGTAACCATGAAGATCAGTTCCTTCCCAGCGTCAGAGCTTGATCTCGATGTTCACGTCCGCGGGCAGGTCGAGACGCATGAGCGAGTCGACGGCCTTCGGCGTGGGATCGATGATGTCGATGAGCCGCTTGTGCGTGCGCATCTCGAAGTGCTCGCGGCTGTCCTTGTACTTGTGGGGCGACCGGATGACGACGAAGACGTTCTTCTCCGTCGGGAGCGGCACCGGGCCAACGACCGTCGCACCAGCGCGGCTCACCGTGTCGACGATCTTGCGCGCCGAGCTGTCGATGACCTCGTGGTCGTAGGACTTGAGCCGGATGCGGATCTTCTGTCCCGCCATGGCGTCGTCTGCTTCTCTCTCTTCGTCCTGCTGCTGTCCGACCCCCGCACTCGGGCGTGTCGCTTTTCGCGACGTACCTTTGCGCCGGTCTCCGTCGTGCGCACGGGGCGCGCTGACGGGGACGAGGTCGTTGATGGATGGAGCCCGTGCACCGGGTGACCCCGGGCTTCCAGCTGGGCTCTCAACGCGTCCCTGCCCTGGGGTTCCGGCCGTCCGAGCGCACGCGCACAGACAGGCCCCTCCCCGGGCAACTTGTCTAGTGTGCCAGGCACGGCGCGATAAAGCCAACCGGACCTGCGTCACACCCGCATGATCACGCGCCAGGCGATGCTACCGGGGCCCCGCGGGCGGCCGCGACCGCCACGGCTGCGGGGCATCCACGCCCGCTGGGGAAGCCGGACCCGCGCCCCGTGAGCGAGCGCGCCCGGCGGCCCGGAGAGAGTGCGCCCCTTGCCCCATCAGAGAGTGCGCCCGCCCCACGGGACTGCGCCCCCAGCAACGGGCGCAGTCCCGTGCGCCAGGCGCACTCTGCGCGAGGCAGTCCGTGCGGGGGGCGCAGTCCGCGCGCGAGGCAGTCCATGCGGGGGACGCAGTCCGCGCAGGAGGCGCAGTCCGTGCGGGAGACTCAGGCCCGCACGGCCGGCTTCAGCGCCGGGCCGGTAGGAGGCCCGCGGCCGACAGGCGACGGAGGAGAGGCGCGCCGTCCAACGCGTCGGCCCAGGTCCAGCGGACGACCGAGAGGCCCAGCGCCCGGAGCCGGTCCTCCCGGAGCTTCTCCGCCCAGACGCGCTCCTCCAGTGCTCGACCGTCCCGGACGCCCGCCACCCGGTACTTCATCCGCCCGTCGAACTCCCCCACCAACCGAAGGTCCGGCCACCAGAAGTCGACGCGGCCTACGGCGCCTAGGGCATCGGCGACCACGTGCTGCAGCACCGGAGCCGGCACACCGTGCTCGACCATGCGTGCGCGGCTCAGGGACTCCCCCGGCGACTCCGAGAGCGGATCGGCAGCGGCCAGCACCCGCCGCGCGCGGCGCACCCCCCAGGCCGTCCCGAGACGGTCCAGCTCTGACTCGAGCACCGCCCGGTCGCGGACCAGCTCCCGCAGCGCATGGTCCACCGCGACCAGACCGGAGGCGAAGCTCTCCGTCCTCGCCAGGTCCACGACCGTCGTCGCCGGCGGCGTCACGCGCAGCCCGTCGCGGACCACGGAGCGCGGCGGCGCGGTGGAGGTCCGGCGGCGGACCCCGTTCCGTGACCGACCGCCTGCAGCGGGGCCGACCGCGACCTCCACCCTGTCCGACCACCCGCCCAGCACCGGGATGCCCCACGCGGCGGCAGCCGACCGGTGCGAGAACACGGGGTCGCCCAGGGCCCGGGCCGCCGCCCGCACGCGGAGGAGGTGCCGCTGCACGTCTGCACTGTCCCGCCACCCCGTGCCGTCCGCGTACATCCCGCGCCGCACCCGGACGAGCGCTCCCGAGCGGACGGCGGCCGCGAGGACGTCGGGCCCCGCACCCCGGGCGCCGGCCTCGGCGGCGGACAGCACCGCGCCGGGCGCCAGAGGAAGGACGGGAGACTCCATGCCGGCCACGCTCGCACGGCCCCCGGCCCGGCAGCCCGTCGTCCCCAACCCACATCCGTAGCAGGTCGATGCGCCTCCTGCGCCGGCCGCCGAGACTGCGCCCGGCGCACGCGCCTGCGCCCTCTGCACCGGGCGCGAACCCGAGCATCGGGCGCGAACCCGCGGACCGGGCGCGAACCCGAGCACCGGGCCGGGAGGTTCCGGCTCCGGCCCGGCCGCGCCTCGCGGGAGGCGGCGGGGGCGGCGCTACCGTGCCGGACATGACGACACCTTCCCAGCGAGACCGCCGGTGGCTCACCGGCGCCGCTGCCTGCGCCGCCCTCGCGCTCGCCCTGGCCGGCTGCACCGGTCAGCCCGACGCCGGCACGACCTCCGACCCCGTCCCGGCCGCGGAGTGGGCCGGCTCGCCCACCCCGGCGCCGGCCGCCACCGACGACACCCCCGCCTCCGGGGCCACGCCCACCCCCGGCGACCCGTGCGACCCGGCCGCCGGCGACCCGGACTGCACGGACGCGACGGTGGACGAGACGTTCCGGCACATCGCGGGGTACGCCGACTGCGTCGCCGAGTGGGCGTCGGCCGGCCGCGACGAGGCGCACGGGCTGTGCACCGACCTCGACGGCGACGGGTCCGCGGGCTACGCCGACAGCCACTGACCGAGCGGGGACGCAGGAGGGCCCGGGTGCCGAAGCACCCGGGCCCTCCCGGTGTGGTCTAGCTCCCCGAAGGGGTCAGATCACTTGACGATCTTGGTGACGCGGCCCGAGCCGACGGTGCGGCCGCCCTCGCGGATGGCGAAGCCGAGGCCCTCCTCCATCGCGATGGGCTGGATCAGCGTCACGGAGATCTCCGTGTTGTCGCCCGGCATGACCATCTCGGTGCCCTCGGGCAGCGTGATGACGCCGGTGACGTCGGTCGTCCGGAAGTAGAACTGCGGACGGTAGTTCGAGTAGAACGGGTTGTGACGCCCGCCCTCGTCCTTGGCCAGGATGTAGACCTGACCCTCGAACTCGGTGTGCGGCGTGATCGAGCCCGGCTTCACGACGACCTGGCCGCGCTCGACGTCCTCACGCTTGGTGCCACGGAGCAGGAGGCCGCAGTTCTCGCCGGCCCACGCCTCGTCCATCTGCTTGTGGAACATCTCGATACCGGTGACCGTGGTCTTCTGCGCCGGGCGGATGCCGACGATCTCGACCTCGGAGTTGATCTGCAGCTTGCCGCGGTCGACCTTGCCGGTGACGACGGTGCCACGACCGGTGATCGTGAAGACGTCCTCGATCGGCATGAGGAACGGCTTGTCCATGTCACGCACCGGCTCCGGCACGGACTCGTCCACGGCGTCCAGCAGGTCCTCGACGGACTTGACCCACTCCGGGTCGCCCTCGAGGGCCTTCAGGCCGGAGACGCGGATGACCGGCGCCTCGTCACCGTCGAAGCCCTGCGACGACAGCAGCTCGCGGACCTCCATCTCGACGAGCTCGAGGATCTCCTCGTCGTCGACCATGTCGGACTTGTTGAGCGCCACGAGCAGGTACGGCACGCCGACCTGACGGGCGAGCAGGACGTGCTCACGCGTCTGGGCCATCGGGCCGTCGGTGGCGGCGACCACGAGGATGGCGCCGTCCATCTGCGCCGCACCCGTGATCATGTTCTTGATGTAGTCGGCGTGACCCGGCGCGTCGACGTGAGCGTAGTGACGCTTCTCCGTCTGGTACTCGACGTGCGCGATGTTGATCGTGATGCCGCGCTGCTTCTCCTCGGGCGCCTTGTCGATCTCGTCGAAAGGCGTGAAGGGGTTCAGGTCGGGGTACTTGTCGTGCAGCACCTTCGAGATCGCAGCAGTCAGCGTCGTCTTGCCGTGGTCGACGTGACCGATGGTCCCGATGTTGACGTGCGGCTTGGTCCGCTCGAACTTCGCCTTGCCCACTGGGTCCTCCTCAGGACTCTGGTGTAGAGATTGCCGAACGATGCAGGGGCTCAGTGCCCCTGCGGACGTGCGGTCCTACGGGTCGGGTTGATTGGTCGTACTCGGTTCGACCTGTGGGACTACTCGCCCCGGGTCTTCTTGATGATCTCGTCGGCAACATTCCGAGGCACCTCGGCGTAGCTGTCGAACTGCATCGAGTACACCGCGCGACCCTGGGTCTTCGACCGCAGGTCACCGACGTACCCGAACATCTCGGAGAGGGGGACCTGGGCGCGGATCACCTTCACGCCCGTCGCGTCCTCCATGGACTGGATCATGCCGCGCCGCGAGTTGATGTCGCCGATCACGTCGCCCATGTAGTCCTCGGGCGTCCGGACCTCGACCGCCATGATCGGCTCGAGGAGGACCGGGTCCGCCTTGCGGACTGCCTCCTTGAGGATCATGGAGCCGGCGATCTTGAACGCCATCTCGGACGAGTCGACGTCGTGCGCGGCACCGTCGAGCAGCGTGGCCTTGATGCCGACCAGCGGGAAGCCGGCCAGCACACCGAGCTGCATCGCGCTCTGGATGCCCTGGTCGACCGACGGGATGTACTCGCGCGGCACGCGGCCACCGGTGACCGCGTTCTCGAACGCGTACAGCGCGCCGTCCTCGGACTCCAGCGGCTCGAAGGTCATCTGCACCTTCGCGAACTGGCCCGACCCACCGGTCTGCTTCTTGTGGGTGTAGTCGATCTTCTCCACCTTGCGGCGGATCGTCTCGCGGTACGCCACCTGCGGCTTGCCGACGTTCGCCTCGACCTTGAACTCGCGACGCATGCGGTCGACGAGGATGTCGAGGTGGAGCTCGCCCATGCCGCCGATGACGGTCTGGCCGGTCTCCTCGTCCAGGCGGACGCGGAAGGTCGGGTCCTCCTCGGCGAGCTTCTGGATGGCCGTGGAGAGCTTCTCCTGGTCACCCTTGGTCTTCGGCTCGATCGCCACGTCGATGACGGGCTCCGGGAAGGTCATGGACTCGAGGACCACCGGCGCGTCGAGGGCGCAGAGGGTGTCACCGGTGGTGACGTCCTTCAGGCCGATGAACGCGTAGATGTGGCCCGCCGTGGCCTCGTCGACCGGGTTCTCCTTGTTGGCGTGCATCTGGAAGATCTTCCCGATGCGCTCCTTCTTGCCCTTGGTCGCGTTGAGCACCTGGGCGCCCTGGACGACCTTCCCCGAGTACACGCGGATGAAGGTGAGCTTGCCGAAGAACGGGTGCGCGGCGATCTTGAACGCCAGGGCCGAGAACGGCTCGGAGGCGTCCGGGTGGCGCTCGATGACGACCTCCTCGTCCTTGACGTCGTGGCCCTGGATGGCCGGGACGTCGAGGGGCGACGGGAGGAAGTCGACGACGGCGTCGAGCATGGGCTGGACGCCCTTGTTCTTGAACGCCGAGCCGCACAGGACCGGGAACGCCTCGCCGGAGATGGTGAGCTTGCGGATGCCGGACTTGATCTCGGCGACCGTGAGCTCCTCACCGCCCAGGAACTTCTCGAGCAGGTCGTCGTCCGTCTCGGCGACGGCCTCGAGCAGCTCGCTGCGGAACTGCTCGGCCCGCTCCAGGAGGTCGGCCGGGATCTCCTCGACCTCGTACTTCGCGCCCATCTCGGTCTCGCCACGCCACACGAGCGCGCGCATCTCGACCAGGTCGACGACGCCGATGAAGTCGTTCTCGGAGCCGATCGGCAGCTGGATGACCAGCGGCTTGGCCTTGAGGCGGTTCACGATGGTGTCGACCGTGAAGTAGAAGTCCGCACCCAGCTTGTCCATCTTGTTGACGAAGCAGATGCGGGGGACCTCGTACTTGTCGGCCTGGCGCCAGACGGTCTCCGACTGGGGCTCCACGCCCTCCTTGCCGTCGAACACCGCGACCGCGCCGTCGAGCACGCGCAGCGAACGCTCCACCTCGACGGTGAAGTCGACGTGACCGGGCGTGTCGATGACGTTGATCTGCGTCTCGTTCGACTTGCCCTTGTTCCAGAAGGCGGTCACAGCAGCGGACGTGATCGTGATGCCACGCTCCTGCTCCTGCTCCATCCAGTCCGTGGTCGACGCACCGTCGTGGGTCTCGCCGATCTTGTAGTTGACGCCCGTGTAGTACAGGATCCGCTCGGTCGTCGTGGTCTTGCCGGCATCGATGTGCGCCATGATGCCGATGTTGCGGACCTTGTTGAGGTCCGTCAGCACGTCCAGTGCCACAGGTTCAGCCCTTCAGTTGGCTCGGGTCCGCCGGTCCCGCTGGGATCACCAGCGGTAGTGGGCGAACGCCTTGTTGGACTCGGCCATCTTGTGCATGTCCTCGCGGCGCTTGACCGCGGCGCCCAGGCCGTTGCTGGCGTCGAGGATCTCGTTCATGAGGCGCTCGGTCATGGTCTTCTCGCGACGGGCGCGGGAGTAGTCCGTGAGCCAGCGCAGCGCGAGGGTGGTCTGGCGGACGGGGCGGACCTCGACCGGGACCTGGTAGGTCGCGCCACCGACACGGCGGGAGCGCACCTCGAGCGACGGGCGGACGTTGTCCAGCGCGCGCTTGAGGACGACGACCGGGTCGCCCTGGGTCTTCTCACGGACGCCCTCGAGCGCGCCGTAGACGATGGCCTCCGCGACGGACTTCTTGCCGTCGAGCAGGACCTTGTTGATCAGCTGGGTGACGACCGGGGATCCGTAGACCGGGTCGACGATGAGCGGCCGCCGAGGGGCCGGACCCTTGCGAGGCATCGGTTCAGCCCTTCTTCGCGCCGTAGCGGCTACGCGCCTGCTTACGGTTCTTCACGCCCTGGGTGTCCAGAGCGCCTCGGATGATCTTGTAGCGGACACCGGGCAGGTCCTTCACGCGACCGCCGCGGACGAGCACGATGGAGTGCTCCTGCAGGTTGTGGCCCTCACCGGGGATGTAGGCCGTGACCTCGATGCCCGAGGAGAGCTTGACGCGGGCGACCTTGCGGAGAGCCGAGTTCGGCTTCTTCGGGGTGGTCGTGTACACGCGGGTGCAGACGCCGCGGCGCTGCGGGCTGCCCTGCAGTGCGGGCGTCTTCGACTTGTTGGTCTTCGGCGTCCGGCCCTTGCGGACCAGCTGCTGGATCGTAGGCACTACGTCTCCGTCATGTTGAGGAAGTCTGGTCTGACCGGCACCCGTCACCCTGGACGGCCGGCTTGGTCCGGATCGTCGCCCGTCGCGCGACTACCCCGGTGGGTCTTTCCTCCCGCACCGACCCCCGCACCCGGGCGTGTCGTCCCGGTCCCGTCCCGCACACCATCCCCCGGGAGACCGGGGTCGAGGTGCGGTGCGGTGGGGGTGACCACCCTGCGCTCGTGAGTCGAGCGCGCGTGAGGGCCCGACGGCGCGGGCACGGTGTCCAACGTTACTCGGCGGTCCGCGCACCCGTCAAAGCCTGAGGGTGCCGGCCTGCCACGTCGGTCAGGAAGCACAACGTCGCTCCCCCGCCGTGTGTTCCCGGCCGCCCCGGCGGGAGGACCCGGGCGGCCGGAGCACGGCCGAGGGGGCCCGCCGTGACGAGCACGGCGGACCCCCTCGGACCGGTGAGGCGTGACGTCAGCGGTAGTCGCCGAAGTCGATGTCCTCGAGCGGGATCGCCTCGCCCGAGCCGAGGCCCAGGGCGGGGAAGTCGATCTCGTCGTAGCCGAAGGACGGGTACAGCTCGGCCTTCGCCTCCTCGGTGGGCTCGACCGCCACCTCGTGGTACCGGGGAAGACCGGTGCCGGCGGGGATCAGCTTGCCGAGGATCACGTTCTCCTTCAGGCCCAGCAGCGGGTCGGACCGGCCCGACATCGCGGCCTCGGTGAGGACGCGCGTCGTCTCCTGGAAGGACGCCGCCGACAGCCACGAGTCCGTCGCGAGCGACGCCTTCGTGATGCCCATCAGCTCCGGACGGCCCGAGGCCGGCTGGCCACCCTCGGCGACCGCACGGCGGTTGAAGTCCTCGAACCGGCCGCGCTCGGCGAGCTCGCCCGGCAGGAGGCCCGTGTCCCCGGAGTCCAGCACGGTCACGCGACGCAGCATCTGCCGCACGATGACCTCGATGTGCTTGTCGTGGATGTCCACGCCCTGGGAGTTGTAGACCTCCTGGACCTCGTCCACCAGGTGCTTCTGGGTGGCGCGGGGGCCGAGGATGCGCAGGACCTTCTTCGGGTCCACCGCACCCTGCACGAGCTGCGTGCCGACCTCGACGTGGTCGCCGTCGCTGACCAGCAGGCGCGAGCGCTTGGTGATCGGGTAGGCGATCTCCTCGGAGCCGTCGTCCGGGGTGAGGACGATGCGGCGCGTGCGGTCCGCCTCGTCGATCGTGATCCGGCCGGAGAACTCCGCGATGGGGCTCTCACCCTTGGGGGTGCGGGCCTCGAAGAGCTCCTGGACACGCGGCAGACCCTGCGTGATGTCCTCCGCCGACGCGACACCACCGGTGTGGAAGGTACGCATCGTCAGCTGGGTGCCGGGCTCACCGATCGACTGGGCCGCGATGATGCCGACGGCCTCGCCGATGTCGACGAGCTTGCCGGTGGCCAGCGAACGGCCGTAGCACTTCGCGCAGGTGCCGACGCGCGACTCGCAGGTCAGGACGGACCGGACCTTCAGCGACTCGACACCGGCCGCCAGCAGGCGGTCCAGCAGCACGTCGCCGATGTCCTCACCCGCGTGCCCGATGACCTCGCCGTCGATCTCGGCGTCGGTCGCCAGCGTGCGGGAGAAGACCGAGGTCTCGACCTTGTCGTGCCGGCGCAGCGTGCCGTCGGCACCCTTGACGCCGATCGGCATGGTGAGGCCGCGCTCGGTGCCGCAGTCCTCCTCGCGGACGATGACGTCCTGCGAGACGTCCACCAGACGACGGGTCAGGTAGCCCGAGTCGGCGGTCCGCAGAGCGGTGTCCGCCAGACCCTTGCGGGCACCGTGCGTCGCGATGAAGTACTCGAGGACGGAGAGGCCCTCGCGGTAGTTCGCCTTGATCGGGCGCGGGATGATCTCGCCCTTCGGGTTCGCCACCAGGCCGCGCATACCGGCGATCTGCCGGACCTGCATCCAGTTGCCTCGCGCACCGGAGCCGACCATGCGGAACACGGTGTTGCGGGCCGAGAAGTTCTCCTGCATCGCCTTGGCGACCTTGTCGGTGGCCTGCGTCCAGATCTCGATGAGCTCCTGGCGACGCTCGTCGTCGGTGATGAGGCCCTTGTCGTACTGGCCCTGCACCTTCGTCGCGCGCGCCTCGTGCTCGGTCAGGATCTCCGCCTTGGCCGTCGGCGCAGCGACGTCCGAGATGGAGATCGTGACGCCCGAGCGGGTGGCCCAGCGGAAGCCGGCCTCCTTCAGGGCGTCCAGCGACGCGGCGACCTCGACCTTCGGGTACCGCTCGGCCAGGTCGTTGACGATGACCGACAGGCGCTTCTTGTCGACGACCCCGTTCTCGTACGGGTAGTCGACCGGCAGCAGCTCGTTGAACAGCGCGCGGCCCAGCGTGGTCTCGAACAGGAACGGCTCGTCGGCGACGAAGCCCTCCGGCTCGGTGCCCGGCGCGAACACCAGGCCGTCCATGCGGATCCGCACGACCGCGTTGAGGTCCAGGCTGCCCTGGTCGAACGCCATGATCGCCTCGGCGACCGAGCTGAACGCGCGGCCGGCACCCACCGGCTCCTCCTTGTCGGAGGTCAGGTGGAACAGGCCGATGATCATGTCCTGCGAGGGCATGGTCACCGGACGGCCGTCCGACGGCTTCAGGATGTTGTTGCTCGAGAGCATGAGGATGCGGGCCTCGGCCTGCGCCTCCGCGCTCAGGGGCAGGTGGACAGCCATCTGGTCACCGTCGAAGTCGGCGTTGAACGCGCCGCAGACGAGCGGGTGCAGGTGGATCGCCTTGCCCTCGACGAGCTGCGGCTCGAACGCCTGGATGCCCAGACGGTGCAGCGTGGGTGCACGGTTGAGCAGCACGGGGTGCTCGGTGATGACCTCCTCGAGCACGTCCCACACGACCGGGCGCGCGCGCTCGACCATGCGCTTGGCCGACTTGATGTTCTGCGCGTGGTTCAGGTCGACCAGGCGCTTCATCACGAACGGCTTGAACAGCTCGAGCGCCATCTGCTTGGGCAGACCGCACTGGTGCAGCTTGAGCTGCGGGCCGACGACGATGACCGAACGGCCCGAGTAGTCGACGCGCTTGCCGAGCAGGTTCTGGCGGAACCGTCCCTGCTTGCCCTTGAGCATGTCGGAGATCGACTTCAGCGGGCGGTTGCCGGGGCCCGTGACCGGGCGGCCGCGGCGGCCGTTGTCGAACAGCGAGTCCACGGCCTCCTGGAGCATCCGCTTCTCGTTGTTGACGATGATCTCCGGCGCGCCCAGGTCCAGGAGCCGCTTGAGGCGGTTGTTCCGGTTGATGACGCGGCGGTACAGGTCGTTCAGGTCGGACGTGGCGAACCGGCCGCCGTCGAGCTGCACCATGGGGCGCAGGTCCGGCGGGATGACCGGGACGGCGTCCAGCACCATGCCGGTCGGCGAGTTCGTCGTGGTGAGGAACGCGTTGACGACCTTGAGGCGCTTGAGCGCACGGGTCTTGCGCTGGCCCTTGCCCGACCGGATGATCTCGCGCAGGTTCTCGCTCTCGGCCTCCAGGTCGAAGGCCTCCAGGCGCTTCTGGATCGCCTGCGCGCCCATCGAGCCCTCGAAGTAGTTGCCGTAGCGGTCCTGCAGCTGGCGGTAGAGCAGCTCGTCGCCCTCGAGGTCCGCGACCTTGAGGTTCTTGAACTTGTCCCAGATGGTGTCGAGACGCTCGATCTCCGCGTCCGCACGCTTGCGGATCTGGGCCATCTCGCGCTCGGCCGAGTCGCGCACCTTGCGGCGGGCGTCGGCCTTCGCACCCTCGGCCTCGAGCTCGGCCAGGTCGGCCTCGAGCTTCTGCGCGCGGGTGTTGATGTCGTTGTCGCGGCGGTCCGCGATCTCCTTGCGCTCCAGGTCGATCTCGTTCTGGAGGTTCGGGAGGTCCTCCTGACGACCCTCGGTGTCGACCCACGTGATCATGTAGGCCGCGAAGTAGATGACCTTCTCCAGGTCCTTCGGGGCGAGGTCGAGCAGGTAGCCGAGGCGCGACGGCACACCCTTGAAGAACCAGATGTGCGTGACGGGCGCGGCGAGCTCGATGTGGCCCATGCGCTCACGACGGACCTTCGAGCGGGTCACCTCGACGCCGCAGCGCTCGCAGATGATGCCCTTGAAGCGCACGCGCTTGTATTTGCCGCAGTAGCACTCCCAGTCCCGGGTGGGACCGAAGATCTTCTCGCAGAACAGACCGTCCTTCTCAGGCTTGAGAGTCCGGTAGTTGATGGTCTCGGGCTTCTTCACCTCACCGTGCGACCAGGCACGGATGTCGTCGGCCGAGGCCAGGCCGATACGCAGCTCGTCGAAGACGTTGACGTCGAGCAAGGGGTCCTACTTCCTTCGCTTGCCGGTTCTCGCGGTACGCGGTCCGGCGGAACGGAATGGTGCAAGGGGTGCGGGCGGCCCGCCGGCCCTCCTCACGGTGGGCCGGCGGACGCTCGGCGTCAGATCTCGTCGATGGAGCTGGCGGCGTTCGGGCGCCGGGACAGGTCGATGCCCAGCTCCTCGGCGGCGCGGTACACCTCGTCGTCGTTCTCGCGCATGTCGATGGACACGCCGTCCGAGGACAGCACCTCCACGTTCAGGCAGAGCGACTGCATCTCCTTGAGGAGGACCTTGAACGACTCCGGGATGCCCGAGTCGGGGATGTTCTCCCCCTTGACGATCGCCTCGTACACCTTGACGCGGCCCGGGATGTCGTCCGACTTGATGGTCAGGAGCTCCTGCAGCGTGTAGGCGGCGCCGTACGCCTCGAGGGCCCACACCTCCATCTCGCCGAACCGCTGGCCACCGAACTGCGCCTTACCACCCAGCGGCTGCTGCGTGATCATCGAGTACGGGCCGGTCGACCGGGCGTGGATCTTGTCGTCCACCAGGTGGTGCAGCTTGAGGATGTACATGTAGCCCACGGCCACCGGCTCCGGGAACGGCTCGCCGGAGCGGCCGTCGAAGAGCCGCGCCTTGCCGTCGACGCCGACCATGCGCTCGCCGTCGCGGTTCGGCAGCGTCGAGCCGAGCAGACCGGTGAGGGTCTCCTCCGGCACGCCGTCGAACACCGGCGTCGCGACCGGGTTGCCCGGGGTCGAGGACTTGGCGATCTCCGGGACCTCGTCGATCCAGGAGAGGTCGCCCTCGGCCAGCTCGACGTTCCAGCCCTGCTTGGCGATCCACCCGAGGTGGACCTCCAGGACCTGGCCGACGTTCATGCGCCCCGGGACACCCATCGGGTTCAGGACGATGTCGACCGGCGTGCCGTCCGGGAGGAACGGCATGTCCTCGACGGGCAGGATCTTCGAGATGACGCCCTTGTTGCCGTGACGGCCGGCGAGCTTGTCGCCGTCCGTGATCTTGCGGCGCTGGGCGATGTACACCCGGACGAGCTCGTTCACGCCGGCGGGCAGCTCGTCGCCGTCCTCGCGGTTGAACGTGCGCACCTCGATGACCGTGCCGGACTCGCCGTGCGGGACCTTGAGCGACGTGTCGCGGACCTCGCGCGCCTTCTCGCCGAAGATCGCGCGCAGCAGGCGCTCCTCCGGGGTCAGCTCGGTCTCGCCCTTGGGGGTGACCTTGCCGACCAGCACGTCGCCGGCCGCGACCTCGGCACCGATGCGGATGATGCCGCGCTCGTCCAGATCCGCCAGGACGTCCTCGGAGACGTTCGGGATGTCCCGCGTGATCTCCTCCGGGCCGAGCTTGGTGTCGCGGGCGTCGACCTCGTGCTCCTCGATGTGGATCGAGGACAGGACGTCGTCCTGCACGAGGCGCTGCGACAGGATGATCGCGTCCTCGTAGTTGTGGCCCTCCCACGACATGAACGCGACCAGCAGGTTGCGGCCGAGCGCGAGCTCGCCCTCGTCCGTCGCCGGGCCGTCCGCCAGCACCGAGCCGACCTCGACGCGCTGGCCCTGGTCGACCAGGACGCGCTGGTTGTAGCTCGTGCCCTGGTTCGAGCGGCGGAACTTCGCCGCGCGGTACGTGGTCGTGGTGGCGTCGTCGTTCGCGACCGTGATGAGGTCCGCCGACACCTCGGTGACCACACCGGGCTTCGTGGCGACGATGACGTCACCCGCGTCGACCGCCGCGCGCCACTCCATGCCGGTGCCGACGAGCGGCGCCTCGGAGCGGACCAGCGGCACGGCCTGGCGCTGCATGTTCGCACCCATGAGGGCGCGGTTGGCGTCGTCGTGCTCGAGGAACGGGATCAGCGCGGTGCCGACCGACACCATCTGGCGCGGCGAGACGTCGATGTAGTCGACGACCTCGGCCGCGACGTCCTCGGTGTCGCCACCCTTGACGCGGACCAGGACCGTGTCCTCGGCGAACCGGCCGTCCTCGCGCACGGCCGCGTTGGCCTGGGCGATGACGTAGCGGTCCTCGTCGTCGGCGGTGAGGTAGTGCACCTCGTCCGTCACGCGGCCGTTCTCGACCTTGCGGTACGGGGTCTCGACGAAGCCGAACGGGTTGATCCGCCCGAACGTCGCGAGCGAGCCGATGAGGCCGATGTTCGGGCCCTCAGGGGTCTCGATCGGGCACATGCGGCCGTAGTGCGACGGGTGGACGTCACGGACCTCCATGCCGGCGCGGTCGCGGGACAGACCACCCGGGCCCAGCGCGGACAGACGACGCTTGTGCGTCAGGCCGGCGAGCGGGTTGTTCTGGTCCATGAACTGCGACAGCTGGCTCGTCCCGAAGAACTCCTTGATGGAGGCCACGACGGGGCGGATGTTGATCAGCGTCTGCGGCGTGATCGCCTCGACGTCCTGCGTCGTCATGCGCTCGCGCACGACGCGCTCCATCCGGGACAGGCCCGTGCGGACCTGGTTCTGGATGAGCTCGCCCACCGCGCGGATGCGGCGGTTGCCGAAGTGGTCGATGTCGTCGGTCTCGACGCGGACCTCGATCGCCTCGCCGTTGCGGCGGCCCGGGAGGGTCGTCACGTCGGCGTGCAGCGCGGCCATGTACTTGATCGCGGCGACGATGTCGTCCTTGGACAGCACCGAGTCGGCCAGGGGCACGTCGATGCCGAGCTTCTTGTTCACCTTGTAGCGGCCGACCTTCGCGAGGTCGTAGCGCTTCGGGTTGAAGTAGAAGTTCTCGATCAGCGCGCGGCCGGCCTCGACCGTCGGCGGCTCGCCCGGGCGGATCTTGCGGTACAGGTCGAGCAGCGCCTCGTCCTGGGTCTGGACGTGGTCCTTCTCCAGGGTGTCGATGACGGCCGGGAACTGCGCGAACTCCTCGCGGATCTCCGACTCCGTCATGCCGAGGGCCTTGAGCAGCACGGTGGCGTTCTGCTTGCGCTTGCGGTCGACGCGGACGCCGACGTTGTCGCGCTTGTCGATCTCGAACTCCAGCCACGCACCGCGGCTCGGGATCATCTTGACCGTGAAGATGTCCTTGTCGGACGTCTTGTCGGCGGTGCGCTCGAAGTACACGCCCGGGGAACGCACCAGCTGCGAGACGACGACGCGCTCGGTGCCGTTGATGATGAAGGTGCCGCGCTCGCTCATGAGCGGGAAGTCGCCCATGAAGACGGTCTGGCTCTTGATCTCACCGGTGGTGTAGTTCACGAACTCCGCGGTGACGAACAGCGGCGCCGCGTAGGTGAAGTCCTTCTCCTTGCACTCGTCGGCCGTGTACTTCGGCGGCTCGAAACGGTGCTCGCGGAACGACAGCGACATGGTGCCGCCGAAGTCCTCGATGGGGGAGATCTCCTCGAAGATCTCCTCCAGTCCAGCGGTCTCCGGTACGTCCTGGCGACCGGTCTCGAGAGCGGCGGCGACCCGGGCCTGCCACTTCTCGTTGCCCAGCAGCCAGTCGAAGCTCTCCGTCTGCAGGCCGAGGAGGTCGGGGACCTCCAGCGGCTCGTCGATCCGGGCGAAGGAGAGGCGGCGGGATGCGGTGCGGTTCGCGATGGCTTCGGACGTTGCGGAGGAGGTGCGCGAGGCAGCCAAGAGGGGTCCTTCCCAGCAGATCGAGTTCCCTGCGCCGTGCCCGGCGGTTCGCGACCCCCCGGCCTCGGGCCTCCGGGCATCGCGTACTACGATGCTGGTGAGCGCGGGTTATACGGGATCGCGGGCACAGGCCAGCGCAAAGCGCTAGCGTAGTACGAATGTGGCGGCAAGTCCAACGGCCGTGGTATGGGACGTGCGCCACACCCGCCGGGGACCCGGCCACGTCGCGGGGTCCGGACGCTGCAACGCCGCCCCTCCCCCGGAACATTCCCGCTCCCCCGGCTGCGCTGGCGCGCGCCACGGAGTGCGCCCGGTAGCCGGGACCGCGCACTGTGCACGGGGCGCAGTCTCGGCCGCGGGGTGCCGTCGGCGCCGCGGGGTGCCGTCGCCGCGCCGGGGGCAGGCGCAGCGAAGGCCCGCACCCCCCGGAGGGAGTGCGGGCCTTCGCGTGGAGCGTCCGGGCGGCCTAGCGCGTGAGCGCCGGGCCCCCGGGGCGGGTCACTTGAGGGTGACGGTGGCGCCGGCGCCCTCGAGGGCGGCCTTGGCCTTGTCCGCGGTCTCCTTGTTGACGTTCTCCAGGACCGGCTTCGGCGCGCCGTCGACGAGGTCCTTGGCCTCCTTCAGACCGAGCGAGGTGAGGCCGCGCACCTCCTTGATGACCTGGATCTTCTTGTCGCCGGCGGCCTCGAGGATGACGTCGAACTCGTCCTTCTCCTCCTCGGCCGGGGCGTCCGCACCGGCACCGCCGGCAGCGGGGGCGACGGCGACGGCGGCCGGGGCCGCAGCGGTGACCTCGAAGGTCTCCTCGAACGCCTTCACGAACTCGGAGAGCTCGATGAGGGTGAGCTCCTTGAACGCGGAGATGAGCTCGTCGGTGGTGAGCTTCGCCATGGTGGCGGTTCCTTCCGTCTCGATCCCCTCCGGTCACGGCGACCGGCAGGGGCAGGGTGTGGGGCGGCTGAGCCTGGTCGGCTCAGGCAGCGGTGTCGGCGGTCTCCTGCTGGGCGCGGAGAGCCTCGACGGTGCGCACGGCCTTCGACGCGGGCGCGGTGAAGAGGTAAGCCGTCTGGAACAGCTTGGCCTTCATCGCACCGGCAGCCTTGGCCAGCAGGACCTCGCGGGACTCGAGGTCCGCGAGCTTGGTGACGTCCGCGGCGGTCAGGGCGCGTCCGTCGAGGACACCACCCTTGATGACCAGCGCGGGGTTCGCGCGAGCGAAGTCCCGCAGACCCTTGGCGGCCTCGACCGGGTCACCGGTGACGAAGGCGATGGCGGACGGGCCCTTGAGCTCGTCCGCGATCCCCTCGATGCCGGCTTCCTTGGCCGCGATCGCGGTCAGCGTGTTCTTCACCACGGCGTAGTTCGCGTTGCCGCTGAGCGACCGACGCAGCGACTTGAGCTGCGCGACGGTGAGCCCGCGGTACTCGGTCAGCACGGCCGCGTTCGAGTCACGGAACTGGTCCGTGAGCTCGGCGACTGCGGCTGCCTTGTCCGGCCTCGCCATGTCGATCCTTCCGATGGTGGTGCCGCAGGGCGTCGTCCTCGACCCCGAACGCGAAAGAGCCCCGGCGCAGGCCGGGGCTCGCAGCACGCACGTCTTCACGCACGACCATCGAACTTCGAAACCTGCGCGGGCCTCCGCCGGAGCGGGACTTCGGGCGGCTCTCGGGCGCACCCCACGGAAGCGGGAGGAGCACGGGAGCCGACGACCTGCGGTCTTGGGCAGCGACCAGACTACGGCACGCGCGCCGGGGGCCCAAATCCGCCGGTCACCGGCCGTGAGCGGCTCGTCGGAGGCGCCCGTCAGTCGCGCGACGCCCCGGGCAGGTGCGACGCGAGCAGCTCCGCGAGGTGCACGCCCTGCACGCCGGCGAGCTGGTCGGCCTGCGTCCGGCAGGAGTACCCGTCGGCGAGCAGCACGTCCCCCGGGGCGGCGTCGCGCAGCGCGGGCAGCATGGCGTGCTCGGCGACCTGCACGGAGACGTCGTAGTGCCCGGCCTCCATGCCGAAGTTCCCGGCGAGGCCGCAGCAGCCCGCGAGGGTCGAGAACGACGCCCCGGCCTCGGACAGGAGCGTCCGGTCCGCGGTGTACGTCATGACGGCGTGGTGGTGGCAGTGCGGCTGCACGACGGCGGTGACGTCGGACAGGTCCGGGAGCTCCCACCGGTCGCCGGGGCCGACCGGCGACGGGGCGGTCAGCAGCTCGGCGAGCGTCCGCGTCGCGCGGGCGACCGCGACGGCTCGCGGGTCGTCGGGGAGCAGGTCCAGCAGGTCGGAACGCAGCACGGCGGTGCAGGACGGCTCGAGCCCGACGATCGGCACGCCGTTGACGGCGTACGGGCCCAGCACCTCGAGCAGGTGCGTGAGCCGCTTGCGGGCCCCGTCGAGCTGCCCGGTGGAGATCCAGGTGAGGCCGCAGCAGGCGTCGTGCTCCGGGACCAGCACCTCGTAGCCCGCGGCGCGGAGCACCCGCACCGCGGCGACCGGGATCGACGGGGCGAGCGCGTCGCTGAACGAGTCGGTCCACAGCAGGACCGGGGGCCGGCCGGAGGTGCCGGTCACCGACAGGGAGGTCCCGCCCGCGGTCGACGGCGCTCCCCCGCGGCGCACGTCGACCTCGCCGCGGCGCACCCGCGACCGGAACGGCGCGGGGGCGAAGTCGACCATCTTCCGGCGGGTGTCCATGCCGCCGAGCCTGAGCACGACCTTGGCGAGCGGCCGGACGCCCAGCACCGCGTTGCTCAGCCGCGCGAGGCCGGGCACGCCGGTGACGAGCCGGGTCCAGCGGGGCAGCCAGCCGAGCACGTAGTGGTTCACCGGGCGGAGCCGGCCGCGGTAGGTGCGGTGCAGCACCTCCGCCTTGTACTGGGCCATGTCGACGCCCGCGGGGCAGTCCGACGAGCACGCCTTGCACGAGAGGCACAGGTCGAGGACGTCGTGCACCTCCGGCGAGGACCAGCCGCGGGACACCAGCGACCCGTTCGCCATCTCCTGCAGGACCCGGGCGCGGCCGCGGGTGGAGTCCTTCTCGTCCTTCGTGGCCAGGTACGAGGGGCACATGAACCCACCGGTGGCGGACGAGTCCGCGCGGCACTTGCCCACGCCGACGCAACGGTGCACCGCGGTGGTGAAGTCCCCGTGGTCGTGCGCGTACGCGAAGCCGCCGTGGCCGGCGGGGATCGGGCGGGCGTGCGGCCGTCGCAGGTCGGCGTCCAGCGGGCGGGGGCGCACCAGCACGCCGGGGTTGAGCAGGTCGTCGGGGTCGAGCAGGTCCTTGAACGCGCCGAACGCCGCCAGCGCCTTCTCGGAGTACATGACGGGCAGCAGCTCGGAGCGCGCCCGGCCGTCGCCGTGCTCCCCCGACAGCGACCCGCCGTGGGCGGCGACGAGGTGCGCCGCGTCCGTCATGAAGGCGCGCAGGGGGTCGCCCGACCGCTCCATCGGCACGTCCAGGCGCAGGTGCACGCAGCCGTCGCCGAAGTGCCCGTACGCGAGGCCGTCCACGCCGTGGCTCGCCATCAGGGCCTCGAGCTCGCGCAGGTACGCCCCGAGCCGCTCGGGCGGCACCGCGGAGTCCTCGAAGCCGGGCCACGCCTGCTCGCCCGACGGGGTGCGCCCGCCGAGCCCGGCGCCGTCCTCGCGGATGCGCCACATGGCGGCGGCCTCGGGCCCCGGCGGGAAGACCCCGACCGCTCGCGTGCCGGCGTCCGCCGCGAGGGCGCGCGCCCGCTCCAGCGCCTCGTCGAGCGTGTCCCCGCCGACCTCGACCATCATCCAGCCGGCGCCCTCGGGCAGCGGCGGCACCGCGGCGGCGCCCTTGACGCGCCGGACCACGTCGACCAGCCGCGCGTCCATCCCCTCGATCGCGAGCGGCCGGTGCGCGAGCAGCGCGGGCACCGCGTCCGCGGCCGTCGCCATGTCGGGGTAGCCGAGCACGACCAGCACCGGCGCGGCGGACACGGGCACCAGCCGGACGGTCGCGCCGAGCAGCGTCACGACGGTGCCCTCGGTCCCCACGAGGGCCTTGGCCAGGTCGGCGCCGCGCTCGGGCAGCAGGTGCTCCAGGGAGTAGCCGGAGACCTGGCGGCCGAACCGCCCGAGCTCCGTGCGCAGCGTGGCCATCTCGGCGCGGACCAGCTCGTCCAGCCCCGGAACCGGGTCCAGGCCCTTGCCGGCGGTGAACCGGCGGCCCCGGCCGTCCACGACGTCGAGCTCCAGCACGTTGTCCGCGGTGCGCCCGTAGGCCACCGCGCGCGGCCCGCACGCGTTGTTCCCGATCATCCCGCCGAGCGTCGCCCGGGCCTGCGTCGAGGGGTCCGGGCCGAACCGCAGGCCGTGCGGGGCGGCGGCCTTCTGCAGCATCGCCATGACGACGCCCGGCTCGACGCGCGCGGTCGCGGTGCCCGGGTCGACGTCCAGCACGCGGTTGACGTGCCGGGACCAGTCGAGCACCACGCCGGTGCCCACCGCGTTGCCGGCCACCGAGGTGCCGCCGCCGCGCGACGTCACCGGGACGCCGAGACCCCGCGCGACCTCCAGCGCCGCGAGGGCGTCGTCGACGTCGCGGGGGAACACGACGACGGACGGGACGACCCGGTAGTTGGACGCGTCCGTGGAGTACTCGGCCCGGCGCCGGGAGGAGTCGTCCACGCCGCCGGCGACCGCGGAGCGCAGGGCCCGGACGAGCTCGGCGGCCTCGGCGGCGGTGTCGGCGCGCGGCGTGGCGCCCGGGGGGAGGGACGTGGCGGTCGACACGCGCCCCAGTCTCGCACCGGCCCGGCGCGGGTCGGCCGGGACGTCCAGCACCCGGGCGGGGCGGGCGCGATGTCCCCGAGGACGACGACGCCCCCGCCGGACCGGGTCCGCGGGGGCGTCGTCGACGGCGTCGCTCAGTCGAGCGCGGCGTCCAGCGTGATCTCGGTGCCGGTGAGCGCCTTGCTGACCGGGCAGGTCGCCTTCGCGTCCTGCGCGGCCTGCAGGAAGCCCGCCTCGTCGAGGCCGGACACCTCGCCGCGCACCTTCAGCGCGATCCCGGTGATCCGGAAGCCGCCGGCGGGGTCCGGGCCGAGGGTGACGTCGGCCGTGACCTCCAGGGACTCGGGGGTGCCGCCCGCCTCACCGATCAGCGCCGAGAGCTGCATCGCGAAGCAGGACGAGTGGGCGGCCGCGATCAGCTCCTCGGGGCTGGTGGTGCCACCGGCCTCCTCGGCCGCGCGCTTCGGGAACGACACGTCGTAGGTGCCGACCTTCGAGCTGCTGAGCTCCACCTGGCCGCCGCCCTCGTTGAGGGTGCCGTTCCAGGCGGTGCGTGCGGTGCGTGTGGGCATGTCGGGGCTCCTCACGAGTACGGGAGGGCGACCGGCCGGCCGCCCGCGCGACCCACCGTAGGTCGCGCCGGGCACCCGCGCACGCGCCTCAGCCCACGAACTCCCAGTGCCACGGCTCCGGCTTGGACCCGGACGCACGTGCCCAGTCCGGCAGCGTCCAGCCGTACTCCTCGGCGTGCGCCAGCATCCAGTCGTGCTGGTCCGTGCCGAACGAGTAGGCGTTGCCGCCGAGGTCGATCGCCGTGCCGTTGCCGTGGTTGGACGTGCCCGGCGTCGCGCACAGGCTGCCCTTCTGGCGGCGGCACGCGACCTGCTGGCCGTACGACCGGTAGGAGTCGGTGATCACGAGGTTGGTGCCGAACTGCGCGGTGAAGGCGGTGTTGAGCCGCTCGAGGCCCTCGGCCGCGTCGCAGCGCAACTGCTGGCCCGGCGCGAACCCGAGGTCGCACAGCGCCGACGCCGGGATCTGCCCGTTGTCGTAGCTGTCGAGCGAGGTGCGCTGGGCCTCCTTGCGGGCGGCCTCCGCGGCGGCGGCCGCTGCAGCCGCGGCCTCCTGGGTCTGCTGCGTGACGACCTGCAGCTCGGCGGTGAGCGTCGCGACCCGCTCGACCGCGGCGGTGAGGCGCGCGGCGGCCGGGTCCTCGGGGTCCTCCGCGGCGACGGCGGGCTCGGAGACCTCGGCCGTCGGCTCGGGCGCCGCGGCGTCGTCCGACGTCGTGACCGCTCCCGCGGACGCGGCGGCGTCGGCCTGACCCGCGGCGCCGGCGACCTCGACGGCCTGGGCCAGCACGTCACCGGAGAGCACCGGCGCGGGCGGGTCCGCCGGCTGCAGCGCCCGGAGCGCGGGCTGCTCGGACTGCGTCGCGGCGATGAGCGTGTCGAGCTCGGCGACCGCGGTGCTGAGCGCGGCGACGGCGTCGGTCGGCACGGCGGAGGCCACGGCGTCGGCCTTCGCGGTGTCGGCCTGCTGCGCGGTGGTGCTCGCCAGGACGACGGCCGCCTGACGCTCCTCGACGACCTCCGGCTCGAGGGTCGCCGCCGGCTCGGTGACGGAGGCGTCCTGCGTCGGGTCCGCGGTCGCGGCGCGCGCGGCACCGGCCGCGGCCCGCTCGACGGCGGCCGGGGCGATCGCGAAGCCCCCGACGCCGAACGCGAGGCCGACCGCGACGGCACCCTGCGCCACCCGGGTCGCGGACCGGCGCGGGGCGCGCCGCCGCCGGCGCTCGGCACGGTTCGCCGGGGCGTCCGCGGTCGCCAGGGTCGCGGGGACCGGGACGCCGCGGGCGGGGGTGCGCACGGAGGGGCGGCCCTCGGCGCGGTGGGAGCCGCGCCGGTCGGCGGGCTCGGCGACGCGGCGGCCACCGGGGGCGGCGGCGCGGCGGCCCGTGGGAGCCGACCGGCGCGGGCTGTCCGTGGCGTGCTCGTCGGCGGGGCCGGCGGCGCGGCGGCCGTGGGCACGCGCCGTCGCGGCGGTGCCGGCGTCGGGCGTGCGGGCGCCGGGGAGCGCGGAGGTGGTGTCGGGGAGCGCGGGGGTGGGGGTGGAGGGCGAGGACGTCACGGGGCGGGTAGCTGCACCTTCGGTCGGGGTCGTCGCGGTCGACGCGGGCTCGGCCGTCGCGGGGGCGACGGTGGCGGCGTCGGGCCGACCGGCAGGCGCGCCGACGCCCGCCTCCCGTGCAGGGGGCGTGGGTGTCGTCGCGAAGGCCGGCTCGGATGCGCCGCGCGGGGCGGCATGCCGTCCCCGGGAGGCGCTCCGCGGGGCGGGCATGCGGTCACTCACGGGGCACGAGGTTAGGCAACGGACCGCGGGGCCGTTCAAGGGTGACGCGACAGGGACGCGAAGATCCCGTGACGATGAGGCCGCGCGATCTTCACGAGATCCGCACAGCCGTGGTCCTCAGAGCGCCCAGGTGCCGGCCGAGGCCGTGAGCACACCCGATGTGGTCCAGGTCACCCATCCTAGCGACGGCTGTGCGTGCGCTGAGCAACCAATGTGTGGGGAAACCGTGACGAATCGCCCAGAACTTTGTAGCGTGTGCCACCTGTCACCACCACCGTGACCGTCAGTCACGAGGTGGCGGCGTCTGGCCCTCGCCCTAGATCGGATCCCCGCATGACGCGTCGCTCGCTCCGTGCCTCGTTGACCGTCCTGGCGCTCGCCGCCACCACCACCCTCGGGGCCGGGGGCGTCGCCACCGCCGGCGGCCCGGGTGCCGCGTCACCGCCGGCACCCCTGTCGCCCGGCGATCTCGCCACCGGTGCCGGCGACCCCGTCGCCTCGGACGACGTGCTGGCGGGCACCGAGGACAAGGTCAGCTCGGGGCTCGCCGAGGCGGACGGCACCGTCACCGCCTTCGTGCAGCTCGACACCCCGTCCGGCCTGGACGTCGCCGAGGACGGTGGCGACGCCGCCGCCGTGCAGGAGGCCACCGCGCAGGTCGAGCAGGTCGCCGAGGCCGTCGTGCCCGCCGAGGTCGACCCCGCCGCGCGGGCCGCCGCCGTCGAGCCGCAGCGCATCGCCACCCTGTCGAACCTCGTGTCCGGCGCCCTCGTCACCGGTGACGCCGCCCAGGTGCGGGCGCTCGCGGGCTCCGACGACGTCGTCGCCGTGTACCGCGTCACGACCAAGACCGCCGACAACTCCTCCACCGACGCCTTCACGCGGGCGCTGCAGGTGTGGCAGGACACCGGTGAGACCGGCGAGGGCATCCGCATCGGCATCATCGACACCGGCCTGGACTACACCCACGCCGACTTCGGCGGTCCCGGCACCCTCGAGGCCTACGCCGCCGCCTACGGCGAAGACGGCACGCAGCCGGTCCCCGAGGGCCTGTACGACCCCGCCAAGTTCCTCGGCGGCCACGACTTCGCCGGCCCGCTGTACGACGCGGACCCCGCCTCGGAGCTCCCCGGCGCGACGCTGACGCCGACCGAGGACACCAACCCGATCGACTCGGTCTACACGTCCGACAACTCCGGCCACGGCACGCACGTCGCCGGCTCGGCCGCGGGCTACGGCGTGCAGGCCGACGGCACCACCTTCACCGGCGACTACGCCTCGCTCACCGACCTGTCGGACTGGCAGGTCGGGCCGGGCGCCGCTCCCGAGGCGGGCCTCTACGCCCTCAAGGTCTTCGGCGACATCGGCGGCTCGACCGACCTGACGGGCCTCGCCCTGGACTGGGCGGCGGACCCGGACGGCGACGGCGACTTCGGGGACCACCTCGACGTCGTGAACCTGTCGCTCGGCGCCTCCGCCACCCCGTCCGACGACCCGGACAACCTGCTGATCGACCGCCTGTCCGACCTCGGCACCCTCGCGGTGCTGTCCGCGGGCAACTCGGCGGACATCACCGACGTCGGCGGCTCCCCCGGGTCCGCGGCATCCGGCCTGACCGTCGCGAACTCGGTCGGCAGCCCGCAGACCTACGACGGCGTCGAGGTCACGCAGGCCCCGGACCCGGCGCTCGTCCGCACCTGGTCGGCGCAGAACTCCATCGCCTACGCGGGCGCCGCGGACGTCACCGCACCGGTCGTGTACCTGGGCGACGACGTGGACGGCTGCACGCCGCTGACGCCGTACGCCGACCAGATCGCCGGGAACATCGTCTACCTGTGGTGGGACGACGACGACGCGACCCGCGCGTGCGGCAGCGTCGCCCGGTTCAACGCGGCCGAGGCCGCCGGAGCGGCCGGCGTGCTGCTCGGCACGGAGTCGACGGTGTTCGCCGCCGGCATCTCGGGCAACGCGACCATCCCCGGCGCGCAGCTCACCGCGTCCTCCACCGACGCGCTGCTGCCGGCGATCCAGGCGGGCGGCGTCACCGCGCACATCGGCCCGTCGCTCGCCGCCGCGGTCACCGCGGACGAGGTCGGCGACGCGCTGAACCCGGGCTCGTCCCGCGGGGCGCACGGCTCGCTCGGCATCATCAAGCCCGACGTCGCCGCTCCCGGCACGCTGATCTTCTCGGCCGCCTCGGGCTCCGGGAACGCCGCGCAGTCGCTGTCCGGCACCTCCATGGCATCCCCGCACGTCGCCGGCATCGCCGCCCTCGTGCGCGCCACCCAGCCGGGCTGGACGCCGGCCCAGGTGAAGGCCGCCGTGATGAACACCGCGACGCACGACGTGTGGACCGGTGCGGGCCAGACCGGCACGACGTACGGCCCGCAGCGGGTCGGCTCCGGCCGCGTGGACGCCCGGGCGGCGGTCGCCGAGACGGTGCTCGCGTACGGCTCGGAGGACCCGGACCAGGTGTCCGTGACCTTCGGCGTCGTCGACGTCGCCGACGAGACCGTCGAGCTCCGCAAGACCGTCACGGTGCAGAACACCGGCACGGAGGCGGCCACCTTCGACACCGCGTTCGTCGCGGCGACCACCACCGGCGGCGCGACCATCACCACCTCGCCGGCCACGCTCACGGTGCCCGCCGGTCAGCAGGAGCTCGTCACCCTGACCCTCACGGCCGACCCGGCCACGCTCGAGCGGGAGATCGACCCGACCTCGGCGACGTCCCAGGGCGGCGTGCCGCGCGAGTACGTGGCGGCGCTGTCCGGGCGGCTCGTGCTGACCTCGGGCGAGCAGGAGCTGCGCGTCCCGGTGCAGGCCGCTCCCCGGCTGGTCAGCGAGCTCACCGCGGACCCCGTGTCCTTCGCCGACGCGGGTGCCACCACCGCGCCGCTCACCCTGTCGGGCCGGGGCGTCGACTCCGGCGGCTGGACCTCCCTGGTCGCGCCGCTGAACCTCGCCGCCACCAGCCCGAAGCTCGAGGACGTGCCCGGCTTCATCACCTCGGAGTCGGCCGTCGCGTCCGGCGACCTGCGCTGGGTCGGCTGGACGTCCACCGCACCGCAGCAGGCCGCCGCGGGCGGCGACCCTGCCGACGGGTACCTCGGCGTGGGCATCGCGGTGGACGGCGACTGGGCCACGCTCGGCCAGGCCGTGCTGCCGGTCATCGACTGGGACGTCGACGCCGACGGCACGCCGGACGTCGAGACGGTCGTGCAGAAGCTGAGCGAGGCGGCCGACGTCACGGTCGCCGCGACGTTCGACTACGACTCCGGCGAGGTCCTGGACGTCCAGGGCGTCAACGGCGCGTTCGGGGACGTCGACACCACGGTGTTCGACAACTCGGTGCTCGTCGCGCCGGTCAGCATCGCGGCGCTCGGGCTCGCCCCGGGTGCCACGCCGACCGCCACGGTGTGGACGTACTCCGACTACGCCGCCGACCCCTCGGGTCAGCTCGACGCGGTGGAGCCGTTCACCGTCGACCCGTTCGACCCGCCGTACTGGTTCGACGCCGGGGTCACCGACGCCCTCTGGTACGTCGGCTCCGACACCACGGAGCTGACCGTGCACCGGTCGACGACCTCGACCGTCACCCCCGACCGGCTGCTGGTGCTGCACAGCCACAACGCCGACCCGACGACCCGCGCCCAGGTGCTCGACGTCACCGTCCCGGCGGCCACGCCGACCACCACCACCCTCGCCGTCTCCGGGTCGCCCCGCGTCGGCCAGGACGTCACGCTGACCGCCACGGTCGCCCCCGCGGAGGCCACCGGCACCGTGTCGTTCCGGGACGGCGAGACGGAGATCGCCACCGCGCCGGTGGCCGGCGGCACGGCCACCGCCACGGTCCGGCTCGGCGGCGGGGCGCACAGCCTCGCCGCGGTGTTCACGCCGGACAGCACGGCGTGGGCCGGCTCCACGTCGGAGGCCGTCTCCGTCGACGTCCGCAAGGCCGGCTCGACCACGAAGGTCACGCTGTCGCAGAACTCGGGGCGGTACGGGTCCGAGGTCAGCGCCACCGTCACCGTCACCGGTCAGGGCGCCGTGCCCACCGGCACCGTGGAGATCCGCGAGCGCGACACCGTCCTGGGGACCGGCGAGCTCGTGGCCGGCACGGGGAACGACGCGACCGTCACGATCGCCCTGCCGCGGGACCTGAAGTCCGGGTCCCACACCCTGACCGCGGTGTTCACCGGCAGCGCCGACGTCGACGGCTCGAAGAGCCAGCGGGCCTACCGCGTGCTGGCCACGGTGCCGACCATCACGCTCGACACCCCGTCGTGGACGGTCGCGAAGGGCGCCACGCCGCCCGTGACCGTCACCGTCTCCGGGGTCGAGGGCGGGCCCGTCGCCGGCGGGAAGGTCACCGTGCTCGTGGGCATCCGCCCCGTCGCCACGGTCCCGCTGACCGACGGTGCCGCGACGGTCACCCTGCCGGCGGTCAACCGCACCACCACCGTCACCGCGCTGTACACCGGCGACGGCGGCTACACCCCGACACTCACGCTGGGGGTGCTGCGGGTGCGCTGAGGGGGACGCACCCGCGCAGGCGCGGTGCGGCGGGCCCCGGGGGGGCCCCCCCCCCCCCCCCCCCCCCCCCCGGGGGCGGCCCGGGGGGCCCGGGGGATCCCGGCCTCCTCCCGCCGCCGCGGCCCCGCGGGCGGCCCCGGGGGGGGCGACCGCCGGGGCGGGGGGCAGGGGGGGCCCCGGGGGGGGGGGCCCCCCCCCTGGGGCCCGGGGGGCCGCGGCCGCCGGCGGAGCCCCCCCCGCACCGCCCC
>NZ_CABEGA010000014.1 GCF_901521055.1 Cellulomonas hominis | reverse complement strand
GAGCCATCCGCCCCCCGGGACGCCCCTGCTACGCGAAGTGGAGCGATCCGCCCGACACGCCCCGGCGTGTGGGGCCGATCGCTCCACTTCGCGTAGCAGGGGCGTCCCGGGGGGCGGATGGCTCCGCGGCGGCCGCGGGTCGCCTGGGATGATGCGGGCGTGAGTGCTGCCGCGCTGTCCGACCGCCGCCTGCTGCCCGAGGTCCGCCGTGTGGTGGTCAAGGTGGGCTCGTCGTCCCTGACGGACGAGACCGGCAAGCTCGACCCCGCCCGGCTGCGGGCGCTGGTCGACGTGCTCGCCGCCCGGGTCACGGGCGGTCGCCAGGTCGTCCTCGTGTCGTCCGGCGCGATCGCGACCGGCATGGACCCGCTCGGGCTCGCGCGCCGGCCGCGCGACCTCGCGACCCAGCAGGCCGCCGCCTCGGTGGGGCAGGGCCTGCTGGTCGCGCACTACACGCGAGCGTTCGCCGACCACGGGCTCCGGGTCGGTCAGGTGCTGCTCACCGCCGACGACACGATGCGACGCGGGCAGTACCGCAACGCCCAGCGCGCGCTCGACCGGCTGCTGGACCTCGGCATCGTGCCGATCGTCAACGAGAACGACACGGTCGCCACGGACGAGATCCGGTTCGGCGACAACGACCGCCTCGCCGCGCTGGTGTCGCACCTCGTGCACGCCGACGCCATGGCGCTGCTCACCGACGTCGACGGGCTGTACACCGGGCCCCCGAACCGGCCCGGCTCCCGGCGCATCGCGGAGGTCCGCGGCCCGAAGGACCTGGAGGGGGTCGACGTCTCCGCGCGCGGCAGCCGGGTCGGCACGGGCGGGATGGTCACCAAGCTCGAGTCCGTCGCCATCGCCACCGCGTCGGGCATCCCCGTCGTGCTGACGTCCGCCGCCCAGGTCGCCCCCGCGCTGGAGGGCGCCGACGTGGGGACCTGGTTCGCGGCGACCGGCAAGCGGGCGTCGACCCGGCTGCTGTGGCTCGCGTACGCGGCCCGCACCCACGGGCGGCTGGTGCTCGACGACGGTGCCGTGCGGGCCGTGGTGGAGCGCGGCAAGTCGCTGCTCCCGGCGGGGGTCACGGCCGTCCACGGGGAGTTCGAGGCGGGCGACCCGGTCGAGATCGCCGCGGCGGACGGCACCGTCGTCGCGCGCGGGCTCGTGGCGTACGCGTCGCAGGAGGTGCCGGACCTGCTCGGGCGCGGGACCGCCGAGCTGCGGGCCGACCTGGGCCCCGGCTACGACCGCGAGCTGGTGCACCGCGACGACATGGTGCTGGTGCGCCGCCGCCGCTGAGACGCACCGGGAGGGCGTCACCGGTCGGGTCTACGCTTGCCCGATGACCACCTCCCTCGACGCCCCGGCCACGGACGGGGCGCAGCTCGCGTCGACGCCGGCCCCGGCGCCGACGGACGTCACCGACGCCGTGCTGGACGTCGCCCGGCGCGCGAAGACCGCCGCCCGCGCGCTGGCCGTCGCCACCCGCGGCACGAAGGACGCGGCGCTGCACGCCCTCGCGGACGCGCTCGTGGCCAGGGCCGACGCGATCGTCGCCGCCAACGCCGACGACCTGGAGCGCGGCCGCGCGAACGGCACGTCGCCCGGCCTGCTCGACCGGCTGGCGCTGACCCCGGAGCGGATCGGGTCCATCGCCGACGCCCTGCGGGAGGTCGCGGCGCTGCCCGACCCGGTGGGGGAGGTCGTCCGCGGGTCGACGCTGCCGAACGGCCTGCGGATGCGCCAGGTGCGCGTCCCGATGGGCGTGGTCGGCATGATCTACGAGGCCCGGCCGAACGTCACGGTCGACGCCGTCGGCCTCACGCTCAAGAGCGGCAACGCGGTGGTCCTCCGCGGCGGCTCGGCCGCGGCGCGCAGCAACGAGGTCGTCGTCGACGTCCTGCGGGACGCGCTCGTCGCGCAGGGGCTGCCGGCGGACCTCGTGCAGTCCATCGACGCGTACGGTCGGGCCGGGGGAGTGGCCCTCATGCACGCGCGCGGGCTGGTGGACGTGCTCGTCCCACGCGGCGGCGCCGACCTCATCCGGACCGTCGTGCGCGAGGCGACCGTGCCGGTCATCGAGACCGGCGTCGGGAACGTGCACGTCTACGTGGACGCGACCGCCGACCCCGCGATGGCGCTGCCGATCCTGCTCAACGCGAAGACCCAGCGGGTCGGTGTGTGCAACGCCGCCGAGACGCTGCTCGTGCACCGCGACGCCGCTGCCGGGTTCCTGCCGTCCGCCCTGACCGCGCTCGCCGACGCCGGCGTGACGGTGCACGGCGACGCCGCGACGGCCGACCTCGCCCCCGCGGGGGTGCCGGTCGTGCCGGCCACCGACGAGGACTGGGCGACGGAGTACCTGTCCCTCGACCTCGCGGTCCGCGTCGTCGACGACCTCGACGCCGCGCTGGAGCACATCCGCACGTGGAGCTCCGGGCACACCGAGGCGATCGTCACGCGCGACCTCGCGGCGTCCGAGCGGTTCGTCGCCGAGGTGGACTCCGCGGCGGTCATGGTGAACGCCTCGACGCGGTTCACCGACGGCGGCCAGCTCGGCCTCGGTGCCGAGATCGGCATCTCCACGCAGAAGCTGCACGCCCGCGGCCCGATGGGTCTCGGGGAGCTCACCACCACCAAGTGGGTGGTGCACGGCGACGGGCACACCCGTCCGTGAGCTCCTGCCCTCGTGGCAGGTGCCGGACGTGCGACACTGGACCCTCACTTCGACCCGTCCCGGGAGGACCACGTGAACGCTGCGCTGCGCGCCGCCGAGGCAGCCGCCGAGCAGACCGTCGAGCTGCCCTTCGAGCCGATCGTCTTCGGCATCGCGGGCTTCGGTGCCCTCATCGCCCTGCTGCTCGTGACCTACGCCTTCCGGAGCGTCGGCACGCGCCACGACTGACCGCGCCGGCGCAGGGGACCCGCATCCGATGACGCAGCGACGAGCCCGGCTCGGGGTGATGGGCGGCACGTTCGACCCCATCCACCACGGCCACCTCGTCGCCGCCAGCGAGGTCGCCGCCCGCTTCGACCTCGACGAGGTCGTGTTCGTCCCCACGGGCGCGCCCTCGTTCAAGCAGGACGTCGTGGTCACGCCCGCCGAGCACCGGTACCTCATGACGGTGATCGCCACGGCGTCGAACCCCAGCTTCACGGTCAGCCGCGTCGACATCGACCGTCCCGGCCTGACCTACACGGTCGACACGCTCCGGGACCTCGCCCACGAGCGACCCGACGCCGACCTGTACTTCATCACCGGGGCCGACGCGATCGAGCAGATCCTGCAGTGGAAGGACTCGGCCGAGCTGTTCGAGCGTGCGCAGTTCGTCGCCGTGACCCGGCCCGGCCACACGCTGTCCGTCGACGGGCTGCCGCCCGACCGCGTCAGCCAGTGGGAGATCCCGGCGCTGGCCATCTCGTCCACCGACGTGCGCGAGCGCGCGCGCGGCGGCAAGCCCGTCTGGTACCTGGTGCCGGACGGCGTCGTCCAGTACATCGCCAAGCACGGTCTGTACCGAGGAAGTCAGTCATGAGCACACCCGGCACGCCGCTGACCCGTCGGGAGCTGCGGGAGCGCGAGGCCGCCCGGCTCGCCGCCCAGGAGCGCGCGGCGCAGGGTGCCTCCGGCGACCCCGGGGACGCACGCGGCGGCGGGACGGCCGGTGCTGCTCCGGCGGGGGGTGCCCCGGCGCAGCGCGCCCGCTCCGGCGCGCCTGCGTCCGCCCAGCCCGCCGCACCCGCTCGGCCTGCCGCGTCCGCCCAGTCCGCTGGGCCCGCCGGAGCCTCGCAGCCGGCCGGAGCCGCACGGCCTGCCGCGCCCGCCCAGCCTGCCGCGCCCGCCCCGCCCGCCGCGTCGTCGCGGCCGGCCACGCCCTCGCAGTCGCCCGCGCCCGCGCGCCCGGCGCCGGCCCCGTCGTCGCCGGCCGCCCCTGCTGCTGCCGCCCCCACGGGCGCCGGCACCTCCCGCCGCGCGCTGCGCAACCAGCCCGTGCCCGCGGTCGGGCCCGACGGCCGGCCCGGCGGTGCCACGCCGTACCAGGTGCCCGGCATCCAGCCCGACGCGCCCGCCCGGACCCGTCGCTCGATCCGCACCACCGTGCCGGACGACGCCGCACCGGCGGCGGCACCCCCTGCACCGCCGCGTCCTGCGACGTCGCCTGCCGTCCCCGCCGCGCGCCCCACGACGCCCTCGGTCCCTGCCGGTGAGCCGTCCCGCCCGGCTCCGGCGGCCCGCACCGCACCCGCCGCCCCAGCCGCCCCAGCCGCCCCAGCCGCACCCGCGACCCCGGACTCCGGGGCGCGGACGCCGTCCCGGGACCGGCTCGCGGACGCCGTCCGGCCGACGCCGCCGAGCCCCGCAGCCGTCGGAGGCAACCGGCCGGCGCCGGCTCCCACCGCGCCGGGAGCGGCCGGAGCGGTACGGCAGGCGCCGGGCGCCGCGCCGACCGCCGCCACGCCGGCAGCTCCCACGCGTCCCGCGCCGACGTCGCCCGGAGCGCGGCAGTGGTCGCCGCCGGCGCCCTCGGGCACCGCCGCGTCGTCGGGGACCGCCGCCTCGCCCGCGACGGGAGCGGCGTCGGCGACCGCCGCCTCGGCCTCCGCCAGGCCCGCGACCGCCGCCTCGCCCGCGACTGCCGCCTCGCCCGCGACCGCCGCCTCGCCCACGACGGGGGCGGCACCGGCCCCGGCCGCCGAGCCCGACGCCGACGAGGTCCCCGTCCCGCAGTGGCAGTCCCTGCTCAAGGCGATGGCCCCCGCCCCGACGCCGGTCCCGGAGGCGGAGCAGACCGACCCCACCGGGCAGATCATCGGGGGCGCCGTCCCGGCCGTGGACGACGACGAGGAGCTCGAGCAGCCGGAGCGGATCCGCAAGCCGCTGCCGTTCACGTGGCTGCAGTGGATCATCCTGGCGGTCGTCGCGTTCGTGCTCGGCTTCCTCATCATCTTCGTCGCGAACACCGCGACGGACGCCGCGGGCCCCGACGTGCCCGCGATCGCGCTCGCGGCGCTCGACGCCGCGCCCGCACCCTGACCCGCACCACCCGTAGAACCACCCCGAGGAGACCCGTGTCGGCATCCGACCGCGCCGTCGAGCTCACCGTGGCGGCCGCCCGTGCCGCCGCCGACCTCAAGGCCGAAGAGATCATCGCGCTCGACGTGAGCGCCCAGCTCGTCCTCACGGACGCGTTCGTCATCGCGTCGGGCACCAACGAGCGGCAGGTCGGCGCGATCGTCGACGCCGTCGAGGAGTCGCTGCACAAGCTCGGCGCCAAGCCGCTGCGCCGCGAGGGCAAGTCCGAGGGCCGCTGGGTCCTCATCGACTTCGGCGACATCGTCGTGCACGTGCAGCACGCCGAGGACCGCACCTACTACGCGCTCGAGCGCCTGTGGAAGGACTGCCCGGTCATCGAGCTGCCGGCGGACGTGCACGGCACCCCCGAGGGCGCCGAGGCGGCCGGGGAGTGACTGCCGGGCGCGTCGTCTTCTGGCGGCACGGGCGGACCGCGCACAACGCGAGCGCCCGGCTGCAGGGCCAGTCGGACATCCCGCTGGACGACGTCGGCACGTGGCAGGCGGAGACCGCAGCGGCGGCGCTCGCGAGCCGGTACCGGCCGACGCGGATCATCGCGTCCGACCTGGTGCGCGCCCACGCGACGGCCAAGGCCCTCGCCGAGCGCACGGGCCTGCCGCTCGAGACGGACGTCCGCGTCCGTGAGCGGTCGTTCGGCGACTGGGAGGGCATGACGTCCGCGGAGATCGCGGAGCGCTGGCCCGAGCAGCACGCCGCCTGGGTCGCCGGCCGGGAGCCGGAGCGGGTGGGTGCGGAGACGCGCGCGCAGGTGCAGGCACGCATGGTGGAGGCGGTCACCGAGCAGGCCGCGGACCTCGGCAAGGACGACACCCTGGTGGTCGTCTCGCACGGGGCGGCGATCAACCTCGGCCTGGTCGGCCTGCTGGGCCTGCCGCCGGAGTGGCGGGGGCTGTCCGGCATGTCGAACGCGCACTGGGCGGAGCTCCAGCCGGCCCGGCCGGGCGCCGGCCTGGCGTGGCGGCTGGAGGCGCTGAACGTCGGCCCGGTGCACGCCTCGTCCGACTGGAACGCCGGGCCCGACCGCCCGGAGCCGACCATGGACGAAGAGGTGCGGGACCCGGCGTGACCAGCCGATTCGCGTCCTCGGCGCAGTTCAAGTAGAGTTCAGGACGCCCGCTCAGCGGGTGGTGTGACGGCCTTCCGGCCTGATCACGGGGCTGTGGCGCAGCTGGTAGCGCACCTGCATGGCATGCAGGGGGTCAGGGGTTCGAATCCCCTCAGCTCCACATCACGAAGCGGGCGAGAGCGGAAGCTCTCGCCCGCTTCGTCGTTCCTGCGGGGGTGCGCTGCTGTCGCGCGAGGGTCAGCGACCCAGACCGGCCCGGTCGACCTTCCGGTGGAACCGCATGCCGGCGAGGCCGCCGAGGACCGCGCCCGCGAGGCTGACGGCCGCGACGACCAGCAGCGCGATGATGCCGCCGGTGGTGAGATCGCCCTCGGCGACCGGGATGCGCGGGAAGCTGTCGAGGCGGCCGAGGACGTCGTACTGGTCGCCGGCGACGGCCGCGAGGACGGCGACGACCACCGCGATCACGACCGCCCACAGCCACACCGCGAGGCCCTGCTTCGCGCCGTTGAACCGGGCCATCCGCCCGGCCACGTACCCGCCGCAGTAGTAGGCGACGAACAGCACGACCGCCAGGACGATCGCGCCGATCCAGCCGATCGACCCCGGGTCGGACGACGCCTGGTCGGCCACCTCGTCGACCGACGTGTCGTTGGCGAGGCCCACGGCCGTTCCGGCTGCTGCGGCGAGCGCGGTCAGCAGGACGGCGGTGCCGGTGGCCGTGAGCCAGCCGAAGAAGGCGGAGCCGAGCTTGATGCCGCCGTACTCCTCCTTCTCGCGGGCGACCACGGTCTCGCGGTCGCGGCCGAAGGCCTTCGCGGAGACGGCGCCCTCCGAGGGGCGGTCTTCGGGGGTGCCGGCCGCGTGGGCGGCATGCGCCGCGCGAGGTTCGTCGGCGGCGTGGTCGGGGGTGCTGGAACCGCTGGCGGTGCTCATGGCCCGTGTCCTCCTCGTGTGGTGCGGGGCCGGTCAGCCTCGGTTCCTCGCAACGTACGTGCGCCCGATCCGGACCGCGACCGCAACGGTGCGCCCGGCGGGACGGAGATGACGGGACCGTCCGTGCGCGGGGCGGCTACCGTCCGAGGATGTCCTGCCGGCTGGTGGCCGTCGCGTTCGGCGTGCGCGATCCCGCCCGGGCGGCCGCGTTCTGGGCGGCCGTGCTCGGGCGGCACGCGGTGGCCGACGCGCGCGGGGTGCTGCTGCCGGCCGCCGGCACCCAGGTCGGTCTGCGCTTCACGGAGAGCCGCGCCGGGCAGGCGGGGCCGGACCGGCTGCACCTGCACCTGACCAGCACCACGCGCGCCGACCAGGACCGCGTGGTCGCCCAGGCGCTCGCGCTCGGCGGGGCCCACCTGGACGTGGGGCAGCTCCCGGAGGAGGGGCACGTGGTGCTCGCGGACCCCGAGGGGGACGCGCTCTGCGTCATCGAGCCGGGGAACACGTTCCTGGCGGGCTGCGGGTTCCTGGGCGAGGTCGCGTGCGAGGGGAGCCGCGACGTCGGGCTCTTCTGGGCGGAGGCGCTCGGCTGGCCCCTGGTGTGGGACCACGACGAGGAGACGGCGGTCCAGCACCCGCGGGGTGGCACCAAGGTCGCGTGGGCGGTCCGCCGGTGCCGACCTGGCGCGGCCGGGACCGGCAGTGGTTCGAGCTCGCGGTCGTCGACGGTGACCTCGACGCCGAGGTGGCGCGCCTGGGCGGGCTGGGGGCCCGGCGGCTGGGCGGCCGGGCAGACGGCGTGGTGGAGCTGACAGATCCCGACGGCGGGCTGTTCCGGCTCACCGCCGGCTGACGGCTGCCGGACGGCGTGCGGACGGCCCCCGGGATCAGCGCAGCGCGGCGTCGACCGTCCCGGGGGCGAGCACGTGGTCCAGCGCCGTGCGGGCCGCCCCGCGGATGCCCGCCTCGCGGCCGACGCGGGTGGACCGGACGTCGAGGTGGTCGGTGACCATCGGCAGGCAGCGCGCGTAGACCGCGGACCGCACTCCGGCGACGAAGGCGTCGGCCTCGGCGAGCTGGCCGCCGACCACGAGCCGGTCGGGGTTGAAGAAGTTGATGATCGTCGACAGGACGGCACCGGTTCGGGCGCCGGCCTCGCGCAGCAGGTTCGTGGCCTCGGGGTGGGCGTCCCGGGCCAGGGCCACGAGGTCGTCGATGCCCGTGACGCCGGCACCGGCCTCCTGCAGCTGCCGGACCAGGGCCGCGCCTGACGCGACCGCGTCGAGGCAGCCGGCCCGCCCGCACGAGCAGGGCACCGGCGGGGCGTCGGGCACGGAGGCGTGGCTGATGTCGCCGGCGAAGCCCTGCGCGCCGCGGTGCAGGGCACCGGAGGCGACGACGCCGCAGCCGATGCCCGAGCCGACCTTGACGAACACCAGGTGCTCGACGTCGAAGCCGCTGCCGGCGTGCTCGCCCAGGGCCATGAGGTTCGCGTCGTTCTCGACCAGCACTGGCACGCCCAGGCGCGGGGTGAGGACCCCGGCGACGTCGGTGCCGTTCCAGCCGGGCATCCGCGCGGGGGAGACGACGCGGCCGGTGCGGGCGTCGACCGGCCCGGGCACGCCGACGCACGCGGCGAGCAGGGGGACGTCCGGCGCGTGCTCGGCGCGCAGGGCCTCGACCTCCCGGACGACCGCGTCGAGAACCGCGTCGGGGCCGTCGGAGACGGCGGCGGCGACGTCGCGGCGCGCGAGCAGGGTCCCTGCTGCGTCGACCAGGCCGAACGTCGCGTGCTGGACCCCGAGGTCCACGCCGACGACCACGCCGAGCGCCGGGGAGACCTCGAGCCGGCGGGGACGGCGTCCGCCGCGGGACGGGCCGTCGCCGGCCTCGCGCAGGTAGCCCGCACGGACCAGGCACTCGACCCGGGCCGCCACCGTCGTGGGGGACAGGGCGGCGAGCCGGGCGACGTCGGCCCGCGACGCCGCGCCCGCACGGACGAGCGCCAGGACGGAGCCCGGCGACGACGGCGAGGGCGGGAACGTGTCGGTGGTCACGGGGCTAGTCAACCAGGAGGTCCATGTTCGCGAAGTTACGCCGAATATGGATGAAGTGTGTCGAAACGTGGACGTAACGATCAGGTCTTAGGCTCACCGTCACGCAACCTTCAGCGAGAGGACGGATGACGGATGAGCGCGACGACGCCCACACCCGCGCCGATGGTCAGCATGCGGGGGGTCGACAAGCACTTCGGCGCCCTGCACGTGCTGCGCGACATCGACCTGGAGGTCGCTCCGCGCGAGGTCGTCGTGGTCGTCGGGCCCTCCGGCTCCGGCAAGTCGACGCTCTGCCGCACGATCAACCGGCTCGAGGTGATCGACTCCGGGGAGATCCGCGTCGACGGGGAGCTGCTGCCCGAGGAGGGCGCCGCGCTGGCCCGCCTGCGCGCCGACGTCGGCATGGTGTTCCAGCAGTTCAACCTGTTCGGCCACCGCACCGTCCTGGACAACGTCGCGATGGCGCCGGTCGCCGTGCGGCGCACGCCCCGGGCCGAGGCCCGCGAGCGCGCCATGGCGCTGCTGGAGCGCGTCGGCATCGCGGACAAGGCGCACCGGCACCCCGCCGAGCTGTCCGGCGGGCAGCAGCAGCGCGCGGCGATCGCCCGCGCCCTGGCGATGCAGCCCAAGGTCATGCTGTTCGACGAGCCGACCTCGGCCCTCGACCCCGAGATGGTCAACGAGGTGCTCGACGTCATGACGGGCCTCGCCGCCGAGGGCATGACGATGGTCGTCGTCACCCACGAGATGGGCTTCGCCCGCCGGGTGGCCGACCGCGTCGTGTTCATGGACGCCGGGCAGATCGTCGAGCAGGCGCCGCCCGCCGAGTTCTTCGACGCCACCCGCAGCGACCGCGCCCGGGCGTTCCTCGCGTCCGTGCTCCAGCACTGACCCAGCTCCGCACCAGCACCGACCCACCACGGCCACGAGCCGGCACCACCTGCACCTCCCACCCCCGGCCCTCGTGGCCGTGACCCGAAAGGCAGGCACATGCGCTCTCTGCTCACCCGGCGACGGACCCCCGTCCTCGCCGCGCTGCTCACCGCGGTGGCGCTGACCACCGCGGCCTGCTCGAGCGACTCGTCGGGCACCGGCGTGCCGCCGGCCGACGACTCGTCCGAGTCCGCCGAGGCCACGGGCCTCGAGGCCGTGTTCGCCGACGCGCCCGTCGCCGACGACGCCGACATCCTCCCGGACTCGACGATGGCCGCCATCAAGGAGCGGGGCGTGCTGCGCGTCGGCGCCGCCCTCGACGCCCCGCTGCTCTCGCAGCAGGACCCGACGAACCCCGACGACGTCACGGGCTTCGACATCGACCTGGCGAAGCTGCTGGCGATCTACATCCTCGGCGAGCCGAACATCGAGATCGTCCCGCCGGCGTCCGAGACCCGCGAGGCGCTGCTGCAGAACGGCACCGTCGACGTCGTCTTCAACACCTACACGATCACCGAGGAGCGCGCGGAGCAGATCAGCTTCGCCGGCCCGTACTTCACGTCGGGCCTCGCGGTCGCGGTGAAGGCCGACAACGACGACATCTCGGGGATCGACGACCTGGGCGGCAAGACCGTGATCGTCGGGGCGAACACCCCCGCCGTGACCGCGGTGCCCGAGGAGCAGCCGACCGCCGAGGTCACCAGCTTCGCGACGGACCCGCAGGCCGTGCAGGCGCTCGTGCAGGGCCGCGGCGACGCCTACGTGCAGGACTACATCCTGCTGGCGACCAACGCGGCGTCGAACGGCGACATCAAGATCGTCGGCGAGCCGTTCACCGCGGAGCCGTACGGCATCGGCCTCAAGCACGACGACGCGGACTTCAAGGAGTTCGTGAACACCTGGCTCGAGACGATCGAGGACGAGGGCCAGTGGGCCGCCGTCTGGGAGGCCAGCCTCGGCACGGTCTCGGACGACGACGCCCCGACCCCGCCGGAGATCGGCTCGGTCCCCGGCTCCTGAGCCACCCGAACTCGGCCGCGTCCCGGGCACCCCTGAGGCCCGGGACGCGGCCGACCCCACCCGACGGCTCCGGCCGCTGCACGCGCAGCGGCCGGCGGAGGACGACATGCAGGCCCTGATCGACAACCTCGACCCGCTGCTGCGGGCGCTGGGCACGACGGTCATGATCACGCTCGTGGCGGGTGCCGCCGCTCTGGTGCTCGGCACCCTGGTCACGATCGCCCGGGTCAGCCCGGTGCCCGTGCTGCGCGGGGCGGCGTTCGCCTACGTGCAGTTCTTCGTCAACGTCCCCCTGCTGGCGCTGCTGCTGCTCGCGGTGTTCGCGCTGCCGGACGCCGGCCTGATCATGCCGCTGACCACCACGGCCGTCGTGGTGCTGGCCGTGTACGAGGCGGCCTACGTCGCCGAGGCGGTGCGCAGCGGCGTCAACACCATCCCGCCCGGGCAGCTCGAGGCCGCCCGCGCGCTGGGGCTCCGCCTGCCCCAGATCCTGCGGCTCGTCGTCGTGCCGCAGGCGCTGCGCGCGGTGGTGCAGCCGCTGGGCAACGTGATGATCGCGCTCGTCATGAACAGCGCGCTCGCCGCGACGGTCGGCGTCGTCGAGCTCACGTCCGCGGTGAACAAGGTCAACCTCGTCGAGGCCCAGCCCATCCCGATCTTCGCCGGCGCCGGCCTGGTCTACATGGCCATCGCCCTGGCGATCGGCCTGGCAGCCGGCCGCATCGAGAAGAAGGTGGCGATCTCCCGGTGAGCAGCTCCTCCGGCCGGAACGCGGCCTCCTTCCTGTACGACGCCCCCGGTCCCCGCACGCGCCGGCGCACCCGGATCGCCTCGGTGGTCAGCGTGCTGGTGATCGCCGGGCTCATCACCGCCGGTCTGGTGCAGTTCGCCTCCCACGGGCAGCTGGACGCCGAGAAGTGGACCCCGTTCACGCAGTGGCCGATCTGGCAGTACCTGCTGGTCGGGCTGGGCGGGACCCTGCAGGCGGCCGCGGTGGTCGCCGTGCTCGGCGGCGCGATCGGCGTGCTGCTCGCCCTGGGCCGGCTGAGCCACGTGCGGCCGCTGCGCTGGGTCGCGACGGCGCTGGTCGAGATCGGCCGCACCATCCCCGTGCTCCTGCTGATCTACCTCATGCTCTTCGGCCTGCCGCGGTACGGCATCAACCTGCCGGTGCTGTGGAAGCTCGTGGTGCCGCTCACCGTCGCGAACTCGGCCGTCATCGCCGAGATCGTCCGCGCCGGCATCCAGAGCCTGCCGAAGGGCCAGACCGAGGCCGCCCTGAGCCTCGGGATGCGGCGGCACCAGGTGATGCGCCTGGTCGTCCTGCCGCAGGCCGTCCGGTACGTCACGCCGTCGCTGGTCACGCAGCTGGTCAGCCTCATCAAGGACACCTCCCTCGGCTACGTCGTCGCGTTCACCGAGCTGCTGTACCGGGCGCAGGTGCTGTCCGCGTACAACCGGCTGCTCGTGCAGACGTTCCTCGCCGTGACCCTCATCTACCTGGTGTGCAACGGCTCGCTGTCCGCCCTGGCCTCGCGCCTGCAGGACCGCATGCGCCGCCGCACGCCCGCGCCGGCCGCGACGCCCGGCGCCGCACCCACCCCCGACCTGGAGACCCTCCGTGCCTGACACCTCCGCACCCGCCCTGGCCGAGCTGGCCGTCGTCACCCGCTCCGGCCTCGTGGAGAGCCGCCACCTCGGGACCCTCGTGGCCCTCGACGCCGACGGGTCCGTCGCGCTGGCCGTCGGCGACCTCGACGGCACCGTGCTCCCGCGCTCCACCACCAAGCCCGTGCAGGCGCTCGCGTGCCTGACCGCCGGCGCGCCGCTGACCGGGCCGGAGCTGGCGATCGCCGCGGGCAGCCACACCGGCGAGGACGAGCACGTCCGGGTCGTCCGGTCGCTGCTCGAGCGCGCGGGGCTGGACGACGACGCCCTGCGCTGCCCGGTCGACTGGCCGGAGGACGAGGGCACCCGCGTGCGGCTGATCCGCGCGGGGCAGGAGCGCAGCCGGGTCCGGATGAACTGCTCCGGCAAGCACGCCGCGATGCTGCTCGCCTGCGCGGTGAACGGCTGGAGCACCGACGACTACCTGGCGGTCGACCACCCGCTGCAGCAGCACGTGCGGCGCACCACGGCCGAGATCACGGGAGCCGACGTCCGGCACGACGCGGTGGACGGCTGCGGCGCGCCGCTGTTCGGCACCACGGTGCTGGGCCTCGCGACCGCCTTCCGTGCCGTCGCGACCGCCGAGCCGGGCACGCCCGCCGGGCTCGTCGCCGACGCCATGCGGGAGCACCCGTTCTACGTCGGGGGCAGCGGGCACCAGAACACCGAGGTGATGCGCGGCGTCCCGGGCGCCGTCGCGAAGGGCGGGGCCGAGGGCGTCATCGGCGTCGCCGCGCGCACCGGGCAGGCGGTCGCGATGAAGGTCGTCGACGGCTCCCCGCGGGCGACGACCGTCGTGGCGCTGCGCGTGCTCGGCGCGCTGGGCGTCGACGTGTCGGGTGCCGCGGCGTTCGCGTCGGTGCCCGTGCTGGGCGGCGGGCTCCCGGTCGGCGAGATCGCCCCCGGCGCGGCCGTCGAGGGCTGGGTCGCGGCCCGGGGCGGGTCAGCGGCGTGAGGGTCGAGGACCGCCTGCGCCGCTCGGCCGACCGCGACGACCTGCCAGACCCCCGGTCCGTGGTCGCGGTCGACGTCGGCGGCACCACCACGAAGGCCGCGCTGGTCGGCGCCGACGGGCGCGCGGTGCTCACCTCGACGACCGTCACCGGCTCGGGCGACGCCGCCGTGACGGCCGTGGCCGACGCCGTGCGGGGACTCACCGAGGCGGCGGACGACCTCGGCCGGCGGGTGGTGGCCGCGGGCGTGGTGACGCCGGGGCTGCTCGATGAGCGCACCGGCGTGGTCGCCTACGCCTCCAACCTCGGCTGGCGGGACGTGCCGCTGCGTGACCGCCTGACCGACGCCCTCGGCATCCCCGTCGCGACCGGCCACGACGTGCGGGCCGCGGGGCTCGCCGAGCAGCTGTTCGGCGCCGCCCGCGGGTACGCCGACGTGGTGCTGGTCCCGATCGGCACCGGCATCGCCGCGTCGCTGACCTCCGCCGGTGCCGCCGTGGCCGGCGCGACCGGCGGCTCCGGCGAGCTCGGGCACATCCCCGTGGTCGCCGACGGCGAGCCGTGCACGTGCGGGCAGCGCGGCTGCCTCGAGGTGTACGTCTCGGGCGCCGGGCTCGCGCGCCGGTACGCGGCCCGCACCGGGCGGGCGCTGCGCGCGGAGCAGGTCGTCGACCTCGTGGGCGCGGACCCCGACGCGGACGCCGTCTGGGCGGACGCCGTGCGCGCCCTCGCGCAGGGGCTGGTCACCGTCACGCTGCTGCTCGACCCGGCGGTCGTCGTGCTCGGCGGTGGGTTCCTCGCCTCCGGGGACCGCCTGCTCACCCCGGTGCGGGCGGCGCTCGACGCCGGGCTCGCGTGGCGGGCGGCGCCCCCGGTGCGGGTCGCGGAGCTCGGGGCGCACGGCGGCCGGATCGGCGCGTCGGTGCTGGCGTTCCGGCACGCCGGCCACGGGGACGTCCCGGCGGCGTGGGACGCGGCGGCGCTGGTCGGCCGCGGTGCCGCGGCGGTGGCGGGGGCCTGATCGGTCACGGGCCCGAGGGTGCGGGGCCCGGCGTCACGGGGCCCGGGGCGCGTCCTGCACCAGGGTCAGGTAGTGCTTGCGCACGGTCCCGGACGGGCGCCGGCCGATGAGGTCGCGGACCGCGGCGAACAGGGTCTCGCGCTGCTCGGGCGTCGCGGCGATGTGGTTCGAGTACGTCGACAGCAGCGCCACGTACGCGTCCGCCGTGTAGTCCAGGGCCCAGAGGTACCGGCGCACCGCGGGCTCCCCGAAGTACCCGCTGGCGCGCAGGGCGGCGACGTCCGGCGGCTCGATCGTGTCGGGGTGCGCCGGCCCGCCCTGTCCGTCGCCCAGGCCGACCTCGTCGTACGCGGCCTCGACCTGGCGGAAGAAGTCGTCGCCGTCCGGCGGGAGCACGTGCTCGGTGGTGACGACCGCGAGGTGGCCGCCCGGGCGCAGCAGCTCGGCGGCCCGGCGGTACCCGACCTGCGGGTCGACCCAGTGCCACGAGGTCGCCGCCAGCACCAGGTCGAACGGCCGGGCGTCGTGCGGCTCCCAGCGCTCGAACGGCTGCTCGACCACCTCGACGTCGCCCCGCCCGGCCAGGACGCGGCGCGCTACCGCGGCGAGCCGGGCGCCCGGCTCGAGCGCCACGACGTGCCAGCCCCGGTCGAGCAGCCCGCGCGTGGCCTGGCCGGTGCCGGCGCCGATCTCCAGCACGCGGGCGGGTTCCGTGCCCCGCCCCAGCGCGGCGGCCAGGTCCGCGAACATCGCCGGCGGGTAGCCCGGCCGTGCCCGCTCGTACAGCTCGGCGGCCGTGTCGAACGTCGTCGCCCGGCCGGTGTAGGGCTCCTGCGTCATGGCGGCACCTCCGTCCCCAGTCTCCGCCCGCACGGTCCCCCGTCCGAGTGAAATGTCCGTTTCGTCCGGCCGGGTGACGTCTGACCAGGCAGAGTGCGGGCACGGGTCGGAGACGAAGGGCGGACGGCGTGCGCGGGGCTGAGGGCGGGAGCGTCCCGATCGGCGTGCTCCTGGCCGGCGTGGTGGTCGTGCTGCTGGTCGCGCTGGTGCTGCACCGGCGGCGGCGATGACGGACACCAGCGAGGTCCTGCGCTTCCTGGGCTTCACCAAGCCGCGGGGGCCGCTGCCGCACTGGGGGCTGTACGCCACCATCGCGGTCTGCGAGGTGGTCGTCATCGCGTCCGGCGCCTTCGTCGGGGCCCCGGTGTGGGTGCTCGTGCTGCTCGGCGTCCTGACCGTGCTCCTGGTGGTGATCGGGATCGCGTCGTACCGGCAGCGACGCCGAGCGAGGCCGGCCGGCCCCCGCGGCCACGGACCAGAGGAGGCGGCGTGACCGGCACCGGCGGCGGCAGCATCTCGACGGCCGAGGCGGCGGTGGCGGCCGCGCTCGTCCTGCTGACGGCGTGGTTGCTGTTCCGGTTCCGCGACGACCCCCGCAGGCGCCGGCGGGTCCAGGCCACTGCGGCTGTCGTGGGCATCGCCGCGGTGGCCTACGTCGCCGTCCGGTCGCTGACGTCATGAGGGTGCTGCAGAGGAGGGGTGTCGCGTGACGGTGTTCTGGCCGGCTCTCCTCACCGGGGTGGTCGTGGTGCTCGCGGGCGCTGCGCTCGTCCGGCACCGCGAACGGGTCGCCCGCACGACGTCGGCGATGCAGCAGCAGACGTTCGGCGACGGTGCGATGGTCCGGCAGGTCCGCGCGAAGAACACCGGGCGGACCACCGGTCGCGTCGGAGTGGGGTGGATGGTGATCGGTGCGGTGATGATCGTGCTGTCGTTGCTCGGGCTGGACTGGTGACGGCGTGAGGCGCGACCTGCCGTTCTGGCTGATCGTCGTGGCGAGCGCCTTCGGCGTGGTCGCGGTGGTGATCGGCGTCGTGGCGGGCGGCGGGTTCTCCTGGCCGTCGGCCGCGGGTGCTGCCGTGGTGCTCGTCGTCGGCTGGACCGCCGTCATCGGGCGGAGCCATGGTGCGCGGGACGCCGACCGCGCGCACGACCGGGACATGCCGTCACCGGTCGAGCGCCCCGGACCGCCCGCACGGCTGCTGCTGTCCCGCGGGGACGACTCCGCCGGGATGCTGCGCCACATCCGCGTGACGGTCGACGGGGCCGAGGTCGCCCGGCTCAAGCCGCTCACGGCCCTGGAGGTCGAGGTGCCGCCGGGCAGGCACCGGGTGCGGGCGTCGATGGACTGGACGACCTCGCCGGCGCTGGAGCTCGACCTCGCCCCGGGTGAGCGGGTCGAGGTCCGGACCGGGCTGCCGTTCTCGATGATCTGGCGGATGGTCACCGCGCCGCGGGCGACGCTCACGATCGAGCGGGTGGAGGCCCGCGCGTGACGACGCCCGCCCGCCGGAGCCGGCCCCCCTCGCGGTCTACGTCCTGGGCGTGATCGCGCTCGGCGTGACCGGGCTGGTCCTGTCCGCGGTCACGGGCGAGCCGGGCTGGGCCCTCGTGTGCGCCACCGCGAGCGGCGTGGCGCTCGCGAGCCTCGGCATGGACCGGCTGACCGAGCGCGGGCGCCGGGTGCTGGACGTGGTCGCGGTGTCGCTCGCTGCCGTGCTGCTGGTCGGTGTCGTCGTCCTGCTGGCCGTCACCGACGGGTTCGCGGACTCCTGGTACCTGGTCGTCCTGGCGGCGGTGCTGCTCGCCGGGTTCCTGGTCGGCGTGCGGGTGCGCCGGCGACGCGAGGCGGACGCACCGCCTCGCGCCGAGGTGGCTCGCCGCGCCCGGGCGGGACAGGATGGCCCGCATGACTGAGACCGTCGCCGTGACCGGCGCGCTGGGCAAGGTGGGCCGCGCGGTGGTGCAGGACCTGCTGGACCACGGGTACGCCGTGCACGCCACCGACGTGCAGGGCCCCTTCGGGGAGCGCGCCGGGCTGGGCGTGGACGTGATGCGCGCCGAGCTCGCGGACTACGGGCAGGCGGTGGAGGCGCTCGCGGGCTGCTCCGCGGTCGTGCACCTCGCGAACATCCCGCAGCCCGGCATGGAGAGCCCGCCCGACACCCTGAACCGGAACCTCGCCGCGAACAACAACGTGTTCCTCGCCGCGCAGCGCCTGGGCCTGCGCAAGGTGGTGTGGGCGTCCAGCGAGACGACGCTCGGCCTGCCGTTCGACGTCCCGCCGCTGTACGCGCCGGTCGACGAGGCGCACTTCCCGTACCCCACCAGCACCTACGCGCTGTCCAAGGTGCTGAGCGAGGACGTCGCCGCGCAGGTGTCGCAGTGGTCCGGCATCCCGTTCGTCGGGCTGCGGCTGTCCAACGTGTTCCCGCGGGAGGCGTACGCGCAGGTGCCGTCGTACTGGGCGGACCCGGCGCTGCGGCGGTGGAACCTGTGGGGCTACATCGACGTGCGCGACGCGGCGACGGCGTTCCGGCTGGCGCTGGAGGTCGAGACGACGGGCTCGCAGAACGTCATCATCGCGGCCGCCGACACGATCATGGACACCCCGTCGGCCGAGCTCCTGGCGGCCGAGTTCCCGGGTGTCGAGGTGCGCAAGGAGCTCGGCACCTACGAGACGCTGCTGGCGATCGACGCGGCGCGGGAGCTGCTGGGGTTCGCGCCGCAGCACTCGTGGCGCGACGAGGTCGCGCGGGGCTGAGCGCCTAGCATCGTCGCGTGCCCACCCCTGACTTCGTCCTGGACCTGCGCGAGAAGATCGGCCACGACCTGCTGTGGCTCTCCGGCGTCAGCGCGGTGGTGCTGCGGCCCGCCGCGGGCGGCGGCGAGGAGGTGCTGCTGGTCCGGCGCGCCGACAACGGGGCGTGGACGCCGGTGACCGGGATCATCGACCCGGGGGAGGAGCCCGCGATCGCCGGCGCCCGCGAGGTGCTGGAGGAGACCGAGGTGGTCGCCGTCGCCGAGCGCCTGGCGTGGGTGCACGCGCTGCCGCCGATGACCTACGCCAACGGCGACCAGTCGCAGTACCTGGACCTGACGTTCCGCTTCCGGTGGGTGTCGGGCGAGCCCGGGCCGGGCGACGGCGAGAACTCCGAGGCGCGCTGGTTCCGCCTGGACGCGCTGCCGGAGATGTCGGCGGAGATGCACGCCCGGGTCGCGCACGCGCTGCAGCCCGCGGGGGACGCACGGTTCGCGGTCTGACCCGTCCCGCGCCGGACCGGGTCGTCAGGACGTGCGCCGCGGGACCCCGTGCCGCCGGCCCTCCCGCCGGAGCGTCAGGAGCTCCCGGTGGAACGCCACCCGGCGCCGCAGCCGCAGCGCCTCCTCGTCCACGCCGCCCCGCGCGGTGACGACGCGGGTCCCGAGCAGCACGCGGAGGGCCACGAGCTTGGCGAGGGACGTCGCCACGGGCGGGTTCCGGCCGTGCAGGTGGTGCGCCAGGTAGGCCTCGCCGCGCCCGCGACCCGTCGCCTGCCGCGCGAGCCGGCGGGCGTCCAGGCGGTCGGCGTCGGGGTGGTGCTCGACGGTCGCTCCGCCGACGCCGGCCTGCCGGAACCCGGCCTGCAGCGCGTCCAGCCGGAACACCGTGTCCTCGGCGCCGGGGTAGCGGGCGGTGCCGAGCGACTCGTCGAACGGCACCGTGTCCAGCACCTCCCGCGTCGTGCCGAGGCTCGCGGCGGCGAACTCGCGGCCCACCACGGGCGGGTCCGGCACGACCGCGAAGTACGCGGACGCGAGCGCCGGGCTGAGCCAGGGCCGGTGCAGGTGCGGGGCGAGCGCGACGGACCCGTTGACCACGTCCGCGTCGCCGCGCCGCAGCGGGGTGGCCATCCGCTCGACCCAGTCCGGCGGGACGCGCACGTCGTCGTCGGTGAAGAGCAGCACCGGAGCCGCGGCGGCCGCCACGCCGCGGTTCCGGGCCCGCGCGATCCCCGGGCGGCGCTCCTCGACCACGCGCACCCGCGGGTCCCGCCGGGCCACGGCGGCGAGCACGACGGGCGTCCGGTCGGTCGAGGCGTTGTCGACGACGACGACCTCCGCGGGCAGGTCGGCGCGCTCCGCGTGGTCGAGGGCGACCCGCAGGTGCTCGAGCGTGGGCCCGAGCCGCTCGGCGCCGTCCCGCGTGCACAGCACGACCGAGACCTCCGGCGTGGTGCGTCCTGCCATCTCTCGGGCTCCGTCCGCCTCGATGTCCGTGGGCGGGGGCCGCGCTGCCTCCGCAGCCGAGTATGCGGCGCGTGCCGGGTCACGGAAACCCGTGGACGCACCAGAGGCCGCGTGGGCCGCGTAGCCTCCTGCGGGTGCCCCTGCCGCCCCGCACCGGACCGATCGCCGCGCTCGTCGGGGCGACCCTGTTCTGGGCGGGCAACTACGTGCTGGGTGCGGTCGCCGTCCGCGAGATGAGCCCGGTCGCCCTCACCGCGCTGCGGTGGTCGCTCGCCGTCGTCCCGCTGGCCGTCATCGCGCAGGTGGTGGAGCGGCCGGACTGGCGGGCGGTGCTGCGGACGTGGCGGCGGCAGGCCGTGCTCGCCCTGCTCGGGATGGTCGGGTACGCGCTGTTCGTGTACACCGCCCTGCAGCACACGTCCTCGGTGAACGCCTCCCTGGTGAACGCGCTGAACCCGGCGCTGATCGCCCTGCTCGGGGCGGCCGTCGCGCGCCGCGGGCTGTCCGGCCGGGCGGTGGCGGGCATGTCCGTCGGCCTCCTGGGCGTGCTCGTCGTGATCACCGGCGGCCGCGTCGGCGACCTGGCGTCGCTGGAGCTCAACGTCGGGGACCTGCTCATGGTCGGGGCGATCGTCGTGTGGAGCCTGTACACGCTGGGCGGGCGCGGGCTCGCGGGGGTCCCGCCGATCGCGTCGACGGCGTTCCAGGCGGGCATCGCGGCGCTGCTGATGGCACCGTTCGCCGCCGCGGGGCAGGTGCACTGGCCGCGCAGCCGGGACGCCGTCGTCGCGCTGGTGGTCATCGCGCTGCTGCCGTCGGTCGGGTCGTACCTGCTGTGGAACCTCGCCGTGCGCCGGGTCCCGCCGGCGGAGGCGGGCTCCTACCTCAACCTCATCACCGTGTTCACCGTGCTGATCAGCGCCGTCACCGGGTACGCCCTCGGGGCGGCGCAGCTGGTCGGCGGCGTGCTGGTGCTGGGCGGCGTGCTGCTCGTGCGGGACCGGAGCGCCGCCGCCCCGGGCGCGGCCGGGCCCGGTAGGGTCCGGGAGCATGCAGGTGAGACCCTTCGCGATGTGCGACCTGCCGGGGATGTACCGCGTGTGCCTGCTGACGGGCGACGCGGGGACTGACGCCACGCCCGTGTACCGGGACCCGGACCTGCTCGGCCACGTCTACGCCGCGCCGTACCCCGTCGCCGACCGGTCGCTGACGTGGGTGGTCACGGACGACGAGGGCCTGTGCGGCTACGTGGTCGGCACGGCCGACTCGCAGGCGTTCGCCCGCTGGCAGGAGGAGTCGTGGTGGCCGGCGCTGCGCGAGCGGCTGCCGCTGCCCGCCGCCGCGGACGACGGGACCAAGGACCACGAGCTGCTGCACACCGTGCACCACGGCGCCCGGTACGACCGCGACGTCACGGACCCGTACCCCGCGCACCTGCACATCGACCTGCTGCCGCGCGCCCAGGGCCGGGGGCTCGGCCGCACCCTCATCACGACCCTGGTGGACGCGCTCCGGGAGCGGGGCGTCCCGGGGCTGCACCTGGGGGTCTCGGAGCAGAACGCCGGGGCGATCGCGTTCTACGACCGGGTGGGGTTCCGCACGGTGGCGGCGCACACCTGGGGACGCACGCTCGGCATGGACCTGGAGGTGGCGGCGTGAGCGACACCGGCTACGGCGACTTCGAGTTCGAGCGCCGGTTCTTCGTGGAGCAGCCGCCCGCCGAGCTGCTCGACGAGCCCGACCCCGTGCTCATCGTGCAGTCGTACTACCTGGCGCAGGACGGCTACGCGCTGCGGCTGCGGGTGCAGGCCTCCGGGCTCCGGGTGCGGCTCGGGCCCGACGCCGACCCGCTCGCGGTGCTGGACGAGGTGGGGGACCGGTTCGAGTTCTGCGCCGTGACCCTCAAGGGCCCGATGAACGTCGGCACCCGCTACGAGGCCGAGCGCGAGATCGACGTGACCGTCGGCATGGAGATGATCCGCCGCGGCGGCCACCGCATCGTGAAGAACCGGTACTCGGTGTGGCTCGGCGCCGACGGGTGGGTGATCGACGTGTTCGGCGGGGCGAACAGCCCGCTGGTCATCGCGGAGTGCGAGCGCTCCGGCCCGGTCACCGACCTCCAGATCCCCGCGTTCTGCGTCACCGAGGTGACCGACGACGCCCGGTTCTCGAACGACGGGCTGGCCCGAGCGCCGTACCGCGGGTGGGCGGCGCAGTACGGGCGCGAGCTCGCGGAGTCCGGGCCGCGGTTCCTCACCGACTTCGGCCGGAACGACGTGCAGCGGCGCGGCTGACCTGCCTGCTCGGCCCGCTGCGCGACCCGCTGCCCGACCCGCTGCCCGACCTTCGCGTGACCCACGGCATCCCCGCACGTCTGGCCAAAGGTTGAAGGCTCAACTATTGTAGCGACATGACCACCGACGCCAGCCCTCTCGGCCCCCTCGACCGCCTCGCCGCCGACACCGCGATGGGCCCCGTCACGCTGCTCGTCGGCGACCTGGACCTGCAGCTGCGGTACTACCGCGACGTCCTGGGCCTCGACGTCGTCGACCGGCCGGACGAGCGCATCGAGGGCGTCGGGCGCCCGGACGTCGTCGTGCTCGGCCGCGGCAGCACCGGGCTGCTGGTCCTGCGCCACACCCCGGACCTGCCGCCGACCAGCCGCGGGCAGGCGGGTCTGTTCCACACCGCGATCCTGTTCGACACCCGCGAGGCGCTGGCCGCGACGCTGGCGTCCGTCGCCGCGCGCGCCCCGCACACCTACGTCGGCAGCGCCGACCACCTGGTGTCCGAGGCGTTCTACCTGACCGACCCCGAGGGCAACGGCGTCGAGCTCTACTGGGACCGCGCGCGCGACCTGTGGCAGTACGACGCGCAGGGGCGGGTGGTGATGGACTCGCTGCGGCTGGACCCGAACGACTTCCTGCGCGCGCACGTCACCGACGCGGCGCTCGCGGCCCCCGCCGGACGGCCCGTCGTCGGGCACGTGCACCTGCAGGTCGGCGACGTCGCCGGGGCGCGGGCGTTCTACGTCGACGCGCTGGGTTTCGACGTCATGGCCGACTGGCACGGCGCGCTGTTCGTGTCGGCCGGCGGCTACCACCACCACATGGCGATGAACACGTGGAACTCCGCCGGCGCCGGACCCCGGGCGAGCTCCCTCGGTCTGGGCGAGGTCACGCTCGTGGTGCCGGGCACGGACGACGTGGGGGCGCTGCGCGAGCGTCTGACCCACCACGGAGTCCCCGTGCGGGACGACGGCGCCACGGTGACGTTCGACGACCCGTGGCGCAACGTGGTCCGCGTCCGCCCGGCGGCCTGACGGCGCCGCTGCGGCCGGGGTCGGGCCGGCGAGGTCGTCACAACCGAGCGAGGTCGTCAGTCCTGCGGGACGACCTCGTGTCGGACTGACGACCTCGAGCGCGGTCGCGCGGGCTCGTCAGCCCGCCATCGCCTCCGCCGTGTGCGCGGGGTCGACGCGCTCCTCGGGCGCCACCGGGGGCGGCGGGGTGCCGTCGCCGAACGGGCGGCCGCCGAGCGCCTCGCGGCCGTGCTCGGTCAGCCAGCCGCGCAGGTCCGGGCCGCCGGGGACGATCTGCGTCGGGTTGATGTCCTGCTGCACCACGTAGTAGTGCCGCTTGATGTGGTCGAAGTCGACGGTGTCCCCGAAGCCCGGCGTCTGGAACAGGTCCCGCGCGTACGCCCACAGCACCGGCATCTCGGTCAGCTTCGACCGGTTGCACTTGAAGTGCCCGTGGTAGACCGCGTCGAACCGGACCAGCGTGGTGAACAGCCGGACGTCCGCCTCGGTGATCGTGTCCCCGACCAGGTACCGCTGCCCGGCCAGCCGCTCGCTCAGCTGGTCGAGGCGGGAGAACAGCCGCCGGTACGCCCGGTCGTAGGACTCCTGCGAGCCCGCGAACCCGCACCGGTAGACGCCGTTGTTGACGTCGGTGAACACGGCGCGCGCGACCTGGTCGATCTCGTCGCGCAGGTGCTCCGGGTACAGGTCAGGAGCGCCGTCGCGGTGGTGCGCGGTCCACTCGGTCTCGAGGTCGAGCGTCATCTGCGCGTAGTCGTTCGTCACCACCTGGCCGGTCGGCACGTCGACGATCGCCGGGACCGTGATGCCGCGCTCGTAGCCCGGGAACCGCGCGAAGTAGGCGTCCTGGATCCGGGGGATGCCCAGCACGGGGTCGACGCCGCCCGGGTCTAGGTCGAACGTCCACGACCGCTTGTCGTGCGTCGGTCCGCACACGCCCATGCTGAGCGCGTCCTCCAGCCCGAGCAGCCGCCGGACGATGACGACCCGGCTCGCCCAGGGGCACGCGCGCGAGACCACGAGCCGGTACCGGCCGGGCTCGACGGGGTAGCCGTCCCGGCCGTCCGCGGTGATCCGGGTGGTGATGTAGTTCTGGTCCCGGACGAACTCGGTGCCGGCCGTCACGTACGCGCCGGCGGTGCTGAGGTCCTGGTCGGTGGGGCCCGGTGTCATGCCCCGATCATCCCGCGTGCGGCGCCCGTGCGCCTCGCGGCGTGTCCCCGCCCCTGCCTAGAGTGGCCGGGACCCCGACCTCGACCCCGGAGACCCGTGCCTGCCGTGCCCGCTGCCTCGTCCCGCCCCTCGCGCCCGTCCGTGCGGCACGGGCGTCCGAGGCTCCGCCGCACCGCTGCCCTGGCCGCCGCGGTGGCGCTCGGCCTGCTCGCGGCCTGCACCGGCGGGAGCACCGAGACGCCCAGCCCGGACCCGACGCCCACGCCGGTGGTCGTGCGTCCCGCGGTCGCCCTGCCGGACGCGCCCGTCACGGTGGTGCCGGGCGCGCCCGCGGCGGACACGGCGCTCGCGGTCAGCGGGGCGCTGTTCGACGAGGCGCCGGTCGCGGTGCTCGTCGAGGACGCCGACCCGGCGCTCGTGGCGCCGGCCGCCTCCGCCGCCGTGGCCCTCGGGTCGCCGCTGCTGCTCGCGGGCGCGCAGGGGCTCGACGACGAGCTGGAGCGGCTCGGCACGGAGCACGTGGTGGTGCTCGGCGGGCCCGGTGCGGACCTGCCGGACGGCGTGCGGGCCTACCCCGTCGACGGCGACGACCCGGGGGCGGGGCTCGCGGACCTCGGCGTGGAGCTCGGCCCGGCGCAGGACGTGGCGGGGGACGGACTGGTCGCCGCGGTCGTCGCGCTCGCGCGCCCGGAGCCCGCGCTGCTGTCCGTCGCCCCGGAGGCCGCCGCCACGCCCGCGCCGAGCGCGACCCCGGGGGACCGGTCGACCGGGCGCGCGACCGGCGACCCCTCCGCCGCCCCCGGCGACGGCGACGGTGAGCCCGGGCTCGGCGACGGCGTGGGCGTCGAGCCCGCGGACGCCCCGGACGGCGCCGCGCTGCTCCTCGACGTCGCCGCCACCGACCCGGCCGCCGCCGCGGTCGCCGCCGCCACCGCCCGGGCGGCGGGGCTGCCGCTCGTCGACGTGCCCACCGGCGACCCGCGCGCCACGGCGGCTTCCGTGCAGGCCCTCACCGGCGTGCGGAGCGTCGTCGCGGTGGGCGCGTCGTTCGGCGCGGCCGAGGTGCTGGCGCCCCGGCTGGCGTCGGCGGTCACCGGCACGCAGCTGCCGGGCGGCGGGCAGCTCGTGTTCCCGGACACGTCCACCGGCCTGACGGGCAAGCGGTACGTCGCGCTGTACGGGACGCCGGGCACCCCGGCGCTCGGCGTGCTGGGGGAGCAGGACGTGCCGTCGACCATCGCCCGGGCGCAGCAGACCGCGGCCCCGTACGTCCCGCTCACCACGGACACCGTCGTGCCGACGCTGGAGATCATCGCGACAGTGGCGTCGGCCGGCCCGGAGCCGGACGGCTCCTACTCGCGCGGGCGCTCCGTCGAGGAGCTCCGCCCGCTCGTCGAGGCCGCGGGCGCCGCCGGCATGGCGGTCGTCATCGACCTGCAGCCCGGCCGCACGGACTTCGTCACGCAGGCGCAGCGGTACGCCGACCTGCTCGCGTACCCGCACGTCGGCCTCGCGCTCGACCCGGAGTGGCGGCTGCAGCCCGACCAGGTGCACCTGCGGCAGATCGGCTCGGTCGGCGTCGACGAGGTCAACGCCACCGCCGCGTGGCTCGCGCAGTTCACGCGGGAGCGGCAGCTGCCGCAGAAGATGTTCCTGCTGCACCAGTTCTCGCTGCGGATGATCACCGAGCGCGAGCGCCTCGACACGAGCCACGACGAGCTCGCGACGATCATCCACGCCGACGGGCAGGGCTCGCAGCCCGCGAAGGCCGGGACCTGGGCGACGCTGCGCCAGGGCGCGCCCGACGTGCACTGGGGCTGGAAGAACTTCTACGACGAGGACCTGCCGATGCTGGACCCCGTGCAGACGTACTCCGTGCAGCCGGTCCCGGACCTGGTGACGTACCAGTAGGTCCGGTTCGCCGCCCGGCGTCAGGCGACGGCGGCGTCCGCGGCGGCCGTGCGCTCGTACACCCGCTGGTGCCCGGTGATCGCGCTCATCCGGAACGGGTTCCGGGTCACGGGCGCGATCGTGTGGTCCCCGCCGTCGACCGGGTTCACCGGCGCGACGATCTCCAGGTACTCCGGGTGCGTCACCTCGACCCGCTCGTCGATCAGGCGGCGGTGGGCGGCGGCGCGCAGGTGCGTGCGGTAGCCGGGCTGCACGACGCCGGTGAACATCTCGCCGACGGCGCCGGAGCCGTAGCTGAAGAACCCGATGCGCGAGCCCGCCAGGTCCTCGGTCGCGTGGTCGAGCAGCGACGCGAGCCCGATGTACATCGACGCGGTGTAGGAGTTCCCGATCTCGCGGTTGTACCGCAGGGTGTCGGCGATCTGCGCCTCCATCACCGCGGCGTCCCGCGGCGCCCCCGCGATCCGGGTGAGGTGCGCGTGGGCCTTCGTCGCCATCTTGGTGAACGGCTGGTGGTAGACGAACGCGTCGATGTCGCCGAACGCGGGGCCGCCCTGCGCCTGCAGGTCCTGCCAGGCGCCGGTGAGGGAGTCGGTGTACGCGCGGATCGACAGCCGGCCGTCGACCACGGCGGTGGTCCGGTAGTTCGGCCGCCAGAAGTCCATGACGTCGGAGGTGTGCAGCCCGGAGAGCGGCTCGATCGCGACGAGGCGGGGGTCCGCGGTGACGAGCATCGCGACGGCGCCGCAGCCCTGGGTCGGCTCGCCCGAGGACCCGACGTCGTACCGGGCGACGTCGGAGCAGATCACGAGCACCTTCTGCTCGGGGTTCCGCGCGACGAGCGCCAGTGCCATCTGCAGCGCGGACGTGCCGGCGTAGCAGGCCTGCTTCAGCTCGACGACGCGCGCGGCGGGGGACAGGCCGAGCAGCCGGTGCACGTACACGCCGGCCGACTTCGACTGGTCGATGCCGGACTCGGTGGCCAGCAGCACGGTCCGGATGGACGCGATCCCGTCCTCGTCCAGGTCCTCCACGAGGGGCAGCGCGGCGGCGGCGGCGAGGGTCACGACGTCCTCGTCGGGCGCGCACACGCTCATCCGGTCCTGGCCGAGGCCGACCGTGTACTTGGCGACCTCGACGCCGTGCACCGGGGCGAGGTTCGCCAGGTCGAGGTACCGGTCCGCGGTCGCGAAGGCCAGGTCGTCGATGCCGAGCTGCATGTCGGGGTGGGATCCTCTCCGGCTGGGCGTCGTCCGCAGGCGGTGACCCGGGCCGACGGGCCCCGGGAGGCGGCCGCCGACGTCGGCGGCCACGCGAGGCCCGGACGACTGTAGCCCCGCGCGTGATCGCCGACCAACGGCGGTCGACGACTCTTCACGCGCCTCTCACGGAACGCCTCCGGTGCCCGGATTCTTCCCGTTCGTGAAAGCGGTCACGTGCGCCGGGGCGCGCGGTCAGCCCTGCGTCGTGCTCCCGCGCTCCAGCTTCAGGTGCGCCGCCATGAGCTCGCCGGGGTTGGTCTGCGCCGCCATCAGCGACAGCTCCCCGCACAGGACCGTCGCCGCGCACAGCACCGCGAGCCGCCGCGCGTTCGCCCCGGGCTCCCGGTCCTCGCGGCAGCCGAGCCGCGTGAGGTTCTCCTCGACGAAGTCCAGGCCCTTGCCGTTGCCGACCGTGCCGACCACGAGGTTCGGCAGGGTGCACGAGAAGTACAGGTCGCCGTCGCGGACCTCGGCGTGGGTGAGCCCCTGGGAGCCCTCGACGATGTTCGCCGCGTCCTGGCCGGTCGCCAGGTAGAACGCCAGCAGCATGTTCGCGTAGTGCGCGTTCGCCGAACGCAGCCCGCCCGCGAGCATCGTGCCGATGAGGTTCTTGCGGATGTTCAGCTGCACGACCGCCTCGGGCGTCGTGTGCAGGAACCGCTCGACCAGCCGGCGGGGGATGACGATCTCGGTGACGACGTTCTTGCCGCGGCCGAGGATGCCGTTCACGGCCGTGGCCTTCTTGTCCGAGCAGTAGTTCCCGGAGATCGACCCGTACCGCAACCCGGGGACGGTCGCCAGGACGTGGTCCATCAGCTTCTCGGCGGCGTTCGTCACCATGTTGTGGCCGGACGCGTCGCCGGTGCTCAGCTCGAACCGCACGAACAGCAGGTTCCCGGCGATCTGGAAGTGCAGGTCGATCAGCCGCGCGAACCGGCTGGTGGTCGACACGACCGCCTCGAGGTCGGCCCGGTGCGCGGTCAGGTACTGCACCGCCGCCAGCGCGACACCGGCGTCGTCGGCCTCCAGCAGAACCGACCGAGACATCCGCTCGTCCACCAGCGTCGCCCGGATGCCGCCCTCGACCATCGTCGACAGCCGCGCGCCCCGCCGGACCGACGGCCACAGCGGCGACTCGTACGTGGCGAGCGGCACCTCCGTCTCGCCCGTCATCACGTTGCCGCTCAGCCGCACGGGGCCGACCCAGCGCAGGGGGACGGGCGCGGACGCGTCGGCGGCGGCGGACATGGGGACCTCCGGGGGTCGGCAGGCGTGGGAGCGCCGGGTCGGCGCAGCCGTCAGCGTAGACGCCGCCGCCCGGGACCGTCCGACCGGCGGACGTCGTGCCTGCGCACGGCCACGGCCGGACGTACCGTGTGCCGCATGACGCGCCCCCTCCGCATCGGAGTCCAGATCCAGCCGCAGCACGCCGACTACCCGCAGATCCGCGACGCCGTCCGGCGCGCGGAGGACCTGGGCGTCGACGTCATCTTCAACTGGGACCACTTCTTCCCGCTGAGCGGCGACCCCGACGGCAAGCACTTCGAGTGCTGGACCATGCTGGGCGCCTGGGCGGAGCAGACCAGCCGCGTCGAGATCGGCGCGCTGGTGACGTGCAACTCCTACCGGAACCCCGAGCTGCTGGCGGACATGGCCCGCACCGTCGACCACATCAGCGGGGGACGGCTGATCCTCGGCATCGGGGCGGGCTGGTTCGAGAAGGACTACGACCGGTTCGGCTACGAGTTCGGCACCGCGGGGTCCCGCATCGCCGAGCTGGCCGAGGCGCTCCCGCGGATCAAGGCGCGGCTGGCGGCGGGCAACCCCGCGCCCACGCGGGACATCCCGGTGCTGATCGGCGGCGGCGGGGAGAAGAAGACGCTGCGGGTCGTGGCGGAGCACGCCGACGCCTGGCACTCGTTCGGCGACCTGGACACCCTCACGCGCAAGAGCGCGATCCTCGACGAGCACGGTGCCGCGGTCGGCCGTGACACCGCGACCCTGGTCGAGCGCAGCGTGGGCGTCTCGGCGTCCCCGGACGAGGTGGCCGCCCCGCTGGTGGCCGCGGGCGTCACGCTGTTCACGGTCGGCGTCAGCGGCCCGGACTACGACCTCTCGCTGGTCGAGCAGTGGGTCCGCTGGCGCGACGCTGAGGGCTGACCCGCCCGCCGAGGTCGGCACTCCGCGGCCCGGGTCGGCACCCCGAGGTGCCGAGCCCGACCCGCGACTGCCGACCTCGGCGCGACGACGCGGTCAGCCGACCGTCGAGCCGGGGAGCGTGGGGAGCGTCAGGGACTCGTCGATCAGGGCCCGGAGGGCGGCGAGCTCCTGCGCGGTCCAGCCGGGCGGCTCCGTGACGTCCGCCCAGGCACCGACCACCTGGCTGGCGTAGTTGTGGCCGTGGCCGTCGGGCACGCTCACGCCGAAGAACTGGTCGACCGTCACCTGCACCCACGTGATGACGGGGAACCACCGCACGCGGCCGGAGACGTCCGGGCCGCGCGGCTCCGCGAGCCAGTCGGGCTGCCGCGTGATCAGGTCCCACGACCACCAGACGACGGGGTCGCTGGCGTGCTGCAGGTACGCGACCCGCGGCGCGTCCCAGTCGGTGCCCGGGGCCGCGAGGTCGGCGGCGTCCGCGCCGAACCGGACCGTCTCGCCGTCGTCGACGACGGGCTGCCACTCCGGGCTCCCGGTGTCGCGGCCGTCGGTGATCGTCCGCCACAGCGGCGTGAAGCTCGGGGTGCCGACGTAGAGCGCACCGTCGACCCGGCTCGTGAGGTCGCCGACCGAGCCGAAGGCGGCCTGCGCCGCGAACGACCCGAGGCTGAGCCCGTACGACACCAGCCGCGGGCGGTCGTCCTCGGGCAGCTCCGACCACCGGGCGTGCACCGCGTCGAACAGCTCGCGCCCCGCCTCGGACGCCCGGTCGGCGTCGACCAGGAACGAGATCCAGCTCGGCAGGTAGGAGTACTGCATGGTCGCGATCGCGGTGTCCCCGGCCCACAGGTACTCCAGCGCGGCCATCTGCTGCGGCTCCGTCCACCCGGTGCCGGTGGCGCCCGCGACCACGAGCACCGACCGGTCGAACGCCCCGGTGCGCTCCAGCTCCTCGACCACCAGCGCCGCCCGCTCGCTCGCGTCGTCCGCCGAGTCCAGGCCGACGTAGACGCGGACGGGCTCGACCGCGGGATCGCCGGTGGCCTCGGTGATCTCGTCCGGCGTCGGTCCGCCGGCCACGAAGGAGCGGCCGTGCAGGCCGAGGGAGTCCCACGGCACCGCCGAGTCCGGCGACCCGGAGCGCAGCGGTGACGTGACGGGCTCGACGCCCGCGGCGGTCTCGGAGTTCGTCCCCGCGTACACCGAGTCGGCGACGTCCACCACGACCCGGAACAGCACCCCCGCCGCGAGCCAGTACACGAGCAGGGCGGTGACGACCACGCCCGCGAGCGACGCCACCGGCGCGGGCACCCAGCGACCCAGCAGGCGCGCCACCCGCTGCGACACCCGGCGCAGGGCGCGGGCCAGGGCCAGCAGCGCCAGCCCCACGACCAGGGCGATGAGCCCGACCAGCACCGCCGCCGACGTCCGCCGCGGCTCACCGACCAGCGCCCGCACGTCGTCCTGCCACTGCGCCCCGACCGCCACGACCACGACCGCGAGCACCGGCCCCGCCCAGGCGAGCACCCGCCAGGCGACGCGTCGGGCCCGCGGCGGCGGCAGGGGCAGCCCCGTGCGGCGGACCACCCACGCGACGAGCACCCCGACCCCGTACCCGACGACCGCCCCCACGCCGGCGATCAGCCCGAGGTACAGCGTCGGCCGGGGGAGGAGCGAGGGCGTCATCGCCGCCGCGAGCCCGACGAGCGCGCCGAGCATGCCGGACCAGGACAGCTCCCGGCGGGCGAACCAGTGCCCGACCGGGGCGCCGGCGCGGCGGGCGAGGGCGACGACGCGGCCCGCGGGGCTCGGCGAGGTCGCGGGGCTCGGCGCGGGCGCGGGCCTCGGCGCGGACGTCCGGGCCGGCGCGGGGCTCGGCGAGGGCGCGGGTCGGTCGGCGTCCACGGGCGTCCTCCGTCGGCTGTCGGGCCGTCCGCGCGACGGCCGCCAGCGATTCGTACCACAGCCCCGGCCTCCGCCCGCCGAGGTCGTCACCTGCGCACGAGGTCGTCAGTCCCGGGGACGACCTCGTGCGGGAGTGACGACCTCGGGCCGCCCCGACCCGCCGCGCGCCTACCCTGGGGGCGTGAGCGAGACCAGTGACCTGACGGCCGTCGCCCAGGACTACCTCAAGGTGATCTGGACGGCCCGCGAGTGGTCGACCGCCCCGGTGACCACCAAGATGCTGGCCGAGCGGCTCGGCGTCGGTGCCTCCACCGTGTCCGAGACGGTCCGCCGGCTGGCCGACCAGGGGCTCGTCGAGCACGCGCCCTACGCGGCGATCACGCTCACCGACGAGGGGGTCCGGCACGCCGTGCAGGTCGTGCGCCGGCACCGGCTGATCGAGACGTTCCTGGTCAGCGAGCTCGGCTACGCGTGGGACGAGGTGCACGACGAGGCCGAGGTCCTGGAGCACGCGGTCTCGGACCTCATGGTCGAGCGCATCGACGCCCGCCTGGGCCACCCGACCCGCGACCCGCACGGCGACCCCATCCCCGCCCCGGACGGCACGGTCCCCGCGCCGGCGGCGGACATGCTGTGGGAGCTGGCGGAGGGCGCGGGCCGGGTCGCCCGCATCTCCGACGCCGACCCGGGGCTGCTGCGGTACCTCGCGTCCGTGGGGGTGGTCCTGGACGCCCGCGTGGAGGTCGTGGAGCGCCGCGACTTCGCCGGGATGACGGCGGTGCGCGTGCTGCCGCCCGACGGCACCGCCGAGCCCCGGCCCGTCGAGCTCGGCGAGCTCGCCGCGCGCGCCATCTGGGTGCTGCTCGACGCCCGCTGACCGCCCGGTAGGCTGACCGCTCCGGAGTTGCGCCGTCGCTGCGACCGGGACGGGCTGCCGCACCCGTCGGGCCGCGCCCCCGCGCACCCGCGTGCGCGCCGCCGCAGGACGACGACGCGGGAGCACATCGTGGGGATCAGCACGCAGGACGGCACGCCCGAGGCCGCCACGGACGTCGTGCTCGACCCCCACCTGGTCCGCCGTCGCGCGCGGCTGCCGCTGCTCGCGCTGGCGCTCGGCGGGTTCAGCATCGGCACCACCGAGTTCGCGACGATGGGCCTGCTGCCGCTGATCGCGGACGACCTGCGCGCGACCATCCCCGAGACGGGCCACGCGATCACGGCCTACGCGCTCGGCGTGGTCGTCGGCGCCCCGCTGCTCACGACCCTCGCCGCCCGGATGGACCGCCGCCGGCTCCTGCTCCTGCTGATGGCGGCGTTCACCGTCGGCAACGTGCTGTCGGCCCTCGCGCCGTCGCTCGGGTGGCTCGTCCTCGCGCGGTTCGTGGCGGGCCTCCCGCACGGCGCGTTCTTCGGCGTCGGCGCGGTGATGGGCGCGCACGTCGCCGGTCCGGGCCGGCGCGGCCAGGCGGTCGCCACGATGATGGCCGGCCTGACCATCGCCAACGTCGTCGGGGTGCCGCTGTCGACCGTGCTGGGCCAGGTCTTCGGGTGGCGGGTCGCGTTCGTCGCCGTCGGCGTGCTGGGCCTCGTCACGCTGGGGGCGCTGCTGCGCTGGATCCCCGGGCTGGCGGTCCGGGACGGCGCGAGCGTGCGCGGCGAGCTCGGAGCCTTGCGCAACGGCCGGCTCTGGGTGGCGTGCGCCGCGGGGTCGATCGGGTTCGGCGGCATGTTCGCGGTCTACTCGTACGTGTCGCCGCTGCTCACCGAGGTCACGGGCATCGCCGAGGCGACCGTGCCCGTCGTGCTGGCCCTGTTCGGCGTCGGCATGACGATCGGCACGCTGCTCGGCGGCCGGCTCGCGGACCGGTCGGTGGCCCGCACGGTGCTGGTGGGCTTCGCGTCGACGATCGTCGCGCTGGTGCTGATCGCCGTGCTCGCGCAGTGGGTGGTGGCCGGGGTGCTGGCGATCATGCTGCTCGGGGTGACGTCGCAGGTGCTCGGGCTCGCGCTGCAGTCCTGGCTGATGGACCTGTCGCCGTCCGCGCCCTCGCTCGGCGCCGCCCTGTGCCACTCGGCGCTCAACGCCGGCAACGCGGCGGGGGCGTGGGCCGGCGGGCTCGTCATCGCCGGCGGACTCGGCTACCTCGCGCCCGCGTGGGTCGGGGCGGGGCTCACCGCCGTCGGCCTGGTCATCGCCGCGGTGACGCTGCTGGGCGCGCGGGGCCGGGCACCGGTGCCCACGACCGCAGGCTGACGCGCCGGCGCCGGTCCCCAGGCGGTGCGGAGCGGTCCCCAGGGCGTCCTGGAGCAGGTGCGGGCGTCGATAGACTTCCCCGGTGACGTCGCCCGCCTCCACCCAGCCCGATCCCGCCGCCGCGCCCTCTGCGCCCGCCGCACCCGCTGCGGCTCCCGCGCAGGACGTGCCGTTCCGGTACACCGCCGCGCTCGCGCGCGACATCGAGCTCAAGTGGCAGGACGAGTGGGTCGACCGCGGGACGTTCTTCGCCGCGAACCCCGCCGGCGCGCTGACCGACGGCGACGGTGCCCCCGCCCGCGAGGGCGCGCGGCCGTTCTTCGTCATGGACATGTTCCCGTACCCCTCGGGTGCCGGCCTGCACGTCGGCCACCCGCTCGGGTACATCGCGACCGACGTCGTCGCGCGGTTCCGCCGCATGCAGGGCGACAACGTGCTGCACGCCCTGGGCTACGACGCGTTCGGCCTGCCGGCCGAGCAGTACGCCGTGCAGACGGGTCAGCACCCGCGCACGACCACCGAGGCCAACATCGAGATCATGGCGCGCCAGCTGCGCCGCCTGGGCGTCGCGCACGACCCGCGGCGCACGTTCGCCACCATCGACCCGGACTACGTGCGCTGGACGCAGTGGATCTTCCTGCAGATCTTCGAGTCCTGGTACGACGAGGACGCGGTGCGACCCGACGGCGGTCGCGGTGCGGCCCGCCCGGTGTCGACCCTGGTGGAGGCCTACGAGTCCGGCACCCGTGCCGTCCCCGACGGGATCGACGGCGTGCCCGACGGGGCGGACTGGGCGGACCTGGACGCGGTTCAGCGCCGGCGCGTCGTCGACGCCCAGCGCCTGGCCTACGTCTCCGAGACCCCCGTGAACTGGTGCCCCGGCCTGGGCACCGTGCTGGCCAACGAGGAGGTCACCTCCGACGGCCGCTCCGAGCGCGGCAACTTCCCGGTGTTCCAGCGGACGCTGCGGCAGTGGAACATGCGGATCACCGCGTACGCCGACCGGCTGGCCGACGACCTCGCGCTCATCGACTGGCCCGAGAAGGTCACCGCCATGCAGCGGAACTGGATCGGCCGGTCCGAGGGCGCGCACGTGCACTTCGAGGTCACCGACGCGGACGAGCCGCTGACGGTCTTCACCACCCGCCCGGACACCCTGTTCGGCGCGACCTACGTGGTGCTGGCTCCCGAGCACCCGCTGGTCGACCAGATCCTCGCGAACGGCGAGCCCGCCTGGGCCGACGACGTGCCGCAGGACTGGCGCGGCGGCGCGGCCACCCCCGCCGAGGCCGTCGCGGCGTACCGGCGGGAGGCCGCGGCCAAGACCGCCGTCGAGCGGCAGGCCGACGCCGGGCGCAAGACCGGCGTGTTCACCGGCGGGTACGCGCTCAACCCCGTGAACGGCGCCTCGCTGCCCGTGTTCGTCGCCGACTACGTGCTGATGGGCTACGGCACCGGCGCGATCATGGCCGTGCCCGGCGGTGACAGCCGCGACTTCGCGTTCGCCGAGGCGTTCGGGCTCCCGGTCGTGCACACCGTCCAGCCGCCGGAGGGCTTCGAGGGCGGCGCGTGGACCGGCGACGGCGCGATCATCAGCTCCGCGAACGACGAGGTCACGCTCGACGGCCTGTCGGTCGCCGAGGCGAAGGCCCGCATCCTCGACTGGCTGGAGGAGCGCGGCGCCGGCGCGCGCACCGTCACCTACCGCCTGCGCGACTGGCTGTTCAGCCGTCAGCGGTACTGGGGCGAGCCGTTCCCGGTCGTCTACGACGAGGACGACCTGCCGATCGCGATCCCCGAGCAGCTGCTGCCGGTCGACCTGCCGGACGTCCCGGACTACGCGCCGCGCACCTTCGACCCCGAGGACGCCGACTCCTCGCCCGAGGCGCCGCTGAGCCGCAACGACGACTGGGTCAACGTGACCCTGGATCTCGGCGACGGCCCGAAGACCTACCGCCGCGACACGAACACCATGCCGAACTGGGCCGGGTCGTGCTGGTACTACCTGCACTACCTGGACCCGTCGCACGCCACGGGGCAGGTAGTCGACCCCGCGCTCGAGCAGTACTGGATGGGCCCCGGCCACAACCCGACGGACACGCACGGCGCCGGCGGCGTCGACCTGTACGTCGGCGGCGTCGAGCACGCCGTGCTGCACCTGCTGTACGCCCGGTTCTGGCACAAGGTGCTGTACGACCTGGGTCACGTCAGCAGCCGCGAGCCGTTCTACAAGCTGTTCAACCAGGGCTACATCCAGGCGTACGCCTACACGGACGTCCGCGGGGTCTACGTGCCCGCCGCCGAGGTCGTCGAGGACGACTCCGTCGAGTCCGGGTTCACCTGGAACGGCGAGGAGGTGTTCCGCGAGTACGGCAAGATCGGCAAGTCGCTCAAGAACGCCGTCTCGCCGGACGAGATGTACGCCGAGTACGGCGCGGACACCCTGCGCGTCTACGAGATGTCGATGGGCCCGCTGGACCTGTCGCGCCCCTGGGAGACCCGCGCTGTGGTCGGCGCCCAGCGGTTCCTGCAGCGCATCTGGCGCAACGTCGTGTCGGAGGAGACCGGCGAGGTCACCGTCGCCGACGTCGAGCCCACCGTCGACACGCTCCGCGTCCTGCACCGGACCATCGCCGAGGTCGGCGAGGACATGGCGGGCATGCGGATCAACACCGCGATCGCCAAGCTCATCGTCCTGAACAACCACCTGACCTCGCTGCCCGCCGTGCCCCGGACCGTCGTCGAGCAGCTCGTGCTCATGACCGCCCCGGTGGCCCCGCACCTCGCCGAGGAGCTCTGGTCCCGCCTGGGCCACGAGCGGTCGCTGGCGCACGAGCCGTTCCCGGTCGTGGACCCGCAGTACCTCGTCGAGGACACGGTGACCTGCGTGTTCCAGGTGCAGGGCAAGGTCCGCGGGCGCGCCGAGGTCAGCCCCGACGCCGACGACGACACCCTGCGGGAGCTCGCCCTGGCCGACGCCGGCGTGCAGCGGGCGCTGGCGGGTCGCGACGTGCGCACCGTCATCGTGCGCGCGCCGAAGCTGGTCAACGTCGTGCCGGCCTGACGGTGCCGGACGGGCCTGGGGTGGCGCCCGCGACGGTGTCCCGCTGGCGCGCCGCCCTCGTCGGCTGGGGCGGCCGCCTCGTCCACCGAGGACGGTCCGGAGCGGCGGCCGACCCCACGCCGCTCCCGCCGCCGGCACCGCGCGTCGTGGTCGTGACGGACTCGACGTCGTGCCTGACGCCCGAGGACGCCGCCGCGTGGGGCATCGACGTCGTGCCGCTCGACGTGGCCGCCGACGGCACCCGGTACCGGGACGGCGTCGACCTCACGCCCACGGGGCTGGCCGCGCTGCTCGAGCAGGGCCGCCGCGTCACGACGTCGCAGCCCCCGCCCGCCGCGTTCGCCGCCGCCTACGAGGCCGCAGCGGCGCGTGGCGCGGGCGAGGTCGTGTCGGTCCACCTGTCCGGCGAGCTCTCGGGCACCGTGCGCGCCGCCGGGATGGCGGCGCAGCTCGCACCGCTGCCGGTGCACGTCGTCGACTCCCGCAGCGCCGGCATGGGGCTGGGATCCGCTGCGCTCGCCGCCGCCGAGGCCGCGCGCGGCACCGTCTGGGGCGACGTCCCGGACGGTGCCGAGGTCGCCGGTGTGGCGGAGCAGGTCGGCCGGTCGACCGCCGCCTGGTTCGTCGTGGACTCCCTCGACCACCTGCGCCGCGGCGGGCGGCTGTCCGGCGCGGCCGCCGCGTTCGGGACGGTGCTCGGGCTGCGGCCGGTGCTGACGCTGCGGGACGGCCGGATCGAGGTCGCGGAGCGCGTCCGCACCCGCCGGGCCGCCCGCGACCGGCTGCACCAGCTCGCCGTCCAGGAGGCGCAGGGACGCGGGACGGCCGTCCGCGTCGCGGTCCAGCACCTCGGGCGCCCCGAGGTCGCGGCCGAGCTCGCGGAGCGCATCCGGTCGACGCTGACGATCGACGACGTGCTCGTGCGGGAGGTCGGCGCGGTGCTCGGCGGTCACCTGGGCGTGGGCGTGCTGGCGGTGACGGTCACCGACCGCTGAGGGGCGTCGCGCGACGGGATCCCGCGGCGCCGAACCGTCCCCAGGCTCGCGGCGGGTGCGTCGTCCCCAACGGAGCCGCCGGTGCCGCCGGGGTGGCCCGCGGCGTCCCTACGGTCGGACGCATGACCTGGTACGACGGCGGTGACGCGCCGGACCCGACGCCCCGGGCCTCGCACGCCGTGGACGGAGTGCTGGGTGAGCCGTCCGGGCGTGCGCGACTGCGCGCGGCGGCGGAGCCGACGCCCCTGGAGGCGGGACCGCTGCCGCGCCCGGCGGGTCGGGCGCGCCGGGCGGCGGCCACCCGTCAGCCCCACCCGCACGGGGTCCGGTGGCGGGTGAGCCCACGGGCGGCCGCCGTCGCGGTGCTGGCTCTCGCGCTCGCCGGCGGTGCGGTCGCGCTGCGCGCCGCGAGCGGCTCGGCCGCATCCGGGGCCCCCGCGGTCACCGTCGAGGAGCCCGCCGTCTCCGAGTCCCCCACGAGCGCGGACCCGGCCCCGCCGACGGCGACTCCGGGGACGGTCTGGGTGCACGTCGTCGGGCAGGTCGCCGCTCCGGGGCTCGTGAGCCTCCCGGAGGGCGCGCGGGTCGCGGAGGCGGTCGCCGCCGCGGGTGGCGCGCTCCCGGACGCGGACCTCGGCGGTCTCAACCTCGCGGCCGTCGTGCAGGACGGCGCCCAGGTCCGCGTGCCCGCCCCGGGGGAGGCGCTCGCCCCCGCCGCGGGCACCGGCCCTGCCACGGGCACCGGCCCTGCCGCGGCGGCCCCGGGCGGTGGCGAGGGCGGTGGCGTGGACGGCGCCGTCGACGTCAACCAGGCCGACGCCACGCAGCTCCAGGCCCTGCCAGGGATCGGCCCGGTGCTCGCCGAGCGGATCGTCGCCTGGCGGACCGAGCACGGTGCCTTCGCCGCGGTGGAGGATCTGCAGGACGTGCCGGGGATCGGCCCGGCGGTGCTGAGCCGGATCCGCGACCGGGCCCGGGTCTGACCGTGGCCGACGGCGAACCGGTCGACCTCCGCCTGGTGCCCGCGGCGCTGGCGGTGTGGGCGGTGGCGGCGGGTGGCGTGCTGCTCCCCGAGGCCGCGGCGTGGGCAGGCGGGGTCGCTGCCGGGCTCGCGGCCGCCGTCGCTGCGGCGGTCGCGGCACGGGGACGCCGGCCCGTGCCGGTGGCCGCACGCGCGCAGGCAGCGCCGGTGGCCGCACGCGCGCAGGCAGCGCCGGTGCCAGCGGCCGGGCAGGTGCTGCTCGTCCTCGGGGCGGTGTCCGTCCTGCTGCTCGCGCTCGCCGTCCAGGTGGGCGCGCGGGAGTCCGGGGCGGTGCGGGACCTGGCAGAGGACGGCGCACGCGTGCGGGTCGTCGGCGTCGTCCGGTCGACGCCCGAGCCGTGGGGCAGGGCGGCGTCCTCCGACCCCGACGACGGACGGAGCGCGGCACCCGTGCGGTTCCTGCTCGCCGCGTCGTCGGTCGACTCCGCCGGGGGAGGCGGACCCGCGGCCACCGGCGCGGCGGTCGAGGTGGTCGCGCCCGCGTCCGCCGGTGCGCTGGCCTACGGGACGCAGGTGGAGGTCCTGGCCCGGCTGTCACCGGCCCCGGACCGCGCCCGGAGGCCGGTCGTCCGCGCCCGCACCACCACCGACCCGACGGTCCGGGCGCCGCCGTCTGCGCTGCTCCGCGCGGCGGAGCGGCTCCGAGCGGGACTGGTGGGGTCGGCGTCGGCGGTCCCCGGGGACGCCGGGCGGCTCCTGCCCGCGATGGCGGTCGGGGACACGCGGGCGGTGGGCGACCTGGAGCAGGCCATGCGCGACTCGGGGCTGGCGCACCTCACCGCGGTGTCGGGCGCGCACTTCTCGCTCCTCGGCGCGGTGGTGCACGTGCTCGCCGCGTGGGCGCGGGTGCCGCGCCGGTGGCGGGTGCTGCCCGTGGCGACCGTGATGGTGGGGTTCGTCGTCCTGGTCCAGCCGGGCGCCAGCGTCGTGCGCGCGGCCGTCATGGGTGCGGTCGGGCTGCTGGGGCTGCTCGCGGGGCGGCCGGCGCGGTCCGTCCCGGCACTGGCGGGTGCGGTGGTCGTGCTGCTCGTGGTCGACCCGTGGCTGGCCCGCGACCTCGGCTTCGTGCTGTCGGTGGTGGCCACCGCGGGGATCGCGCTGCTCGCCGCACCGCTCGCCGTACGGCTCGCCGCACCGCTCGCCCGACCGAGGTCCGCCGGGCGTCGGCCGGGGCCCTCGACGGCGAGAGCGGGCCGTCCGGGGCCCGTCGCGACCGCGCTGGCGGTACCGGTCGCCGCCCAGGCGGTCTGCGCCCCGGTGGTCCTGCTCCTGTCCCCGACGGTGCCGGTGTACGCGGTGCTGGCCAACGTCGCCGCCGCACCGGCGGTCCCGGTGGCGACCGTCGGCGGGCTGGTGGCCGCGCTGCTCTCCCCGTGGTGGCCGGCGGGTGCCGCGGCGTGCGCCCAGCTGGCCGGGGCTGCCTGCTGGTGGATCGCCCGGGTCGCCTGCACGGCCACCGGGCTGCCGGGCGCGCAGCTCGCCTGGGTGGGCGGAGCGGCCGGGCCGGTCCTGCTCGCGTGCGCCTGCGGTGCCGCGCTCGTCCTGGTCCTGGCGTGTCGGCGCCGCATGGCACCCTAGGGACGTGCCGCCGTCCCCCTCCTCCGCCTCGCGCCGACCCGCACGGAGCGGCGCCCGCGCGTCCGCCGCACCCGCCGGGCTCGCCTGGGACGAGGTGGGGATCGCCCCCGTCGTGCTCGTCACCGGCCCGGAGGAGCTGCTCGCGGAACGCGCCGTCGAGCGGGTGATCGGCCTCGCCCGGGAGCGGGACCCCCAGGTCGAGGTCACCCGGCTCGACGCCGCCGCGTACGGCTCCGGTCAGCTCGCCCTGGCGACCAGCCCGTCGCTGTTCGCCGAGGACCGGGTGGTCGTGGTGGAGGGCGTCGAGAAGGCGACGGACGACCTGGTCCTCGAGGCCACCGCGTACGTCGCGCACCCGGAGGCGGACGTCGTGCTCGTGCTGCGGCACGGAGGCGGTCAGCGCGGCAAGCGGCTGCTCGACGCGGTCCGGGCGGCCGGCCACCCCGTCGCCAGCTGCGAGACCATCAAGCGCGACGCGGACAAGGTGGCGTTCGTGACCCAGGAGCTCCGCCGCGCGGGGCGCCGCATGGAGCCGCGCGCCGTCCGGGCGCTGGTCGACGCGGTCGGCAGCGACCTGCGGGAGCTCGCCGCGGCGTGCAGCCAGCTGGTCGCGGACACCACCGGGGTCATCGGGGTCGAGGTCGTCGAGCGGTACTACGCCGGTCGCATCGAGGCCACCGGGTTCCGCGTCGCCGACGCCGCGGTCGAGGGCTCCGCCGGGGAGGCCGTCGCCCTGCTGCGGCACGCGTTCGCCACCGGGGTCGACCCGGTGCCCCTCGTCGCGGCGCTGGCCGCGCGCCTGCGCATCCTCGCCAAGGTCTCGGCCGTCCGCGGCCGGGGTGCGGGCGCGGAGCGGGAGCTCGGCCTGGCGCCGTGGCAGCTGGACCGGTCCCGCAAGGAGCTCGCGCGGTGGACGCCCGAGGGGCTCGCGCACGCGATCACCGCCGTCGCGCAGGCCGACGCGGAGGTCAAGGGCGCGAGCCGGGACCCGAAGTTCGCCGTCGAGCGGGCCGTGCTCCGCATCGCGGGGGCCGTGCGCCGCTGACGCGTCCCCGCCGCGACGTCAGAGGTAGCGGCCGATCGAGTCGTGGTCGGGTCCGATCAGCGGGGCCGACGACCGGTCGAGCAGCAGGCTGCGCTCCAGCAGGTTGCCCTGGTAGAGGTCGAACCCCAGCCGGCGCCCGGCCTTCAGCTCGGTGCTGGACTCGACGAACTCCGCGACCAGCAGCGCGCCGTGCGACCGCGCCAGGTCGACCACCGGCTCGCCCTCGACGTCGAGGTCCCGCGCGTCGATCTTCACGAAGTCGGCCTGGGGGAGCAGCGACCGCTGGTCCGGCCGGGACACGAAGCCGGCCATGGCGATCCGGAAGCCCTGCTCGCGCAGCCGCCGCACGCCACGCAGGATGTCGCCGTCGATCCGGGTGCTCCCCGCGATCTCGATGACGAGACGGTCGGGCCGGGACGGCAGCTGCAGGTCGCCCACCAGGTACGCGCGCGGGCACCGGACGAACAGCCAGCGGCCGTGCCCGACCTCGTCGACGTCGGCGCGCCCGAAGGTCGCCCGGAGCACCGCGCTCGTGGCGCGCTCGTGCTGCAGGTCGGACCACGCCGCCGCGTCCGCGCACGTGGTGCCCGGGACGCGGAAGGCCAGCTCGTAGCCGAAAGGGTGCAGGCGCGGAGAGAAGATGCCCTGCCGCCCGACGATCACCTGCTCCTGCGCGACGTGCCGGTCCCACTCGCGCCGCAGGGCGTCCGGGATCGCCGCGTCGACCGCGTCGGCCAGACGCCGCTCCGCTTCGCCGTGTCCCCTCGTCATGTCGTCTATGACACCACAGGACGGGCCGCATGACACCGGGGAACTTCTCTGACCGGGGGTGATGTCCCGCGATCGTGCGGCGCATCACCTGCTGATTCACCCGTATGGGCGGACATGCTGCGAAAACGCTCAGGCGGTGGTGCGAAGCGCTTCGCGTAAGTCATGATCGTTGTGACAGAGAGTCAACGTTCTGTGACAGGAGACATCCCATGCGTACTGCGCTGAAGGCCCTCGCGACCACCGCCCTCGCCCTGACCCTGACCCTCGGTGCCTCGGGCGCCGCCAACGCCGCCGGCATCGTCAAGATCCAGAGCGGTGCGACCGGCTGCTGCCGGATCGCGGTCTGAACGCCTTCGGCGCCTCCCGGCTCGCCCTGCTGGCTCTCGGTGGACGGGGCGGGCCGGGGGATCGCCGTGCGAGCCGTGGCGGACGGGTGACATGCTCGCCGTCACGGCTCGTCATAGGTACAGTGACACCCATGACCTCCATTGCTGACCGCGTCCGCCAGGCGCGGTTGGCCGCTGGGCTCTCCCAGACGGCCCTCGCCGGTGACGCGCTCTCGCCGAGCTACATCTCGCTGATCGAGTCCGGCCGACGGGAACCCACCGACGCCGCGCTCGCCGTCCTGGCCGAGCGGCTGGGGTCGACGGTCGAGTACCTCAAGCACGGCGACGAGGGCCCGGCCGAGGCGCGGGCCAAGCTCGCGCTCGACTACGCCCGCCTGGACCTGGTGTCCGGCGAGGCGTCCTCCGCCCGCGACCGCATCCTGGCCCTGGACCTCGAGTCCGTGACGCGGCAGGTCCGCGTCGACTCCCGGCTCGCGCTCGCCCAGGCGTACGAGATGCTCGGTGACCTCGAGTCCGCCGTCGGGGTGCTCGAGCCGCTGCTGACCCAGTCCCGTGCGGACGCGCACCACCTCGACGCCGCCGCGACCGCGACCGCGCTCGTCGCCTCCTACGTGGAGTCCGGCGACCTGGGCCGCGCGATCGAGGTCGGGGACCGTCAGCTGCTGGAGCTCGAGGAGGCCGGCCTCACCGGCACGGACGAGCACCTGCGGCTCGGCTCCACCACGCTGTGGGCCTACGTCGAGCGCGGCGACCTGCTGTACGCCACGCACCGCGCGTCGGAGCTGATCCGGCAGGCCGAGCAGCTCGGCACGCCGCGCGGCCGCGGCTCGGTGTACTGGAACGCCGCGCTCGTCGCGGAGCAGCGCCACGACTACGCGCTCGCCAAGCGCTACACCGAGCGGGCGCTCGCGCTGCTCGGTGAGGGCGAGGTCAGCCGCGACATCCCGCGTCTGCGCCTGAACTACGCGTGGCTGCTGCTGCGGAGCGACCCGGCGGAGCCCGCCATGGCGCTGGAGCAGCTCGACCGGGCCGCCCCGGAGCTGGCGGTGTCGGGCTCCGAGGTGGAGATGGCGCGCCTCGACGTCGAGCGGTCGCGCGGGCACCTCATGCAGGGCGACCCGATCGCGGCCGAGGGCTACGCCCGGGCGGCGCTCGACCGGCTCGGCGACCAGCCGCGGCTGGAGAGCAGCGCCGCGCAGCTCGCCCTCGGTGACGCGCTGCACGCGCGCGGCGAGGTGCCGGCGGCGTCGCGGGCGTACCGGTGGGCGGCGGACATGCTCGGCATGATGTCGGCGTCCCGGCAGTCGGCCGCCGTCTGGCGCGAGCTCGGCGACCGGTTCCTCGGCCACGGCGACGTCACCGGCGCGGCGCAGGCCTTCGACCGGGCGCTGCGCGAAGCAGGATTCCGGCCCGCGGTCCCCGCGGTGCTGTGGGAGGCGTGGAGCGCGGTGGCGCAGGACTGACCACCGGCGTTCCCCACGGGGCGGTCCTCGGGCCGCCCCCGCTCAGAGGGCGTCACCCCGCAGGGGGGGTGACGCCCTCGGGCGTCTCCGGCGTGAAACCGGGGAAGACCGCTCCGGTCGCCGGGACCAGGCCCCGGGAACGACGAAGGGCGCCACCCGCAGGGTGGCGCCCTTCGTGCAGATCCGCGGGGACGCGTCAGATCGAGTTGACCGACTTCGCCAGCGCCGACTTCTTGTTGGCCGCCTGGTTGGCGTGGATGACGCCCTTCGACACGGCCTTGTCGAGCTTCTTCGACGCGGCGGTCAGCGCGGTGGTCGCCGCCTCCTTGTCGCCGCTCGCGACGGTCTCGCGCACGCGGCGCACGAACGTCCGCAGCTCGGACTTGACGGCCTTGTTGCGCAGGCGCGCCTTCTCGTTGGTGCGGATGCGCTTGATCTGGGACTTGATGTTGGCCACGGTGTGGACTCTCTCGTGTGTTCGCCGGAGCGAAAGGAACAGGTCGTAGAGGGCGCGTCCGGCACCGGGACTGGGGCGTGGGGACACCCGCGGAGAGGAACCGGACTTGTGCCCGCCGACCCGGGCGGACACGCAGCTCGCAAGATTACCAGGTCGACGCGGCGCTCGCCGCAGCCACCACCTGGTCGAACAGCGCGCGGTCGACGACGGCGCCCTCACGCCGCACCCGTGCCGGGTCGACGCGCAGCACCCGGTCGAGCCGGACCTCGCTCGGCCGGCGCTGCGCGTCCCAGGCGCCGGTGCCCACGTCGAGCCACCGGCGGCCGTGCCGGGCCTCGTCGGCGGCGTCGCGGTCGTGGTCCTTGCTGGTCAGCATCAGCCCGAGGAGCAGGCGCCCGTCCCGGCCGACGAGCAGCACGGGACGGTCCTTGCCGCGACGCGGGTCGTCCTCGTACGGCACCCACGTCCACACGACCTCGCCCGGGTCCGGGGCGCCATCGAGGTCGGGGGAGTAGGACGCCGTCCAGGGTCCGGCGTGGTCCCCGGGGAGCGTCCCTTCGACCAGGCCCCCGCCGGACCGGCCCGCGACGGCCTGGGGCCTCGGCCGCCCCGCACGCCCCGTCAGCACCCGCGCGACCGCGCCGATCCCTCGCCGCCACGCCGCCGTCCGCACCATGCCGAGCACGCTACCGGCGCCGGCTGCCCCGCGATGTCGGCACTCCCCGGGCGAGGTCGGCAGCGGGAGGTGCCGACGCCGGCACCGCACTGCCGACCTCGACCGGACGGAGGGGGAGCGGGAGAAGGTGGGTGGGCCGCTCGGACGGCGCCGGCGGCCGGGCTGCGGGAGGATCGCGGCGTGACCTCGCCGTTCCCGGCCGGACACACGGCCGTGACACGGGAGGGCGAGGATCACCGGATGGCGGACCTGTTCGACGCGTACCCCCCGGGAGCGGCCTGGGACGAGATGCTGGACGCGACCACGGGACCGCGCCCGACCTACCAGCACGTGCACGCCGCGCTGGCGCAGCAGTCGACGACGGACCTGCGAGCCCGGGCCGACGCGCTCGCCCGGTCGTACCTCGCGCAGGGCGTGACGTTCGACTTCGCGGGGGAGGAGCGGCCGTTCCCGCTGGACGTGGTGCCGCGGGTGCTCGCCGGTCACGAGTGGGACCACGTGGCGCCGGGGGTCGCGCAGCGGGTGCGGGCGCTGGAGGCGTTCCTCGCGGACGTGTACGGCCCGCAGAAGGCCGTGGCCGACGGGGTCGTGCCGCGCGGGCTGATCGTGTCCTCGACGCACTTCCACCGTGCGGCGCGGGGCATCCAGCCGCCGAACGGGGTGCGGGTGCACGTCTCGGGCATCGACCTGGTGCGGGACGAGACCGGCACGTTCCGGGTGCTGGAGGACAACGTCCGGGTGCCCAGCGGGGTGTCGTACGTGCTGTCGAACCGCCGGGCGATGGCCCAGACGTTCCCGGAGCTGTTCGCGACGCTGCGGATCCGCCCGGTGCAGGACTACCCCCGCCGGCTGCTCGCCGCGCTGACGGCCGCCGCCCCGACGGGGGTGGACGACCCGACGGTCGTCGTCCTGACCCCCGGCGTGTACAACTCGGCGTACTTCGAGCACTCCCTGCTGGCGCGGACGATGGGCGTCGAGCTGGTCGAGGGCCGGGACCTGTTCTGCGCTGGCGGGCGGGTGTGGATGCGCACGACGCAGGGCCGCCGCCGGGTGGACGTGATCTACCGCCGGGTGGACGACGACTACCTGGACCCGGTGGCGTTCAGGTCGGACTCGGCGCTCGGCAGCCCCGGGATCATGACGTGCGCGCGGGCCGGCAACGTGACGATCGCCAACGCGGTCGGCAACGGGGTGGCGGACGACAAGCTCGTCTACACGTACGTGCCCGACCTCATCCGGTACTACCTGGGCGAGGAGCCGGTGATCCCGAACGTCGACACCTGGCGCCTGGAGGAGCCCGAGGCGCTCGCGGAGGTGCTGGACCGCCTGGACGAGCTGGTCGTGAAGCCGGTCGACGGCTCGGGCGGCAAGGGTCTCGTGGTCGGCCCGGCGGCGTCCCGCGCGGAGCTGGGCGCGCTGCGTGACCGGCTCCGGGAGGACCCGCGGGGCTGGATCGCGCAGCCCGTCGTCCAGCTCTCCACGGTGCCGACCCTCGTCGAGGACGGCCTGCGCCCGCGGCACGTGGACCTGCGGCCGTTCGCGGTGAACGACGGCGACCAGGTGTGGGTGCTGCCCGGCGGGCTGACCCGCGTCGCGCTGCCGGAGGGGGAGCTGGTCGTGAACTCCTCGCAGGGCGGCGGGTCGAAGGACACGTGGGTGCTGGGCGCGGCCGTCCCGCACCGTGGCCGGCACAGCGGCACGGCCGCGTCACAGGCCCGCGCGGTCGCCGTCGACTCCGCCGTGCCGATCGACGCGCACCCGAGCGACACGGCGTCGCAGGCCGAGCAGCAGCAGCAGGCGCTCGCGGTGCCGGCGGGGGGTGCGCCGTGCTGAGCCGCATCGCGGAGTCGCTGTTCTGGATCGGCCGGTACGTGGAGCGAGCCGACGACACCGCGCGGCTGCTCGACGTGCACGTGCAGATCCTGCTGGAGGACCCGTGGGCGGAGGAGGACCTGGCCTGCCGCTCGCTGCTGTCCGTCATGGACCGCCCCGCGCCCGCGCCGGACGTGCAGGTCGGCCGGCAGCAGGTGCTGGAGATGCTCGGGTACGACCGGGTCTCGCCGTCGTCGATCGCCGGGTCGCTGGCGGCGGCCCGCGAGAACGCCCGGCGCGCGCGGGAGATCGTGTCGACCGAGCTGTGGGAGTGCCTCAACACGGCCTGGAACCAGCTGCCCGCCCAGATGCGGCCGACCCGGCCGCACGACTACTTCACGTGGGTGCGGGAGCGGGCGGCGATCGTCGCCGGGCTGACGGACTCCGCGACCTCGCGGGACGACACGTGGCGGTTCATGGTGCTGGGCCGGTCCATCGAGCGCGCCGACATGACCGCCCGGCTCATCACCACGCGGGCGCTCGCGGGTGCCGGCGGGCCGGGGTGGACGACGCTGCTGCGGTCCTGCGGCGCGCACGAGGCCTACCTGCGGACCTACCGCGGGATGGACTCCGACGAGCGCGCGGCCGGGTTCCTGCTGCTCGACCGGTCCTTCCCGCGGTCGATCGTCTACGCGCTCGGCCAGGCGGAGGAGTGCCTGACGTCGCTGGAGCCGGCCCGGGTCTCGGGCGTGGAGGAGGCGATCCGACACCTCGGGCACGCCCGCACGAGCCTGGAGTACCGGCCGCTGCCGGAGGTGCTGGACGCCCTGCCCGCGGAGATGGAGCGGGTGCAGCGGGCGTGCGCCGCCGCGAGCGACGCGATCCGCCGCCGGTACTTCCCGTCCGGCGGCGTCACGACCTGGGTCGGGGAGGCCGTCTGATGGGCACCAGTCGCCTGCACGTGGTGCACACCACGAGCTTCCGGTACACGCGGCCGGTCACCGCCTCCTACAACGAGGCCCGGATGACCCCGCTGCCGCAGCCGCGGCAGACCGTGCTGGACACGCGGCTCGACGTGCAGCCGCACACCTGGGCGTACGAGTACCGCGACTACTGGGGCTCCGCGGTGACGGCCTTCGAGGTGCTGGCCCCGCACGAGTCGCTGGTCGTCACGGCCGAGAGCCGCGTCGAGGTGAGCGAGCGGCCCGGCCCGCGCACCGCCGGGGACTGGGCGACCCTGCGCAGCGCCGGCCTGCGGGACAGCCTGGCGGAGTTCCTGTCCGACACCCCGACCACCCAGGCGCCCGACGAGGTCGCGGCGCTCGCGGCCGACGCCGCGACCGGGCTCGGGCCGACCGACGCCGCGCTCGCGATCTGCCACGCGGTGCGCGACGAGATCGAGTACGTGCCGGGGGTCACCGCGGTGCACACCCCCGCGGGCGAGGCGTGGTCGGCGCGCAAGGGGGTCTGCCAGGACATGGCGCACCTGGCCGCCGGGGCGCTGCGCAGCGTCGGCATCCCCGCCCGGTACGTGTCGGGCTACCTGCACCCGCAGCGGGACGGCGAGATCGGCCGGACCGTGGTCGGGGAGTCGCACGCGTGGGTCGAGTGGTGGGCCGGCGAGTGGGTGGCGTACGACCCGACGAACCGGGTGGCGGTCGGGGAGCAGCACGTCGCGCTCGGCCGGGGGCGCTGCTACGACGACGTCCCGCCGCTGCGCGGCATCTTCGCCGGTGCGGGCACCCAGTCGCTCGACGTGGAGGTCCGCATCACGCGCGAGGCCTAAGGCCCCGGCTTCGGGCTTGCGGCGCAGGCGTGGGACCATGGGGGCAGCCCCGTCCCACGAAACCGAGGGAGCACGTGTCCCCGATCCCGAGCGCCGCCCAGTTCCAGCGCATCGCCCCCGCGGCGACGCCGCCGGAGCTGCTGCGCAACTTCTGCATCATCGCGCACATCGACCACGGCAAGTCGACGCTCGCCGACCGGATGCTGCAGCTCACCGGCGTGGTCGACGCGCGCGCGATGCGGGCGCAGTACCTCGACCGGATGGACATCGAGCGCGAGCGCGGCATCACCATCAAGTCGCAGGCCGTGCGGATGCCCTGGGCGCTGGGTGACACCCCCTACGCGCTCAACATGATCGACACCCCCGGGCACGTGGACTTCACGTACGAGGTGTCCCGGTCGCTCGCGGCGTGCGAGGGCGCGGTGCTGCTGGTCGACGCCGCGCAGGGCATCGAGGCGCAGACGCTCGCGAACCTGTACCTCGCGCTCGAGAACGACCTGCAGATCATCCCGGTGCTGAACAAGATCGACCTGCCGGCCGCCCAGCCCGAGAAGTACGCCGAGGAGCTCGCGGGCCTCATCGGCGGCGACCCGGAGGACTGCCTGCGCGTGTCGGGCAAGACGGGCGAGGGCGTCGAGGCGCTGCTGAACCGGATCGTGGAGCTCGTGCCGGCGCCGACGGGCGACCCGGACGCCCCGGCCCGCGCGATGATCTTCGACTCGGTCTACGACACCTACCGCGGCGTCGTGACCTACGTGCGGGTCAAGGACGGCAACCTCAACCCGCGCGAGCGCATCGCCATGATGTCGACCCGCGCCGCCCACGAGCTGCTCGAGATCGGCGTCATCTCCCCGGAGCCGGTCCCGACCAAGGGCCTGGGCGTCGGCGAGGTCGGCTACCTCATCACCGGCGTGAAGGACGTGCGCCAGTCGAAGGTCGGCGACACCGTCACGAACATGTCGAAGCCGGCCTCCGAGGCCCTCGGCGGGTACTCCGACCCGAAGCCGATGGTGTTCTCGGGCCTGTACCCGATCGACGGCTCGGACTACCCGGTGCTGCGCGACGCGCTCGACAAGCTGAAGCTGAACGACGCCGCGCTGAACTACGAGCCCGAGACCTCGGTCGCGCTGGGCTTCGGGTTCCGCGTGGGGTTCCTCGGCCTGCTGCACCTGGAGATCATCCGGGAGCGGCTCGAGCGCGAGTTCGACCTCGACCTCATCTCGACGGCCCCCAACGTGGTCTACGAGGTGACGATGGAGGACCGCACGGTCGTCACGGTCACCAACCCGAGCGAGTTCCCCGGCGGCAAGATCCGCGAGGTCCGCGAGCCGGTCGTGAAGTCGACGATCCTCGCGCCCAGCGAGTTCATCGGCGCGATCATGGAGCTCTGCCAGGGCAAGCGCGGCGACCTGCAGGGCATGGACTACCTGTCCGAGGACCGCGTCGAGATGCGCTACACGCTGCCGCTCGCGGAGATCGTGTTCGACTTCTTCGACCAGCTGAAGTCCCGCACCCGCGGCTACGCGAGCCTGGACTACGAGCCCATCGGCGACCAGGTCGCGGACCTGGTGAAGGTCGACATCCTGCTGCAGGGCGAGCAGGTCGACGCGTTCAGCGCGATCGTGCACAAGGACAAGGCCTACGCGTACGGCGTCATGATGGCGTCCAAGCTCAAGGACCTCATCCCGCGCCAGCAGTTCGAGGTGCCGATCCAGGCGGCCGTGGGGTCCCGCGTGATCGCCCGCGAGACCATCCGCGCCATCCGCAAGGACGTCCTCGCGAAGTGCTACGGCGGCGACATCACCCGCAAGCGCAAGCTCCTGGAGAAGCAGAAGGAGGGCAAGAAGCGCATGAAGACCATCGGACGGGTCGACGTGCCGCAGGAGGCCTTCATCGCCGCGCTGACCTCCGACGCGGCCGGCTCCAAGGCCGCCACGGACGCCAAGAAGAAGTGAGCCCCGCGCTCCCGGACGGCGACGCCGCTCCGGCGGACGGCGCCCTCCCGGCCTCGGTGCGGGACGGCGCCGAGGCCCGCGGCTTCGGCGTGTACCTGCACGTGCCGTTCTGCACGGTGCGCTGCGGGTACTGCGACTTCAACACGTACACCGCCACGGAGCTCGGCGGCGGCGCGTCCCAGGTGGCGTACGCGGACACGGCCCTCGCGGAGATCGCGCTGGGCGGCCGCGTGCTGCGCGCCGCGGGGCTGCCGGAGCGCGCGGCGTCCACCGTGTTCGTCGGCGGCGGCACCCCGACGGTCCTGCCTGCCGGGGACCTGGTCCGGATGCTCGACGGGGTGCGCGGCACCTGGGGGCTCGCGCCCGACGCGGAGGTCACCACCGAGGCGAACCCCGACTCGGTGACCCCGGAGTCGCTCGCGGAGCTGGCGCGCGGCGGGTTCACGCGGGTGTCGTTCGGCATGCAGTCCGCCGTCCCGCACGTGCTGGCCACCCTGGAGCGCACCCACGACCCGCGCCGGATCCCCGACGTCGTGCGGTGGGCGCGCGACGCCGGCCTCGCGGTCTCGCTGGACCTCATCTACGGGACGCCGGGGGAGTCGCTCGCGGACTGGCGGGCGTCGTTGGAGACCGCGCTCGCGACGGGCGTCGACCACGTGTCCGCCTACGCGCTGGTGGTCGAGCAGGGCACCAAGATGGCCGTGCAGGTGAAGCGGGGCCTGCTGACCCTGCCGGACGAGGACGACCAGGCCGCGAAGTACGAGCTCGCCGACGACCTGCTCACGGCGGCCGGCCTGAGCTGGTACGAGGTGAGCAACTGGGCCCGCACCCCCGCGGACGCCTGCCGGCACAACCTCGCGTACTGGCGGAACGACGACTGGTGGGGCGTCGGCCCCGGCGCGCACAGCCACGTGGGCGGCGTCCGGTGGTGGAACGTCAAGCACCCGCGGGCCTACGCCGCGCGGCTCGCGGAGGGCCTGAGCCCGGCGGCGGGACGGGAGACCGTCGAGGACTCCTCGGCGCGCCTGGAGCGCGTGATGCTCGGCGTGCGGCTCGACGAGGGGCTGCCGCTCGACGCGCTCAGCCCGCGCGCCCGCACCGCGGTCGGCACCCTCGTGGCCGACGGCCTCGTCGACGGTCGCGCGGCCCTGGGCCACGGCGACGTCCCGGGCCCGCGCGTCCGCCTGACCCGCCGCGGCCGCCTCCTGGCCGACGCGGTCGTCCGCACCCTCGCGGACTGACCCGCGCCCGCTCGCCCGCTCGGCCGCTCCAGACGCCGAGAGGGCAGCAGACGCCGTCTCCCGGGGCCCGGGAGCAGCGTCTGCTGCCCTCTCGACGAGGTGCGCGTCAGCGCACGGGCATCACTTGACCAGGCGGATCGTCACCGGGTAGCGGTACCACTGGCCCTTGTTGACCGCGACGGCCGCCAGGATGCCGAACACGATGCTCGCGATCCACACCAGGAACAGCAGCGGCGACGCGATGCCGAACGTGATGGCGGTGAGGATGCTCGCGGCGATGTACGCGAAGATCAGCGTGATCTGGAAGTTGAGGGCCTCCTTGGCCTGGTCCTCCAGGAACTGACCGCGTCCCTTGAAGACCAGCCACACCACGAGGGCCGGGATGAAGCCGAACAGGATGCCGCCGAGGTGGGCGAGCAGGGCCCAGGTGCGCTCCTCGTCGGGGCGCAGCGGGGGCTGGCCGGCGACGGGCGGCTGCGGGGCGTAGGACATGGCTCTCCTTGACGGTGTCGTGGCTACGGCGGGTCGAAGCGTAGCGGCATGACCGGCCGATTCGTCCCGATATCCCGAGAACGGACCTCCTTGACACGCGGCGGCCGCCTTCGGTTCGCTGGCGCGACGGACGATCGTCGTCCGACCAGGAGGCCCCGATGACCGAGAACCCCGGCGCGCAGCCGCCGCGCGACGACGAGCCGACGACGCCGGAGGGGTCCGGGCAGGCCGCACCACCGCCGCCCGGGTACGGGCCGCCCGCAGGCGGGTACCCGCCGCCGGGCGCCGCCGGGTACGGGCAGCAGCCGGGGTACCAGCAGCCGGGGTACGGGCAGCAGCCGGGGTACCAGCATCCCGGGTACGGGCAGCAGCCGCAGGCCGGCCCGCCCGGCTACGGCCAGCCGTACGGCGCGCAGCCCGTCGCCGGCCAGCCCTACCCCGGGCAGCCCTACCCGCCGACCGCGGGCTCCGTCGTCGGCGACGGGTTCGGCTGGGCCTGGACGAAGTTCACCCAGCACTGGGGCGCCATGGTGCTGGGCGTGCTGGCGTACCTCGCGGTGATCACGCTCATCGGGATCGTCGCGTTCTCGATCCTCGTCGGCGGGGCGGTGGCGAGCACGGACCCCGTGACGGGCGAGATCGACAGCGGTGCCGGTTTCGCGCTGACCTTCGGCTACCTGCTGGTCCTGGCGATCATCGTGCTGCTGTCCGCGTTCATGCAGGCGGGGGTCATCCGGGCGACGCTGGAGGTGGCGAACGGCCGCCGCGTGGACTTCGGCACGTTCTTCCGGTTCGAGAACCTCGGGACCGTGGTGCTCGCGGCGCTGCTGGTCGGCCTCGGCACGGGCATCGGGGCGCTGCTGTTCGTGCTGCCGGGCCTCGTGTTCGCGTTCTTCGCCCAGTTCGCCCTGTTCTTCGTCATCGACAAGCGCGTGGGCGCGGTCGACGCCATCAAGGCGAGCTTCACGCTGGTCAACCGGAACGTGGGCACGGTCGCGCTGCTGTTCCTCGGCGTCTACGCCGCGAACCTGGTCGGCTCCGCACTGTGCGGCGTCGGGCAGCTCGTGTCGTTCCCGGTCGGCGTCCTGGCGACGACCTACGTGTACCGCCGCGTGCAGAACGAGCCCGTGGCGCCCTGACGCCGACGGGTCAGGGGGCGGTGACGAAGTCGATGAGTTCCTCGACCCGGCCCAGGAGCGACGGCTCGAGGTCGGCGTAGGTCCGCACGCTGCGCAGGATGCGCTGCCAGGCGCGGGCCACGTCGGCCTGCTCGTCGGCGGGCCAGCCGAGCTCGCGCAGGATGCCGCGCTTCCACTCGGTGCCGCGCTCGATCGTCGGCCACGCGCGCAGGCCGATGCGCTCCGGGCGGACCGCCTGCCAGACGTCGACGTACGGGTGGCCGAGCACGAGGACGGTGCCGGCGGGGACGCTGCGCATCGCCTCGTCGGCGATCCGCCGCTCCTTCGACCCCGGCACCAGGTGGTCCACGAGCACGCCGACGCGGCGACCCGGACCCGGCGCGAAGTCGCGCAGCGCGTCGACCAGGTTGTCGACGCCGTCCAGCAGCTCCACGACGACGCCCTCGGCCCGCAGGTCGTCGCCCCAGACCTTCTCGACCAGCTCGGCGTCGTGCTTGCCCTCGACCCAGATGCGGCTGCCGATGGCGACGCGGGCGCGCTGGTCGGCGGCCGCGAGGGACCCGGACGCCGTCCGACGCGGCCCGGTCGCCGCCGGCGCGGGCTTCGGCGCGGTCAGCTCGACCGGCTTGCCGTCCACCCAGAACCCCGGCCCGAGCCGGAACGTGCGGGTCCTGCCGTGCCGGTCCTCCAGGACGACCACGTGCTCGCCGCCGGACTTCTCGACCCGGACGACGGCACCGACCCAGCCGGTGGTGACCTCCTCCACGACCAGCCCGCGCTCGGCGGGCAGGGGCGTCGAGGTCGGCCGGCGGTGCGTGCGGGCGGACGTCGCGGAGAGCACGTCGGGTCCGTAACGGTCGGTCACCCGCGGCAGCCTAGGTGCCGACCCCGCGCCGCCGTGGTACGACACGACGGTGACGTCCACCCCCGCGCACGGCCCGTCCGCGCCGCAGCCCGCCCCGGAACCCGCGCCGCAGCCCGGGCAGCAGGCCGGGCGGCAGCCCGCGCCGCAGCCGAGCCCCGAGCCCGACCCGCACCGCTGGCGCGCCCTCGCCGTCTGCCTGGCGATCGGCTTCATCACGATGCTGGACGTCTCGATCGTCAACGTGGCCCTGCCGTCCATCGAGCGCAGCCTCGACGCGGGCGCGAGCCAGCTCCAGCTCATCGTCGCCGGGTACACGCTGGCGTTCGGCCTGGTGCTGGTGCCGGCGGGGCGGCTCGGGGACGCGCGGGGCCGGCGCGCGCTGTTCCTGGTCGGGCTGACCGGCTTCGCGCTGACCAGCCTGGGCGGGGGGCTCTCGACCTCGGACGAGATGCTGGCCGTCATGCGCCTGCTCCAGGGCGCCAGCGCCGGCCTGCTCAACCCGCAGGTCGTCGGCACCATCCAGCAGCTGTTCACCGGCTACGAGCGCGGGAAGGCGTTCGGGTACTTCGGTGCGACGATCGGCGTCTCGACGGCCATCGGCCCCGCGCTCGGCGGCCTGATCATCCAGGTGGCCGGCGCGGAGCACGGCTGGCGGTGGGTGTTCTTCGTCAACGTGCCGGTCATCGCCGTCGTGCTGCCGCTGGCGGTCCGGTTCCTGCCGCGCCGCGCGGCCGGGGCGCCGCCGGGGATCGCGCGGCCCGACGGCCGGCCCCGGCTCGACATCCCCGGCCTGGCCCTCGTGGCGCTGACCACCACGGCCGTGATGGTGCCGTTCGTCACGACGACGGGCGGGGACGGGGACGACCCGGCCCGCTGGTGGTGGCTCGCGGTCGCGGCGGTGCTCGCGGTGACGACCGTGCTGTGGGAGCGGCGGTACCAGCGGAGCACGGGCGCGGCGGTGCTCGACCCCCGGGTGTACGGGGAGCCGGCCTTCCGGAACGGCGCCCTGCTCGGCATGGCGTACTTCGCGGGGTTCACCGCCGTGTTCCTGGTGACGACGCTGTACCTGCAGCAGATCGCCGGGTTCACGCCGCTGCAGGCGGGCCTGGTGGGCATGCCGTTCGCCATCGCCTCGGCGGTCGCCGCGCAGCAGTCGGGGCGGCTGGTGGCGGAGCGGGGCCGCGGCCTGGTGGTGGTGGGCCTCGTCCTGGTGCTGGCCGGGCTGGTCGGCACCGACCTGATGATCCGGCTGGTCGACCCGCCGGCGGTGGCGTTCGCGGTCGCGGCCACGCAGATGGTCGCCGGTGCGGGCAGCGGCCTGGTCATCGCCCCGAACCAGACCCTGACGCTGGCGCGGGTGCCGCTGGACCGCGCGGGCGTCGCGGGGAGCATGCTGCAGGTGGGCCAGCGCGTGGGCAGCGCGCTGGGCGTCGCCGTGGCGCTGTCCACCTACTACTCGGCGCTCGCGTCGGGGGTCGAGGGGTCCGTGGCGGCGGGCCGCGCGCTGCTGATCACGGTGGCTCTCGTCGCCGTGGCGCTCGTCGTGGGCGTCGCCGACCTCGTCGCGCGGCGGCGGGACGCGGCGAGGGCTTCCACGGCCGAGTAGAATTGGCACTCGGGACAGGTGAGTGCTACCCGGACGGCCGCTCAGGGCCGTGTCCGAGGCACCGGGTCGGGCCGTCGGGAGGTGCGATGAGCGAGGACCGCAGGCTGGACGTGCTGCGCGCGATCGTCGAGGACTACGTCGCCACCCGTGAGCCGGTGGGCTCGCGGGCGCTGGTCGAGCGGCACTCGCTCGGCGTCTCGCCGGCGACCATCCGCAACGACATGGCGGCGCTGGAGGAGTCCGGCTACATCGTGCAGCCGCACACCTCGGCCGGCCGCGTGCCGACCGACAAGGGCTACCGGCTCTTCGTCGACCGGCTCGCGACGGTCAAGCCGCTGTCCGCCCCCGAGCGCCGCGCCATCGAGACCTTCATGGAGGACGCCGCCGACCTGGACGACGTGGTCGACCGGGCCGTGCGGCTGCTCGCGCAGCTCACCCACCAGGTCGCCGTCGTGCAGTACCCGTCGCTGCGGCGGACGGCCCTGCGGCACGTCGAGCTCGTCCCCGTGGGGGAGCGGCACCTGCTCGTCGTCATCATCACCGACCACGGCCGGGTCGAGCAGCGCACCCTCGAGCTCACGGAGCCGCTCGACGCGATGGTCGTCGCCCGGCTGCGCGCCCAGCTGAACGTCATGGCCACCGGCCGCCGCCTGGCCGAGCTCGACCAGGTGCTCGCGGGGCTCGCGGACGTGTTCGCGCCGGGGGACGCCGCGCTGGTGCGCGCGGTCGTCGGCGTGGTGGAGGACACCCTGGCCCGGGAGAGCGAGGAGCGCGTCGTCCTCGCCGGCACCGCGAACCTGGTGCGGGGCGGCGGCGCCGACTTCGCCCGGAACGTCAGCCCGGTGCTGGAGGCGCTCGAGGAGCAGGTCGTCCTGCTGCGGCTGCTGACCGAGATGGCCGAGGACGAGGCCGCCGTGTCGGTCCGCATCGGCCGCGAGACCCAGCACGAGGGCCTCGTGGAGACCAGCTTCGTGACCACCGGCTACGGCGGCCCGGACGGGGGCGGCTCGTCCGTCGCCCGGATCGGGTCCGTCGGGCCGCTGCGCATGGACTACCCGGGCACCATCGCGACGGTCCGCGCCGTCGCCCGCTACCTGTCCCGGATCCTCGCCGGGTGACCCCCGACCGGCACCCAGCCCCCGCCCGGCCGCGCGCCGGTGCCACCGACCCGCGTCGACGCGTGCGACCGACCCGCAGGAAGAAGTGACGAGTGAGCGACTACTACGAGGTGCTGGGCGTCGACCGCGACGCCTCGCCCGAGCAGATCAAGAAGGCGTACCGCCGGCTGGCCCGGGAGCTGCACCCCGACGTGGCCGGGGCGGACGCGGCGTCCGAGGACCGGTTCAAGGACGTGTCCCGCGCCTACGACGTCCTGTCGAACCCGGAGAAGCGCCGGATGTACGACATGGGCGCCGACCCGTCGTCCCCCGGCGGCGGCATGGGCGGGGGCTTCGGCTTCCAGGACATCTTCGAGACGTTCTTCGGCGCCGCCGCGGGCGCGGGCGCGCAGCGGGGCCCGATCCCGCGCGCCCGCCGCGGCCAGGACGCCCTGGTGCGGCTCGACATCGACCTGGCGGAGGCGACCTTCGGCACGCACCGCGAGGTCCCGGTCGAGACCGCCGTCGTCTGCCCCACGTGCGACGGCAGCTGCTGCCGCCCCGGCACGTCGCCGCGCACCTGCGACGTCTGCGGCGGCCGCGGCACGGTCCAGCGGGTCGCCCGGTCGTTCCTCGGCCAGGTCATGACGTCGCAGCCGTGCGCCGCGTGCCACGGGTTCGGCACCGTCATCCCCGAGCCGTGCACCGAGTGCGCCGGCGAGGGCCGCGTCCGGTCCCGCCGCGTCCTCGAGGTCGACGTCCCCGCCGGCGTCGACACGGGCACCCGGATCAAGCTCACCGCGCAGGGCGAGGTCGGCCCCGCCGGCGGCCCGGCCGGCGACGTCTACCTGGAGATCCGGGAGCGCAAGCACGACACGTTCCTGCGCGAGGGCGACGACCTGCACTGCACCCTGCACGTGCCGATGACCGCCGCCGCCCTGGGCACCGTGCTGACGCTCGACACCCTCGACGGCCCGCAGGAGGTCGACCTGCGTCCCGGCACCCAGCCGGCTCAGGTCGTCACGCTGCGCGGCCTCGGCGTGGGGCACCTGCACGCCGGCGGCCGCGGCGACCTGCACGTGCACGTCGACGTCCAGGTCCCGACCGCGCTGGACGACCAGCAGGCGGAGCTGCTCCGGCAGCTCGCCGGCCTGCGCGGCGAGGAGCGCCCCGAGGCCCGCCTGTCCGCGTCGAACGGCGGCGTGTTCGCCAAGCTGCGCGACAAGCTCTCCGGGCGCTGAGCGTGACGGCACCGGTCTTCCTGGCCGAGCCGGGCAGCCTCGGCGCGCTCGCGGCCGGCAGCACCTACCTGCTGGACGGCACCGAGGGCCGGCACGCGGGCGTCGTGCAGCGCCGGGCGCCGGGGGAGCGGGTCGACGTGGTCGACTGCGCCGGCACCCGGCTGGTCGGCGAGGTCGACACCGTCGGGCCGGAGGGCGTGCACCTGCGCGTCCGCGAGGTGGTCGTCGAGCCGGCTCCCGCCCCGCGGCTGGTGCTGGTCCAGGCGCTCGCGAAGGGTGACCGCGACGAGCTCGCGATCGAGGCGGCCACCGAGGTCGGCGCCGACGGCATCCTCCCGTGGCAGGCCGAGCGGTCGATCGTCGTGTGGCGGGGCGACCGGGCGGCGAAGAGCCGCGCGCGCTGGCTCGGCACCGTCCGGACCGCCGCCAAGCAGGCGCGGCGCGCGTACGTCCCGGACGTGGCGCTCGCGGCGGACGGGGGCGCGCTGGTCCGGCGGGCCCGCGAGGTGGTCGAGGCGGGCGGCGCGGTGCTCGTGCTGCACGAGGAGGCGACCGCCCCGCTCGCCGAGGCGTCGCTGCCCGCGCCGGGCACGGCGGCCGAGGTCCTGGTGGTCGTCGGCCCCGAGGGCGGGATCTCCGCCCGCGAGGTGGACGCCCTGGTCGATGCGGGGGCGGTCACGGTGCGTCTCGGCCCCCACGTCCTGCGGACGTCCACCGCGGGGCCCGTGGCGCTCGCGCTGCTGGCGGAGCGGCTCGGTCGCTGGGCCTGACGCCCGCACCGGACACGCAGGCCCCGTCGGACGCACAGGCCCGGGACACGCAGAGGCCCGCACGACCGGCTGGTCGTGCGGGCCTCCGCGCGTGCCGCTCGTGCGAGGTCAGTCGCGCAGCTCCAGGTACCGCGCGATCAGCGCGCGGGTCGACGGGTCCTGCCCGGCGAGCGCGTCGGTGTCGCCCTCGACGGCCGGGGCGATCTCGAGGGCCAGCTTCTTGCCCAGCTCGACGCCCCACTGGTCGAACGAGTCGATGCCCCAGACCACGCCCTCGACGAACGTGATGTGCTCGTACAGCGCGATGAGCTGGCCGAGCACCGACGGCGTGAGCGCCGGGGCCAGGATCGACGTGGTCGGGCGGTTGCCGCTGAACACGCGGGCCGGGACGACCGCCTCCGCGGTGCCCTCGGCGCGGACCTCGTCGGCGGTCTTGCCGAACGCGAGCGCCTTGGTCTGCGCGAAGAAGTTCGCCAGGAACAGCGCGTGCACGTCGGTGTCGCCGTCCTTCAGCGGGTGCGCCGGGTTGGCCACCGCGATGAAGTCCGCCGGGATCAGCCGCGTGCCCTGGTGGATGAGCTGGTAGAACGCGTGCTGGCCGTTCGTGCCGGGCTCGCCCCAGAACACCTCGCCGGTCTGCGTGGTGACGGGGGAGCCGTCCCAGCGGACCGACTTGCCGTTCGACTCCATCGTCAGCTGCTGCAGGTACGCCGGGAACCGGTGCAGGTACTGGGCGTAGGGCAGCACCGCGTGGGTGTGCGCGTCCAGGAAGTTGACGTACCAGACGTTGAGCAGGCCCATCAGCACCGGGACGTTCTGGTCGAACGGGGTGGTGCGGACGTGCTCGTCGACGGCGTGGAACCCCTCGAGCAGCTCACCGAACGCGTCCGGGCCGATCGCCACGGCCAGCGAGGTGCCGATGGCCGAGTCGACGGAGTAGCGGCCGCCGACCCAGTCCCAGAACCCGAAGGCGTTCTCGGGGTCGATGCCGAACGCGGCCACCTTGTCGAGCGCGGTCGACACGGCGACGAAGTGCTTCGCGACGGCGCCGGTGCGGGCCTCCTCGGTGTCCTCGATGGCGCCGGCGGCGACCAGCCCCGTCCACAGCCAGTCGCGGGCGAGCCGCGCGTTGGTCAGCGTCTCGAGCGTGCCGAAGGTCTTGGACGCGACGATGAACAGCGTCGTCGCCGGGTCCAGGTCCTTCGTCTTCTCGGCGATGTCGGTCGGGTCGATGTTCGACACGAACCGGACCTCGAGGCCCTCCTGCACGTACGGCTTCAGCGCCTCGTACGCCATGACCGGGCCGAGGTCCGAGCCGCCGATGCCGATGTTCACGACGGTCCGGACGCGCTCGCCGGTGACGCCGGTCCACTCGCCGGAGCGGACCTTGTCGGCGAACGCGGCGACCTTGGCCAGCACCTCCTGCACGTCGGCGTCGACGTCCTGGCCGTCGACCACGAGGGCGGGCTCGGCGTCGGACGGGCGCCGCAGGGCCGTGTGCAGCACGGCGCGGTCCTCGGTGACGTTGATGTGCTCGCCGGCGAACATCGCGGCGAGGCGGCCCCCGAGGTCGACCTCCGCGGCGAGCCGGGTGAGCAGCTCCAGGGTCTCGTCGGTGACCAGGTTCTTCGACAGGTCGACGGTCAGGTCGCCGACCTGGCGGGTCAGGCGGGTCGCGCGCTCCGGGTCGGCGTCGAACCAGCCCCGCAGGTCGGGGGTGAGCGCGTCGCGGTGCGCGGTCAGGGCGGTCCAGGCGCCGGTGGTGGTGGCGTCGACGGGTGCAGTCACGGGAAGTCCCTCTCGGAGGCAGAACCAACAGGTGCCACCGTATCCAGGTCCGGCGGCACCGCGAGCAGGACGTCGGTACCAGCGGGACCCCGGGCGGGGCCGTCGCGGGTCAGCCCGCCAGCGCCTCGCGGACCATCGGCGCGACACGGGTGCCCAGCAGCTCGATCGCGCGCAGGGACTCGCGCTGCGGCACGCCGCTGAGGTCCATCTGGAAGATCTGCCGGTCGTGCCCCAGCACCCCGTGCAGCGCGACGATCCGCTCGGCGACCTCCTCCGGCGCCCCGACGAAGTACGCCCCGCCCTTCGCGGACTGGCTCTCGAACGCGATCCGGTTCGGGACGGCGAAGCCGCGCTCGGCCGCGATCCGGCGCATGGAGTCGAGCCAGTAGGGGAAGAAGAAGTCGCGTGCGGCCCGGCCGTCCTCGGCGACGAAGCCCATGCCGGCGACCTCGACCCGGCGGGTGGCGGCGTCGTGGCCGGCCTCCTCGTGCGCGCGGCGGTACAGCCGCACCAGCCCGGCGAAGTCGGCGGGACGGCCCCCGATGATCGCGTAGGACACGGGCAGCCCCAGGCGGCCCGCCCGCTCGGAGGACGCCGGGTTGCCCCCCGTGGCGACCGCGATCCGCAGGTGCTCGCCCAGGCCCGGCTTGTCCGTCGGCCGCGGCAGGATCTCGGCGGCGTGCAGCGGCGCCCGGAACCGGCCGGACCACGTGACGGGGTTGCCCCGGTCGATGCGGAGCAGGAGCCGGATCTTCTCGTCGAACAGCGCGTCGTAGTCGTCGAGCGACGCCCCGAACAGCGGGTAGGACTCGATGAACGAGCCGCGCCCGGCGAGCAGCTCGACGCGGCCGCCGGACAGCAGGTCCATCGTCGCGAACTGCTGGTAGACGCGCACCGGGTCCTCGGTCGAGAGCACGGTCACCGCGCTGCCGACGCTGATCCGCTCGGTCTGCGCGAGCGCGGCGGCGATGACCGTCGACGGCGAGGAGACGGCGTAGTCGGGCCGGTGGTGCTCGCCGACGCCGACGTGGTCGAGGCCCACCTGCTCGGCGAGCCGCACGCGCTCGAGGATGTCGCGCAGCCGCTGCGCGGGGGAGGTGCGGGCCCCCGACACCGGGTCGGGGTGCACGTCGCCGAAGGTGTACAGACCGAGCTCCATGGCCGGTGCAAGCGCCCGCGCGCGGGGCGCATTCCCGCACGCCGGGCACGAGCACGGGGGCCCGGCGCGGCGTCGATGTCGCGCCGGTGAACGCCCGGTCACGATGTGGTCACAGTCACACGAACGTCTTGACCCGCGATTAGTAAGGAAGGTCTACTAACAAACATGACGACGACGACGCCGTCCGCGGGACCCTCCTTGAGGGGGGTGGGGCGGACACTGCGCCCCACCACCAAGGTGCTCCCCGAGCACGCCCGTGCGCACAACCGCGCGATGGTCCTGCAGCACCTGTTCCACCAGGGCCCGTCGTCCCGCGCCGACCTGGCGCGCAGCACCGGCCTGACCCGCGTGACGGTCTCCGACCTGGTGTCGGTGCTGATCTCCGAGGGCCTGGCGGAGGAGCTCGGCGTCCGCCCGGAGGGCCGGGTCGGCAAGCCCGCCACGCTCGTCGGGATGCGCACCGAGGACCTGCAGGTGGTCGCGGTGGACCTCGCCGACGACGCCAGCCTGCGCGGCGCGGTCATGACGCTGACCGGAGTGGTCGTCGCCCGGCGCACCGTGTCGCTCGACGGCCGCACCGGGGACGCCGCCGTGGTCGTCCTGGAGGACCTGTGCCGGGAGCTGCTCGCCGCGGCGGACCGGCGGGTCGTCGGCGTCGGCATCGGCTCCCCGGGCGTCATCGACTCCAGCGGCGTCGTCGTCGCCGCCCCCAACCGCGGCTGGTACGACCTCCCGCTCGCCGCGCGCCTCACCGAGAGCCTGGGCGTCCCGGTGCAGGTCGCCAACGACGCGAACACCCACGCGCTGGGGGAGTACACCTACGGCGGCGCGAGCGGCGCCGGCCTCATGGTCGTCACGGTCGGCCAGGGCGTCGGCGCGGGGATCGTGCTGGACGGCGCGCTGGTCCGCGGCCGTGCGAACGCCGCCGGCGAGATCGGGCACGTCACCGTCGTCGACGACCGCGACGTCCGCGCCGGCGACCCCGAGCCGCGGCCGTGCGCGTGCGGGCGCGCCGGCTGCCTGGAGACCCTGCTCTCGCTGCCCGCGCTGCGCCGCGCCACCGCCGGCCGCAGCCCAGAGGAGTCCGACGCGGTCCTCGCGTCGGTCGGACGGAAGCTGGGGCTCGCCCTCGCTCCCGTCGTCAGTGCGCTCAACCTCGCCGAGGTCCTGCTCTCCGGCCCGCCGGAGCTGCTCGGCGGAGCCCTCAAGGTCGAGGCGCTCGCCACCGTCCGGGCCCGGACCATGCCCCTGCTGGGGCAGGACCTGGTGCTGCGGATGGGCTCGCTGGACGAGGACGGGGCGCTCTCGGGCGCCGCGGCCCTCGTGCTGTCCGGTCAGCTCGGGGTCACGTGACGACCCCGAGCCGACCGCCTGCAGTGCCGGTACTCACACCCCCGGCGACGCCTCTCGGCCTCGCCACGCATCAGGGAGGAACACCAACGTGAAGATCGTACGGATGGCAGCCGTCGGTGTGGCGGCGGCGCTCGCGCTGACCGCCTGCTCGTCGGGCGACGACGACACCCCGACCAGCTCCGACGGCACCCCCGAGGCCGCGGAGATCACCCTCTGGCTCAACGGCGCGGACACGCCGGACGAGCTGCGCGACTACCTCAAGACCACCTTCGAGGAGGAGAACCCGGGCTCGACCCTCGTCATCGAGGAGCAGACCTGGGACGACGTGGTGACCAAGCTCACCACCGCGCTCCCCGACGAGGAGAACACCCCGGACGTCGTCGAGATCGGCAACACGCAGTCGCCGACCTTCACGACCATCGGCGCGTTCCGCGACCTGACCCCGCTGTACGAGGAGCTGGGCGGCGACGACCTGCTGCCGTCCTTCGTCGAGGTCGGCGAGGCGGACGGCAAGAACTACGCGCTGCCGTACTACTTCGGCTCGCGCTACATGTTCTACCGCAAGGACATCTGGACGGCGGCCGGGCTGACCCCGCCCACCACGCTCGCCGAGTTCTCCGAGTCCGTCGCCAAGCTCCGCACGGACAGCCAGTCGGGCTTCGCGATCGGCGGCCAGGACTGGCGCAACGGCATCTCCTGGGTGTTCGCCAACGGTGGCGAGCTCGCCACCGAGGACGGCGGCGAGTGGACCTCCACGCTGTCCGACCCGAAGACCATCGAGGGCCTGGAGCAGTGGCAGGCCGTCTACCAGGGCTCCTCGAACGTGCCGGCCACCGAGCGTGACGTCGCGTACTGGGACTTCCTGAACGACACGGCCGAGGGTGCGGCCCCGGCCGCGGCGACGATCATGGCCCCGGGCTGGGCCCGCTGGTCGATCGGCGACCTCACCACGAACGACGAGGGCGAGGAGGTCCGCGACGGCATGGCGGACACCGAGAAGTTCGGCATCTTCGCCCTGCCGGGTGCGGACGGCGGCCTCGCGCCGGTGTTCGCCGGCGGCTCGAACGTCGCGATCTCCGCGACGTCGCAGCACCCGGAGCTGTCCGAGAACCTGCTGCGGATCATCTTCTCGCCCGAGTACCAGCAGATGCTCGGCGAGAACGGGCTCGGCCCGGCCAACGCGCAGTACGTCGACTCGCTCGGCGACGACGAGTTCGCGCAGACGATGATCGACACCGCCGCCGCGTCCAAGCTCACCCCGGCGGCGCCGGGCTGGGCCGCGGTCGAGGGCGCGTTCGTCTACGAGGAGCTCTTCCAGAAGATCGCCGAGGGTGGTGACGTGACGGAGCTCGCCGCCCAGTACGACGAGACCATCACGCCGATGCTCAACGGCGAGGGCTGACACCGACCCGGCCGCGGGGCGCCACGCGCGCCCCGCGGCCGGCCGGCCCGTCCGTCCTGGAAGGAGAAGGTGCATGTCCACCACCGCGGCGCGTCCCGCGCCCGCCCCGCCGGCTCCCGCTGCGAGCACCCGCCCCCGGCGCACCGGCCCCCGCTTCACCCCGTACGTCCTCCTGGTCCCCGTCGTGGGGATCCTCCTGGTCGGGCTCGGCTACCCGCTGTACTGGCAGGTCGTCACCTCGCTGCAGGAGTTCGGGCTGGCCCAGCAGTTCGGCCAGCCGCCGACGTTCGTCGGGCTCGACAACTACGCCCGGATCTTCTCCGACGACCGGCTGTGGGCCGTGGTCGTGCGCTCGATCGCCTTCTGCCTGGTGAACGCGTTCGTCACCGTCGGCATCGGCGTCCTGCTCGCGCTGCTCATGAAGGCCGTGCACCCGGTCGTCCGGGTCGTGCTGCAGGTGTCCCTGCTGCTGGCGTGGGCGATGCCGCTGGTCGCCGCGGTCACCGTCTGGAAGTGGCTGTTCGACTGGCGCACCGGCGTCGTGAACTGGCTGCTCGTGCAGCTCGGCTTCGACTCGTACGCCGGGCACGCGTGGCTCGCGCAGCCGCTGTCCTTCTTCTTCGTCGCCACGCTCATCATCGTGTGGATGTCCGTGCCGTTCGTGGCGCTGTCCGTGTACGCCGCGCTGACGCAGGTCTCCGACGAGGTGCTCGAGGCCGCCCGCATCGACGGCGCCGGCCCGTCCCGGATCCTCTGGCACATCACGCTGCCGCTGGTCCGGCCCGTGCTGTCGATCGTGCTGCTCCTGCAGATCATCTGGGACCTGCGGGTGTTCGCGCAGATCCGCCTGCTGCAGGACGGCGGCGCCCCGGTCAGCGAGACGAACCTGCTGGGCAACTTCATCTTCGAGCTCGGCATCGGCCGGCAGGACTTCGCCGGCGCCGCGGCCGTGTCGATCATGGTGCTCGCGCTCACCGTCCTGCTCAGCTGGCCCTACGTCCAGAACCTGCTGAAGGAGGACCGATGAGCGCCACGACCTCCCCGTCGCCGGCGACCGGCCCGCTCGCCGCGCAGCCCGCCCGCGCCGGGGTGCCGGCCGTGCCGTCGGCCGCGGGCACCGGGACGCCCGGGCGCGCCGGGGGCCGGCTCGCGCGGCGGGTCCGGCGTGCCCTGCTCGGCCTGCTCGCCGTCGTCGTCGCCCTGATCTGGGCCTTCCCGGTCTACTGGATGGTGCTGTCCTCGGTGCTCCCGGCGGCCCGGCTGCGCTCCGCGACGCCGTCGTTCCTGCCGACCAACGCCACGCTCGGCAACTACCGCCGGGTGCTCGACGGCTCGTCGTTCGGCTCGGCCCTGCAGATGAGCCTGGCGATCACCGGCCTGACTGTGCTGGCGGTGCTGGTCATCGCGTTCTTCGGGGCGCTGGCGATCAGCCGGTTCCGGTTCCGCGGCCGGCTCGCGTTCGTGGTCGCGGTGCTGTTCGTGCAGATGCTGCCCGCCGAGGGCCTGTTCATCGCGCAGTACAAGATGCTGTCGTCGGTGAACCTGCTGAACAGCGTCGTCGGCGTCACGATCCTCTACACGGCGGCCGTCGTGCCGTTCACGATCTGGATGCTCCGCGGCTTCGTCGCCGGGGTGCCGATCGAGCTCGAGGAGGCCGCCATGGTCGACGGGCTCAGCCGCACCAAGGCGTTCCTGCGGATCACGTTCCCGCTGCTCGCGCCCGGCCTGGTCGCGTCCGGCGTCTACGCGTTCCTGCAGGCCTGGAACGAGTTCACCGTCGCGCTGGTCGCCCTGCCCGCCGAGTCGGCCCAGACGCTCCCGCTGTGGCTGCGCACCTTCCTGGCCGCCTCCGCCAACCGGGGCGTCGACTGGGGCGAGGTCATGGCCGCCTCGACGCTCATCGCCGTGCCCGTCATCGTGTTCTTCCTGATCGTGCAGGGCAGGATGACGTCGGGACTCGTGTCCGGAGCGGTGAAGGGCTGACGTGGACGAGGTGATCACCTGGCCCCGCGAGGACGTCGCGGGGCAGCGGGCGACGGCTGTGCCGACCGGCTGGTCGGTGGGCCTCGACGTCGGCGGGACGAAGACGCTCGGCGTGCTCGTCGGGCCCGACGGGGAGACCGGCGCCGGGCTGCGGCTGCCCACGCGCCGGGGCGGCGACGCCGTCGCGACCACCGCGGCCGAGGCCGTGCGGCGCCTGGTCGAGGAGGCGGGGCTCGTCCCCGGCGACCTCCTCGGCGTGGGCATCGGGCTGCCCGGCATCGTCGACCCCGCGACCGGACGCGTCGAGCACGCCGTGAACCTCGGCATCGAGGCCGGCGTGCCGCTCGCCGCCGAGGTGTCCGCCGCGCTCGGGGGCGTCGCCGTGCGGCTGGAGAACGACCTCAACGTCGCCGCGCTCGGCGCCGCGCACCTGCTGCCCGACCCCGCGCCGGACCTCGCGTTCCTGGCGCTCGGCACGGGACTCGCCGCCGGGCTGGTGCTCGACGGCCGGCTCCGGCGCGGCGCGAGCGGCGTCGCGGGGGAGATCGGCCACCTCGTGCACGTGCCCGGCGGCCTGCCCTGCCCCTGCGGCCAGCGCGGGTGCCTGGAGCAGTACGCTTCCGGGAGTGCGCTGGGCGCCGCCTGGGCCGGGATCGCCGACGGCCGGCCCGACGACCGCCCCGCACCCGTCGCGCTGTTCGAGGCGGCCGCCACCGGGGACCCGGCCGCGCTCGCGGTGCGGGACCGGTTCGCGGACGCCGTCGCCGCAGCCGTGCGGGTGCTGCTGCTGACCACCGACGTGGCGCACGTGGTCGTCGGCGGCGGGGTGAGCGAGCTCGGTGACCCGCTGCTCGACGTCGTGCGCGCCGAGCTGGACCGTGTGGCCCGGGACTCGCCGTTCCTGGCCGCGATGCACATGGCGGAGCGGGTCACCCTCGCGCCGCGCGGAGTGCCGGTGGGTGCCGTGGGTGCCGCGCTGGTCGGACGGAAGGAGTCCTGATGGAGGTCGTCATCGCACCCGGGCCGGAGCTGGCCAGGCTCGCGGCCGACACGGTCGAGCAGGTGCTGCGCGCCCGCGCGGCGGAGGGCCGGCACGCGGTCCTCGGCATCGCGACGGGGTCCAGCCCGCTGGCCGTGTACGACGAGCTCGCGCGCCGGCACACCGAGGAGGGCCTGTCCTTCGCCGGGGTGCGCGCGTTCATGCTCGACGAGTACGTCGGGCTGCCCGTCGACCACCCCGAGCGGTACCGCAACGTCATCGAGAAGGAGTTCGCGTCGCGGGTCGACATCGACCCCGCCGACGTGCAGGGCCCCGACGGGCTCGCCTCCGACATCCCGGCCGCCTGCGCGGCGTACGAGGCGGCGATCACCGAGGCCGGCGGCGTCGACGTGCAGCTGCTCGGCGTCGGCACCGACGGGCACATCGCGTTCAACGAGCCCGGCTCCTCGCTCGCGTCCCGCACCCGGATCAAGACCCTCACCCGGCAGACCCGCGAGGACAACGCCCGGTTCTTCGACGGCGACGTGGACCGCGTGCCGACGCACTGCCTGACCCAGGGGCTCGCGACGATCATGTCGGCCCGGCACGTGCTGCTCCTCGCCACCGGCAAGCACAAGGCGGAGGCCGTGCACCAGCTCGTCGAGGGCCCCGTCAGCGCCATGTGGCCCGGCACCGTGCTCCAGCACCACCCGCACGCGACGGTCCTGGTCGACGAGGCCGCCGCCAGCCGCCTGCAGCTCGCGGCGTACTACCGCGAGACCTTCGACGCGAAGCCCTCCTGGCAGGGCATCTAACCCGCCGGGCGGCCGCCCCGTTCGCCGAGGTCGTCACTCCGGCACGAGGTCGTTCGTCCTGCGGGACGACCTCGTGCGGGAGTGACGACCTCGCGCATCGGGACGTGCGACGCCTCCGTGGCGACGCGCCGGCGGTCGTCCCCAGGTGCTGTCGCCGTGCTGGTCAGCGGCCGTCGTGACGGGCAGCCTGACGGGATGTCGACGAGCGCGGGAGCAGGCCGGGGAACGGCGTGGGACGCGGTACGGGACGGCGTGCTGCTCTCCCGGGACGCGCTCCCGGAGGACATGCGGCGCGTGCGGTCGGATGCCGCATGGCGGCGGCTGCGGCGTGGCGCCTACCTCCCGCCTGCCACGGGCCCGGAGGCGGAGCACCTCGCGCGCAGACGCGCCGCCGTCGCCCGGGTGCGCGCCGTGCACGCCGACCAGCGCGCGCCCGCCTGGTTCAGCCACCTGACGGCCGCTCTGCTGTGGGGCTGCGACGTGCTCGAGGTCCCGGACCTCACGCACGTGGTGCAGCGCAGCCGGCCCCACGTCCACGGCGACCCGGCCGTCGCCCGGCACCACGGCGACGTGGCGGACGCGGACCGGGACGTCGTCCAGGGTCTCCCGGTGACCGGGCTGGCACGGACGCTCGTCGACTGCGCGGGCACGCTGCCGCGCGAGGCCGGCGTCGTGGTCGCCGACTCGGCTCTCCGCCTGGGCGCGGACCCTGCGCGCGTCGCCGCCCTGGTCGCCGAGCGGGCGGGGCGACGGGGTGTCGCGGCTGCTCGGGAGGTGCTCGCGTTCGCCGACGGCCGGGCGGAGTCGCCGGGGGAGTCGCTGACGCGGTGGCACCTCGCAAGGGCCGGACTGCCGCCGGGCGTGCCGCAGCTCGCCGTCACGACGCGGCTCGGGGTGTTCCGCGCCGACCTGGGCTGGCCGGATCGGGGCGTGCTCGTCGAGTTCGACGGCTTCGTGAAGTACACCGGCGCGTTCGGCCGGTCGCCGGCCACCGTGGTGTTCGAGGAGAAGCGGCGTCAGGACGCCCTCGAGGAGGCCGGCTGGCGCGTGCTCCGCGTCACCTGGACGGACCTCCGCGCACCGGCGACCCTGTCCCGCCGGGTGGCGACGGCCCTCGACCTGCCGCGAGGTCGTCACCACGACACGAGGTCGTCCCGCAGGACTGACGACCTCGTGCAGGACTGACGACCTCGCGCACGACTGAGGCCCTCGCGGGCGCGGCGGGGGCCGTCCATTTTTCCACTCTGGCTCTGCCCCACCGACGTTTTGGCGCGTGT
>NZ_CABEGA010000013.1 GCF_901521055.1 Cellulomonas hominis | reverse complement strand
TATGCGGAAGCGTATGGAAAAGCAAATTCAGATGGTCCAGGAAGATTTTTGTAATTGGGTGGTTTTGTTTTTTTACAAGCAGAGGGGGGCATACGATGTAGCGTAGCGTCTCGTGGGCTCGGAAATGTGTATAAGAGACGGGGCGGGGGGCACGGGGGCGGTCACCCGCCCGATCCTACCGAGCGCCGCGCACCCCTCTCGTCACGCGACCGCTCACGCCCCCGCGACGAGGTCGAGCGCCAGGTCGAGGATCGGCGAGGAGTGCGTGAGCGCCCCGACGGACAGGTAGTCCACGCCCGTGGCGGCGACCTCGGCCGCGCGGTCGAGCGTCAGGTTGCCGGTGGCCTCCAGCTCGACCCGGCCGGTCGTCGCCTCCCCCGCCCGCACCGCCGCGACCGTCTCGGCCAGCACCGGCGTCGGCATGTTGTCGAGCAGCAGGAACCGCGCCCCGGCGGCCACGGCCTCGAGCGCCTGGTCGGTCGTGTCGGCCTCGACCTGGATCGGCACGTCCGGGAACCGCGCGCGCACGGCCGCCACCGCCGCCGCGACGCCGCCGGCGGCCACGACGTGGTTGTCCTTCACCATCGCGACGTCGTGCAGGCCCATCCGCTTGTTGGTCCCGCCGCCGCGGCGCACCGCGTACTTCTCGAGCTCCCGCAGACCCGGCGTGGTCTTGCGGGTGTCCAGCACCTGCGTGCCGGTCCCGGCCAGGGCGTCCACCCAGCGGCGGGTGTGGGTGGCGACGCCCGACGCCCGCGACGCGAGGTTGAGGGCGGTGCGCTCGGCGACGAGCAGCGCCTGCACCGGTCCGCGCAGCACCGCCAGCACGTCACCCGGTGCGACGGCGGTGCCGTCGGCCACCCGCAGCTCCACGGTCGCCGGCGCCAGCCCGAGGCGGTCGGTGACCTGGCGCAGCACCTCGGCCACGACCGGCAGCCCGGCGACGACCCCCGCGGCCCGCGCCACCAGGTGCGCGACGCCGGGCACGTCCGCCGCGATGGTCGCCTGCGTCGTGACGTCCCGGCCCGGCGCGGGCCCGAGGTCCTCGTCGAGCGCGACGGCGACGGTGCGGGCGGTCCAGGCGGGGTCGAGCGGGCGGTCGAGGTCGTGGCTCACGCGCGCCAGCCTAGGGGCGCGGTCAGACCAGGGGCGCGCGGCGCTGGACCAGCACGCCGTCCGGGTCGAGGTCCGCCTCGACGCGCAGCAGCCAGGCGTCGTCGCTCGCGGGGAAGTCGCTGCGCAGGTGACCGCCGCGGGTCTCCCGCCGGGTCGCCGCCGTCGCGGCGAGCACGCTCGCCACCTGGTGCACGTTCGTGGTCTCCCACTCCGCGACCTGCGGGTCGGCGACGGCCCGGTCCGCGCCGTCGGGCGCCCGGTGGGCGTCGGTCCGGACGGCCCGCAGCGCCTGCGCCGCGGCCTCCAGCCCCGCGGCCGACCGGAGCACGCCGGCGCCGTCGGTGGCGATCCGCTGGATCCGGGACCGCGCCGCCCCGGCGACCAGGGCCTCCGGGCCGGGCCGCTCGACGGGCTCCGCGGGGCGCAGCGCGCCGGACTCGACGCGCCGAGCGATGTCGTGCGCGGCGCGGTGGGCGAACACGAGCCCCTCGAGCAGCGAGTTCGACGCGAGCCGGTTCGCCCCGTGCACGCCGGTGCAGGCGACCTCCCCCACCGCGTACAGACCGGGCACCGAGGACCGCCCGACGAGGTCCGTGACGACGCCGCCCGAGTGGTAGTGCTGGGCGGGGGCGACGGGGACCAGGTCGGTCGCGAGGTCCAGCCCGTGCTCGGCCAGCCGCTGCGCGATCGTCGGGAACCGCCGCCGCAGCCGCCCGGCGCCGAGGTGCCGGGCGTCGAGCAGCACGTGGTCCGAGCCGGTGCGGGCCAGCTGCCGCACGATCGCGCGGGACACGACGTCGCGCGGCGCGAGCTCCGCGAGGGGGTGCACCTCGGGCAGGAACCGGTGGCCGTCGGTGTCGACCAGGTACGCCCCCTCGCCCCGCACCGCCTCGGAGACCAGCGTGAGCTGGCCCTTGACGCCCGACCCGAGCCACAGGACGGTCGGGTGGAACTGCACGAACTCCACGTCGCCGACCGTCGCGCCCGCCCGCAGCGCCGCCGCCATGCCGTCGCCGGTGGCCTGCGCGGGGTTGGTGGACGAGCGGAACACCTGCCCGATGCCGCCCGTCGCGAGCACCACCGCGGGGGCCAGGGCCGCTCCGACACCGTCACGGCTGCCCTCGCCGATCACGTGCAGCGTCACCCCGCACACCGCACCCGGGCGACCGTCCCGGCCCGGCGCGCCGGTCAGCACGTCGAGGACCAGCGCGTGCTCGACGACCTCGATCCCCGGGTCCGCGCGCACGGCCTCGAGCTGCGCGACGAGCGCGCGGGAGATCTCGGCCCCGGTGGCGTCCCCGCCGGCGTGGGCGACGCGGTCCGCGTGGTGACCGCCCTCCCGCGTGAGGCTGAGGTTCCCGTCGGGCTCGGTGTCGAACACGGCGCCCCGCGCGACGAGCTCGCGCACCCGCGCCGGGCCCTCCGTGACGAGGACCTCGACCGCCCGGGGGTCGCACAGCCCGACCCCGGCGACCAGCGTGTCCCGCAGGTGCGCCTCCGGGGAGTCCGCCGGGTCGAGCGCCGCCGCGATGCCGCCCTGCGCCCACACCGTGGAGCCGGAGACCAGCTCGCCCTTGGTCACCAGCAGCACCCGCGGGACGCGCGTGCGCAGCTCGAGGGCCGCGGTCAGCCCGGCGATCCCGGACCCGACGACCACCGCGTCGGCCCGCACGGTCCAGCCCGGTGCGGGGGCGGCGAGCCGGCGCGCGAGGCGCACGGTCACCGCGCGGCGCCTGCGTCCCGTGCGTCGTCCGGCGCGCTCGGCTGCCCGTCGTGCTCCACGAGCGCCCGCCCCTCGTCGAACGGCACGCCGCTCGGGTGCAGCCCCGACGCGGCGGTCCACTCGGCGGGCACCGTGCCCGGGTCGTGGCCGGTGTCCATGACGCGGTTGTCGGCGTCGACGAGCACGACGTGCGGCTCGTAGGTGCGGGCCTCGGCGTCGGACAGCATCCCGTAGGCGATGAGGATCACCACGTCGCCCGGGTGCACCAGGTGCGCGGCGGCGCCGTTGATGCAGACCTGGCCCGAGCCGGCCTCCCCCGCGATGACGTAGGTGGTGAGGCGGGCGCCGTTCGTGACGTCCACGACGTCCACCTGCTGGCCGGGCAGCAGGTCGGCGGCCGCGAGCAGGTGCGCGTCGACCGTGATGGACCCGACGTAGTGCAGGTCGGCCTGCGTCACGGTCGCGCGGTGGATCTTGCCGATCATCATCGGCCGCAGCAGCGAGGTCATGGTCACGCCCACCTCACGTCGGAGTTGTCGATCAGACGGGTGCTCCCGACGGTCGCCGCGACGGCGAGCACGGCGGTGCCGACCGCCGGCACCGCGCCGGTCACGTCGGCGAACGCGTCGAGGTCCACCAGCGCCACGTAGTCGGTGCCCACGCCGGCCGCGTCCAGGACGTCCCGGGTGGCGGCCCGCACCGCGTCGGGGGTGCCGCCGTCCGCCGCGACGGCCTGCCCGGCCGCGAGGCCCCGGCTCAGCGCCAGCGCCTGCTCCCGCTCGGCGCCCGAGAGGTACACGTTGCGGGAGGACAGCGCGAGGCCGTCCGCGTCCCGCACGGTGGGCACGCCGACGACCTCGACGGGCAGGTCCAGGTCCCGCACCATCCGGGTCACGGCCGCGAGCTGCTGCACGTCCTTGCGGCCGAACACGGCGACGTCCGGGGCGGTCAGGTGCAGCAGCTTGAGCACGACGGTCAGCGCGCCGTCGAGGTGCCCGGGCCGGGTCGCGCCCTCGTAGACCGTGCCGATCCGCCCGGCGTCGACCCGCACCACGGGCGCGCCGTCGGGGTACATCTCCTCGGCGGCCGGCGCGAACACCACGTCCCCCTCGCCGAGCAGGTCCGGCGCTGTGAGCGACGCGAGGTCGCCCGGCAGGTCGCGGGGGTAGCGGTCGAGGTCCTCCGTGGGCCCGAACTGCAGCGGGTTGACGAAGATCGTCACCACCACCTGCTCGGCGCGGGCGCGGGCCTCGCGCACGAGCGCGAGGTGGCCGGCGTGCAGCGCTCCCATCGTCATGACGACGGCGCGCCCGGTCCGGGAGCCGGCCGCCGCGGGGCCGGCCGTCGGCGGGCGCAGCGCTGCCGCGAGCTCCGCGCGCGTGCGCACCACCGTGGGGGCACCGGTCCGTGCCTCGCTCATGCCTGGTCCTCCTGGTCGACGCCGGGCCCGGGGTCGCCGGTCCCGCCGTCCTCGTCGTCGTGCGCGCCGTGCACCGTACTCCCGTCGGCCCCAGGAGCGTGAGCCGGGCCGGACGGCGGGACCCCCTCGCCCGGGGCGGGTCCCGCCGTCGCCAGCGCGTCGAGCAGCGCCTGCCCCTGGTCGGCGCGCAGCAGCCCGGCGGCGAGCGCCCGGCCGGTCGCCGCACGGGACAGCGCCCGGTACGACGCGGCCACGTCGGTGGCCCCCGTCCGGACCCCGAGCGCGGTGAGCACGTCGAGGTGGTCGCGGACCGTGCCCGCGTCGCCGCGGCGGACGGGGCCGGTCAGGGTGGTCACCGCGCCGGAGGTCGGGTCGTCGCCGGCGTCACGGCCGCCGCCCGCGGACTCCGCGCGGAGCGCCCCGTCGAGCGCGGCGGACAGCAGCGGGCGCAGCACGGACCCCGGGTCGGCGACGCCCGCGGCCGCGAGCGCCTGGCCGGCCTGGGCGACCAGCACCACCAGGTGGTTCGCGCCGTGCGCGAGGGCCGCGTGGTAGAGCGGCCGGGCCGACTCGTCCAGGACGACCGGCTCCCCGCCCATCTCGACCACCAGGGCCTGGCCGATGGGCAGCACGGGCGTCGGCGCGGTGACGGCGAACGTGCAGCCCACCAGGCGGGCGAGGTCGAGCGACGTCCCGGTGAACGTCATCGCCGGGTGCAGAGCGATCGGGATGACCCCCGCCGCGCGCGCCGGGTCCAGCACCGCGGCGCCGTACCGGCCGGCGGTGTGCACCACGATCTGCCCGGCCTGCCACGCGCCCGTCGCGGCGAGCCCGGTCACCAGGCCCTCGAGCGCGTCGTCCGGGACGGCCAGCAGCACCAGCTCCGCGCGGCGCACGACCTCCGGCACGTCCAGCACCGGGACACCCGGCAGCAGCGCGTCGGCCCGGTCGCGGGACGCCTCGGACACGGCGCTGACCCCGACCACCGGGTGCCCGGCGGCGCGCAGCGCGCTGCCCAGCACCGCGCCGACCCGGCCTGCGCCGACGACGCCGATCCCCAGCCGCGTCATGCCCGGCGCATCCACTGCTCCGGCCCCGCCCCGGCACGCGCGGTGCGGGCGCGCGCCGCCTGCTCGTCCAGCAGCCCGGCCGCCACGCGGGCGTCCAGGTGGTCCACCCGCGGCGACACCGGTCCCGGCGTCGAGTGCAGCTGGAACGACGCGACCCCGAGGCGGCGCTGCAGCGGCCCCTGGGCGAGCCCGAGCGACTGCGTGCGCTCGTGCGGGACGACGACGAGCCGGCGCACGAGGACGCCGGAGCGCAGGACCAGCGCCCGGTCGGTGACCGTCACGCCGTGGCGCCGCCAGCCGACGGGGTCGAGCCAGCGGGAGCGCCGGGGCGCCGTGGCCCAGCCGGCCCCGCTGTCGCCGTCGTCCGCGCCGTCGCGGCTCGCCCGGCCGGTGAGCCCGGCGTCCACGAGCCCGCGGGGGTCGGCCGTGCCGAGGTCCGGCAGCACGAGCCACAGCGCCAGCAGGGCCTCGTCCCGCGTCCCGACGGGCAGCAGCACGTTCTCCGTCTGCGCCTGGTCCGGGCCCGCGCCGTACCCGGCGACGTTCACCTCGACGCGCCACCAGTCCGGCCCGCGCCACAGCAGCCCCTGGGAGATCTGCACCGCCTGGACCCGGCCGGGCGGGACGGTCTGCGCCCGGGACTCGGTGAGGCCGTGCCGCAGGCGGATCCCGTCCGGGGAGATCGCGGCGCGGAAGTTCGCCCCCCGGTTGAAGCGGCTCCAGGTGTACGACACGACGCCGAGCAGCGCGGGCAGCACCGCGAACGCCGACTCGAACCGGCCGGACGTCACGATGAGGACGACCAGCACGGCGATCATCACGACCAGCCAGATGGTCGCCGACGAGCGCAGGGTCGACAGCAGCAGCCGGCCGACGGGCACCTCGTAGACCTGCCGCTCCGGGGCGACCGGTGCGGCACCCGTCCAGCCGTCGTCGACCGCGGGCTCGCCGACCGCGCCGGCGGGCTCGAGGGCCGGGGCGTCGACCGCTCCCGCGGCTGCGGGGTCGGGCGCCGGGCCGCTCACCGCGGCGGTGCGCCGGGCCGGGCGCAGGCCCGCGGCACGCGCCAGCAGCTCGGCCCGCAGCTCCTCGGCCTCGCTCTCGCGCAGGAACGCCAGCGACACCGCCGACCCCGCCCCGCCCGCGACCTCCAGCCGCAGGTCCGCGAGCCCGAGGATGCGCGCCAGCAGCGGCTGCACGACGTCGACGGCCTGCAGCCGGTCCAGCCGCGCCTGGCGCTGCTGCCGGAACAGCACGCCCGAGCGCAGGTGCACCGCCTCGTCCGTCACCGCGAACCGCGTCATCCGCCAGGCGATCGCCGAGTACCCGAACCCGACGAGCGCCACCAGCACGAGGGCGCCGACGACGAACAGCCACGTGCGCGGGCCGAGCCACTCCGCGAGCTCGCGGACGTCGTCGGCGGCGTTCCAGGCGATCACCGCGACCGCCGCGACGAGCACCTTCCAGCCCTTCACCGCGGGGGTCACCGGGTGCATCCGCCGCCAGGCGAGGTCGTCCGCGGGCGGCTCGGCCGGACCCGACGCGTCGGCAGGCACGGCGTCGGCGGGCACGGCGCCCGCGGGCAGCGCCTGCTCGGGCACGGCGTGGTCGCCGGTCACAGCCCCGCCAGTCGGGCCTCGCCGCGCGACGCCAGCTGGTCGCGCAGCCGGGCGGCCTCGGCCGTCGGCAGGCCGTCGATCGACGCGTCCGTGCCGGGCGACGCGGTGTGCAGCTGCACCGACGCGATCCCGAGCTTGCGGGCCAGGGGCCCGGCCGTGACGTCCACGTACTGCATCCGGCCGTACGGCACGACGACCATCGACCGGAACAGGATGCCCTTGCGCAGGAGCAGGTCGTCGGCGCGCTCGGCGTACCCGAGCGCCCGCACCTGCCGCGGCACCAGCCACGCGACCCAGGCGGTGAACGCCGCGAGCACGCCCGCGGCCACCCAGAGCCACACCAGGCCGGACAGCGCGGCGGCGACGACCAGGCCGACCAGCGGCACGCCGAGCCACGAGACGCCCGACACGAGCCGGGCCGTCGCGAGCCGCGGGGACACGGGCGTCCAGTCGACGCCGGCGGGCTCGAACGGCTCGCTCTCGCGGACCGGCGCGACCGCGGGTGCGGCGGAGGCGACCGGTGCGGGCTCCGGCATCGGGGTGGCGGCGTCGCCGTCGGGCGTGGTCATGCGGTCATCCTCCCATCGCAGGTACCGGGAGCGTGCGGGACCCGTCGTCAGCCGGCGGCGGCGTCCGGCGAGGCGTCGGGCGCCGGCCCGGCCGCCTCCTCCGGGTCCTCCGGCGGCGGCACCCGGCAGAACCACTCGACGAGCAGGCCGACCCCGGCGAGTACCAGGGCGCCGAGCACCGCCAGGCCCGCGGACGCCGCACGGGCGCGCTGCGCCTCGATGGCCAGGTCGCCGAGCACGTCGACGACCTGCGCCGCGTACCAGCCGGCCAGCAGGGCCCCGGTGTAGCAGGACGCCTTGGCGAGCACCGCGGTGCGGGCGGCGCGCATCGGGTCGAGCGTCGGGTGCTTGCCGTGCAGGTACTGCCGCACCGACCAGCCCATCGCGAGCACCACCGCGGCGATCAGCACCAGGACGGCGACCATCGCCCACGGCACCTGGGGCAGCGTCCAGCCGCGGCTCGCCAGGACGCGCACGACCAGCCACCCGACGGCCGTCGTGACGACGGCGACCAGGACGAGGTTCCTCGGGCGGGTCCGCTGCATCAGGGGTCCAGCCGTCCGGCGGGGCCGAACGGGTCGGCCAGCGGGTCGTCCAGCGGTTCGGCCACCGGGGCATCCAGCGGCCCCAGGGCGTCCTCGCGCACCGCCGGCTGCACCGTGACGTCCTGCTCGGCGCCCGGGTCGGGCAGGGCGGCGGGCACGGGGGCGGTCAGCCAGTCGAGCGCGAGCCAGCGCACGCCGTCGCGGTCCGGGGCGGTCGCGGCCAGCGCGGCGACGGGCCCGCCGCCGAGGCCGTTCAGCACCGCGTCCGGGCGCACCTGCGCCCAGGGCTGGAGCACGAACGCCCGCTCGTGCGCGCGGGGGTGCGGCAGCTCGAGGTCGTCGGTCACGGCCGACACCTGCCCGTACACGATGATGTCGACGTCGAGGGTCCGGGGGCCCCAGTGCACCGTGCGCTCCCGGCCGTGCACCCGCTCGACCTCGGAGGTGGCGCGCAGCAGGTCGCGCGGCGACAGCGTGGTGCGGGCGATCACGACCGCGTTGAGGAAGTCCGGCTGCTCCGGGCCGCCGACGGGCGCGGTGCGGGCGAGCGCCGAGACGTCCACCACCTCGAGCCCGGGGACCGCGGCCAGGTCCGCGACGGCGTCCCGCAGGGTGTCCTGCGCGGCGCCGAGGTTCGACCCGATGGCGAGCACCACCTCCACCGGCTCGGACGGCGGGACGTCGAGGGCGTCCTGCACCAGCTCGGCGTCGACCACGTCGCCGTCGTCCAGCGGGTCGGCCGCGGCGGCGTGCCCCGTCCCGGCGACCGCGCCCGCGACCGGCCCGGGGGGCGCGGCGGGCAGGTCCACCGGCGCCGACGGCAGGGACGCGTCGAGCAGGTCCGCGGGCGGCAGCACCGGCGCCGGCGCCGCGGGCACGCCGTCCGGCACGGAGGTCGCCGGGGCCAGCACCACCGGCTCGGCGGCGGGCAGCCAGGTGCGGTCCCGGTGGACCTCGACCACCACGTCACCGAACGGCACGGTGATCGGCGCCTGCGGCTTGTGCACCGCCACGTCGACGGCCTGCACCTGGGGGTGGGCGAGGACGGTCGCGGCGATCCGCTCGGCGACGGTCTCGACCAGGTCCGCGGGGTCGCCGGCGAGCACGGCCGCGATCTCCTCGGCGAGCGTGCCGTAGTTCAGCGTGTGCGCGAGGTCGTCGGTGGCCGCGGCGCGCCGGGTGTCCAGGTGCGCGACGACGTCCGCGACGAACGTCTGCCCCTCGCGGCGCTCGTGCGGGAACACCCCGTGGTAGCCGGTTGCGGTCACGCCCAGCAGGCGGATCCGGTCCAGCCGGTGCCCCTGCGTCCCGACCACGTCCTCGTCGCTCATCGGTCGTCCTTCCCGGACGGCGCGGCGGCCGTCCACCGGGCGGCGACGCGCACCGCGTCCGCCGTACCTCGTGCCTCGTGCACCCGCACGCACCAGGCCCCCGACGCCGCCGCGAGCGCCGAGACGGCGGCGGTGGCCGCGTCCCGCTGCTCGGGTGGCGCGGGCGTGCCGTCGTCCGACGCCAGCAGGTGGCCGAGGAACCGCTTGCGCGACGCCCCCACCAGCACCGGGAACCCGTCGGCGACCAGCTCGGGCAGCCGTGCGAGCAGCGGCCAGTTCGCCGCTCCCGGCTTCGCGAACCCCAGCCCCGGGTCCAGCACGACCTGGTGGTCGCCGACGCCCGCGGCCCGCAGCTCGGCGACCCGGTCCGCGAGCTCGCGCCGCACGTCCGTCACCACGTCGTCGTAGTCCGCGAGCCCGTCCATCACGTCGGCGTGGCCGCGCCAGTGCATCGCCACGTAGACCACGCCCGTCCGGGCGACGACCTCCCGGATCTCCGGGTCGGCGAGACCGCCCGAGACGTCGTTGACCACGACGGCGCCCGCGGCGACCGCGGCGTCCGCGACCTCCGCGCGAGTCGTGTCCACGCTGACGGCGGCGCCGCGCTCCACGAGCGCCCGGACCACGGGCAGCACCCGGTCGAGCTCCTCGGCGACGGGGACCCGCGCGGCGCCCGGCCGGGTGGACTCCCCGCCCACGTCGAGCAGGTCGGCGCCGTCGTCCAGCAGCCGCAGCCCGTGCGCGACCGCGGCCTCGGGGGTGAACCAGCGCCCGCCGTCGGAGAACGAGTCCGGCGTCACGTTCACGACGCCCATCACCAGCGCCCGGCCGGCCCGACCGGCGGCCGTCAGCGGGGCCGGGAGCGGCGAGGGGAGACGCACGTGGCCAGCCTAGGGGGTCGGGGACGGCAGCCGGTGGCGGGTCAGCGGCCCAGGACGAGGCTCATCGCCTCGGCGCGGGTCGCGGGATCGCGCATCTGCCCGCGCACGGCGGACGTCACGGTCCGGGAGCCGGGCTTGCGCACGCCCCGCATCGACATGCACAGGTGCTCGCACTCGACGACCACCAGCACCCCGCGGGGCTCCAGCACGTCGACCAGCGCGTCCGCGATCTCGCCGGTCATCCGCTCCTGCACCTGCGGGCGCCGGGCGTAGACGTCGACCAGCCGCGCCAGCTTGCTCAGGCCGGTCACGCGCCCGCTCGGGCTCGGGATGTAGCCGACGTGCGCGACGCCGTGGAACGGCACGAGGTGGTGCTCGCAGGTCGAGTACACCTCGATGTCCTTGACCAGGACCATCTCCTCGTGACCGATGTCGAAGGTCGCGCTGAGCACGTCCCGCGGGTCCTGCCGCAGCCCCGCGAAGATCTCCTTGTAGGCCCGCGCCACGCGGGCCGGGGTCTCGCGGAGCCCCTCGCGCTCCGGGTCCTCCCCGACGGCGAGCAGCAGCTCCCGGACGGCGGCCTCCGCGCGCGCGGCGTCGTACGCCGGGATCACGCGGTGGTTGCCGCGGCCGTCGCCGCCGGTCACGCTCACTCCTGCGGGCCGGCGTCCGGCAGGTCGGCCTGCGCGTTGGCGGGACCGGTCACGTCGGGGGTCCGGTTCGGCGGGACCTCGACGATGCTCACGGCCGGGTGCTCGTCCTTGGCGGCGGCGGCCTCGTCCTGCGGCACGACCGAGCCGTTCTGCTCCGCCTTCTCCGCGGCGGTCAGGACCGGCGGGCGGTCGGAGACCGCGCGCTGCTCGCTGGACAGCCACACCTCGCGCGGCGGGCGCTTGGTGATCGGCCGGAAGATGACCTCGAGCTCGTTCTGGTTCAGGGTCTCCTTCTCGAGGAGCTCCAGCACCAGCGCGTCCAGGACGTCGCGGTACTCGACGAGGATCTCCCACGCCTCGGTGTGCGCGGCGTCCATGAGCTTGCGCACCTCGACGTCCACCGTGCCGGCGAGCGACTCGGAGTACTCGCGGCCGTGGCCCATGTCGCGGCCCATGAACACCTCGCCGGAGTCCTGCCCCAGCTGCACGGCGCCGATCTTCTCGCTCATGCCGTACTGCGTGACCATCTTGCGGGCCGTGGCGGTGGCCTTCTCGATGTCGTTGCTCGCGCCGGTCGTCGGGTCATGGAACACCAGCTCCTCGGCGACCCGGCCGCCCATCGCGTACGCGAGCTGGTCGAGCAGCTCGTTGCGCGTCGTGGAGTACTTGTCCTCCGTCGGCATGACCATCGTGTAGCCGAGGGCCCGGCCGCGCGGCAGGATCGTCACCTTCGTCACCGGGTCGGTGTACCGGAGCGCCGCCGCCACCAGGGCGTGCCCGCCCTCGTGGTACGCGGTGATCTTCTGCTCCTTGACCTTCATGACGCGGGTGCGCTTCTGCGGGCCGGCGATCACGCGGTCGATCGCCTCGTCCAGCGCGCGGTTGTCGATGATCTGCGCGTTCGAGCGGGCCGTCAGCAGCGCGGCCTCGTTCAGCACGTTCGCGAGGTCCGCACCCGTGAAGCCCGGGGTGCGTCGCGCGACCACGGTGAGGTCGACGTCGGTGGCCATCGGCTTGCCCTGCGCGTGCACCTGCAGGATCCGCTCGCGGCCCTTGAGGTCCGGCGCCTCGACCGACACCTGCCGGTCGAACCGGCCCGGGCGCAGCAGGGCGGGGTCCAGGATGTCGGGGCGGTTGGTCGCCGCGATGAGGATGACGTTGGTCTTGACGTCGAAGCCGTCCATCTCGACCAGCATCTGGTTGAGGGTCTGCTCGCGCTCGTCGTGCCCGCCGCCCATGCCCGCGCCGCGGTGCCGGCCGACGGCGTCGATCTCGTCGATGAAGATGATCGCCGGGGCGTTCTGCTTGGCCTGGTCGAACAGGTCACGCACGCGGCTCGCGCCGACGCCGACGAACATCTCGACGAAGTCCGAGCCGGAGATCGAGTAGAACGGCACGCCGGCCTCGCCCGCGACCGCACGGGCCAGCAGCGTCTTGCCGGTCCCGGGCGGGCCGTACAGCAGCACGCCCTTGGGGATCTTCGCGCCGACCGCCTGGAACTTGGCGGGCTCGGAGAGGAACTCCTTGATCTCCTGCAGCTCCTCGACGGCCTCGTCCACGCCGGCGACGTCGGCGAAGGTCACCTGCGGCGACTCCTTCGACACGAGCTTCGCCTTGGACTTGCCGAAGGACATGACCCGCGAGCCGCCGCCCTGCATCGACGACATCAGGAACCAGAACAGGCCCAGGATGATCACGAACGGCAGGACCAGCGTCAGCAGGCTGCCCCACCACGACTGCTGCGGCACGTCCGAGGTGTAGCCGCCCTCGGGGTCGGCGTCCGCGATGGCGTCGACCACGGCCGGGCCCTGCGGCACGACGTAGTAGAACTGCACGTTCTTGCCCAGGTTCTCGCCACCGGAGGTGAAGTCCTCGGTCAGCGTGAGGTCGACGCGCTGCGACCCCTCGGTGATCCGGGCCTGCTCCACCTTCCCGTCCTGGATGAGCTCCAGGCCGTCGGAGGTGTCGATCCGCTGGACGCCGGAGGACGTCAGCGCGCTGGCCGCGATCCACAGGATCACGACGGCGACGACGATCCACAGGACGGGTCCGCGGGTGAGGCGCTTGAGTGTCATGGGCAGACGGGGGCGTGCCCCCTCGTCCCTCCGGTCGCAGGGGTGGAGGCTCCGAAGTTACACGGTGGACCTGGGGTGGGCGGGCTCTGTTCGCCCAGGGCAGGACGCCCGTCGCGCCCGCGAGCCGGCCCCCTGCGGCCCACCGCGCGCGTCAGGAGGAGTAGACGTGCGGCGCGAGCGTGCCGACGAACGGCAGGTTGCGGTACTTCTCCGCGTAGTCGAGGCCGAAGCCGACGACGAACTCGTTCGGGATGTCGAACCCGACGTAGCGGACGTCCACCTCGACCTTCGCGGCCTCCGGCTTGCGGAGCATCGTCGCGATCTCGACCGTCGCCGGGCCGCGGCTGCGCAGGTTCGCCAGCAGCCAGGACAGCGTGAGCCCGGAGTCGATGATGTCCTCGACGATCAGCACGTGCCGGCCGGTGAGGTCGGCGTCCAGGTCCTTGAGGATCCGCACGACGCCGGAGGACTTGGTGCCCGAGCCGTACGAGGACACCGCCATCCAGTCCATCGACAGCGGCGTGCTGATCCGGCGGGCCAGGTCGGCCATCACCATGACGGCGCCCTTGAGCACCCCCACCAGCAGGATCTCCCGGCCGGCGTAGTCGGCGTCGATCTGGGCGGCGATCTCGTCCAGGCGGTTCCCGAGCTGCTCCTCGGTCAGGAGCACCCGCTCCAGGTCCGCGCCCATGTCCTCAGCGTTCACCGGTCGCCTGTCTCCTCGTCCGTCTCGCTCCGGCCGGGCGCCGACCGCCCGACCGCCTCGCGCGCGGCACCGCTCCGGCTGCCCTCGCGCACGGCAAGCCTGCCACACGCCCGGGACGCCTCGACGTGCCCGGGCAGGTGCAGGGGACCCTGGCCGTGCCACGCGGTGACGAGGCCCGCGACGGCGCGCACGTGCTCCCGGCTGACCGCGCCCGGCGGGGACCCGGCACGGACGACGGCGGTGCGCAGCGCGCGGCCCAGGAGCGCGGCCGGGGCGTCGGCGAGCACCTCGACGTCGAGCAGCACCTCCCCCGGGCCGGACGGCACGAGCGCACGCTCGAGCAGCCCCGCCGCCAGCGTGTCGAGCGCGTCGGCGTCCTCCCGCAGCAGCGCCGCGGTGCGGGCCAGGGCCGCGGCGACCCCCGGCCCGAGCTCGCGCTCCAGCACCGGCAGCACGCGCGTGCGCACCCGCGACCGCTGCGGCGCCCGGTCCGCGTCGCCCGCCGGGGTGTTGGTGGGGTCGTGCCAGGGCGCGAGGCCGAGTGCGGCGCACGCGGCCAGGGTCTGCTCCCGGGTCACCTCCAGCAGCGGCCGGCGCAGCACCCCGCGGACGGGCGGCATCCCCGCGAGCGACCGGGCGCCCGACCCGCGCGCGAGCCCGAGCAGCACGCCCTCGGCCTGGTCGTCGCGGGTGTGCCCGAGCAGCACCGCGGCCGCGCCGTGCCGGCCGGCGGCGGCGTGCAGGGCCGCGTACCGGGCGTCCCGTGCGGCGGCCTCGGGCCCGCCCGGACCGCCCGCGTCGACGGCGACCACCTCGACGGGGTCGAGCCCGAGCGCCCGGCACGCCGCCGCGGCGTCCTGCGCGACCGCGGCGCTGCCGGGCTGGAGGCCGTGGTCCACGACGACCGCGCCGGTCCGCCGGCGCTGCCGGCCGCCGCGGCCCCCGACGAACGCCGCACCGGCCGCGAGCGCCAGCGAGTCGGGGCCCCCGGAGCAGGCGACGAGCACGAGCGCCCCCTCCGGGACGTCCGCGAGCGCGGCGGCGACGGCGCTGCGGACGGCGGCGACCGCGGGGTGCGGGCCGGCCACGTCAGCCGTGCACCCGGTGCACCCACGCGGCGGGGTCCGCGATCTCCGCGGCGCTCGGCAGGGCGGCGGGGCCGGACCAGACGGCGTTCAGCCCGTCGGTCCCGACCCGGCGGCGGACGGCCTTCACGAACGCGGCGCCGTCGCGGTACTGCGCGAGCTTGACGTCGAGGCCGAGCACGGAGCGCAGGACCCGCCGCATCCCGCCGGTGCCGCGGGCGCCGCTGCGCCGTGCCTCGAACCGGCGGCGGATCCGGCGGACCGACGGCACGACGGAGCGCCCGACGGCGTCCATCGTCACGTCGGCGTGCCCCTCCAGGAGCGCCATCACCGCGCCGACCTCGTCCAGCGCGACGCGCTGCCGCGGGTCGACCAGGTCGAGCAGGTTCCGCGGCCGGGGTCGCGGTGCGTCGGCGTGGGGCGCGGCGTCGTCGTCGGCCAGCAGCACGGCCACCCGCGCTGCCAGGTGGTCGGCGAGCCAGGGCGCCGCGGCGAACTGCGTCGCGTGCGTCTGCTCGTGCAGCGTCACCCACAGGCGGAAGTCGGCGGTGTCGACCCCGAGGGAGCGCTCGACGGTCAGGACGTTGGGCGCGACGAGCAGCAGCGTGCCGCGCCCGCCCCAGGGGTCGTACTGGCCGAGCACCGACCCGGAGAGCAGCCCGAGCACCGCGGCGACCTGCCCCGCGCCCGCGGTGCCGCGCAGCCCCCGCTCCTCCGCGAGCCCGACCCGCGAGGACAGCGCCCGGAGCGAGCGCACGTTCGCGCGGGCCCACGACGCCCTGTCGACGACGCGCACGTCGGGGTCCCGGGTCGCGCCGGCGGCCGGCACGAGGCCCGTGATGCGCGCGACGTGGCCGGCGGCGACCGGTGCGGCGGCCCGGAGCACCGCGACGGCGTCCTCCCGCTCGGCGCGCGTCGACGGCGGCCCCGGCCGCACCGCGCGGGCGGCGAGCCGGGCGGCCAGGTCCCAGTCGACGGTCGGCTGCACCCGCCCACGGTAGTCACGCCGCACGCGCGGCGTCGCCGCCCGGCCCCGGCGGGGCGTCCCCGGACCTCAGCGGCAGCCGCAGGCCGCGAGCTGGGTGACGAAGCCGTCGAGCGCCTGGCGCGGCTGGTACTGCCCGACCGCGCCGGTCTGGTCGGCCATCAGCACGAACAGCAGCATCCGGCCGTCGGCGTCGAGCACCTGCCCTGCCAGGGACGTCACCCCGGCGAGGCTGCCCGTCTTCGCGCGGACGAGGCCCGTGGCGGGGCCGGACGTGAACCGGTCCGCGAGGGTGCCGGTCAGCCCGCCGATCGGCATGCCGGTGCCGACCTCGCGCAGCTCGGGGTGCGCGGGGTCGACCACGAGCCGCAGCAGGCCCAGCAGCAGGTCGGGCGGCAGCGCGGAGCCGTCCGCGAGACCGGAGGCGTCGGCGAGCACGGCGCCCGCGGTGTCGACCCCGCGCGTCTGCACGGTGCGCAGCACGGCCTGCGTCGCGCCCTCGAAGCTCCCGGGCAGCCCCAGGTCGAGGGCGACCATGCGGGCCACGACCTCGGTGATCGTGTTGTCCGAGGTGTCGAGGAAGTAGTGCGCGACCTCGGCGACCGGGGCGGAGGACACGACGCCGAGCACGTCGCCCGTCGCCGGCTCCCGCACCCGCGTCGGCGTCCCGGTGACCGTGATGCCGACCTCGGCGAGCCGGGCCGCGAGCACCGTGGCAGCGTTCATCGCGGGGTCGGCGTGCCGCGGCGGGTACTCCCCCGCGCTGATCTTCGCGATGTCGACCGCCACCGACGACACGGGCGCCACGTAGCCCATCGCGATGTCGGCCGGGTCCCAGCCCGGGGCGAGCGCCGGGCCGCTGAACAGGGTGTCGTCGACGGCCAGCGAGACCGTGTCCCGGCCGACGAGGCGCAGCTGGAGCGCCACCTGCGCCGCGAGGTCCGCGAGCCCGGCCCGGCCGTTCACCGCGTCCGCGTCGCCCGCGCCGGGGGCCAGCATCATGTCGCCCCCGCCGACCAGGACGATCTGGTCTCCCGGGCCCTGCCGCACCGTGGTGTCGAACGTGCGGTCCGCCCCGAGCTGGGTGAGCGCGGCGACGCCCGTGACCAGCTTCGCGGTCGACGCGGGCGTGCGGGGAGCGTCAGCGGCGTGCTGGGCCAGCACCTCGCCCGTCAGCCCGTCCGCGACCACCACGCCCGCCGACGGCCCGACCCGCGGGTCGGTGACCAGCGCCTGCACGAGCGCCTGCACCTGCGCCGCGCCGGGCGCCGGCACCGCCGCGTCGAGGTCCGCGAGCACCTGCGCCCCGGCGGGGTCGACGGCCGCTCCGGGCACCTCGGGGAACGGCGCCGCGGGCGCCGGCACCGGCGCGAGCGTCACCACGCCGGGCACCACGTCGTACGCGTCCGCGGTGGCGTACCCGCCGGCCGCGAGCACCGCCACGAGCGCGGTCACGCCCACCGTCCTGGCCGCCCGTGCCACCCGCCCACCTGCTTCCCGTGCCTGCCGGTCCGTGCCGGCCCCGAGCCTGTCGACCGCTCCGGGCCCTGCCGTCGCCGTCCGTGCGTCACACTAGGTGCTGAGGCGCGGCGCGCCGCCACCTGGCACGCCGCCGTGATCAGCTGCCCGCGGGGCCGACGCGCGTCGGACCGCGGCGACGAAGGAGCGGGTGTGGAGTTCGACGTCACGATCGAGATCCCGAAGGGCCAGCGGAACAAGTACGAGGTGGACCATGCGACCGGCCGGATCCGGCTCGACCGCATGCTGTTCACCTCGACCCGGTACCCGGACGACTACGGCTTCATCGACGGCACCCTCGGCGAGGACGGCGACCCGCTGGACGCGCTGGTGCTGCTCGAGGAGCCCACGTTCCCCGGCTGCCTGATCCGGTGCCGCGCGCTCGGCATGTTCCGCATGCGGGACGAAGCCGGCGGCGACGACAAGGTGCTGTGCGTGCCGACCGGTGACCAGCGGGCCGCGTGGCGCCAGGACATCGACGACGTGTCGGACTTCCACCGCCTGGAGATCCAGCACTTCTTCGAGGTCTACAAGGACCTCGAGCCCGGCAAGTCCGTCGAGGGCGCGCACTGGACCGGCCGCGCCGAGGCCGAGGCGGAGATCGAGCGCTCCCGCCAGCGCGCGATCGACGCGGGCTACGACCAGCACTGACCCCGCACGCCAGGAGCCCCGGCACGCGCACGGCGTGCCGGGGCTCCTCGCGTCGCGCCTGGCGTCAGGGGCGGCCGGTCACGGGCGGCCGGCGTACGTCATGGTGCCGGAGTAGCGCATCGACGTGATCCGGACGGGCGTCCCGGGCTTGGGCGCCTCGATGATCTGCCCGCCGCCGATGTACATGGCCACGTGGTAGACCGAGCTCGCGTCGTTGGGGTTCGTCCCCCAGAACACGAGGTCGCCCGGGCGCAGCTCGTTGTACGAGATCTTCTTGACCTGCCGGTACTGGTCCCGCGACGTGCGGTTCAGGCTGACGCCCGCGGAGCGCCAGGCGCCCTGGGTCAGGCCGGAGCAGTCGTAGCCGTTCGGGCCGGTGCCGCCCCACACGTACGGCAGGCCGAGCTTGGTCCGCGCCCACGCGATCGCGGCCTCGGCGCTGGACGTGGAGCCCGAGGACGAGCCGGGGCTGACGGGCGGCGGCGTGACCGGGGGCTTCGTGACGGGCGGGGCCGTGACCGGCGGGGCCGTCGTCACGGGCGGGGTCGTCGTGGCCGGCGGGGTGCTGGGCGTCGACGGCGTGCTCGGGGTCGAGGGCGTCGACGGGCTGGCCGGGGTGGAGGTGGCCGGCGCGGTCGCCGCCGGGGTCGCGACCTGCGTGCGCTGGGCGAGGGCGGCGGCCTCGGCGCGCTGGCGGCGCTCGGCGTCGATCTGGTCCTGGCGGGCCTGCTCGACCTCGGCGCTGGTGCTCCGGGCGGCGGCGAGCTGGACGATGAGGCCCTGCCGCTCGGTCTGGGCGGACGCCACGGCCGCGTCGGCGTCGGACTGCGCCTGCTCCGCGGCCTCGAGCGCGGTCTGCGCGTCGGCGGCGGCGGTCTCCTGCGCGGCCGCGGCGGTGTCGGCCTGCTTCTTCAGCGTGGTCGCGACCTGCTCGGCGGCGAGGTAGGACTGCACGGCCTCGTCGGCCTGGCTGCTGACCTTGGACAGCGCCTCGCTGCGCTCGACGACGTCCTGGAACCCGTCGGACGACAGGAGCGCCTGCACGGTGTCCATGGAGCCGCCGGACCGCGCGGCCTGCCGCGCGATGGCGACGAGCGTGGCGCGGGCGTCCTCGAACTGCTCGGTCGCCTCGTCGTACTGCTGGGCGGCCGCCTCGGAGGCCTGCTGGGCCGCGGCGAGGTCGGCCTGCGCCTGGGCGTAGGTCTCGCCCGCCTGCGCGACCTGGATCTCCGCGGCCTCGGCCTCCGTGCTCAGCTGTGCGAGCCGCACCTCGATGCCGGCGACCGCACCGGACGCGCTGGTGACCGCCCGCTGGGCGTCCCGCACGTCCTGGTCGGTCACGTCGGGGTCCGCCAGGGCCGCACCGCTCGCGGGCACGAGGAGCACCGCCGCCGTGATCACCGCGGCAGCGCTGCGCACCGCGCGCGCTCGTCCGGTCGTCCGCACCAGGTCCACCCTTCGTCGTCGGGGCTCCGTGACGGCGCGTCCTGCGCCCGCCGCGGCTGCCGGTCCACCGGCTCGCCCCGCGGGAACGCTACCTGCGAACGTCACAGAAGTGAACAGGAGTCACACCGTTCACATGAGTCACATCGGCGTGGTTCGGGACGAACTGGACAGGTTCGACGACAAATCACCCGGCTGGGCGATGCCGACGCGATGACCAGCGCGATCGCGCCCGCACAGTGGACGGCGTGTCTCAGATGGCAAGACGCCTGTTCCGGGCACGCCCGGCTGCTCCGTACTGTGAGCCGCATGTCCCGCCGAATGTGTCGCTGACCAGCGCACGCTCGGCTGTGCCCGCAGGCCGTCCCCGGCCCCGCGGACCCGGCTCCCCCGCCACCGACACCGTCCGTCGCGCGGGGCGGCCGCACACCGGCAGCCCCGGCCCGGACCCCTCCTGGCACGACGCGCGTGCGAACCCCCGCAGCACCCTCCCGCGCCGCCCGCACCCCCTCACCCAGGAGCCACCATGACCCAGCAGCAGTGGTCGTTCGAGACCCGCCAGATCCACGCCGGCCAGACCCCCGACGCCGCCACCGGGGCCCGCGCCCTGCCGATCTACCAGTCGACGTCGTTCGTGTTCCCCGACGCGGGGGTCGCCGCTGACCGGTTCGCCCTGAAGGACCTGGGCCCGATCTACACCCGCATCGGCAACCCCACCGTCCAGGCCGTCGAGGACCGGCTGGCGTCGCTGGAGGGCGGCGTGGGCGCGCTGCTCGTCGCGTCCGGCCAGGCCGCCGAGACGTACGCGATCCTCAACGTCGCCGAGGCCGGCAGCCACGTCGTGGCGAGCCCGAGCCTCTACGGCGGCACGTACAACCTGCTGCACCACACCCTCCCGCGCTACGGCATCGAGACCACGTTCGTCACGGACCCGCACGACCCGCAGGCGTGGCGCGACGCGGTGCGCCCGAACACCAAGGCGTTCTTCGCCGAGACGGTGCCGAACCCGAAGCAGGACGTGCTCGACATCGAGACGGTCGCCGGCGTCGCGCACGAGGCCGGCGTCCCGCTGATCGTCGACAACACCGTCCCGACCCCGTACCTGATCCGCCCGCTCGAGTGGGGCGCCGACGTCGTGGTGCACTCCGCGACCAAGTACCTGGGCGGGCACGGCACCGCGATCGGCGGCGTGATCGTCGACGGCGGCACCTTCGACTTCGGCGCGGACCCCGAGCGGTTCCCGTCGTTCAACCAGCCGGACCCGTCCTACGACGGCCTCGTGTTCGCGCGTGACCTCGGCAAGGACGGCGCGTTCGGCGTCAACCTCTCCTACGTCCTGCGCGCGCGGGTCCAGCTGCTGCGCGACCTGGGCGCGGCGATCAGCCCGTTCAACGCGTTCCTCATCGCCCAGGGCCTGGAGACGCTGTCGCTGCGCATCGAGCGGCACGTGGCCAACGCCCAGACGGTCGCCGAGTGGCTCGAGGCGCGCGACGACGTCCTGTCCGTCACCTACGCGGGCCTGCCGTCGCACCCGCAGTACGAGCTCGGCCGCAAGTACGGCCCCCGGGGGACCGGGGCGGTCCTCGCGTTCGAGATCGCGGGCGGGGCGGAGGCGGGCCAGGCGTTCGTGTCGGCCCTGGAGCTGCACTCCAACGTGGCGAACATCGGCGACGTCCGCTCGCTCGTCATCCACCCCGCCTCGACGACGCACAGCCAGCTGACGCCCGAGGAGCAGGCGCTGTCCGGCGTCACCCCCGGCCTGGTCCGCCTGTCCGTCGGCCTGGAGGGCGTCGAGGACATCCTCGCCGACCTCGACGCCGGCTTCCGCGCCGCCAAGGGGGCCTGAGCGCCCCCGTGACCTCCCCCACCACCCCGACGGGCGCCGCGACCACCGCGGCGCCCGTCGGCGCGCCCCCGTCAGGACGTCCTGTGCCCGAGCCCCGCACGACCACCCCGCACCAGCCCCGTCGTCGCGCGGAGCCCGACGCCCCGCCCCGGGCGTCGTCCGCCTGGCGCGACGGCGACCCCGTGGGCCGTCGCCAGTTCCGGGACCTCGGCCCGCTCGACCTGGAGGCCGGCGGGCACCTGCCCGAGGTGCGGATGGCCTACGAGACCTGGGGCACGCCGGCGCCGGACGGGTCGAACGCCGTGCTGGTGCTGCACGCGCTGACCGGGGACTCGCACGTCACCGGCGCCGCGGGCCCGGGGCACCCGACGCCGGGCTGGTGGTCGACGCTCGTCGGACCCGGGGCGCCCATCGACACCGACCGCTGGTTCGTCGTCGCGCCGAACGTGCTGGGCGGCTGCCAGGGCACCACCGGCCCGGCGAGCACCGCCCCCGACGGCCGTCCGTGGGGCAGCCGGTTCCCCTGGCTGACCGTCCGCGACCAGGTCGCCGCGGAGCTCCGGCTCGCCGACGCGCTGGGCATCGCCTCGTGGGCGCTCGTCGTGGGGGCGTCGATGGGCGGGCAGCGCGCGCTCGAGTGGGCCGCGACGGCTCCGGGCCGGGTGCGGCGGCTCGCCGCGATCGCGACCACCGCGCAGACCTCCGGCGACCAGATCGCGTCGTTCCACACCCAGCTGTCCGCCCTCGCGGCGGACCCGCGGTTCCGCGGCGGCGACTACTACGACGCGCCGGACGGCGAGGGGCCGCACGTCGGCCTCGGCCTGGCCCGCCAGATCGCCCACCAGACGTACCGCAGCGCCGCCGAGCTCGACCAGCGGTTCGGCCGCATCCCGCAGGGCGGCGAGGAGCCGCTGGACGGCGGCCGGTTCGCGGTGCAGTCCTACCTCGACCACCACGGCGACAAGCTCGCCCGCCGGTTCGACGCCAACACCTACGCGGTGCTCACCCGGTCGATGATCACGCACGACCTCGGCCGGGACCGCGGCGGCGTCGAGGCGGCGCTCGCCGGCGTCACCGCGGACACCCTGGTGGTGGCGGTCGACTCCGACCGGCTGTTCCTGCCCGAGCAGTCCGCCCGGATCGCGGCCGGCGTCCCCGGGGCCGGGCCCGTCCGCACGCTGCGCACGCCCTACGGCCACGACGGGTTCCTGATCGAGCACGAGCAGCTAGGCCCGCTGGTCCGCGCGCACCTGGAGCGGTGAGCCGGCCGGTCGCGGTGGGCCCGTCGGCGGGCGCCGCGGGGCGCGGTGGGGTGCGCCCCGCCGCGCGCGTGCCAGGCTGAGCCCATGGCTCGCACCGGGACCGAGGACGTCGCCGCCCGCACCGTGGTGCTCCGGCAGCAGTGGCGGACGCTGCGCGCGTGGGTGGGTGACGTGCTCGACGCGGACACCGCCGGCGCCCCCAGCGTGCTGGACGGCTGGTCCGTCGCCGACGTGGTCGCCCACCTGGGCCGGGCGATGAGCGCCCTGGCCGACTGCGAGCCGGTCCCGCACGGCACCGTCCCGCTCAGCCTCGCGGAGTACCTCGGGACCTACGCCGGCCGCGCCGACGACATCGACCGGGTCACCCGCGAGCTGTCCGCCGAGATCGCCGACGACCCGCTGCGCCACGTCGACGCCCTGGTGGCGCGGGCGTTCGCCCGCCTCGACGAGCTCGGCCCGCAGGACCGCGTCGTGCAGGCCCGCCGCGGCCCCGTGCTGCTGTCCACGATGGTCGCCTCCCGGGTGACCGAGCTGGTCGTGCACGCCGACGACCTGCAGCGCTCCCTCGCCCGCGCCCGCGGGGCGGCCCCCGGCTCCCGCGCGGAGCTCGGCACGGGCGTCGGCCCGCTGCCCCGGGTCGGCGTCGGCGTGGTCGGGGCTGACGGCGCGGTGGACGAGCCCGGCGGCGGCGGGCCCGTCGACGGCGACGCGCTGGACCTCGTGTCCCGCGAGCTGCTGCGGATCGTGCAGGCACGCGGCGGCTGGGACCTGGAGATCGTGCAGCCGCTGACCTGGGTGCGGCTCGCCGCCGGGCGCGTGCCCTACGACGTCGACGTGCTGGCGGCGGCGCTGGCCCCGCGGTTCACCTCCGACGCCGTCCCGGACCTCGGTCGCATGCTGCCGCTGCTCTGAGGGCTAGGGTCGGGACCGTGCTCGCCGCCCTCGTGACCCGGTTCGCGCCCGACGACCCGCTGGCCGGGCTGACCGTCGGGGAGCACCCCGCACCGGAGGCCCGCGAGCACTGGACGACCGTCGACGTCCGGGCCGCCGCGCTCAACCAGCACGACCTGTGGTCCCTGCGCGGCGTCGGCCTGCGGGCGGAGCAGCTGCCGATGGTGCTCGGCACCGACGCCGCGGGCGTCACCGCGGACGGCCGCGAGGTCGTGCTGCACGCGGTGGTCGGCGGGGCGAGCGGCCACGGCGTCGGCCCCGCGGAGCCCCGGTCGCTGCTGTCCGAGCGGTACCCGGGCACGCTGGCCGAGCAGGTCGCCGTCCCCACGTGGAACCTCGTGGACAAGCCCGCCGGGCTGTCGTTCGTCGAGGCCGCGTGCGTGCCGACCGCCTGGCTGACCGCGTACCGGATGCTGTTCACGACGGGCCGCGCGCAGCCGGGCCAGCGCGTGCTGGTGCAGGGCGCGGGCGGTGGTGTCGCCACGGCGGCGATCCGGCTCGCCGCGGCAGCGGGGCTCGAGGTCTGGGCCACGAGCCGCGACGAGGGCCGGCGGGCGCGGGCGCTGGACCTGGGTGCCGCCGGAGCGGTCGCGCCCGGCGAGCGGCTGCCCGGCCGGGCCGACCTGGTGATCGAGACGGTGGGCGCCGCGACCTGGTCGCACTCCGTGCGCTCGGTGCGCCCGGGCGGCACGATCGTCGTCGCCGGCGCCACCACCGGCGACCCCGCCGCGATGGAGATCCAGCGGCTGTTCTTCCTGGAGATCGCGGTGCTGGGCGCCACCATGGGCAGCCGGCAGGACCTCGAGCAGCTGCTGGCGTTCCTGGCCCGCACGGGCGTGCGGCCGGTCGTCGACTCCACCGTCCCGCTGGCCCGGGTGGGCGACGGCCTGGCACGCTTGGCGCGCGGCGAGCAGTTCGGCAAGGTCGTCGCCGAGGTCTGACGCAGCCGCCGACGACGCGGACGCACGACGCAGGGGGTGGGCATGGCGGGCCGCTGGCGCACGGACGTCCTCGGTGAGGACTACCGCGTCCGGACGATCGAGCTCGCTCCCGACGACGAGGGCGAGGTCGTCGCCTCCCTGGTCCGGTACGCGCCGCCGACCCCCGAGCCGATCCGGCCCTCGCGGGCGGTCCTGTACGTGCACGGCTGGTCGGACTACTTCTTCCAGACCGGGCTCGCGGAGTTCTGGCACGCGCAGGGCGCCGCCTTCTACGCGCTCGACCTGCGCAAGTACGGCCGCAGCCTGCGCCCCCACCAGACCCCCGGCTACGTCGACGACCTGCGCACCTACGACGAGGAGATCGAGGCGGCCCTCGACCAGGTGCACCGCGACCTCGGCCGCCGGGCCCGCGTCATGCTCATGGGCCACTCGACGGGCGGGCTGATCACGGTCCTGTGGGCCGACCGGCACCCGGGGCGGGTGCACGGGCTGGTGCTGAACTCCCCGTGGCTGGAGCTGCAGGGCGCCGCGGTGGTCCGGCACGTCAGCGCCCCGGCGATCGCGCGGCTCGCCCGCATCCAGCCGAAGACGCCGCTGCCGAACATCGACCCCGGCTTCTACGCCCGCACCCTGCGCACGTCCGACGGCGGGGAGTGGACCTACGACGAGACCTGGCGGCCGACCCCGTCGTTCCCGGTGCGCGCCGGCTGGCTGGCCGCGGTGATGGCGGGTCACGCGGAGGTCGCGCGAGGCCTGCACATCACCACGCCGGTCCTCATGCTGGCGTCCACCCGGACCGTCATCAGCCCGCGGTGGAGCGAGGACATGCGCGCCGCGGACATCGTGCTGGACGTGGAGCTGCTGGCGCGGCGGTCCGTGCAGCTCGGCCCGCTGGTGTCCGTGGTGCGGATCGCCGGCGGGGTGCACGACCTCACGCTGTCGCCGGCCCCGGTCCGGGCGCGGCTGTACGCCGAGATCAGCCGGTGGACGGCGGCCTACGGCTGGTCGTGAGCGTCAGACGACGCCGGCCGCCTCGCCGAGCGTCGGGCCGTCGTCGCCGCCGACCCGCCACACCCGCCAGCCGTCGGTCGGCCGCTCCAGGTCCGCCGCCTCGGTCGCCGCGTCGTCGGGGTCGGCGTGCACGCTGCCGCCCGGCAGCTCGATGAGCCCGTCGGCGCGCAGCGTCGCGACCAGCCGCTGGCCGCGCCGGACGCGGAGCCAGACCAGCTCGGTCGGCCGGCCCTCGGCGGCGGCGATGGCGGCGAGCGACGGCACCGGGGTGCGGTCGGTCTCCGGGGGGACGGCGGGCAGCAGCGTGGTCTCGTCCGCGCGTGCGGGCTCGGTCCGCGCGGTGGGCGCGGGCTCGGCCGGGCCGGGCTCGGGAGCGGCGTGCCGGTGCGGCCCTGCCGTGTCGGACGCCGGCCGGGGCACGACCGGGGTCGGGTCGGTGACGGCCGCCCCGGAGGCGCGGGGGGCGACCTGGATCGACCCGGTGCGCGGCCCGGGCTCGACCGCACGGCGCTCGCCCGCGGTGCTGGACCGCAGCGGGGACACGTCGACGTACCGGCGCCCGCCGGGGCCCTGCGTCACGCCGAGCCGCAGGACCTCGACGTGCGCGCCGGCGGTGACGAAGTCGACCGCGTCGAGGACGCCCTCGGCGACGTCCGCGCACACGATCACGAGCCGCACCCCCGTCGCCGCGGGCGCCTGCGCCTGCAGGATCGGCGCCCGGTCGCGGAACACCGCGAGGTCGGGCTCGAACGCGTCCGCGCCGCCGGAGTACATGCGGGCCAGGTCGGCGCGGCTCAGGCGGGCGGCCCCGCCGGCGTGCCGCAGCGCGCGCACCAGCCCGGCCTCGTCCAGCTGCTGCACGACCTCGACCACGACGGGCCGGGTCGCGGCGTCGAGCGCCAGCAGGTGCGGGCCGCCGGAGCCGCCCTCCCGGACGGGGAGCACCTGCTCGCCGAGCAGCGCGGCCACGTGGTCGGTGACCAGCGTCGCGGAGTCGACCTCGAAGGAGTCGGCCCGGGGCCGCATCGGCTGGACGAGACTGCCGCGGCCGCCGTCGAGCTCGAAGATCGCCATCAGTACGCTGTTTCCCTTCCTGCGTCCCGCGCGCCGCCGGACGGCTGCCGCGCCGCGGCGCAGGCCCTGTCACCAGTGCGTCGGAACGCACTCACCGCACGGCAGTCTGTCACCCGCCCGGGCCGCCCGGGCCCCGGACCCACCCATCTGCACCAGATGTCCACGCCACCGCGTGCGGCCGCGCTCAGGACGAGAGCCGGGCCTCCAGCCGCTCGACCTTGCCGGTCAGCTCGCCGGTGTGCCCCGGCCGGATGTCGGCCTTCAGCACCAGGCTCACCCGCCCGGCGTGCCGGCCCACCGCCTCGGCCGCACGGCGCACGACGTCCATGCACTCGTCCCACTCGCCCTCGACGGTGGTGAACATGGCGTCGGTGCGGTGCGGGAGCCCGGACTCGCGGACGACGCGGACGGCGTCCGCCACGGCCTCGGTCACGGACTCGCCCGAACCGAGCGGGGACACGGAGAAAGCCACGAGCATCCCTCCACCTTGGTGCAGCGCGGGCCCGGCGTCCAGGCCCCGGCCCGAACTGCCCGCCGGTGCGCCGCGTCACCACCCATCCGTGGGCGCGACCGCTCCGAACCCCCGACGCGTGCAGCACCGCGCGCACCGTCTGCGGGGACGCACCCCGGGAGGAGACATCACCATGGGACAGTCCGCCAACCGCCTCGTCGGGGGCATCTTCGGCGCCGTCTACCTGCTCGTCGGCATCGCCGGGTTCCTGGTCAGCTCCGGCGCCGCGTTCGCCGGCACCGAGGGCGGCACGCTGATCGTGTTCGAGGTCAACCCGCTGCACAACATCGTGCACCTCGCGATCGGCGCGGTGCTGCTGGGCGCCGCGACCGCGTCCGTGCCCGCCGCCCGCGCCGCCAACACCACGGTCGGCGGCGTGTACCTGCTCGTCGGCCTGCTCGGGCTGTTCCTGGTCGGCTCGTCCGCGAACATCCTGGCGCTCAACGGCGCGGACAACGTGCTGCACCTCGGCAGCGCCGTGCTGCTGCTCGGCGTCGGCCTCGCCGCCGACAAGCAGGCCGCGGGCTCCCGCGTCGCGGCACGCCGGGCATGACCGCCGCGCTCGCCGGCCGGGTAGCGGTCGCCGGCCGGGTGCCGCGCACCGGCCACGAGGACGGCCGGACCCGGCCGGCGGGCGAGCCCGGGGTGGGCGCCACGGCTCCCGCCGAGGGCGCCCTGGAGCTCACCGCGCGGCTCTGGGCGGGGCTCGGGGCCCTCGGGCTCGGCCTCGTCACGGCGGGCGTCGCCGCGGGGCACCTCGCCCGCGACCCCGCGGCCGGCGTCGCGCTGGCGGTCGTCGGGCTCGCCGTGCTCGGCTGGGCCGTCGCGGCGCTCCGCGCGCCGGTGCGCGCCCCGGGCGCGGCGGTCGGCGCCCTGCTGCTGGTCGGGCCCGCCGCGCTGCTGGCCGCCCCGCTCACGCAGAGCCGCCCGACCGCCGCGGAGGCCGCCGCCCTCACCCTCGGGCTGGGCACGGCGATCGCCCTCGCGCTCGGCCGCCGGGCCGCCACCGCACCCGGCCCGCGCCGGGCCCTGGGCGCCCGCGGTCAGGCCGGGGTGCTGGCCACCGGCGCCCTGCTGGTCGCGCTCGTCACCGTCCCCGGGCTCGCGGCGACGGAGGCCGGGGCGCACGCCGTCCCGCACGGCTCGCACGGCCTGCCCGCCGAGCGGGGGCACACCGGGCACTAGCCCCCGAGGGGCGCCGGACGACCGCAGGCCCGGTCCCCCACGACGGGGGACCGGGCCTGCGGTACGGGTGGGACGGGGCGTCAGGCCGCGTCCTCCTCCGAGGTGAGGTTCCGGGTCTTGCTCTGGTCGACCAGGATGCCGGGGCCGTTCGTGGTCGAGACGGTCGCCTTGCTGATGTAGCGACCCTTCGACGCGGACGGCTTGAGACGCAGGATCTCCTCCAGCGCGGCGGCGTAGTTCTCGACCAGCTGGGTGTCCGAGAACGACGTCTTGCCGATGATGAAGTGCAGGTTCGCGTGCTTGTCGACACGGAACTCGATCTTGCCGCCCTTGATGTCGGTGACGGCCTTGGCCACGTCCATCGTCACGGTGCCGGTCTTCGGGTTCGGCATCAGGCCACGGGGACCGAGCACCTTGCCGAGACGACCGACCTTGCCCATGAGGTCCGGGGTCGCGACCGCGGAGTCGAAGTCGGTGTAACCGGCCGCGACCTTCTCGATCAGCTCGTCGCCGCCGACCTCGTCCGCACCGGCGGCGCGGGCCTGCTCGGCACGCTCACCCGTCGCGAACACGATCACGCGGGCGGTCTTGCCGGTGCCGTGTGGGAGGTTGACGGTGCCGCGCACCATCTGGTCGGCCTTGCGGGGGTCGACACCGAGACGCATCGCGACCTCGACGGTCGCGTCGTACTTGGTGGTCGAGGTCTGCTGCGCCAGGCGGACCGCCTGGAGGGGGGCGTAGAGCTCGCCCGGCTCGATCTTCTCGGCCGCGGCGCGGTACGCCTTGCTGTGCTTCGCCATCTGCTCTCTCTCTTCTTCAGCAGTCGTGGTCGTCGGACCGCACAGGGCCCTGCCACTGCCCCGCCCGGGACGTTCCCGGGCGGGGGTCGTACGAGGGGGTCACGCCTGGACGGTGATGCCCATCGAGCGCGCGGTGCCGGCGATGATCTTCTCGGCGGCGGCGAGGTCGTTGGCGTTCAGGTCCTCGAGCTTGGTCTGCGCGATCTCGCGGACCTGCTCGGCGGTCAGGCTGGCCACCTTGGTGGTGTGCGGCGTGGGCGAGCCCTTGTCGACACCGGCGGCCTTCTTGATGAGCTCCGCGGCCGGCGGGGTCTTCGTGATGAAGGTGAAGGAACGGTCCTCGTAGACCGTGATCTCCACCGGGATCACGTTGCCGCGCTGGGCCTCGGTGGCCGCGTTGTAGGCCTTGCAGAACTCCATGATGTTGACGCCGTGCTGACCGAGCGCGGGGCCGATCGGCGGCGCGGGGGTCGCCGCGCCGGCCTTGATCTGGAGCTTGATGAGGCCGGTGACCTTCTTCTTCGGGGGCATGAGCCACCCTTTCTTCTCTCGTGGGCCGACGCCGTGGGCGATGACCCGGTTGCAGGGGCGCCGCCCGGGGGCGGCAGCTCGGTCAGATCTTGGCGACCTGGCTGAACGACAGCTCGACCGGGGTCTCCCGGCCGAAGATGGAGACGAGGACCTTGAGCTTCTGGTTCTCGGGGGTGATCTCGGAGATCGTCGCCGGCAGCGTGTCGAACGGGCCGTCGGTGACGGTCACGGACTCGCCGACGGTGAAGTCGACCTCGATCGGCGTGGCGGACTTCTGCGCGCCGGCGGCGGCGGGCGTCGAGGGCTTGGCCTCGATCGTCGGCGCCAGCATCGAGAAGACCTCGTCCTGGGTCAGCGGGACGGGCTGGTGGGTGTGGCCCACGAAGCCGGTGACGCCCGGGGTGTGCCGGACGGCGCCCCACGACTCGTCGGTGAGGTCCATGCGGACCAGCACGTAGCCGGGGATCCGGACGCGGCGCACGACCTTGCGCTGCGCGTTCTTGATCTCCACGACCTCCTCCATGGGGACCTCCACCTGGTAGATGAAGTCCTCCATGTTGAGGCTCTGCGTGCGGTTCTCGAGGTTCGTCTTCACGCGGTTCTCGTAGCCCGCGTAGGAGTGGATGACGTACCAGTCGCCCGGCTGCGTGCGCAGCTGGGCCTTGAACGCCGCGACCGGGTCCTCGTCCACGTCGGCCTCGTCGTCGGCGACCGGCGCGTCGGCGTCCTCGTCACCCTCGACCTCGGCGACGTCCGCGGTCTCGACCTCGTCCGTCACGTCGGGCTCGTCGGAACCCGCCGCGGGGGCCTCGACCGCCTCGACCGACGCGAGGGCGTCGTCGAGCTCGGACTCGGCGGCACCCAGACCGGGCTCCTGCGATTCCTGCGACACGGGCGAACCTGCTTTCTGCTGCGGAAGGTGGTGCTGAGATGTCGTGCGCCGGCGGGGCGCCGCGGAGGCTCAGCCCCCGAAGATCCAGAAGGTGGCCTTGCCGACGCCCAGGTCGACGAGCGTCACGAAGGCCATCACGACCGCGACGAACACCAGGACGACGCCCGTGTAGGTCACGAGCTCGTTCCGGGTGGGCCGGACGACCTTCTTGAGCTCGGCCACGACCTGGCGGACGAAGAGGGCGATCCGGGCGAACAGGCCACGGCGCTTCTCCGGGCTCGCGGGACGACCGCTGCCGGTCCGCTCTGCGGGCTCGCCCGCGTCGGACGCCGCCACGGGTGCCGAGTCGCTCACCAGATGTTCCCCTACGTCTCGCGACGCCGACCGTCGCCGGGCGCCTCATGTCGTCCGCCGCCCGCTCGAGGGGATCCTCAAAGGGACGAGCGGTACGTGACCACACGCGCAGGGCAGGCGAGACTCGAACTCGCAACCGCCGGTTTTGGAGACCGGTGCGCTACCAATTGCGCCACTACCCTACGGCGGCGGCGTCCTCGTGAGGGGCGCGCTCCCGGTCACCCGGGCGCGGCTCATCATGGCGGACGTCAACCACCAGGGACCTACTCTACGCGACGGTCGGCCCCGGGTCGAACCGCCCCCGGTCTGCCAGGATGACCCCGTGAGCGCGTCCAGCCCCCAGCAGCCCGCGTCGTCCCCGAGCCCCCGCCGCGTGTCCGCGCGCGTGGGCGGCATCGCCGAGTCCGCCACGCTCGCCGTGGACGCGAAGGCGAAGGCCCTCAAGGCCGCCGGCCGCCCCGTGATCGGCTTCGGCGCCGGGGAGCCCGACTTCCCGACGCCCGACTACATCGTCGAGGCGGCGGTGGCCGCCGCGCGCGACGCCGCGAACCACCGGTACTCCCCCGCCGGCGGCCTCCCCGTGCTCAAGGAGGCGATCGCCGCCAAGACGCTGCGCGACTCCGGGTACGAGATCTCGCCCGGCGACGTCCTCGTCACCAACGGCGGCAAGCAGGCGGTGTACCAGGCGTTCGCGACGCTGCTCGACCCGGGCGACGAGGTGCTGCTGCCCGGCCCGTACTGGACCACCTACCCGGAGGCGATCCGGCTCGCGGGCGGCGTCCCCGTCGAGGTGATCGCCGGCGTCGACCAGGGCTACAAGGTCACGGTCGAGCAGCTCGAGGCGGCGCGCACCCCCCGCACCAAGGTTCTGCTGTTCTGCTCGCCGTCGAACCCGACGGGCGCCGTCTACTCCCCGGAGCAGACCGCCGAGATCGGCCGCTGGGCGCTCGAGCACGGCATCTGGGTCGTCACCGACGAGATCTACGAGCACCTCACCTACGACGGCGTGGTCTCGACGCCGGTGCTGCGCGCCGTGCCCGAGCTCGCCGACACCACCGTCGTGCTCAACGGCGTCGCCAAGACGTACGCGATGACCGGCTGGCGGGTGGGCTGGCTGATCGGGCCGACGGACGTGGTGAAGGCCGCGACGAACCTCCAGTCGCACCTGACCTCGAACGTCGCCAACGTGTCGCAGCGCGCGGCCGTGGCGGCGCTCACCGGCGACCTGTCCGCCGTCGCGGCGATGCGCGAGGCCTTCGACCGCCGCCGCCGGACGATGGTGCGGATGCTCGCGGAGATCGACGGGGTGGTGATCCCGGCGCCGGAGGGCGCGTTCTACGCCTACCCCGCCGTCGACGGGCTGCTCGGCCGGACGTTCCGCGGCGTGACGCCGGCGACCTCCGCCGAGCTCGCCGCGCTGCTGCTCGACCAGGCCGAGGTCGCGGTCGTGCCGGGCGAGGCGTTCGGGCCGAGCGGGTACCTGCGGCTGTCGTACGCGCTGGGCGACGACGACCTGGCCGAGGGCGTCGGCCGGATCCAGGCGCTGCTCGCCGAGGGCTGACCCTGCGGCACCCCGGCTGACCCGCCCGTCCACCGATCGGTGGACGGGCGGTCCCGTCCCCCGGTCGTCGCGGCCGCCCCACCCGTCCGGCCAGGCTGGACGCATGGACGACAACGACCTCGCGGTCCGGGTCACCGGGCTGCAGAAGCGGTACGGCGAGAAGCGCGCCGTCGACGGGCTGGACCTCACGGTCGCCCGCGGCGAGATCGTCGCCGTGCTCGGGCCCAACGGCGCGGGCAAGACGACCACCGTCGAGATCCTCGAGGGCTACCGGCGGCGGGACGGCGGCGACGTCCGCGTGCTCGGCGTCGACCCCCAGACGGCGGGCCGCGAGTGGCGGTCCCGGATCGGCATCGTGCTGCAGAGCAGCAACGACCTGGCCGAGGCCACCGTGAGCGAGCTGGTCCACCACTTCGCCCGGTACTACCCCGCGCCGCGCGACCCGGACGAGGTCATCGACGCCGTCGGGCTGCGCGAGAAGGCCCGCACCCGCACCCGGCAGCTCTCCGGGGGCCAGCGGCGGCGGCTCGACGTCGCGCTCGGCATCGTCGGCCGGCCCGAGCTGCTGTTCCTGGACGAGCCGACCACCGGCTTCGACCCCGAGGCGCGGCACGCGTTCTGGGACCTCATCGCCGGGCTGCGCGACGGCGGCACCACGATCGTGCTGACCACGCACTACCTGGAGGAGGCCGAGCACCTGGCCGACCGGGTGGCCGTCGTGCGCTCCGGCCACGTCGTCGCGGTCGACACCCCGGCGGACCTCGGCGGGCGCTCCGCCCGGCAGGCCGTCGTGCGGTGGACCGAGGGCGGCGCGCACCGGCAGCAGCAGACCGACGCCCCCACCGCCCTGGTGTCCGCGCTCGCGGCCCGGCTGGGCGGCGAGGCGGGCGAGGTCCCCGGGCTGCAGGTGGTCCGCCCGACCCTGGAGGACGTCTACCTGTCGCTGATCGCCGACGACGAGGCCGGCGCGCCCGCCGCCCCCGCCACCCGTGCCGCCGCACCCGCCGCGACGGAGCCCGCACTCGTCACGACGGAGGTCGCGCGATGAGCACCACCCTCACCCCGTCGGAGGCCGGCCGTCGCCCGGCGACCCCGCGGCTGCCCAGCACCCTGGCGCTCGGCGTCGAGCGCGCCCGCTACGAGATCCGCGGGTTCTTCCGGGAGCGCGACGCGCTGATCTTCATCTTCGCGTACCCGATCATCATGCTGGCGATCTTCGCGACGGTGTTCGGGCAGGACGGCGCGACCGTCGCCGACGGCGTCCCGTTCGCCCAGTACTTCCTGCCCGGGATGATCGCCACCGGCGTGCTGCTGTCCTCGTTCCAGTCGCTCGCGATCTCCATCCCGGTCGAGCGGGACGAGGGCGGGCTGAAGCGCCTCGGCGGGACCCCGCTGCCCCCGGCGGCGTACTTCCTCGGCAAGGTCGGCCAGGTCCTGGTCGTGTCGGTGCTGCAGGTGGCGCTGCTGCTGGCCGTGGCGTCGCTGCTCTTCGACGTCGAGCTGCCGTCCGACGCGGCCCGCTGGGGGACGTTCGCGTGGGTGTTCGTGCTCGGCACGGCCGCGGGCGCCGTCTGCGGGGTCGGGTTCTCGTCCCTGCCGCGCTCCGGGCGATCCGCGAGCGCCGTCGTGACGCCCGTGGTGCTCGTGCTGCAGTTCATCTCCGGGGTGTTTTTCACCTTCTACGAGCTGCCGTCCTGGATGCAGCAGGTCGCCTCGGTGTTCCCGCTGAAGTGGATGGCGCAGGGCATGCGGTCGGTGTTCCTGCCGCAGGAGGCCGCGTCGCTCGAGGTCGGCGGGTCGTGGCAGCACGGGGCGACCGCGGCGGTGCTCGCCGCGTGGCTGGTCGTCGGGCTCGTGGTCGGGGTCCGGACCTTCCGGTGGCGTCGGCGTGACGACGGCTGACCTGCGCCACACTGGGCCGGTGAGCAGCAGCGTCGAACGGCCGGGGGACGACGCGGTCGCGCCGCGGGAGCCGTCCGAGCGCGAGGACTTCTGGCGCCGGGCGCTGGCCGGGTGGGACGCGGTGTTCTACGCGCTGCTCGCCATCTGCGCGGTGTCGATGCTGGCGGTGGAGGGCACGTTCCCCCCGGGCGGGCCGGCGCTCGCGGCGCTCGGCGGGCTGGCGCTGCTGCTCGTCGCCTACCTCGTGCTCGGCCGCCGCGGAGCGCTGACCGGGGACCTGCGGCTCACCCGCTCGTACGTCGTCGTCCTGATCGTCGTGGTGGCCCTGGCGGGCGGCATCAACTCGCTCGGGTCGATCCTGCTGTTCATCGGCTTCTCCCAGGTGTGGTTCTTCGCGGCCGACCTGCGCGAGGGCGTGGTGGCGTCGGTCGTCATGGCGGTGGCGACCACCACGTCGATGGCGGTCGGCGAGCAGGCCCAGGGCCGGGACCTCGTCGTGCTGGCCGGGCAGATGGCGATCGGCCTGATCTTCTCCCTGGCCCTGGGGTTCTGGATCACGCGGGTCGCCGAGCGCTCGGAGGAGCGTGCGGCGCTCATCGAGGAGCTGGAGACCGCCCAGGCCCAGCTCGCCGCGAGCAACCACGCGGCGGGCGTGCTGGCCGAGCGCGAGCGGGTGGCGCAGGAGATCCACGACACCCTCGCGCAGGGGTTCACCAGCGTGGTGATGCTCGCCCAGACAGCGCAGGCTCAGATCGACCTCGGGCAGGACGCGCAGGCGCGGGACCGGCTCGCGCAGATCGAGCGGGTCGCGCGGGAGAACCTGGCCGAGGCGCGGGCGCTGGTCGCGGCGTTCGGGCCGGCCGCGCTGGCCGACTCGACCCTCACCGAGGCGCTCGAGCGGCTGGCGGAGCGGTTCGGCGCCGAGACCGGCGTGCGCGTCGAGGTCAGCCTGAGCGACGTGGGCGACGCAGGCCGGGACACCGAGGTGGTGCTGCTGCGCGCCGCGCAGGAGGCGCTCGCGAACGTCCGCAAGCACGCCGGCGCGCGGCGGGTGCTGCTGCGGCTGGTGCGCTCCGGGGGCGAGGTCGCCCTGGAGGTGCTGGACGACGGGCAGGGGCTCGCGCCGGGCACCGCCGAGGGGGTCGGGCTCCGGGGCATGCGCGAGCGGGTGGCCGCCGGCGGCGGGACGCTCGACGTGGCCGGCGAACCGGGACGAGGGACGCGGGTGCGGCTGGCGATGCCGCTCGCCGCGCGGGACGACGACGAGGCGGCGACGGCGTGACGGCGGAGCGGGTGCAGGGGACGACGGTGCGGGTGCTGGTGGCCGACGACCACCCGGTGGTGCGGTCCGGCCTGGCGGGGCTGCTGAGCGTCGAGCCGGACATCGAGGTGGTCGGCGAGGTCGCGGACGGCGCTGCGGCGGTCGAGGCGGCGCGCGCGCTCACCCCCGACCTGGTGCTGATGGACCTGCGGATGCCGGTGCTGGACGGCGCGGCGGCCACCGCCCGCATCGTCGCGGAGGTGCCGGGGGTGCGCGTGCTGGTGCTGACGACCTACGAGACCGACACGGACATCCTGCGTGCCGTCGAGGCCGGGGCGACCGGGTACCTGCTCAAGGACACGCCCCGCGAGCAGCTCGTCGCCGGCGTGCGCGCGGCGGCCCGCGGGGAGTCGGCCCTGTCGCCGTCGGTCGCGTCGCGGCTCGTGCAGCAGGTGCGCGGCGAGGCGGACCGGCTGACGGCCCGCGAGCTCGAGGTGCTGGCCGGTGTGGCCCGCGGGCTGTCGAACGCGGCCGTCGGACGGGAGCTGTTCATCGCCGAGGCGACCGTGAAGACGCACCTGCTGCGGGCGTTCGCCAAGCTCGGTGTCGACGACCGCACCCGCGCCGTCACCGTCGCGATGCAGCGGGGCCTCCTGCCGGCACCGTGAGGGCGTGCGCGCGCGCCGGGTCGTGAACGGCGGGGGCGTCGGGCAGACTCACTCGGGTGCGCGACCTGGCCCTGCTCCCGAAGGCCCACCTGCACCTGCACTTCACCGGGTCGATGCGCGTGCCCACCCTCGCGGAGCTCGCGACCGACCGCGGCGTGCGGCTGCCCGCGACCCTGCTGGACGGCGAGGGCCTGCGCGTCCCGGCGGACGAGCGCGGGTGGTTCCGGTTCCAGCGGCTCTACGACGCGGCCCGCGCGTGCGTCCGCGGGGAGGCCGACCTGCGGCGGATCGTGCGGGAGGCGGCCACGGACGACGCCGCGGAGGGGTCCGGCCGCCTGGAGATCCAGGTCGACCCCACGTCGTACGCCCCGCCGGTCGGGGGCATCACCCCGGCGCTGGAGATCGTGCTGGACGAGGCCCGGTCCGCCGGCGCGGACCTCGGCATCGAGGTCGGCGTGATCGTCGCGGCCTCCCGGATGCGGCACCCCCTCGACGCCCGGATCCTCGCACGCCTCGCGGCCCGGCACGCGGGCGACGGGTCCGGCGAGGTGGTCGGCTTCGGCCTCAGCAACGACGAGCGGCGCGGCGAGACCCCGGAGTTCGCGCCGGCGTTCGCGATCGCCCGCCGCGCCGGGCTGGCGTCCGTGCCGCACGGCGGCGAGCTGCTCGGACCGGCGCACGTCGAGGAGGTCATGGAGACGCTGACCCCGGACCGGCTGGGCCACGGGGTGCGCTCCGCCGAGGACGGCGCGCTCCTGCGCCGGATCGTCGACCGCGGCATCGCCCTGGAGGTCTGCCCCGCGTCGAACGTGTCGCTCGGCGTCTACCGGGAGCCCGAGGACGTCCCCCTGCGCCGGCTGGTGGACGCCGGGGCGGTCGTGGCGCTCGGCGCGGACGACCCGCTCCTGTTCGGGTCGCGGCTGGTCGACCAGTACACCGCCGCGCGGGAGGTGCACGGCTTCACGGACGCGGAGCTCGCGGACCTCGCCCGGTCGTCGATCCGCGCGAGCCGGGCGTCGGACGGCACGAAGGCGCGGCTGCTGGCGGGAGTGGACGCGTGGCTCGCGACCGACCCGGCCCCGGCGGACGCGCTCGCAGGCTGACCGCGCGGCGGTTGCGCAACGGTGCAGTTGCGCAAGAGGACCGTTGCGTGCGCTGGTCAGGACGCCGCGGCGGGGACGCTCAGAGCGCGGTGCCGACCAGGACGGGCTCTGGCTCCAGTGTGATGCCGAACCGCTGGGCCACGCCGTCGCGCACCGTGCGCGCGAGCGTCAGCACGTCGCCGGCGTTGGCCCCGCCACGGTTCGTGAGGGCGAGGCTGTGCTTCGTCGACACCGCGGCGGGCCCGGGCAGACCGAACCCCTTGCCGAAGCCGGCCTGCTCGATCAGCCACGCCGCGCTGGTCTTCACCAGCCCGTCGCCGGCCGGGTAGCGCGGGGCCCCCTCCGGCAGCGCGTCGGCGTCCTGCGCAGGGAGCACGGGGTTGGTGAAGAACGACCCGGCGGACCGGGTGTCCGGGTCGCCCGCGTCGAGGACCATGCCCTTGCGGCCGCGCAGGGCGAGCACCGCGGCGCGGACGTCGGGCAGCAGCGCCCGCTCCCCGACGGCGATGCCCAGCTCGCGGGCGAGCTCGGGGTAGGTGATCGGCTCGGACAGCTGGGCGACCCGCAGCTGGAACGTCACGTCGAGCACCACGTACCGCGGCGTCGGGTACCACGGCGCCCCCGGGTCGGTGCCGTCCGGCACGGCGCGCATCGACCGCTTGAGCAGCGACGTCCGGTAGCCGAACTGCAGGTCGGACAGCGGGAGCGTCCGCACCCGGTTGCGCTGCCGGTCCCACACCCGCACCGTCGCGATCGTCTGGGCGACCTCCTGGCCGTAGGCCCCGACGTTCTGCACGGGCGTCGCGCCGGTCGACCCGGGGATGCCCGACAGCGCCTCGATGCCCTTGAGGCGGTGCGCCGCGGCGTGGGCGACCACGTCGTCCCAGACGGTTCCCGCCACCGCGGTCACGGTCACGCCGGCGCAGGCGGAGTGGTCCGGGGTGGTGAGGTCCTGCCGCACGTCGCGCACGACCACGCCGTCGAAGCCCGCGTCCGACACCAGCAGGTTCGACCCGCCGCCGAGCACCAGCAGCGGCGTCCCCTCCGCGTCGGCGGTGCGGACGGCGTCGATCAGCTCGGCCTCCGTGGTGGTCTCCACGAGCCGGCCCGCGGGGCCGCCCACGCCGAGGGTGGTCAGCTGGGAGAAGGTCGCGGGCTGCACGGCGGTGGTCACGGCACGAGCGTAGGCCGCTCCGCGGGCTCCTGCCGCGCCGGTGCGGCGGCGTTCACGACCAGCAGACCGACGACGATCGGCACCGCGATGGCCAGCAGCGCGTGCCGGTAGCCGACCGCGCCGGCGAGCAGGCCGAGCAGCGGCGGGCCGGCCAGGAACGCCGTGTAGCCGATGGTGGACACCACGCTGACGCGGGCGGCCGCGCGCAGCGGGTCGTCGCTGGCGGCGCTCATCCCGACGGGGAACCCGAGCGCGGCCCCCATCCCCCACAGCACCGCGCCGACCAGCGCGAGCCAGAGCATGTCGCCCGGGACCAGGCCGAACACGAGCAGCCCGACCAGCGCGAGGCCCGCGCACAGCCGGAGCACGGCCACCCGGCCGTACCGGTCCAGCAGCCCGGTGCCGAGGAACCGCATGAGCGTCATCGCGGAGACGAAGACGCCGAACGCGAGCGCGCCCACGGCGTCCTGCTGGTCGAACCCGTCGACGACCGCCAGGCTCAGCCAGTCGTTCCCCGCCCCCTCGGTGAGCGCGGCGGCGAGCACCACGAGGCCGATCAGCAGCGTGCGGGGCTCGAGCCAGGCGGCGAAGACCGAGCGACCGCCGTGCGGCGCGCCGCCGTCCGCCTGCGCCTCGTGCTGCCCGGCCGGCAGGAACGCGCGCACGGCGAACGCGACCGCGACCGTCGACAGCCCGACGGCGACGGGGATGTGCACCTGCACCGGCACGTCGGCGAAGGCCAGCACCGCGGCCAGACCGGCCGCGACCACCGTGCCGAGCGAGAACCCGGCGTGGTACCGGGGCATGACCGTGCGCCCGAGCTTCTGCTCGACGATCGCGCCCTCGAGGTTCATCGCGGCGTCCCACACGCCGGTGCCCACGCCGAACACGACGAGCCCCGCGGCGGTGACGACGACCTGGCCGAGGGCGGCCCCCGTCGCGGCGATCGCGAGGCCGGAGGCGTTCACGACCGCGAACCCGAGCACGGCGCGCGGCGCCCCGATCCGCGTCACCACCAGCCCCGACAGCGGCAGGGCGACGAGCGACCCGCACGACCCGACCAGCAGGAGCAGCCCCATCTGGCCCTCGGACAGCTCGAGCGCGTCGCGGACAGCCGGCAGCCGCGCCGCCCAGGTCGAGAAGTTGAACCCGGCCAGCGCGAACACGGTGAACACCGCCACCGAGGCGGTGCGGACCTGCTGCTCGGTCGGTGTGCGGTGCGCCATCGCGTGCTCCACGGTCTCGTCAGATCGGTCTCGTCGGATCAGGGAGGCAGTGCGGTCCGGGGCCGCCTGCCGGGGTCAGGCGGGGTCAGGCGGGGTGGACCGGTTCCGGCACGGGGTCGCCGGCCGGCTCCCGACGGACGCTACCGGACGGCACGCAGCCCGTGCCCTCGTCCGCGACCGGGACGTCGAGCACCGGGACGGCGGCCGGCTCGGCGGTGGCGACCACCGGCGCACCGGGGTCGTCCACAGGCGCGTGCCCGGTCCCCGCCGCCACGTCCGCCACGTCCGGGCGGCGCACGGAGCGCGCCAGCAGCACCGACGCGATCATCGCGACCGTGATGAGCAGCAGCGCGTGCCGCGTGCCCATCAGCTCGGCGGCCAGGCCGAGCAGCGGCGGGGCGGCCAGCGACGCGGTCGACGAGAAGGCGGACACGACAGCGACCCGGCTCGCGGCGCGCAGCGGGTCGTCCGAGGCGGCGGCGATGCCGAGCGGCACGGTCAGCGCGGCGCCGAAGCCCCAGGCGACGATGCCGACGGCGGCGAGCGGCAGCGACGGGGCGAACCCGAACAGCACGAGGCCGGCGAACGACACGACGCCCGACGTGCGGAGCACCACGACGCGGCCGTACCGGTCGATCAGCCGCGTCCCGAGCAGCCGCACGGCGGTCATCGCGCCGACGAACACCCCGAACATCGCCGCGCCGACGGCCTCGACCTGGTCGAACCCGTCGACCACCGCGAGGGCCAGCCAGTCGTTCGCGGCGCCCTCGGACAGCGCGGCGGACATGATGACGACGCCGATCAGCAGGGTGCGGGGCTCCCGCCACGCACCGAGCGCGGAACCCGGACGGGCGACCCGGCGAACCCGCGCCGCGCGGAGGCGGCCGGCCAGCCCGGCCTCGCGGGGGCTGCGGCCCTCGGCCCGGGCCTCCTGCGTCGCACGGACGGCGGCACGCTCGGGCGGCAGCGACTCGATGACGGCCCCCGGCACGGACAGCAGCCGCCACACGGTGCCGACCACCGCGGTCGCGACGAACTGCGCCAGCAGCGGGACGCCCGCGACCGCGCACAGCGCCCCGATGCCGGACCCCAGCACCGAGCCGATCGAGAACGCGGCGTGGAACTGCGGGAGGACCGTGCGGCCCATGCGGCGCTCCACCGCGGCGGTCTCCACGTTCAGCGGCACGTTCCCGATCGCGAAGCCGACGCCGGACAGGAAGATGCCCGCCGTGAGCACCGGCACGGAGCCGGTGGTCGGGCCGATGCCGATCAGCACGTAGGCGGCGGCGAACGCCACCATCGAGACGTAGAGGACGAACCGGCCGCCGTACCGGTTGACCAGGGCCCCGGCGACCGACACGGTCGCGAGCGACCCGATGGACCCGGCGATCAGCAGGCCGCCGAGCTCGGCGGTGCCGAGGTCGAGCGCGTCGCGCACCGCGGGGAGCCGCGCGAGCCAGCCGGACAGCATGAGCCCGCTCAGCGCGAACAGCCCCATGAGCAGCCACCGCGCCCGGGCGACCGCGGGGTCGACCGGCAGGTGCGGGCTCGCCGCGCCACGCCCGGTGCGCGCGGACGGACGGCGCGGCCCGGTCACGGGACCTTCAGGCCGGGACCGGCGGTTGGCGGGACGGAGGGGGGCGCGGCCGGTACGGGCCCGCGGCTGGCTCACGGAGACTCCAGAGGGGGTGGAGGACTGGTCAAGCGGAGGCGAAGAGCAGGTCATCGACGTCTCGAATCGATTCGATCACTCGCCGTGGCAGTGGCGGTCGAATCGATTTGAGGGACGCCGCAAGTCTGCGGGTACGCTGGCGGCGGCGTCAACCGGGTCGAGCGACCTGTGAGCGCCCTCACCCAGACCAGCGAGGCGGGAGGCGGACCGGTGTCCCAGCGACCGACGCTCGCCGACGTCGCCTCCGCCGCCGGCGTGTCCGTCTCCACCGCGTCCCTCGCGTTCTCCGGCGCCGGCCCCATCGCGGACTCGACGCGCCGCCGCGTGCTCGACGCCGCCGCCGGCCTCGGGTACTCCGGCCCCAACCCGCTCGGCCGGCAGCTGCGCAGCGGTCGGTCCGGGATCGTCGGCGTCGTCGTCGGCGACGCGCTCAAGCGCTCGTTCCGCGACCCCGTGTCGATCCAGATGCTCGACGGGCTGGTCGACACGCTCGGCCCCCTGGGCCTCGGCGTCCTGCTCATCCCCGGACCCACCGGCCCCGACGAGCCCGCCGTCGACCCGCTCGTCGAGTCCGCGGCCATGGACGTCGCCGTGATGCTCTGGGGCGCGAACGAGGACGACCCGACCCTGCAGGCGCTGGGCCGGCGTGGCATCCCCGCCGTCGTCGTCGAGGGGCAGGACCTCCCCGGCGTCGTCACCATCGGCATCACCGACCGCGAGGGCGTCGCCGACGCCACCCGGCACCTGCTCGGGCTCGGGCACGAGCGGATCGCGACGGTGACCCTGCCGTTCGGCCCCGACCGCCGCAGCGGGCTCGCCGACGAGGCGCGGCTCCGCGAGATCACCTGGACCATCGCGCGCCGGCGGCTCGACGGCCTGCGCGACGCGGGCGTCACCCCGACCGCGGTCTACGAGACCCCGGCGTCGCTCGTCGAGCACGGCGCCACCGCCGCACGCGCGCTGCTCTCCGGCCCGCCCGCGACCCGCCCGACTGCCGTCGTCGCCCAGTCGGACCTGCTCGCGTCCGGCGTGGTGCTCGGCGCGCGGGAGATGGGCCTGCGGGTCCCCGAGGACGTGTCGGTCGCCGGGTTCGACGGGCTCGACCTACCGTGGCTCGCGCCCGACCTGCTGACCACCGTCACGCAGCCCATCGCCGAGAAGGGCGCGACCGTCGGCCGTGTCATCCAGGGCCTGCTCGCCGGGGAGACCCCGGCGGACGACGTGCTCCCGGTGCAGCTGCGGGTCGGCACCACGACGGGCCCGGCACCGCAGGCCTGACCCTCCCGGGGCGCACCCGCCACATCCGCCGGGACGCTCCTGCCACCGAGATGACAGGACGCGCCTGCGGCTCACGCCGCCGTGCAGGCGCGTTCTGTCATCTCGATGCCGGACGGGCGCCCGTGCCGCGGCTCGTGACGGTCAGGTCAGGCGGACGAGCGCCTGGGCCTTGACCAGGACGCGGGACCCGCCGGCGGTGACGGTGAGGTCGATGCGCGCGGTGCGGGACTCGGCGTCCACGGCACCGACGGTCGCGACGACCTCGACGACCGCCTCGCCGGGGTCCGGCACGGGCACAGGGCGGCTGAACCGGGTCTGGTAGTCGACGACGGCACCCGGGTCCCCGAGCCAGTCGGAGACGACCCCCACCGCGGCGCCCATCGTCCACATGCCGTGCGCGATCACGCCGGGCAGGCCGACCTCGGTGGCGAACCGGTCGTTCCAGTGGATCGGGTTGAAGTCGCCGCTGGCCCCGGCGTACCGCACCAGGCGGGCCCGGTCGACCGTGATCTCGCGGCGGGCGACCTCCTGGCCGACCGCCAGGTCCTCGAGCGCGGGCCGGGTCATCAGGCGTCCTCCCCGCGGACCGCGAGCGTCGACGTCACCGTCGCGACGGGCCCACCGCCCTCGGCGGAGATGACGGCGCGGGTCGTCACCATCGACAGCCCTGCGCGCTCCGTCACCGCGTCCACGTGCAGCACGGTGACCAGACGGTCGCCGGCGTGGATCGGGCGGTGGTGGATGAACCGCTCGTCGGCGTGCACGACCCGGCTGAAGTCGATGCCGGCCCCGGGGTCGGCGATCAGCTGGCTCTCGGCGCGCTGCGCCACGACGACGGCGAACGTCGGCGGCGCGATCACGTCGGGGTACCCGAGTGCTCGCGCCGCGTCGACGTCGGTGTGGGCCGGGTGCGTCGCCCCGACCGCCTCCGCGAACTCGCGGAGCTTCTCGCGGCCGACCTCGTACGCCTCGTTCGGCGGGTACTCGCGTCCCGCGTACTCAGGGTTGACGGCCACGACGGTGTGCGCTGAGGTCAGCGGGTCTCGCGGTGCACCGTGTGACGGCCGTCGCGGGGGCAGAACTTCTTCATCTCGAGCCGGTCGGGGTCGTTCCGACGGTTCTTCTTGGTGATGTAGTTCCGCTCCTTGCACTCCGTGCACGCGAGCGTGATCTTCGGACGGACGTCCGAGCTCTTGCTGGCCATGGTCTTGCCACCTCTCGCGCCGAGACAGCGCTTGCGATCTTCGTCGACGCGCGCCGGCGGACGCGCGACTGGTTCAGTCCTTGTAGCGGGGGCGGGGCTCGAACCCGCGACCTCACGATTATGAGTCGTGCGCTCTCGCCAACTGAGCTACCCCGCCTCGGATGGGCCACGGATCAGGACGGACGTCCTGATCCGTGACACACCACAGAGCCCCGAAAGGGAATCGAACCCTTGACCTTCTCCTTACCATGGAGACGCTCTGCCGACTGAGCTATCGGGGCAGTGCGTGCAAGGTTACACGGTGCCCCCGGCCGCTGCGAAATCGACCCCTCTCCGCCCCCGAATGCGCAGGTCAGACCCCGGTCCGGAGCCTGTGGCCCCGGCGGCGCCACCCCGCCCGCCGAGCGGATCCGCCGCCGCGAGCAGCCCGGGCGCGTCGGCCCGGACGCCGCCGGTCGCACGTCCGCAGACGGCGACAGGGCGCCCTCCGTGCGGAGGACGCCCTGTCGTACATCGCGTGGCGGGTGAGGGATTCGAACCCCCGTAGGCGATGCCAGCTGATTTACAGTCAGCCCCCTTTGGCCACTCGGGTAACCCGCCGGGGATGCGCGTGCGGTGACTGCGTCGCCGACGTGCGGATGGAAGGATAGCAAGGGATCGGGCCGGGACCGAAACGCGTCCCCCGCGCCCTGCACCACGTGGAGGAGGAGTCATGGCGAGCGAGTCGTCGTTCGACGTCGTCAGCAAGGTCGACCGGCAGGAGGTCGACAACGCGCTGAACCAGGCGGTCAAGGAGATCGCGCAGCGCTACGACTTCAAGGGCGTCGGCGCGTCGATCGCCTGGAGCGGCGAGAAGATCCTCATGATCGCCAACTCCGAGGAGCGCGTGCGCGCCGTCCTGGACGTCTTCCAGACCAAGCTGATCAAGCGCGGCATCTCGCTGAAGTCGCTGGACACCGGCGACGGCGACCCGAAGCCGTCCGGCAAGGAGTACCGCCTGGAGGCCACCGTCAAGGAGGGCCTGTCCAGCGAGATCGCCAAGAAGGTCACCAAGCTCATCCGCGACGAGGGGCCCAAGGGCGTCAAGACGCAGATCCAGGGCGACGAGGTCCGCGTCTCCGCGAAGGCCCGCGACGACCTGCAGGCCGTCATCGCGCTGCTCAAGGGCGCGGACGACATCGACGCGGCGCTGCAGTTCATCAACTACCGCTGACCCCGCACGGAGGCCGGGCACCCGACACGCGATGCTCGGCCTCCGTCGTCCCCAGTAGGTGGTGCCGGGGGCACTGAGTGGTGCGGATCCGTCCCTACGGTGCCGAGGCATGGCAGCAGGGGGAGATCCCGAGGCGATCCGCGCCCACGCACGTCGACTCCGGACGTCGGCGGAGAGCGTGGCGCGCACCGGTGACCGCGTCCGCGCGGGCGCCGGCATCCGGTGGGCCGGGGTGGCAGCCGAGCGCTACCAGGCGCGCCTCCACGAGCACGGGCGGGACGTGACGGCCGCGCAGGAGGAGATGCTCCAGGCGGCACGGACGCTCGACAGGCTCGCCGAGGAGCTCGAGGACCGGCAGCAGGCCATCCGGCGGGCGATGCAGCTCGTCGAGGACCGCGTGGACGACGCGCGGCGCGTGGTGGGGCGGCTCGGCGACCTCGCGGACGACGTGCTCACCGCGGCCGAGCGCGGCGCACGGGATGCGGCACGGTCGGTGCTGGGGGCCGTCGGCGACGTGCTCCCCGCACCCGGGGCGCCGGACTGGTCCGGCCTGGCCGACCGCGTCGGGAGGCTCTGGTGACCGCCGCCCTCGCCCCGGTGGACGGGGCACTGCGCGCCCGGCTCGGCGAGCGCGAGTGGGCGCTGGTGAGCACCGGCGTCGACGCGCTGCCGGGCTGGGCGGACGTGCTCCCGGTCGACCGTGACGGGTCCGTCGTCGAACCTCCAGAGGACGGGGCGGCGGACCACGTCGATCCCGTGCTGCGCGGAGCCGTCCAGGCCGGCGGGGCGGCCCTGGTCGCCATCGAGGTCGCCGCCGTCGCCGCGGAACGGGCCGTGCTCGCCGTGCTGCGGGCCGACGCCCGGGCGGGCTCCGGGCTGGCACGCGGCGTCGACGTGGTCCCCGCCGCGGGGCTCGCGGGCACGACGCCGCGCCCCGGGGTCGAGGTCAGCGTGTTCCCCGTGGGGCGGCTCGTCGACGAGGTCCTCCGGCACGTCCCCCCGGCGCCGGTCCGCACCCGGGCGGCTGCCGCGACCGTGCCCGAGGAGCTGACCGTCGCGCTCGCCCGCGCGCTGCGCACCGGCGACCGCGCCACGGTCGACGCCCTGTGCGCGGAGCTCGGCACCGAGGGCCCGCCCGCCGTCGTCGACTCCGCGGTCCGGAGCGCCGACGGCAGCCTCCTCGTCACGGTCCGCTCCCTCGGCCGGACCGACGTGTCGATGCTGAGCCTCCTGCGCTGCGACGCGGGCTGGGTCGAGCTCACCCGCACGCTCGACGAGCGTGTCGCGCACACCCCGCGGTCCCGTGCGGACATCCGCACGGCGCTGCTGCACGACCTGGCCGGCCGCTTCACGTCGGCCGCGGACGCGGAGGCACCGGCATGAGCGACGGCCTGACCATCAGCGGCGGCGCGGGAGGCGTCGGCGCGCGGCTGCAGGACCTGCGCTCCCAGGCGGGGCTGCTCGACGCCGCCGGCGACGACGTGCGCGGCTGGACCGACGACGTCGCGAAGATCGCGCTCGACCCCGACATCACCGTCGCGGCCCTGCTGTGCCCGGTCGAGGTAGCCGGCGTCGCCGTGGCCGTCACGGACGCGACCGTCGGCAGGCACGGGCTGCTCGTGGTGAGCACGGGCCTGGAGGCGACGGCCGTCGTGCTGCGGGCGTCGGCGACCACCTACGCGTTCGTCGACGCAACGGCCCAGGCGGTGCTCGAGCGGCTGCACAACGCGGCCGGGTTCGCGCTCGGGGCGGCGCTGCCGTTCCTCGCCGTCGGGAGCGGGGTGGCGCTGCTCGGGGGCGGGCTGGCCCTCGTGGCGCACCCCGGGCGATGGCCCGCCGTCCTGCTGGCCGCCCGGGACCTCGACCCGGCGGCGCTGCAGGGGCAGCTGATGCAGGGGCTCTACGACAACCCGTGGCTGCTCGAGGGGCTGACGCGGATGGCGCCCAGCCTCATCCAGGGCACGACCTGGAGCCTGGGGACGCTGCTCGGCGGGCCGAACGGGGGCCTCGCGCTGCCGTACGTGCTCTCGGGCGGGCAGTGGCCGACGCCGTCGTACGAGGACGCCGTCGCCGGGCTCATCAACGCGGGCGGGCTGTTCGGGAAGTTCGGGGACACCGGGGAGGTGGGGGTGCGTCTGCGGGAGACGCTGACCGGGGACTTCGCGCCGCGGTCGGTATCCGACATCTTCCGGCAGCAGGCAAGCATCCACCAGGACACCGGAACCGTTCAGATCGTCGAGCTGAAGCACCCGGACGGCACGACGACGTACGTCGTCCAGATCCCGGGGACGCAGGAGTGGGGGCCGCGCCGTGGCGACAGTCCCGTCGACCTGACGACGAACCTGCGACTGATGGCGGGTGACTCGACATTGATGCAGCAGCAGGTTGCTGCGGCGATGCGGCAGTCCGGCATCCGCCCGGACGACCCGGTGATGCTGACCGGGCACAGCCAGGGCGGTATCACCGCTGCCTCCCTCGCGTCAGACCCGGCGTTCCGACGGGAGTTCTCCGTGCACAGCGTCGTGACAGGCGGCTCGCCGATCGCCCGATTCGACATCCCCGACGCTGTCGCCGTCCTCGCGCTCGAGCACGACCAGGACGCCGTGCCCATGCTCGAGGGGAAGGAAAACCCGGACCGCCCCTCGTGGGTCACTGTGGGACGGGACCTCGGGAACGGCCAGCACGCACCGCTGCCCGACGGTTCGGTCGGCGCCGCGCACGGGACGGACGTCTACGCCGAGACCGGTGCCCTCGTCGACGCCTCGAACGACCCCTCGACGCGCGCGTGGCTCGACCGCGCGGCACAGTTCTTCACCGGCGACGCTACGGTCACACGGTGGGACGTGACAGCACCGTGAAGCTGACGGGACTGCTCGCCCTGGGCGTGTGCGCAGCGCTCCTGCTGGGGGGATGCGTGCCCGAAGAGGAGCCGCCGCCCCCGTCCGATGGACCGGTCCCGGACGAGGTGCTGTTCCGGCAGGTCCAGGCCCTGCCGGGCGTCGCGTCGGTCGAGGACCTCCGGTTCCAGGACCCCTTCGGATACCCGCCTGCGTACGCCGGGAGCATCGTGGTCGAGGAGGGCGCCGACCCGTTGTGCGTCCTTGACCAGGCGTTGTCGGTGCTTTACCAGGGGCGCGCGGGGGCCGACCTCGGCGTGCTGGTCCGGACGCCTGAGAAGCGCGCCTACGGTCTGCTGTCGCTCGTCGGCCGGGACGGGTCCGCGCTCGAGCGGTACGGCCCCCGCTCGAGCGAGCCGCAGGCGGAAGCCACGATTCGGCCGTGCACGGCGCCCGAAGGCGAGGTCTCCAGCTCGACTTCGACCCGCTGAGGCCGGACTGCTTGCGCCCCTCGTCAGTACCGCGTGATCGGCCCGCCGGTGCCGGCCATGCGCTCCAGCCGCGCGATCCGCTCCCCCATCGGCGGGTGCGTCGCGAACACCTTCCCGATGCCCGCGCCCTTGAACGGGTTCGCGATCATGAGGTGGGAGACGTCCACGAGCCGCCGGTCCTGCGGGAGGGGCCGCGCCTGCGTGCCGCGCTCGAGCTTGCGCAGCGCCGAGGCCAGCGCGAGGGGGTCGCCGGTGAGCGCGGCTCCGTCCTCGTCGGCGTCGTACTCGCGGGTGCGGCTGATCGCGAGCTGGATCATCGTCGCGGCCAGGGGTGCCAGGAACACCATGAGCAGGGCGGCGATGGGGTTCCCGCCGCGGTCGCGGTCGTTGCCGCCGCCGAAGAACAGGGCGAACTGCGCGACCGAGGTGATGACGCCCGCGACGGCCGCGGCGATCGACGAGGTGAGGATGTCCCGGTTGTAGACGTGCATCAGCTCGTGGCCGAGGACGCCGCGGAGCTCACGCTCGTCGAGGATCTGCAGGATGCCGTCGGTGCAGCAGACCGCGGCGTTGCGGGGGTTGCGGCCGGTCGCGAAGGCGTTCGGCGCGGCGGTCGGCGACACGTACAGGCGGGGCATCGGCTGCCGGGCGGCGGTGGAGAGCTCACGGACGATCCGGTACATCACCGGCTGCTCGATCTCCGACACGGGGCGGGCGCGCATGGCGCGGATCGCGATCTTGTCGGAGTTCCAGTAGGAGTACGCGGTCATCACGACGCCGAACAGGGCGAACAGGAGGATGTAGCGCCCGTTGCCGATGATCGTCCCGATGCCGAGCAGCACGGCCCACAGCACGCCGAACAGCAGCGCGGTCTTCAGGCCGTTGTAGTGCCGGTGACCCATGTGCGTCCTTCCTCTCAGCGCGGTCACGACAACTCGTCCCGCCGTCCAGGACAACGCGGCGACGCCCTCAGGGGTTCCCCTACGCTGACCTCCGCAGATCCCTCCTGCGCCCCTTTCACCCGAGGAGACCCACGTGCGTACCGTCCGCTTCATCGCCCTGGCCGCTGCGAGCGCGCTGGCGCTCGCGGCGTGCGCCCCCGTCGACGAGGAGAACGACCCCGGGTCGTCCGACTCGGCCGCTGCGTCCGACGGCGCCCTCGACACCCTGACCGACGGCGTCCTGACGATCGGCACGTCCGACCCCGGCTACGAGCCCTGGGTGGTCGACAACGACCCGAGCAACGGCGAGGGCTTCGAGTCCGCCGTCGCGTACGCGGTCGCCGAGCAGCTCGGGTTCGACGCCGACCAGGTCGAGTGGGTGCCGGTGACGTTCGACCAGATCATCGCCCCGGGCACGAAGGACTTCGACTTCGCGATCAACCAGGTGTCGATCAGCCCGGAGCGCGCCGAGAACCTCGACTTCTCCTCCTCGTACTACGACACCGCGCAGGCGGTGGTCACGCTCGAGAGCAGCGCGGCCGCGGACGCGGCGTCGCTCGCCGACCTCCAGGGCCTGCGGATCGGCGCGATGGTCGGCACCACCAGCCTCCAGGTCGCGGAGGAGTCGATCGCGCCGGCGACGCCGGTGCAGGTGTTCAACGACAACGACCAGGTCAAGCAGGCGCTCACCGCCGGGCTGGTCGACGCGATCGTCGTGGACCTGCCCACCGCGCTGTACATCACGGCGGCCGAGCTCGACGGCGGGAAGGTCGTCGGCCAGCTGCCCGCCGGCGACGACCCGGACCAGTTCGGGCTGGTGCTGGACAAGGGCTCCGCGCTGACGCAGCCGGTGACCGACGCGGTCGACGCCCTGCGCGAGGACGGCACGCTCGCCGACCTCGAGGCGCAGTGGCTGACCGACGCCGCCGGTGCCCCGGTCCTGCAGTAGTGCCCGCAGCCGACATGCGCCCGGACGGCGCCCGCACCCCGTGGGCGCCGTCCGAGCGTCAGCGTGACCGCGACGCGTACCGGCGGTCCCGCGCCCGCCGGTCCACCCTGGTCGCGCTGGTCAGCACGGTGCTGGTCACGGGCGTCGCCGTCCTCGGGCTGGTCAGCTCGCCCGGGTGGCCCCGGGTGCGGCAGTCGTTCCTCGACCCCGACGTCGCGTGGGCCGCGCTGCCGAAGATCCTCGAGGGCCTCTGGCTGAACGTGCGCGTCATGGCGGTGTCCGCGGTGCTGATCGTCGTGGTCGCCCTGCTGCTGGCGCTCGCCCGGACGCTACGGGGGCCGGCGTTCTTCCCGCTGCGGGCCCTGGCCACGGGATACGTCGACGTGTTCCGCGGGCTGCCGCTGATCCTCGTGCTGCTGCTGGTCGGCTTCGGGCTGCCGGGTCTGCGCCTGCAGGGCGTCCCGACGTCGGCGGTCGTGCTCGGCGGCCTGGCGCTCGTGCTGACGTACTCGGCGTACGTCGCGGAGGTGTTCCGCGCGGGCATCGAGTCCGTGCACCCCTCGCAGGTCGCGTCCGCGCGGTCCCTCGGCCTCACCCGCGGGCAGACCATGCGGCACGTCGTGCTCCCCCAGGCGGTCCGCCGCGTGATCCCGCCGCTGCTCAACGACCTGGTGTCGCTGTCGAAGGACTCGGGGCTCATCTCGATCCTCGGCGCCGTGGACGCGGTGCGGGCCGCGCAGATCCAGACGGCCACCTACGCGAACTTCACGCCGTACGTCGTGGCGGGCGTGCTGTTCGTCCTGCTGACGATCCCGCTGACCCGGTTCACGGACGCCCTCGCGCGCCGCGGCGGCTGGCTCGGGTCGCAGAGCGGGCTCGCCGGGGCGGGGGCCATGCGATGAGCACCGCCCCGCTGCTGCGCGTCGACCGGGTCCGCAAGTCCTTCGGCGACCACGTCGTGCTCGACGACCTGTCCCTGGACGTCGCCGAGCACCGCGTCGTCGTGCTGATCGGCGCGTCCGGGTCCGGGAAGTCGACGCTGCTGCGCTGCATCAACCTGCTGGAGGAGGTCGACGACGGCGTCATCGAGGTCGCCGGCCAGGAGGTCACGGACCCGCGGGTCGACGCCAACGCGGTGCGCGCCCGGATCGGGATGGTGTTCCAGGCGTACAACCTGTTCCCGCACCTGCGGGTGCTGGACAACGTGACGCTCGCGCCGCGCCTCGTGCACCGGGTCGGCAGGGCGGAGGCGCGCGAGCGGGCCGCCGCGATGCTGGAGCGCGTGGGGCTCGCGGGCAAGGCCCGGGCGTTCCCGGACGAGCTGTCGGGAGGTCAGCAGCAGCGGGTGGCCATCGCGCGGGCGCTCGTGACGCAGCCGGCGCTCATGCTGCTGGACGAGGTCACCAGCGCGCTCGACCCGGAGCTCGTCGGGGAGGTGCTCGACCTGCTCGGGGAGCTGAAGGACGAGGGCACCACGATGGTCGTCGCGACGCACGAGATGGCGTTCGCCCGGCACGTCGCCGACGAGGTGTGCTTCCTGCGCGAGGGCCGGATCCTGGAGCGCGGCCCCGCGGAGCAGGTCCTGGGTGCGCCGCGCGAGCAGCGCACCCAGGACTTCCTGCGCCGGTTCACCGGCTGACCCGGTATCCCGGCAGGTGGTGCCGGGGGTCAGCCCTCGGCGGCGGCGCGGGCCAGCGCGACGCGCACCATCTCCTCGCGCGGGACGACCTTGACCCGCTCGCGACCGTGCGGCTCGCCGAGGGACCGCTCGTAGGCGTCGAGCAGCTCCCAGCCGGCCCACTGGATGGCCTCGACCCCGCGCGCGGCCAGGAACTCGAGGACCGCCTCGGGGTCGGGCTCCGTGGCGGACAGGAACGGGTTGCCCGGCTCGGTCACGTCGCCGGCGTCCTCGACCAGGTGCCGGATCGTCTCGCTCGCGTCGGACTTGGTGTGCCCGATCAGGCCGACCGGCCCGCGCTTGATCCAGCCGGTCGTGTACACGCCGGGCACCGGCTCCCCGTCGACGTCGACGACGCGGCCCTCGCGGTTCGCGATGACGCCCGCGGCCTCGTCGAACGGCACGTCCACCAGCGGGGACCCGAAGTAGCCGACCGCGCGGTACACGGCCTGCACCGGCCAGTCGTGCGTCTGCCCCGTGCCGGCGACGGTGCCGTCGCCCGTGAGCACCGTGCGCTCGGTCCGGAGCCCGACGACCGTGCCGTCCTCCCCCAGCACCTCGACCGGCTTGTGCAGGAAGTGCAGGTGGATCCGGCGGCTCGCCGTGAGCTCCTCCGGCTCCTTCAGCGTCCAGTCGGTCAGGGTCTTGACGACCTGCTTGGTCTGGTTCGACGAGTGGATGGCCGCCATCGAGCCCTCGTCGAAGTCGAAGTCCTCGGGGTAGACGACCACGTCGACGTCCGGCACGTGGCCGAGCTCGCGCAGCTCCAGCGGGGAGAACTTCGCCTGCGCGGGGCCGCGGCGCGCGAACACGTGCACGTCCGTGACAGGGCTGGCCTTCAGCCCCTCGTAGACGTTGGCCGGCACCTCGGTCGGCAGCAGGTCGTCGGCGTGCTTCGCGAGGATGCGCGCGACGTCGAGCGCCACGTTCCCGGCGCCGAGCACGGCGACGTGCCGGGCCGTGAGCGGCCAGGTGCGCGGGACGTCGGGGTGGCCGTCGTACCAGGACACGAAGTCCGCGGCGCCGTAGGAGCCGTCCAGGTCGATGCCCGGGATCGGCAGCTCGGCGTCCTTGATGGCGCCCGTCGCGAAGACCACCGCGTCGTAGTGCCGCCGCAGGTCCTCGAGCTTGAGGTCGACGCCGTAGTCGACGTTGCAGAGCAGCCGGATGTCGCCGCGCTCCAGGACCTTGTGCAGCGCCACGATGATCTGCTTGATCCGCGGGTGGTCGGGGGCGACGCCGTACCGGACCAGCCCGAAGGGCGCGGGGAGCCGCTCGATCAGGTCGATGGACACGTCCAGACCGGAGCGGGACAGGATGTCCGACGCGTAGATCCCGGCGGGTCCCGCGCCGACGACGGCGACGCGGACGGGGCGGTTCGAGGTCACGCAGGTGCCTTCCGTGTGGAGGTCCCGGCGGGGCCCGGCTCCGGCGGCGTCCGGGAGGACGTCACGGCCGGCGCCCGGCGCAGCACGCAGGGTGGGGCCCCAGTGTAGGACGACCTAAGTCCTGCCGAAGGGCGACGAAGTCCCGCCGTTCGGCGTCCGCGCCCCGGGCGGGTGCCCGGAGGGCCGCCGCGACCGGGCTAGCGTCGGGGAGTGAGCACCCCGTCCCCGACGAGCCCGCGCACGGGCACCGGCCCCGTCGTCGCGCCCCGGAGCCCGGGCACCGGGCCCGTGGACCCGCCCGCCCTCGACCCCCGCGGCCTCGCCGCCGGCCTGGGCGCGTACCTGCTGTGGGGCGTCCTGCCGCTGTACTTCGAGCTGCTGAAGCCCTCCGGCGCGGTCGAGGTCGTCGCGCACCGGGTGCTGTGGTCGCTGATCTTCTGCGCGGTCGTGCTCAGCGTGACCCGGACCTGGCGCGCGTTCGCCACGGTGCTGCGCACCCGCCGGACGATGGGCCTCATCGCGACCGCCGCCGTGCTGCTCGCCGTGAACTGGCTGACGTTCGTGTTCGCCGCGCTCGGCGGCCACGTGGTCGACGCCGCGCTCGGGTACTTCATCAACCCGCTGGTCACGGTCGCGCTCGCGGTCGTCGTGCTGCGGGAGCGCCTGCGGCGGCTGCAGTGGGTCGCGCTCGGCTTCGGCGTGCTGGCGGTGGTGGTGATCACCGTCGGCCTCGGCACTCTGCCCTGGGTCGCGCTCACCCTCGCGGGGTCGTTCGGCGTGTACGGGCTGCTGAAGAACCGCGTCGGCCGCAGCGTCGCCGCCGCGCCGGGGCTCGCCGCGGAGACCCTGGTGCTCGCCCCCGTCTCCGCGGTGTACCTGATCTGGCTGCAGGGCACCGGCGACGGCACGTTCACCGGCGGCGGGGGCTGGCACGCGCTGGCGCTGGCCGGCACGGGCGTCGCGACCGCCCTGCCGCTCCTGCTGTTCGGGGAGGCCGCGCGCCGCCTGCCGCTGAGCGTCGTCGGGATGCTGCAGTACCTGGCGCCGGTGCTGCAGTTCGCGATCGGGGTGCTGGTGCTGCACGAGACGATGCCGCCCGCGCGCTGGTGGGGCTTCGGGCTCGTGTGGGTCGCGCTGGTGCTGCTGACGGTCGACGGGCTCCGGAACAACCGGGCGCAGCGGCTGCGGGCCGCCGCGCGGGAGGCCGCGGCCGCCTAGGGCCACCCCGCCGGGGTGCCGTCAGCCGCGCCGGCGCCGTCCCGCGAGCCGCGCGCCGAGCGCCGTCAGCAGCACGAGCGTCGTGCCGCCGATCCCCCACCACACCGCGCGCTCCCGGGCGTCGGCGAGCGGGTCGGGCCGCGGGGTGAGGTCCAGCGTCCGGGCGTCCGCGACCTCGCCCGCCGCGGCGGCGTGCACGGGGCTCGGGGGGCCGGGCGCGGTGCCGTCGTCGACGAACGCCAGCGCCTCGTCGGGCCGGACCACGCCCCAGCCCACCAGGTCGTCGCGCTGCGCGGGCTGGTCGCGCGCGGCGGTGACCTGCAGCCGGTACGCCCACTGCGCGGGCGTCTCCTCGCTGAACCGCTCCGCGAGCAAGGCCGCGGCGGCGCTGACGTAGGCGGTCGCGAAGCTGGTGGACTCCCCCTCGCCGGACAGCATGCAGTCGCCGGCCGCGTGGAACGTGGTGAGGACGTTCGTGCCGGGGGCGGCGACGTCGACGTGCGCGCCGTGGATCGCGTCCGCGGACGGGTTGTCGTCCACGTCGACGGCCGTCACCGCGAGGACGCCGTCGTACGCGGCCGGGTACCGCGGGCCGTCGGTCTCGTCGCTGCTGGTCGTCCGGTTGCCGGCGCTGGCGACGACGAGCGCCCCGGCCGCCGTCGCCCGCTGCACCGCCTCCCGCAGGACGGGCGTGTCGTTCGGCGTGCTCATCGAGACGTTCACGACGCGCGCCCCGGCACCCACCGCGGCGTCGATGCCTGCGGCGATGCGCGTGGCGTCGGGGGCGACGCCGGCCTCGCGGCCCTGGTCGTCGTCGGAGTAGTAGACGCGGACGGGCAGGATCGTGGCGTCCGGCGCGAGCCCGACCACCCCGGAGTCCGGGTACGGCCGGGCGGCGATCTGACCGGCGACGGCGGTGCCGTGCCCGGCGGTGTCGGTGCGGCCGGTGGGGTCGCCCGCCACGCCCACCAGGTCGACGCCCGGCAGCACCGCGTCGGTCAGGTGCGTGTTGCGGGCGTCCACCCCGGAGTCGACGACCGCGACGAGCACGCCGGCGCCGGTCGCGGTCGTCCAGGCCCGCTCGGCGGCGAGCCGCGTCAGCGCGGGCGGTGCCTCCTGCACGTACTGGACCTTCTCCTGCGTGCACTGCTCGCCGGCGGTCGCGGCGGGGCGCGCGGCGGTCGGCGACGCCGCGGCGGCCGCGGCGGCCGTGGACCCGCCCGGCAGGAGGAGCGCGGCGGCGACGCCGGCGAGCGCGAGACGGCGCACGGAGGCGGTGCGCGGCCCGGACGTCGCGGTCACGGCGCGCCGGTGGCCGTGGGCTCCGGCGTGCGGCGCGCCGCGCTGCCCGTCGCGCTGCCCGTCGCGCTGTCCGCCGCGGTGCCGCCCGAGACCTCGGTGGCCGCCGCCTCGACGGTCAGCGCCGGGCCGGTGGGCAGCAGCTCGGCCCAGGCGGGCGGGACGCGCGTGACGTCGCCCGCCGCGTAGCCGAGACGTGCCAGCACCTCGTCGCTCGCGTCCGGGACCGGGTAGGCCCGCCCGGAGCCGTCGACCAGCCGGACGCTCGCCGCGGCGCCCTCGGCGGACTGGGCGCGGACGAGGGCGCCGGAGCCCGGGGCCACGCGGACGCCAGGCTCGGGGGCCGCGCCGTCCCGCACGACCAGCTGAACGCCCGCGGCGTCCCCGGTCGACAGCGACAGGCAGACCGTCTGGCCCGCGCCGGCGAGCGTCGGCACGGCCTCCGGCAGGTCGGCGGGCGCGACCGGCGTGGCGGAGGTGCGCACCGCGGCGATCTCCGCGGACGTGACCCGCAGCGGCTCGGCCGCGAGGTCGCCGGCGCCGAGCAGGTAGAGCGGGTACGCCAGCTCCGACAGCGGCGCGAGCTCGCCGGCCGCGTCGACCACGTAGCGGCGGGCGCCGTCGCCGACGCCGGACACCTCGACCAGCGTGCCGACGCGGGTGTCGACCGGCAGGCCACCGGCCGGCAGGGCCGACGACCCGGCGTCGGCGACCGTCAGCGGCTCCAGGTCGGACCCGGTCGGGACGAGGTTCAGCCAGTCGGCGCCCGCGGCCACCGGTTCGGCGGTGTCCAGCCCGAGCGCGCGCAGGACGGCGGCCTCGTCGGCGGGCGGGATCCGGTGCCGGGTGCCGCCGGCGACCAGGTAGAGCGTGTCCGCGACCTCGACGAGGGCACCGGCCTCCGCGCTCGCGGCCGGTGCCGGCGCGTCGGGGTCGAGGTCGAGAGCGGTCCCGCCGCCCGCGGCGACGCACGCCCGCCAGCCGGTCGCCGTGAGCCGGCTCGCGAGCGGGAGCTCGTCCGGGGCCCCGGGGATGCCGATGGTCGCGCCGCGCGGGGCGTCGGTGATGTCGTCCTCGCTGACGTCGACCACGTGGAACGACGCGGAGTCCAGGACCAGCCGGGCGCTCGTCACGTTGAGCACCGGGTGCAGCGTGCCCTGGATGCCGACGTACCGGCTGCCGTCGCCCTCGACGATCACGAGCGACTGGTCGTCCCAGCCGTCCGGGAGCGTCGGGCTCAGCAGCCCGAAGCCGAGGCTGCCGAGCACCAGGAGCACCGAGAGCGACACCCCCGCGACGACCCCGCGCAGCGGCTTGGTCGGCTCGAGCTCCCGGCCGCCCGGGGCGCCGCTGGTGAAGGCGGTGAGCAGGCGCCGCCGGCTGTAGGACTGCGCCTCGACGAGGTCGCGCTTGGACGCCACGGGTCAGACCAGGCCCGCCGCGGTGACACCCAGCGGCAGCAGCAGCGCCAGGCACGCGATCTCGAGGAAGTCGCCGACGCGCGCCAGCCCGACCCGGCGGCGCGGCGCGACGAGCCCGAGGCCCACGACCACGGCGGCCGCCCCGCCGGCCAGCACCACGAGCACCGGCCGCCACGACGGGTGCTGCGCGGCGGCGACGACCGCGACGACCGTCAGCAGCGCGACCGAGACGCTCACCGTCAGCAGCACGTCGAGCCGGGAGTACGTCTGCCGGGTCGCGAGCAGCAGCCCGACGGACGCGAGCACCAGGAGCGCCGTGCCGGCGAGGCCGGTGGCCACGACGGCGGGCGTCGCGGCCAGCGCCAGCGCACCGATCGCGACGCGGAGGGACACCTGGACGCGGTGGCCCGCCGCGAGCTGCGCACGGACCCGTGCCGACTGCACCGCGGGCGGGTCCGCCAGGATCTCGGCGTCGGAGCGCGGCGAGACCACGCGCAGCGGCGTGCTGGACAGCGCGAGCCAGGGCACGCCGATGCTGGCGGTCGCGACCGCGGCGACGACCACCGCGAGAACCTCGCCGGGGCGCGCGCCCGTCAGGGCGATCGCGGTGCCGGCCACGGCGACGGCCAGGCCGCCGGCGAGCGGCGCGGCGCTCAGCTCCCGCCGGTCGACCAGGGCCGGCATGCCCAGCAGCCCCGCCACGAGGACGCCCGTCCCGGCCAGCGCGGCGGGCCAGCCCCACGACGGCGCGGCGTCGGTGGCGGTGAGGCCCGCGACGCCCGCGAGCACCGGGGCGACGAGCACGAGGACGCGACCGGCGGCCGGCTCCGTACCCACGCGTCCGACGACCGCGCCGGCGACCAGCGACAGCACCGAGGCCAGCGCCGCCACCACGGGCGGGACCAGCGACGTCCGGTCCGCCCCGAGCAGCAGCGCGGCGCCGGCGAGCAGCAGCGCCCCGGCGGCCCACGCGGCGCTCAGCGCGGAGTCGCGCGGCGTCCACGGGGCGTACTGGCCCTCGACCGCGTCCGCCACGGCCTCGACCACGTCGTCGTAGATCCGCTCGGCCTCGCGCCGGGCCCCCGACTCCAGGGTGAGGACGGCGCCGTCCTCGACCCCCTCGGCGAGCAGGCTGCGGGCGGAGTCGAGCGGGGTGCCGTCCGCGCGCACGAGCCGGTAGCCCCCGTGCGCGGTGGTGGCGTCCAGCAGCCCGAGCGCGCGGGCCAGACCCGGGACGACCTCGGCCATCGGGACGGCACCCGGGATGCCGAGGTCGATCCGGCGCTCCCCTGCGGTCACCGACACCCGCACGAGCGTCCCGACGGACGTCGTGGAGGTGGGTGCGTCTGTCATGGGGTCCCCTGGTAGTCCCTGGGCAGGTCGGCGGTCAGCATAGCGACGGGGCGAGCCCGCGCACGCGCCGCCACCGCCGGCGGGCGGCCGTCCGGGGGGTCGTCCGGGGGTCGTCTCGGGCTCGAGGCCCGGCGTCACCCGCGCGGCCGTGTCCCCCGACCGGGACGCGCCCGGTGAACGCAAACCGTCCGATACCTGACGAATCACCCAGGCGCACGTGGGCCGATCGGGTGAACCGTGACACCGGTCAGCGTGGTCGTCCACAGGCTCCCTGACCTCGCCTGTCGCGCTCGGAACCTGTGAGTTAGCCTTCGAGCGGTTCCGGGTCACGTGAGCTCGGGCACAGGCGGCGCCGACGGGGCGTACGTCAGGCAGGCCCACGGGGCCGTGTAGGGGGAGGTGACATGGCAGCAGAGGTCTCCGCAGCAGACGGCGCGCTCAAGCAGGGCGCCGACGCGGTTGCCCAGAGTCGTGGGGAGCTGCAGCGCGAGCTGAGCGCTCTCGAGGGCAAGCTGTCCGGCATCGGGTCGCACTGGCAGGGCCAGGGCGCCGTGGCGTTCAACGCCCTGATGGCCCGCTGGCGCGACGACGCGAACAAGATCGTGTCCGCGCTCAACGAGTTCGAGTCCAACCTGCTCACCTCGCAGTCGACGTACACCGCGTCCGACGAGAGCCAGCAGTCCACCTTCAGCCGCCTCCAGGGCCGGCTGGGCTGATCGGGAGAGGACGAGACGATGAGCGACCTCAAGGTCAACTTCGGGGGTCTGTCGACCGCCGCTGCCGACATCCAGTCCAGCGCCAGCAACATCGAGTCCCGCCTCGCGGACCTCGACCGCTCGCTGCAGCCGCTCCGGGCCAACTGGTCCGGTGAGGCCTCCACCGCCTACACGGCCGCCAAGGCCAAGTGGGAGGCGGCGCTGACCGACATGAAGGCGCTGCTCAACGACGTCGGCCGTGCGGTCTCGACGTCCGGCGAGGAGTACCAGTCCACCGAGCGGGCCAACGCCGCCCGCTGGTGAACCACCTCGGCGTCGCGCCCACCGCGTGACGCCACCCAGCACGACCCGCGCGGTCGCGACCGCCGTCACCGACGGCAGGGCGCGACCGCGCGGTACTGGCGCCGCAGGGGGCGGCGCACGGGACGACAGCGGAGGACGGACGTGGCAGGCGACGTCGGGTACGACTACAGCGAGCTCGCGCTGAGCGCGGACAAGCTGCTCACGCTGCTCACCGGGGTCCGCGCGCTGCGCGCCCGCATCGCGGCGATGGCCGAGAACGACTCGCCCGGCACCTGGCCGGACATCCCCAGCGTCCAGGAGTTCGCGACGTCGTACCGCGACAGGCTCGTCAAGGCCGAGACCTGGATCTCCGCGATCGAGGAGGCCCTCGACAGCAGCCGCACGGCGCTGTCGGAGAGCGCCCGCACGATGCAGGAGCAGGACGCCACCGTGCAGGAGGGCCTGCAGGCGATCGCCGCGCGGCTCGACCGGGGCGTCCCCGTCTCGAGCAACCGCGGGCCGCAGATGCAGTCCATCTCATGACGGCACCGCTCCGCCGCACCACCCGCCGGACCGCCGCCACTGCTCTGGGCGCCCTGCTGCTGCTCGCGCCCGCCGGTGCCGCGTCGGCGACGAGCGCCGACCCGTCCGACGGCGGGCTCTGGTACTACACCGCCACCGGCATGGACCAGCTCCACCAGCAGGCGACGGGCGAGGGGATCACCGTCGCGCTCGTCGACACCCCGGTGAACCCGGACTCCCCCGACCTGGTCGGCACGAACCTCCTCATGAACGAGCCCGCGTACTGCGCGCCCAGCGCCGGGGCGCCGGCGCCGTCGGCCCGCGACGACGAGGGCGCCCACCACGGCACCACGATGGCGTCGATCATCCTCGGCACGGGCGCCGGCACCGCCGGCAAGCCCGGCGTCCGCGGCATCGCGCCGGACGCCACCGTCGAGGTGTTCGCCCTGGCACCGCAGGACGTCGACGCCTGCCACGGGGTGCCCGGGCGGCCCGGCGGCGACAACGCCGCCTTCCACGAGGCGATCACCAGCGGAGCGGACATCGTCAACGTGTCCGGCGACTACCCGTTCTCCGCGGACGAGATGATCTACGCGCTGCGCGAGGGCGTCATCGTCGTCGCCTCCGGGGGCAACGACGGCGGGTTCGTGCACGGCTCCCCGGCCTTCTTCAACGGCGTCGTCTCCGTGGGGACGCTCACCCCCGACGTCCAGCTGGACGAGACGAGCCCCAAGCTGGGCGGGGTGGACGTCGTGGCGCCGGGCGCAGACTTCCGCGTCATCTCCCCGACCTACGACGACTACGGCCGGACGACGGGCTCGTCCAACGCGGCGGCCTTCACGTCCGGGGCCCTGGCGCTCGTCTGGTCGGCGTACCCGGACGCCACGGCGAACCAGATCCTCCAGTCGCTCGTGCGCAACGCCGGGGGCGAGGAGCACGAGCCCCAGATCGTCGACGACGCCTGGGGCTACGGCGCCGTCAACGTCCGGCAGATGCTCGCCGTGGACCCCACCGCCTACCCGGACGAGAACCCGTTCCTGTCCGACGACCCCGACGCGCATCCGAGCGTGGCGGAGATCGAGGCCGCGGCGGCCGAGCCCGGGCCGACCGCGAGCAGCGCACCGGACACCGCCGCGGGGGGCACCGGAGACGACGAGAGCGACGCCGCGGCGACGTCCGCGGTCCCGGTCCTCGCCGCCGCCGGCGGTGCGCTCCTGGTGGTCGCGGCCGTCGTCGCGATCGTCCTGGTCGCCCGGCGCCGAGGCCGCAGGACGCCGCCGAGCACGTCGTACCAGCAGCAGCCGCACCAGCACGCGGGCACCGAGACACCGGCACGAGGGGGACATCATGGGTGACAAGGCCAACCAGCTCCGGCGAGCGCTGGACGCCGACCTCGGGGCGGTGGAGTCCCAGCGCGCGGCGCTGGAGAGCGGCGCTCAGAAGACCGAGACCACGGCGTCGGACCTGAGCACGGTGGCGTCGGGGCTCAGCTACATCATGCAGGGCGAGAGCGCCGAGGCCGCGGCCGCGAGCCTCACGTCGATGTCCGGCCAGATCGTCGACCTCTCCGCCCAGCTCGACACGCTGCAGCGCGCCGCCGAGTCGGCCCGCGCGGCGATCGCCGAGGCGCAGAACGCGTTCCACGAGCTGCCCGACGGCGAGCTGTCGTTCGCCGAGCGCGCCGCGATCACCGCCGCCTCCACCGTCGCGCTCCCGGGCATCGGCACCGTCACCGGCGTCGTGGCGGGGAACATCCTGTCGGACCGCCGCGAGGAGGCCCGCGAGGCGAAGGCCGCGCAGGCGCTCGCCGCGCTGGACAGCGCCATGACCGAGATCGTCCTGGACCGCGCCGACCAGAACACCGGCTACACCCCCGACGACTCCCGGCACGCCCCCGTCGACACCACGGACGAGTCGAACGGCCCCGGCACCCGCTCCGCCCCGCGCCTCGGCGGCGCGCCCAGCGGCAGCGGCGGACCCGCGGGCGGGGTCGGGACGCTGCCGACCAGCGGCGGGTCGTTCGTCTCACCGACCTGGGAGGCACCGGGCGGCGGCTCCGTCGGCACGATCGGCGGCGGCACGCACCCCGGCTCGGGCCCCGGCTCGGTCGGCGGCGTCGTCGGCCCCGGCTGGACGCCCGGGACGGGCGGCTCCGGCGGGGCCGGTGGCGGCCACGTGCCCGGGTACGGCGACGGGACGTCGTCCGACGGCAGCGTCGGTGGCACGATCCCCGGCGGCCTGGGCTCCGGCGGCGGCGCGCACCTCGGTGGCGCGGGCGGCTCCGGCGGCAGCGGCTCCTCCGGCTCGGGCCTCTCGGGCCTGGGCGCGGGCGGCCTCGCCGGCGGTCTGACGGTCGGTGGCGCCGCGCTCGGTGGCGCCGGCCTGAACCGACTCGCGGCCGGTGGCGGCGTGTCCGCCGGCGGCGCTGGCAGCTTCGGCGGTGCGGGCAGCTTCGGTGGCGCGGCGGGCGTCGGTGGTGTCGGCGCTCCGCTCGGCACGGTCGGCGGCGCGTCCGCCTCCGGGATGTCCGGCTCGGCGTCCGGCCTCGTGCAGGGGTCGCAGGCCGGGGCGACCGGGACCGCCGCCGCGGGCAGCCGCGCCGGCGGGATGGCCGGCGCGCCCATGGGCGGCGGCGGTGCGGGCGGCAGCAACGGCACGAAGCGGCGCCGGTCCTCCGGCGGGCTGCTGGCGCCGGAGATCGACGTCGAGGACGGCGCCGACGCCCCCGCGCTCGGTGCTGCGGCACGGGCCGGTGGGCGCGACTCCCTGCGCCCGGCCGAGGCGAGCGCCCCGGAGACGTCCGACGACGAGTGGTGACCTGAGACACCGCCGCTGACGGGACGGGCGCGGCCGACGGAGACGTCGGACCGCGCCCGTCGTCGTTCCCCCGCCGCGTGCGGCCGCTCGACAGGGCTCACCGACGACGCTCCGCTGTCGGCGTCTGCCGCTCCCGCGACCCGCGGCGCCCGGCTCAGCCCCGCGAGGTCGGCGCGTCGATGCGCACGCCGCGGTCCCCCACCTGGATGGTCGAGCCCGACGGGACCAGCACCCGCTGGTCCGCCGGCACCGGGATCACGCGGCCCCCCGGCAGGCGCAGCGTCGTGCCGTTGCCCGAGCCCGCGTCGGACACCCAGAACGTCCCGTTGTCGATGCCGAACCGCGCATGGGTGCGCGAGACGCTGCGCTCCGGGTCGTCGACGACGATGACGTGGTCGCAGCGCTCCCCCGGTGCGGGGCGCGGCGAGCGCCCGATGAGGCCCGGCCCGGTGACGCTCATGACCTGGCCGGTGTCGAGGGTGACGAGGAACGGCGCCGGCTGCGCCTGGTGCGGTGCTCGGGGGGCGAGGGCGGGCTCCGGCTCGGCGCGTGCCGGCACGATCGGGCGGACACCGGTCCAGCCGCCCTCCGCCCCGACCGGAGCGGCAGGCGGGACGGACGCGGGCGCCACCGGCTGACCGGCGGTGCCAGGACCGGCGGTGCCAGGACCGGCGGTGCCGTGCTCGGCGGCGGCCCGGGCGGCGCGGCGCCCCGTCGGTGCGGCCGGGTCGGCGGCGGTGTGCGCCGGCGTCCCCGGCGCGGTGGCGCCCCCGACCTGCGGCGCGCCCGCACCGTAGCCCCCGGCGGCCGGCGCGACCGGCGGATGTGCGGCGACGGGCTGCGGCACGACGCCTGCCGGCGCAACGCCCGCCGGCGCCGCGGTCGACGGCCCTGCGCTCGACGACCCGGCGCTCGACGGCCCAGCAGCCGACGGCACGACCCCGCGGGGCGCGCCGCCCGGCTGACCGGTCGGAGCGGCCGCCCCGACCGCCCGTGCGGCACCGACGCGCGCCACCTGGGCGTCCTCCGCCTCGTGCAGCGCCTCCACGGCGCGCTCGTGCGCGCGCACGTCGACCACCACGGCCCGGCCGATGCGGTCGTGCCACGCCTGCGCGCGCCCGCTGGTGTCGAACGCGGCGGACGCGACGACGACCCACTGCCCCAGGCCGGCGACCGCGTGCCCGGCGGCGAGCACGAGCCCTCGCAGGAACGCCCGGGCGGGGCCGACCGAGTACGGCGTCTCCTCGCGGGCGGTGCGGAGGCCGAGCAGGGTGTTGCCGAGCGTGCGGCCGGTGTGCGCCTCCCAGACGAGCAGACCCAGCGCCAGCTCCGCCACCACCAGCGCCACGAGCAGCACGGAACCGGTCCAGGCGAGCAGCGCGCCGCCGACGAGCCCGACCGCGGCGGCGTCGATCGCGTACGCCAGGACGCGACGGCCCGGGCCGGCGGGCGTGGCCTCGCCGAACGCGGGGTGCAGCACGGCGGGCCGGACCTCGCGCGGCCGCCCGTCGGCGCGCGACCGCGGCTGCGCGCCCTCGACGACGGTCACGGTGACGTCCGCCTGGACGGGCGTGCCGCAGGCGGTGCAGAACCGGGCGTCGGGCTTCAGGGGCCGCCGGCAGCCGGCGCACTCACGGACGGCGACGGTGCCGGCGCTCATCGTCGGTTCCACGTCCGGCCCCCTGTCATCCGCGTCATCCTGCCATCGTCCTGCCGCCGTCCGGCCGTCGTCCGGAGCGCCCCGCCGGGTGCCCTCACGAGGTCGCCCGCCGCAGCGTCTCGATCATGTCCGCGGCGACCAGGGCCGCGGGCAGGGCCAGCACGACCCCGAGGCTCTCGAACGCGTCGCCGAACCGGGAGGCGACCACGGAGCTCCACCCCCGCCCCAGCGCGAGGCTGACGGCGACGGCCACCAGCGCGAGCACCACGCACGCCACGGCCACGAGGACCGCGTCGCCGCCGAGCAGCGGCCCGCCGAGCGCCGCCAGCTCCAGCAGCACGAGGCCCGCCGCGGCGCGCGGCGCCCACCGCGCGACGGCCCCTCGGGCGGACCGCGGCTGCAGGCTGAGCACGAGGACGAGCGCCGCGGCGAGGGCGATCGCCCCCCAGCCGCGGACGGGCTCCCCCAGGGCCCCTGCGAGCACGACGGGCACCAGCACGGCCGGCAGCGCGCACACGAGCAGCACCCCGGCGTCGGTGCGACGCTCCGCGGAGCCGACCGTGCGGACGACCTGGCGCTCGTTCACGCGGCCCAGTCCCCGCGGGCGCGGGCCCCGGACGCTCGGCGCGGTGCGGGCGACGTGGGCGAGGTCCACCAGCTGCTCGTCGGGCACCGACAGCGCCATGACCGGCAGCACGCGCAGGCCCACCGGCACGAGCCCGAGCAGCACCGCCGCGGTGACGACGCCCGGCAGTCCCGCGACCAGCACCAGCAGGTCGACGACGGCGAACGTGCCGACGGCTCCGAGCAGCACGGTCGCCAGGTCCTGCCCCCGGCGCAGGGCGCGGGTCGTCACGTACCGGACGGCGGCGGCTCCGGTGGCGGCGACGAGCCCGGCGACCAGGGCCAGGCGCCGGTCCGCGCCGCCGGCGGGGTCGACGGCCGCCACCCCCGCGGCGAGGGCGAGCACCGGCGCGACCAGCGTGGCGGCGGACGTCGAGGCGGACCGGGAGACGGCCAGCAGCACGGCCCCGGCGGCGAGCACGAGCGCCGCGACGAGCGCGACCCACCCGCGGCGCGCCGGGTCGAGCACCTCGACCGCCGCGAGCACGGCGGTGACGCACGCGGCGGCACCGAGCAGCGCGGGCTGGGGGTCGGGGCGCCGGGCGACGAACGCGGCGCGGGCCCGGGCGGCGCGGCCACGGGGGCGCGGCGCGGGCGCGACGACGTGCACGACGGCGCCGTCGGCCACCTGCTCGGCGACGGGCGCGGCGAGGTCGAGCACCCGGCCGGCGGAGTCGAGCGCGAGCAGTCCCGGCACGAGCGGCACCCCGGCGGCGGCGAGCAGCTCGCCAAGCGTGCGGGACGCGTCGAGGGCGACGTCGAGGCGGCGGACGCCCAGGTGCACGGCGACGCGGGTCAGGGGCGCCAGCACGGCGGGGCCCGGCACCGTCACGCGCACCTCCTCCTCGCTGGTCCCGTGGCCGGTGGGCGTCGGCGGAGGACCCGCCTGCCCCCGGGCGCGGCGGGTGACATGCTATGCGGTCGCCCGCCTCCCGACCGGCCCGGAGCGTCCCCCGGCGCTCCCGTGCACCGCCCCGGGGGCGAGGATCGCCCGGACGGCCGAACACCGGCCGCCGGGTCGGCGTCACGACAGGTAGGTTGACCGACGAGAAACGCCGGGGGGCGCGCGGCTCCCCGCCCAGCAGGAGGGACCGAGCGCCGACGATGTCGATCGCGACGCAGCAGGGGACGCGCCTGGAGCCGCCCGCCGTCCCCAGCGGACAGGTCGTCCTGCAGCCGCCCCCGGAGATCCAGCCCTCCGACGGCGTCAGCGGCATGCTCGCCAACGCGATCCCGATGCTCGGGTCGGTCGGCTCGATCGTGTTCGTCGCGATGAACCAGCCGGGACCCCGCGGGTACATCGCCGCCGGCATGTTCCTGCTCGCGTCGCTCGGGTTCGTCGGCGTCAACGGCTGGCGCCAGCGATCGCAGCACCAGGCCCAGGTGGTCGGCGCGCGGCGCGAGTACCTGGCCTACCTGTCCGACCTGCGCACCTCCGTCCGCCAGGCGGCCGGTGCCCAGCGCCGGGCGGCCGAGTGGTCGTCGCCCGACCCGCGCGCGCTGCCGGCCGTCGCGGAGGAGCGCACCCGGGTGTGGGAGCGCCGCCCGCAGCACGACGACTTCCTCACCGCGCGCGTCGGCGTGGGCGCGCTGCCGCTGTGCCTCGACCTCGAGGCCCCGCAGACCCCGCCCCTCGCGCAGCTCGACCCGGTCGCCGCGTCGGCCGCGCACCGGTTCCTCGTCACGCACCGGGTGCAGCACGGCGTGCCGCTGGCGTTCGACGTCCGGTCCGTCGCGCGCATCGAGGTGACCGGCGGGGCGTCGGAGTCCCGCGCGCTCGCCCGGGCCGTCGTCAGCCAGCTCGCCACGTTCCACGCCCCGGAGGACCTGCAGGTCGCCGTGATCGCGAGCGACGCGGCGCTCCCGGAGTGGGACTGGGTGAAGTGGCTGCCGCACGCCCACTCCACGCGGTCCCGCGACGCGGTGGGCGCCGCCCGCATGATCGGCACCGCGCTGGCCGACGTGGAGGCGCTGCTCCCCGAGGACCTCACGGAGCGGCCCCGGTTCGGCTACGCGGCGGAAGCACCGCTCCCGCACGTGCTGGTGGTCGTCGACGGCGGCCACGTGCCCGTCGGCAACGCGATCCTCACGACCGACGGCGTGCTGGGCGTGACCGTGCTCGAGCTCCCCGAGCGCTGGGACGAGCTGGACGAGCCCACGACCCTGCGCCTGAACGTCGGCGGCGCGGTCGCCGGCGAGGACGCCGTCCGGGCGCCGGTCGACGTGCTGCGCCTCGGGAACGCGCCCGTGCGCGTCGACGGCGACCAGATGTCGGTGGCCGACGCCGAGGCGACCGCGCGCCGCCTGCTGCCCCTGCACGTCGAGTCCGGCCCCGAGCGCAGCGACGAGGAGGTGTCGTCCGAGTTGGTCGACCTGCTCGGCGTCGGCGACGTCCGCGACCTCGACCTGTCCGTCGCGTGGCGGCCCCGCCTGCCGCGCGACCGCCTCCGGGTGCCCATCGGCGTCACGCCGCAGGGCCAGCCCGTCGCGCTGGACATCAAGGAGTCCGCGCAGCAGGGCATGGGCCCGCACGGCCTCATCATCGGCGCCACCGGCTCCGGGAAGTCCGAGGTGCTCCGCACCCTGGTGCTCGCGCTGGCGCTGACGCACTCGTCGGAGGACCTCAACTTCGTCCTCGTCGACTTCAAAGGCGGCGCGACGTTCGCCGGCATGGCGGACATGCCGCACGTGTCCGCGATCATCACGAACCTCGGCGAGGAGCTCACCCTCGTCGACCGCATGCAGGACGCCCTGCAGGGCGAGATGGTCCGCCGCCAGGAGCTGCTGCGCGCCGCGGGCAACTTCGCGAACGTCGCGGACTACGAGAAGGCCCGCAAGGGCGGCCGCACCGACCTCGAGCCGCTGCCGGCCCTGCTGATCGTGTGCGACGAGTTCTCCGAGCTGCTGTCCGCGAAGCCCGAGTTCGTCGACCTGTTCGTCACCATCGGCCGCCTCGGCCGGTCGCTGCAGATGCACCTGCTGCTGTCCTCGCAGCGCCTGGAGGAGGGCCGGCTGCGCGGCCTGGAGTCGCACCTGTCCTACCGGATCGGCCTGCGCACCTTCTCCGCCGCCGAGTCGCGCACCGTGCTGGGCGTCCCGGACGCGTACACGCTGCCACCCGTCCCGGGCATGGGGTACCTCAAGCCCGACACGACGACGATGATCCAGTTCCGGGCCTCCTACGTGTCCGGCCCGCCGAAGGCCCGCCGCCGGACGGCCCAGGGCGCCGGCACGACGGGCACGGGGCTGACCCGGCTGGAGTCGTTCACCGCGGCGCCGGTGCTCGGCGGCATCGAGGCGCAGCCCGCCTCCACCGAGGTCGCGGCCGCCGCCGACCCGGAGGAGACCCGCGCGACGTTCGACATCGCCGTGCAGCGGATGAAGGGCCAGGGCCCGCCCGCGCACCAGGTGTGGCTGCCGCCGCTGGTCGTCCCCCGCACGCTCGACGAGCTCATGCCCGACCTGGTCGCCGACCCGCGGCTCGGCCTGGTCTCCCCCGGCTGGCGCGCCGCCGGGACGCTGACCGTGCCCCTCGGCACCGTCGACCGCCCCCTGGAGCAGCGCCGCGAGAACCTCACGGTGTCGCTCGGCGGCGCCGCCGGGCACATGGCCGTCGTCGGCGCCCCGCGCACCGGCAAGAGCACGGTGCTCCGCTCCGTCGTCACCGCGCTGGCCCTCACGCACACCCCGCTCGAGGTGCAGTTCTACGTGCTCGACTTCGGTGGCGGCACGTTCGCCCCGCTGGCCGGCCTGGCCCACGTGGCGGGCGTCGCCTCGCGCGCCGAGCCGGACGTGGTGCGTCGCGTGGTCGCCGAGGTCGAGTCGATGGTCGACGAGCGCGAGCGGTACTTCCGCCAGCACGGCATCGACTCCATCGAGACCTACCGCACCCGCCGCGCGCAGGGCACGGCCGACGACGGCTTCGGTGACGTGTTCCTGCTGGTGGACGGCTGGTCCACCGTCCGCACGGAGTTCGACGAGCTCGAGCCCCGCATCCAGGCGCTGGCCGGCCGCGGCCTCACGTTCGGCGTGCACCTGGTGGCGTCCGCCGCCCGGTGGATGGACTTCCGCACCCAGGTCAAGGACCTGTTCGGCACCCGCCTGGAGCTGCGGCTCGGCGACCCGATGGACTCCGAGATCGACCGCAAGGTCGCCGTCAACGTGCCCAAGGACCGGCCGGGCCGCGGGCTCGCCGTGTCCAAGCACCACGTGCTGACCGCGCTGCCCCGCGTCGACGGCGACCCGGCCCCCGGCACCCTCGGCGCCGGCGTCACGCACCTCATCGAGGCCGTGAACGCCGCCTGGCAGGGCCCCGCCGGCCCGAAGCTGCGGCTGCTGCCCGACGAGGTCACGCTCGCGCAGGTGCACGCCGACCCGCGCGCCGACGCCCGCCGGCTGCTGCTGGGCATCGACGAGGCAGGGCTCGCACCGGTCGGCATCGACGTCCGCGAGGAGCCGCACCTGTACGCGTTCGGCGACGGCGGCTCCGGCAAGTCGGCGCTGCTGCGCGCGGTCACCTCCGAGATCCGCCGCCTGCACACCCCGCAGCAGGCGCAGATCTTCGCCGTCGACTTCCGGCGGTCGCTGCTCGGCGAGATCCCCGAGGAGTACCTGGCCGGCTACTTCACCACCCAGGACCAGGCCGCCGGGGAGATCGCCGGCCTCGCGGACTACCTGCGGACGCGGCTCCCCGGGCCGGACGTCACGCCCGAGCAGCTCCGCAACCGGTCCTGGTGGACGGGCGCCGAGGTGTTCGTGGTGGTGGACGACTACGACCTGGTGTCCACGACCACGGGCAACCCGCTGCAGCCGCTCGTGCCGTTGCTCGCCCAGGCCGGCGACGTGGGCCTGCACCTGGTGCTGGCCCGCCGGTCCGGTGGTGCGGGCCGCGCGATGTACGAGCCCGTGCTGCAGGCGCTCCGCGACCTCGCGGCCCCCGGCATCGTGCTGTCCGGCAGCCCCGACGAGGGCGCACTGATCGGCGGGGCCAAGCCCATCCCGGCCGTCCCCGGACGCGCGCAGCTCGTCACGCGCGACGAGGGCCGCCAGGTCGTCCAGCTCGCCTGGACCGCCCCGACCCTCTGACGCGGTGCCCCCGCCGCCGCCCTGCCCTGCGGGGCGGCGGCGGGGGGCGGGGGGGGCGGGGCGCGGGGGGGGGCGGGGGGGGGGGGGGCGCGGCCCCCGGGGGGGGGGGGGGGGCCCCGCCGCCCCGCCGGGGCGAGCCGCCGCAGCGCCAGGGGCAGCAGCCGCGCCACGACCAGCGCCCCCACGGCGGCGGTCGCCACGGGCGCGGCGGAGGCCAGCGGGTCCGGGGCGCCACCCGGCTCGCGGCCCCG